>CAHJWM010000076.1 GCA_903642325.1 Myxococcales bacterium | reverse complement strand
GGCGTCCGCCCGACGCATGCCCGGGGGCCCGGGCCGAGGAGCGGAGCGAAGAGGCCTGGCGTGGTGCGCCCTCACCGCTGGGGGCACCCAAAACTGGAAACGTGCGCGATTGTCCGAAATGCGACGGAAAGATTGCAGAATTCCGAAGAACGCGCGGCCGAAACCGCGCAATGCAGGGTCGGTGCGCTTCGAGCATTGGCAAATCGTGCTTATTTTAGGTCTTAGAGGCGCTCTTTCCGGCCGTATTACTTGACCGAAAGCAGTCGAGAGAGCATGGACGACGCGGCGAAAACACCGCGCTTCGCCCCATATAACCGCCATGCAAAATGATCTGACCGAGGGCTCGGTCAACACCCTGAGCCTCGCCTTCGCCGAAGGGCTGTACGCCGACTTTCTCAAAGACCCGAGCCTCGTCTCAGAGGATTGGCAAGAGTACTTCTCTGCGCTCGCCCCGGACGCGGATTTCAGTCGGGCGCCCAAGCTTGGCCCCACGTTTCCGGCCGCCAGTTTGTTCAACCCGGCCGCTGCCAGTAACGGCCACGCGCACGGCGTGACGAACGGCTCGAACGGCAAGACGAATGGCAACGGCCATGCCGCCCCATTGTGGGGCAACGGCGTATCCGAGGTCGCGGTGCGTCAAGACCAAGTCGACGCCCTGATTCGCGCCTACCGCGTGCGCGGCCACATGATCGCGAAGATCGATCCGCTTGGGTTGCCGCGGCCGCTGCAAGCCGAGCTCGACCCGGAGTTCCACGGGCTGACCGGCGCTGACCTGGACCGCAAGTTTTCGAGCCGCACGATCTTCGGCGCGCAGGCCCTGACGTTGCGCGAGATGCTCGCGCGCCTGCGCAACACCTACTGCCGGTCGATCGGCGTGCAGTTCATGCACATCGACGACTTGAAGGTCAAAAACTGGCTGCAGGATCGGATGGAGGGCTCGGAAAACCGCGTGGAGCTTCAGCGCTCGGAGCAGCTACGCATTTTCACTAAGCTGACCGACGCAACCACGTTCGAAGACTTCTTGCGACGCAAGTTTTCCACGGTGAAGACGTTCTCGCTCGCGGGGTCGGAGAGCTTGATCCCGCTCTTGGCTCTGGCCATCGACCGCGCCGCCGAGCATGGCGTCGATGAGATCATCCTGGGCATGGCCCACCGCGGCCGGCTCAATGTGCTCGCCAACATCATGGGCAAGAGCCCGCGCGAGATCTTCCGCGAGGTGGAGGACAGCGATCCAGAGCTGTACTTCGGCAGCGGAGACGTGAAGTACCACTTGGGCCACAGCTCGGACTTCGTGACCGAGAGCGGCAAGAAAGTGCACCTGTCACTGTGCTTCAACCCGAGCCACTTGGAATACGTAGATCCGGTGGTGCTCGGCCGCGCGCGGGCCAAGCAAGACCGCGTGGGAGACACCACGCATGCTCACAAGCTCGGGCTGCTGATTCACGGTGATGCCGCGTTCGCGGGGGAGGGCATCATTCAAGAGACGCTGAACCTGAGTCAGCTCGACGCTTACACCACCGGCGGCACGCTGCACGTGGTGATCAACAATCAGATCGGCTTCACCACGCCGCCGTCGCAAGGCCGCTCCACGACCTACGCCACGGACGTCGCGAAGATGCTGCAGATCCCGATCTTCCACGTGAACGGGGAGGACCCGGAAGCCGTCGCGCAAGTCGTGCGTTTGGCCATGGATTTCCGCGATACGTTCCTGCGCGACGTGGTGATCGATATGTACGGTTACCGCCGCCACGGCCACAACGAGAGCGACGAGCCCGCGTTCACACAGCCGCTGATGTACGCGGCGATTGCCGAGCGGAAGAGCGTACGCGACGGCTACTTGGAGCACTTGCTCAAGCTGGGCGGCATGACCGTCGGCGAAGCGGACCGCATCGCCGTCGAGCGCCGGGAGCACTTGGAAGCGGAGCTCGGCGAGGCGCGCCGCAAGGACTACGTAAAAACCCAAGACTGGCTCGGTGGCTATTGGAAGGGCTTCATGGGCGGGCCCGAAGCGAACGTTCCCGAGGTCGACTCGGGCGTCGCGCTCGCGCGAGTCAAAGATCTGATCTTGCTTCAGAACGAGCTGCCGGCAGATTTTCACCCGCATAAGCAGATCGAGCGCTTGCTGCAAAAGCGCACCGCCATGGGCAATGGCGAACAGCCGCTCGATTGGGGCACCGCTGAGCTCTTGGCCTTTGCCTCGCTCGTGACCGAAGGGTCGCGCGTGCGCTTCACCGGGCAAGACTCGCCCCGCGGCACGTTCACGCAGCGCCACGCCGTGCTCCATGACGTGGAGGACGGCCACACGTACATGCCGCTCTGTCACTTGGCCCCCGACCAAGCGCCGATCGAAATCTACAATTCCGCCCTCAGTGAGGCGGGTGTGATGGGCTTCGAATACGGTTACAGCTTGGATTGGCCGGATGGGCTCGTGGTCTGGGAGGCTCAGTTCGGTGACTTCGTGAACTGCGCGCAGGTGATCATCGATCAGTTCCTGGTCAGCGCCGAAGACAAGTGGAAACGGCTGAGCGGTTTGGTGCTGATGCTGCCGCACGGTTATGAAGGGCAAGGCCCAGAACATTCGAGCGCGCGGCTCGAGCGCTTCTTGTCGGCGGCGGCCGAGGACAACATTCAAATCGTGCAACCGAGCACGCCGGCGCAGCACTTTCACGTGCTCCGCCGTCAGGTGCTCCGCCCCTGGCGCAAGCCCTTGATCCTGTTCACGCCCAAGAGCCTGCTCCGTCACCCCATGTGCGTGAGCCCGCTCGAGGATTTTTCGGCCGGACGCTTCCACCGGGTCATTCCCGACATGCGCGCGTCGAAGCCGAGCAAGGTGCTCGTTTGCACGGGCAAGGTTTACTACGACTTGGAAAAGCGTCGTCAGGAGCTGAACCGGAGCGACATCGCGATCGTGCGTATCGAGCAGCTTTACCCGCTGCCCGATCGCCACATTCGCGCCGCTATCGAGCATTGCGACGATGGCACGCCCATCGTCTGGGTTCAGGACGAGCCGGAGAACATGGGCGCTTGGCGTCACTTTCGCGCTCGCTTCGGGGCCATGCTCTTTGGCCGCTTTCCATTCAGCGGCGTGTGCCGTGAAGAGTCGGCGAGCCCGGCCACCGGCTCGCACAACTGTCACAAGCTCGAGCAACAAGAGTTGCTCGAACGCGCGTTGGGCTGAGCGAGCTTTCGGCCGCGCGCGCCGAAAATTGGCCCTGCTCGGTCTCGTTGTTGACCATCGGTGGGGAGGGGACGAAAGTCCGGGCGCGCGGAGCGCCGTCGTGTTTCGTGTCTGTTCGGAAAATAGGAAGCGCTAGCAGAGCATGGCTATCGAATTAAAAGTGCCGACCGTCGGTGAATCGATCACCGAGGTACAATTGGGTGAGTGGTTGAAGGCCGAGGGCGACGCGGTGACGCGTGACGAGATCATCGCTCGCATCGAAACCGACAAGGTCACCGTCGATTTCGCGGCGCCAACCGATGGCGTGCTTGCGAAAATCACCGTCAAGAAGGGGCAGACGGCGGCCGTGGGCGATGTGATCGGTTTGATCGAGGAAGGCGCAGCCGCCGCCCCCAAGGCCAAAGCTCCCGAACCGGCAAAAGCGGAGCCAGCGAAACCCGAGCTACCGAGGGCCGAAGAGGCCCCGAAGAGCACGCGTCCGACCATTCCCCCGCAAGGCTTTGCGCGCGTGATGCCTTCCGCGCGTCGCGCGTTGAAGGAGCGCGGCCTGAACCCCGACGACGTGGCCGCGACCGGCCCCGGCGGCCGGCTGCTCAAAGAAGACGTCGACCGGTTGCAGGCTAAACCAGTCGCGCGCGTTGAAGCGCCCACGAGCTCCGCAGATCGCGCCGAAGAGGTGGTCGCGATGAGCCCGTTTCGTAAGCGCATCGCCGAGCGCCTTGTGCAGTCGCAGCAAACGGCGGCATTGCTCACGACCTTCAACGAGGTCGACATGGGCCCGGTGATGGAGCTCCGGAAGGCATATCAGGAGGCCTTCCAAGCAAAATACGGGATCAAGCTCGGGTTCATGTCGTTCTTCGTCAAAGCCTCTATCGAGGCCTTGAAGCTGATCCCGTCGGTGAACGCGGAGATCCGTGGCAACGACATCGTGTACAAAAATTTCTACGACATTGGCGTGGCGGTGGGCGGCGGCAAGGGCTTGGCCGTGCCGGTGATTCGCAACGCCGAGCGATTGAGCTTTGCCGAGGTCGAGCAGACGATCGCGGACCTAGGCAAGCGCGCCAAGGACAACAAGCTGCAGCTGAGCGAGCTCCAGGGCGGCACGTTCACGATCACGAACGGCGGCATTTACGGTTCGATGATGTCCACGCCGATCGTGAACCCACCGCAGAGCGGCATCCTCGGGCTGCACGCCATTCAGGATCGGCCGATGGCGGTCAAGGGTCAGGTCGTGATTCGACCCATGATGTACGTCGCGCTGACCTACGATCACCGCCTTGTGGACGGCCGCGAAGCGGTTACATTCTTGAAGCGCATCAAAGAGTGCATGGAAGAGCCCGCGCGCATCCTGCTCGAGATCTGAGCGCTCTCGAGACCAGATCAGAGGTTCCCAGTGAAAAAACATGATTTGATCGTGATTGGCGCCGGACCCGGCGGCTACGTCGCGGCGATCCGCGCCGCTCAGCTGGGGTTGGACGTCGCTTGCATCGAAAGCGAGAGCGCGCTCGGCGGCACCTGCGTGCGCGTGGGCTGCATCCCGAGCAAAGCCCTGCTGGAGGCGAGCGAGCGCTATCACGAAGCGGCACACACCCTGAAGGATTTCGGCGTCAACGTGTCCGGGGTCGAGCTCGATTTGCCGAAGATGCTCGAGCGTAAGACCAAGGTCGTCGACGCGCTGACCGGCGGAGTCGCGTTTTTGTTCAAGAAGAACAAGATCACGCGCTACTTGGGCCATGGCCGCGTCGTGGGGCCCGGGCGTGTGAATGTGGAAGGCTCGGCTCCCGAGGAGCTCTCGGCCAAGCACGTGTTGATCGCGACGGGCAGCAGCGTAGCGCCGCTACGCGGCGTCGAGCTGGACGGCGATCGCGTCGGCACCAGCACCGAGGCCCTTGCTTATGCCGAGGTACCAAAGCACTTAGTGGTGATCGGCGCCGGCTACATCGGCCTCGAGCTCGGCTCGGTGTGGAACCGCCTGGGCGCCAAGGTCACCGTGCTCGAGTACCTCGAGCGCATTCTGCCCGGCATGGACTCCGACATTGCGGAAGAAGCCGAGCGCATCTTCACGCGTCAAGGCATCGAGTTCAAGCTCGGCTCCAAGGTCACGGCCGCCAAGACCGAAGGTGACTCGGTGCGCGTGAGCATCGAGGGTCAACCCGACATCGTGTGCGACCGGGTACTGGTCTCGGTCGGTCGCGTGCCGAATACGACCGGCCTCGGCCTGGACACCGTGGGTATCGAGCTCGACCCGCGCGGTCGCGTGCCGATCGACGATCATTTCCGCACCTATGTCGAAGGCTTCTATGCCATCGGCGACGTCGTGCGAGGCCCCATGCTGGCGCACAAAGCCGAGGAAGAGGGCGTGGCCTGCGTGGAGCACATCGTCACCGGCTACGGCCACGTGAACTACGACGCGATCCCTGGCGTCGTCTACACGCACCCCGAGATCGCTTCGGTGGGCAAGACGGAAGACGAGCTCAAGGCGCAAAATGTGCCGTACCGCAAAGGCACATTTCCGTTCCTCGCCAATGGTCGCGCCCGCGCGCTCGCGGCTACGGAAGGCCGCGTGAAAATCCTGGCGCACCAGACTACGGATCGCATCCTTGGTGTGCACATCATCGGCGCGCGCGCGGGAGACCTGATCGCAGAAGCGGCGGCGGCGATAGAGTTTGGCGCGACATCCGAAGATATTGCGCGCACTTCACACGCCCATCCCACCTTGGCAGAAGCGATGAAAGAGGCGGCCTTTGCCGTCGCTGGCCGCGCCATTCACGTGTAGCGCGTCGCTCGGGCTGAGCTCGGGAGCAACACGTCCGCGGCGCGCCGCCCCGGGCCGCCCCGCGCGGCTCGCGGCGCAACGCCGAAGCCAAGCCGCCGCGGTGAGCGCCACAGGCGATTTTCTTCGATGGTCACCAAGCCCGCGCATGGCGTCGCTGCCTTCGGCGTCGCAGTGCGTCTTCCGGGCTCCCCGCAGGTGACCCGCTCTTGCGACTTGCCCGCGCGAAGCGCGCTCGCCTCGAGCTTGGCTCAACGTGATACGAACCGACGACCCGCTGGCGCACCGCCCCGCTCATCGCTTTCATCGCTCGCGGAGGCCGCGCCCGAATGCGCGCGGCTTAGTTGACGAGCGACGTGCAATTCGCCCCTTCGCCCCCTGCCGCCGAAGGCTAGGTCGACGCGCGCCGTGAATCGCGACCATCCAGCTCCAGATGCTCATGACGAAGCGCCGTCTTCGCTCACGACCTTGACCTGCCAACGGCGGCCGCGGCGGCGAAGCTCTTCGGTGTAAATGCTTTCCGGATGTATGCGGAGCGAGAGCAGCGCGGCGATGGCGGTCGCGGTGAGCAGCGGAAGCGCAATCGCATAATCGCCGGACAGCTCGAAGACGAGCGCGGTGGCCATGATCGGCGCGTGTACGGTGGCCGCGATCATTGCCGCCATGCCCACCAGTGCATACGCTTCTACGGCGCCACCGAGGTGTGGATTGATCCGCAGCACGACGTGGCCCACACTGCTGCCGAGCGCGGCGCCCAAAAACAACGAAGGGGTGAATACGCCGCCCGGGCTTCCGGATGAGACCGAGGCCGTGGTCGCGATTGCTTTGGCGAACAGGAGCACGACCACGAGCCCAATCGTCAAGCGCGCGTTCAGAATCAGGTTGATGGCCTCGTAGCCGTTGCCGGTCACCTCTGGCCGAACAATCGCCATCAGCCCCACGAGCGCGCCGCCGAGTGCCGCACGCGCGGGGCGGTAGGCGAGCTTTTCAAAGAAGCGCTCGCCGAGCGCAAGCAAGCGCATGAACAGCGGTCCCCCGAGCCCCGCTAAGAGGCCGAGCACGGCGTACGCGGCCAGCTCGGCATTGGACCTCAAACTGAAGCTGCGTTGCCCGTAAATGGGGCCTCCACCAATGGCTAGCCGCGTGAGCGCAGTAGCGATCGGCACGGCAATGATCGCTGGGAGCACGATGTCGGGCGCGATCACGCCCGTTACCACTTCGACCACGAACAGCACCGCTGCGATCGGCGTGTTGTAGGCGGCGGCGAAGCCTGCCGCGGCCCCCGCGGCTATCAAGCCGCGCACCTGGCGTTCGCGCAGTCCGAACAAGCGCCCGAGCGCGCCGCCCAAACCGCCACCGAATTGAATCAAGGGCCCTTCGCGACCAACCGACCCGCCTGACACAATCGAAAGCCAAGAGGCGCTAGCCTTGATCACCGTCGGCAGCAGCGAGATCTGGCCTTTGCCGAGCGCGACGGCCTCCATCACGTCACCCACGCCCTGACCGCCCTTGAGCTTGGCCGCCAAGAGCCCGGTACAGCCCGCCAAGCCGCCACCAACCGCGGGGATCAAGATGCTGGCGTACCAGGGTAGCTTCTGAAAAGCGCTCAGTACGTCGGCCGCGCCGAAGGCCCGACCAAACACCCAAGCCACAGTGTGACGAAATACGATGGCGAAGGCGGCAGCGCCGCACGCCACGCCCAACAACGCGAGCGCGTAGCGAAGCAGGTTGCCCCAAAATGTCGGGTCGATCTCCGGCTCAGATGGCGGCGCTGACGGCGGAGAGGGCGGGGAATTATCGAGTATCACGGCTCCTCGGCCCGCAGCGCACTTCGAAACTTGCCCAGTTCTGGGAAACTTTGCGAGGTTTAGCGGATAGAGCAGTTAATGAGCGGACGGTCTATGCAAAAATTCAATTTCCCAAATGGCCTGCTGATCGTACTGGAGCTGGGCGCCGAATGGCCGAGCTGGGTGCAGGCGGAGCTCGGCGTATGGCCAGCGCCCGCGCGGCGCGTGTTGGTGCAAGAGCAAACCGAGTCATCGGCTGCGTTTGCGGCGCGTGTGGGTGAGCTGCTAGGCGGCGCATTCGCGCGCAGCGGGGTGATCGGCAGCGCGGTCATCGCGTGCAGCGAGCGTTTGGACGCAGTTGCTTGCGGCGCGCGGCGCGAGCTAGCGCGCGCCGCCGCTGACGCGCTTGCGCGGGGTTCCGGAGGCCGCCTGATATTAGCGGCCTCGGACCGCAACGAAGGTCGCTCGCGGCCGGCCCTCGGCGCGCTCGCGCGTCAGCTCGGGGTCGAATGGCAGAGCGCGGCGGTCGATATCAGGCTCCACTTCGCCGGTGAGCCCGAGGCGCTCAGCGTCAGCCCACGAACGGGTGCAGGCGCGCGCCGCGCTCGCGCCAAAGACAACGCTCGCCGCGTTGCCTAGGGGAGCGCTCCGCGCGCCGACCCGTCACTTGTTCGGCTGCGGCGTCATGCGGAGATACGGGCGAAGCGCTTGGTGTCCTTTCGGAAAGCGCTGCTGGATCTCCGCCGGGTCGGTGATCGATGGCACGATCACGCAATCGTCGCCGTCCTGCCAATCGGCAGGGGTCGCCACTTTGAAATTATCAGTTAGCTGGAGCGAGTCGATGACCCGCAGGATTTCGCTGAAGTTACGGCCGGTGCTGGCGGGATAGGTGATCGTTGCGCGTATCTTCTTGTTGTTATCGATGATGAACACGGAGCGCACGGTGAGCGTGTCGTTCGCCTCCGGGTGAATCATGTCGAAAAGCTTGGCGACTTTGCGATCCGAGTCGGCCAGGATCGGAAAGTTCATCTTCGTGTCCTGCGTTTGCTCGATGTCCGGGATCCATTTCTTGTGGGACTCCGCGTCGTCGACGCTGACCGCGATCATCTTGACGTTGCGCTTATCGAACTCGGCCTTGAGCTGCGAGGCGCGACCGAGCTCGGTCGTGCATACGGGCGTGAAATCCTTGGGGTGCGAGAACAGCACGGCCCAACTGCTTGCCATGTAATCGTGGAATTTGATCGTGCCTTCGCTCGATTCCTGCTCGAAATCTGGGGCAATGCTGCCGATATGAAGTCCCATTTGATACCTCCAAAAATCGCTGAGAGTCGGACAGTATGCGGCCAGATTGCCCGACCGCCACGTGCAATCGTGCCGACTCGTCGAGCCGCTAGCCGAGCTACTGCGCGAGCTCGGCCGACCGTTCCGTGAGACTTTGCTCGTGGTGTGGATGACTCAGTTTCTTCTTGCAGCGGGCGGCAGGCCCCCCGGCGACGAGTCTGAAAGGGCAGCTCGCAGTGGTGACCCCGAAGACCGAGCTCTTGGGGGGACGAGCGAGTAGCTCCCTGAGGAGCCCTTGCGATGGGCCGGACCGGCTGCGACCCGACCGAGCGCCCACCTGCGAGCTTGCTGGTGCTCGGCCCAGGCACGCGGCGGTTCTACCGCCGGCGCGTGCAAGGCTCGGCCCTTCAGCGGGCGTGCGAAAGTTGGCGCTCGATGTCCGACAAGTGCCTATAGGCGTCGGCGTATCCGGGCTGACGCGCACGAATATAGCCGTGTAGAAAGCGGCGGACGACGGATAGTCTGTCGCGCTCCAGGTTCGCTATGGGCCGCCGCTCTAAGATCAGCGACAGGCGTGAAAACTGCGCGCTCGGGGTGGCGCTCAACAGCGCTTGCAGCCACGGCACGTGTTCGGGGTTGGTGCTGTCGAGCGCGCGTAGAACCTCGCTGGACGCGCGCTCGGGCGCGCGCTGCCACGCACTCCTGAACAGGGCCGCGCTCTCGATCCCTCGCGACATTGCTTCGTCGAGCACGGCCTCGGGCGCGAGCGCGAAGGCGCGCTCGTCCTCGGCGCGTGCGGGAGCAATTTCGATCGCCCCCAAGAACGCCTGCCATTGCGCTTCGCCGAAGCTTTCGTACGGGATGTGCTGGGCCCGCGCGTCGCACAAAAGGGGCTGTAAGAGGTCCGCCGGAATATGGGGCCAAAACCAGCCCGAATGCGCCGAATCAGGGGCTAGAAACGACGCGCCATTGCTTGGCCGCTGGGCATCGTCCCAGGCCTCCCAGATCGCCTGTGCCACGACCGAGAAGGGTAAGCCACGTTCGACAGCGAGCGCCTGCAACGCCGGAAGGCCGAGCTCGTTGTCGGCAATGCCGGCGACGGTTGGCCAGCTCAAAACACCGTGCAGCACCTCGTCCAAAATGACGGCGGGCCTTTCCAGGACCTCGGGCGTCTCGACGCTGCCGAGTGCACCGATCTCCGCGCGCAGCTTGGAGATCAGGGAGAAGGCACGCAGTGCCCAAGCGCGGTCCCGGGGGTTGCTTGGCAGGTCTCGCGCTATCACTGCGCACAACGCGCGTAGCTCGGGGCTGGGCGCGCGGGTCTTCCACGGTCGAAGTAGCGCGTGGCGGCGCCCTGCGCGCTGACCCAGCTCACCACCTATGACCAGCGCCGCGAGATACCAGAGCCCACGCGCCAGGAGCGCATCCCGCTCCGGATCAGCATACTCAATGCGCGGGCTGGGCAGCTCACCCGGAATTTCTAGGCGCAGGTCGAGCGCTTCGTCCCACAAAGCTTCCAGAGAATCAGCGGATAGCTCGGCGCCGTCCAGCAGCGCAACACCGGCGGCGCGGAATGTCATCTCGACGGCGGCGCTGTGCGCTGCGCTGTCGACATTCTCCAGCTCGAGCACACCGTCGATGAACGCGCTGCCCTGATCCGAGAGACGCCGCACTAGCTCACGAGCAACGCTCGGCGCCGCGTGACCTCGAAGCAGCGCTTCACCGAAATCGTTTGGGCTACCGGAAACGAGCGCGCGGGTCGCGCCCAAACGCAGCGTGTTGGAGAACCAGCGTGGCCCGAGCGCAAGCTCCATGTCCGGCGCCGCGAAGCTATTGGCGTCGCGCAAAAGATCGGCCCGCTGTAGTGCGCGTACGATTCGATATGCGCCAGGCGGGATTTTGCGCGCCGCCTTCTCGATATCACTCGGACGGATCGTCGAGTCCGTGCGGCTGAGTGACAAGCGCATCCAGTCCAGGTCGGCCTCGCGCTGGTGCTCGGCCGGCACCAGCGCGAGCCAGCTTTCGAGCGAGCGTGGCTCGTCCCACGCGCCGTCCGAGTCCGCGAGCAGGCGGCGCCCCAGATCGATCAGGATGTCGTATCCATTGCGCTTCAACCACGCGCCGTGGGCTGCGTCAGGCTCGAGCGTTGCCAGCAAACGTTCTCGACAAAATCGCTCCCCCAACTTCTGGGCTGACTGTCCGCGTAGGCTCGGCAAACCTTGCTCATCCGAAAGGCCACATAAACCAAGCACAGCGCCCAGCCCGTCGACGATGCCGCTGTCCCCAAGCGCGCCCTCCAACCACGCAAGGGTGCCCTTTTCATCGAAGCGTCCGTCGGCCGGTAGGCGTCGCGCAACCCAGCCCACTAGCTCGTCGAGATAGGTCTCCACTGCTGGCGAATCCACGACCTGCCAGCCGGGCGCGCCGGGCTCGCAGTCGCCAGCCACGCAGATGTCTAGGCGCGGCGCGGCCGCGAGCGGCCTCTTGCCTTGGGCGTGGAGCTCAATGAACGTGGGCCCGCGTTCCGGTAAGCGCGCCAGCGCCTCTTCGAAGGTTCGAGCCTCGATCACGTGTGCCAGGCCACGCGCTTGTAAAAAATGGCCCACCAGCGACCGCCCAGATCCGCTAGCCGCCCGCCAAAAGGTTTGCCGATACTCCGCGGGAGCCAGGACAGCGGCCGGCAGGCCTGGGCATAGCAACTCCTCACTCAGGTCGAGGGCCCGTGCACAGCGGAGAGAGGTCAAGCGCAAACGCCGGTGCTCGGCGCGAGCTCCCAGCGCGAGGTCGGCGCCGGCCTGACCCGCTGCGCGTACGTCGTCCAGTTGCACGCCTAATGCCTGAGATAACGCCCGCCGAACGCCCGGACGGTCGGCAAGCCATTCGGTTTCTTGGTTGCGGTCGAGCTTGCTAAAAATGCTGGCCAGCGATCGCTCAGCCATCCGCGACTCCGAAGGCCAGTCAGGGTCGCCCAACGCCGTGCGAGCGAGCTCGCCGTAGCTCCGGCACCCGGAATCGGACTGGTCCATCAAGTCGCGAAGCCAACCCATCAACTCATCCCGTCTTCCAAGCAACGGTGCATCTCGTGCATTAAGCACGCATAATGCACGAGATGCAACAGAAACTCCGAGTTCTGGGCTGAGCGCTGCCACCGCCTTGGGCGCGGGACCCAGATTGATTCGCTCGCCGGCGCAGTTGAGGTACAACCGCTGCGCAATGACTGGAACCGCCCAAGGGCTGATTGCCTGGTACTTGGTGTTTCTGTTCAGCACGACCTTTCACGAGTTTGCGCACGCCTACCTGGCGTACCGCGGCGGGGACGTGACGGCTCATGAGACCGGTCATGTGACCTTGAACCCGGCGCCGCATCTTCGGCGTTCGCCGGTGGGTATGATTGTGCTCCCGATTCTTTCTTACCTGCAATTGGGCTGGATGATGGGCTTTGCCTCCGTGCCCTTCAACTCAGAATGGGGCCGGCAGAACCCACGGCGTCAGGCGCTCATGTCGCTCGCGGGCCCGAGCGCAAACCTGTTGCTCGCCCTGCTCGCCCTCGTTTTGATGCGCACCCTGCTTGCCGCCCACGTCTTTCAATATGCGGATCTGGGGACCAGCGGCAGTTATGTGGAGGCGGTCGGAGGTGGCCGTTCGCCGCTCGCTGCGTTGGCGTTCGTGCTCGGCGTGATGCTCAAGCTCAACGTGGTGCTGTTTTTGTTCAACCTCATTCCCGTGCCCCCTTTGGATGGCGCTTCGGTGCTCGCAGGCCTACTTCCGGGCCAATTCGGGGTGTTGTACCAGCGCATGCGTCAGCTTCCGGCGTTCGAGCTGCTTGGGCTGCTGTTGGCCTGGCGTTTTTTCCCTTATCTGGCTGCGCCCGCGTTCAGGGCGGTATCGGCGCTGATTCGCTAATAGTTGGCTCCGCTAAGATCGAAGTGTCGCGGAGAGCGGGTCGGTTATGTGCCAACCGGCACACAACGGGGGAAATAGCCTTCAAAACGGCTGTAAAAGCCAAGATCGCTGGTTGGCATGTGCCGTGCTTGTACGCCTATTGCCGAGCGCCCGCGCCCGGCAGAGGGCACCCCATGGCACAAAGTTGGCTGACGGACCGCGGTGATCACGTCGTGGGAATGGTGATCATATCATTCGGGTCGTTGCTGCCCATTGGCTGCTCTGGCGGCGGCACTTCGGCTCAGACGCGCGCCGCCGGCCAGAGCGACTTCGCATCGGTCTCGCCGGGAGCTAGCTCGCGGGCCGCGCTCGGGGTCGGTAACGGGTCGGCCGAGACGTCCGCGCCTGGAGCTGCGCCGGGGGCTCCGCAAGCTGGCGATACTGCGGCGTCGGTCGAGCTGCGCAAGGTGGAAGAGACGGACCTCTACCGGGTGGAGGGAGACCGCCTTTATTACTTGAACGCCTACCGCGGTTTGATGGTGTTCGATGTGAGCGATGTAGATGCGCCGAAGCTGCTTGGCCGCTCACCGATCTACGGCTCGCCCGTCGAGATGATCATCCACGATGGAATCGCCAGCGTGGTGGTCGCTGATTGGTACGGAACCGACGCTGCGGGCGAGCCTTTTTACGGCTCCATCGTTCGCGGCATCGATGCCACGGATCCCGCGCATATGAAGATCCTCGGCGACGCTCGCTTGGGCGGCTGGGTGCGGGATACCCGCGTCGTGGGAGACGTGCTGTATGCAATTACGGAAGACTACGGTTCGAGCTTCGGTGGCTTCGGACCCGTTGCTTCGGACGGGGTGTCCGTCGGCTCCACTCAGCCGAGTGTCGCCGTCACATCGGTGAGCATTGCCGAAGGCCAGGTCGTCACCAAAGGCAGTTATCGCTTGCCTGGCTACGGTGGCATTTTCAACGTGAACGCGAGCTCGATTTTATTTGCTCACTCCGTGACGAACCCGAAAAAACAAAATGACACAGCTTCGACCGAGCTGGTCTACATCGACATCAGCGATCCAAAAGGCACGATCGAGCCGCGCGGCACTCTAAGCTTCGCGGGCTCGATCCAAGGTTTCGGCGCGGACAACGGTCGTTGGAATTTAGACTTCGCCGATGGCTCGACCGCGCACGTGCTCGCCTGTGGCGCAGCATATTGCGGCTCCGATCAACCTCTGGTGCTGGCCACCGCTGACTTCAGCAAGCCCGATGAGCCGGGCGTCTCATCGCTAGTGCAGATCCCGGCCACGGGTTGGGGAGCAACGGCGCGCTTCGATTCCGGCCGCATGTATCTCACCCCCGGCACTAACTATTACTACGGCAACCAGAAGCCGTCGCTCCCGCTACAAATCTGGGATCTCGCTGATCCGAAAGCGCCGGTGCTGGCGGGGTCCACTCAGTTGGCGGGTGAGGTCTGGAACTTGATTCCGGCCGGTGACCGCCTGTTCGCGCTCGGCAACGAATACACTCCTGGCGAGACGTACTACACGAGCAGCCAGGTCTCCCTGCGCTACTTCGACGTCTCCAATCCAGCGCAGCCGACGCAAATCGGCGTGTCGAAATTCGGCGACGGCTGGGCATGGACGCCGGCGAGTGGCACGTTCAAGGCGTTCACGATGGACAAGTCGAAAGGCTTGGTCGTCCTCCCGTTCAGTGGATGGGACAACGATAGCTACCGATACGAAAATGGCCTACAGCTCATCGAATATACCGAACGAGGTATCAGCACGGCGGGCGCGGCGCACTCCAAAGGCTGGACCGAGCGCGGCATCTTCGTAAAAAATCGTCTGCTGGCGCTGAGCGATCTTGCCCTCAGCGTGGTGGACTACACCGACCACGAGAATCCGAAGCTCGTGAGCGAGCTGACCCTAGCGCGCAACGTCGTCAACGTGAGGCCTTTAGGTGCGTCCGTGGCGGAGCTGTCGAGCGACTGGTGGGGCAATGATTCGAACCATTCAACGTTGCGAATTTTGCCCGTGAGCGAGGCGGAGGAAAACGTCACGGGAGTAGCTAGCGACGAGTTGGAAATTCCCGGCCAAAGCGCGCAAACGTTTCACAACGGAAAGCTCGCCTACATCGTCAGCAACGTTTGTGCCGACAGCCCGGCACCCATGGGTGGCAAGGGCAGTTTTTGCCGGTCTTCCACGCAAGAGGTGTCGGTCGTCGACTACAGCCGCGGCAAGATCGAAAAGCGCGGCGTCGTCGACCTCCCGGCGCTTGCCGGTGATTACTACGGCGCGGGCGGCTGGTACGGTTACTACTGGTTCGATTGGTACAATGGCGGTGACGTGGTTCAGGTTGGAAGCGATGCACTCGCGTTTCGACGCTGGGCCCCGCGCTACGATGGCAGCGGTAAGTACGTCGAATCGCAGCAGTCGTTGTACATGATCGATCTGCGCGATCCGGACGCACCGGCGGTGGCATCCACGCTCATCGTCCGTGATGAGAACGCGTGGTGGGGCAATATGCGCGCGATCGGCGACCAGCTCTTTGCCTCACATTACGAATGGGAGCGAACGCCCAACACTTCGAATGACGGCAGCGCTTACGACCCCGGAGTCGTGCGCTATTACCTGGACCGCATCGATTACAGTGACCGAACCCGGCCGAGGGTCGCTCAAAAGATCAACGTCCCGGGCTTGCTCGTCGGGGCCTCCGACACCGATCCCTCGCTCATCTACACCCTCGACTACCGCTGGTCCGGAAACAGCTCGGTGAACGAGCTGGACGTGTTGAAATTGAGCGGTGACAACGCTTATCTCCAGAGTCATCTCGACTTGCCGGGTTGGGTCGGCAACACCTTCGTGCGCGGAAATAGGGCTTACATGTCGAGCCAAAGTTACGATGCAAGCTCTTCCACCGTGAGCTTGGTGGAGGTCGACCTTAGTGACCCCGCGAGGCCCGTGCTGCTCGCGGCGCTGGCGAAGCCCGGCTGGGGTTGGCTCGTGGGCGTCGAAGGCGACCGCGCGCTCGTGAGCTCGGGTTGGAACGACCAAGGCATCGACGTGTATCGCCTGTCGGGCGACGGATCGGCAGCGCCGACGTACGATCAATTCATCCGCACTCGGGGCTGGGCCGTATCATCGCTCTCGCGGCAAGATGACCAGTTGTTTCTGTCGAGTGGCTACTGGGGCACGCAAGTCGTCGATCTGAAGCGCTGACATCGAGCTTCGCAGGACCGGCTGACTCGCGACCACCAGCGGGTCCGGAGATGAGCTTGGGGGGGAATTTATTCGGGCGTTGGCCGGCTAAACGCTGCCGCTGAGCGCCGCTTCACTGCCACCACTTCGACAGGCGCGAGTGGGCTTGGGCTGGCCGCGCTGCGTAATGTGAGATGTCATTGTACACGACCAACCGAGCGCGGACGGGATCCTTGAAATCGAGCGCGTTCAGACAGGCGGGGGATTGGTCCAAGCGGTCCCGATAGCCGCGGGCGTCGATCCCCAACAGGCTACACAGGATGAGCCGGATGGTTGCCTTGTGCGATATGACCGCGACCGTCTTGCCTGCGTGAGCGACGACTACTTGGCGCAGCACGGGCAAGGCGCGCGCCATCACGCTCAGCCCCGACTCGCCCTCGGCGGGGGCGAAAGTGAAGGGATCGGCCTCCCAGTTCGCGTATTCCTCCGGAAAGCGCGCTTCGACCTCGCGCCGGGTAAGCTCTTCCCAACGCCCGTGGTCGATTTCACGGAGACCGTCCGCGGTCGTCGGATTCAATCCATGCGGAGTGGCGATCAGACTGGCCGTCTCGACCGTCCGCTTCATCGGGCTTGCGAACACTGCGGACAGCTCGGCCCCCGCAAGTCGCTCACCGAGCGCACGCGCCTGCGCCCGACCTTCGTCCGAAAGCAGCACGTCGGTCGAGCCAGCGAAGCGATCTTCCGCGCTGAGCACGGTCGCACCATGACGAATCAAGAGCACGCGAGTCGTCATCGTGATTTGTGGGAAGCGGCAGTGAGCTGACTGAGGTCACGGACTGCGCCACGCGCGGCGCTCGTGGTCATGAGCGCGTAGGCCTGCAGCGCAGTCGAAACGTAGCGGTCCCGGTTCGGGCGAAATGCGTCCCGCCCCCGCGCGTCTGCCGATTCGCGGCGCTTGGCCATCGTTCGGTCATCCACCAACACGTCAATCCGACGATTCGGAATGTCGATCACGATCCGATCGCCTTCTTCGATCAAGCCGATGGCGCCCCCTTCGGCGGCCTCCGGTGAAACGTGGCCAATGCTCAAGCCCGAAGTCCCGCCGCTGAAGCGGCCGTCGGTGATCAAGGCGCACGCTTGGCCTAAGCCTTTGCCTTTTAGGAACGAGGTCGGATAGAGCATCTCCTGCATACCCGGCCCGCCCTTCGGACCTTCGTACATGATGACGACGATGTCGCCGGCTTTGATCTGGTCGGCGAGGATGGCGTCGCAGGCCGAATCTTGTGCATGAAACACGCGCGCTGGTCCCTCGAACTTCCAAACCGACTCGTCTACACCGGCGGTCTTCACGATGCAGCCATCGACCGCGATGTTGCCGTACAAGACGGCGAGGCCGCCCTCGGTGGTGTAGGCGTGCGGCACGCCTCGAATGCAGCCCTTGGCTTCGTCCGAGTCGATGCTCGGAAAGTATTTGTCCTGCGAAAAAGCCGTTTGGGTAGGCACGCCTCCGGGCGCGGCCAGCGCGCGTTGTTTGGCACCGGGGGTCGCGGTCGGGCGGCGGACATCGTGCTGGTCGATGGCCTCGCCCATCGTGTTCTCGTGCACGGTGCGCGCGGCGCGATGAATCAACCCGGCTTTGTCTAGCTCACCCAAGATCGTGAAAATGCCGCCGGCGCGGTGGACGTCTTCCACATGGTAACTCGAGGAGGGCGCGACTTTGCAGATGCTCGGCGTCTTTCGGGACAGACGGTCGATGTCCGACATCTTGAAATTGACGCCGGCTTCCTCGGCAATGGCCAAAATGTGAAGCACGGTGTTGGTGGAGCCGCCCATCGCAATATCCAGTGTCATGGCGTTCTCGAAGGCCTCGAAGGTCGCGATACTACGCGGTAGGACCGAAGCGTCGCCATCGACATAAAAGCGCTTGGCCAGTGCAACGATGCGCTCGCCGGCGGCGGCGAACAGCTCCCAGCGGCGTGCGTGGGTCGCGAGCAGCGTCCCGTTGCCCGGTAAAGCGAGGCCCAGCGCCTCGTTCAGGCAGTTCATGCTGTTGGCCGTAAACATACCGGAGCAAGAGCCGCAGGTGGGACACGCCGACCGCTCCATCTCCTTCAATTCTTCGTCGCTCACCTTGGCGTCGCTGGACGCGATCATCGAGTCGATCAGATCCAACTTGCGGATCAGTGGCTTGCCGTCGCGGTCGTGACTCCCCACGATCTTTCCCGCTTCCATCGGGCCGCCGGAAACGAAGATGGTCGGCACGTTCAAGCGCACCGCGGCCAAGAGCATACCGGGCGTGATCTTGTCGCAATTGGAAATGCACACCAAGGCGTCCGCGCAATGGGCGTTCACCATGTACTCCACGCTGTCGGCAATCAGATCGCGGCTGGGTAGCGAGTACAGCATGCCGCCATGGCCCATCGCGATGCCGTCGTCGACCGCGATCGTGTTGAATTCGACGCCCCAGCCGCCCGCCGCGTCGATCACTTTTTTCACCCGCTGACCCACGTCGTGCAAGTGGACGTGCCCGGGCACGAACTGCGTGAAACTATTGGCGATGGCGATAATTGGCTTTTCGAAGTCCGCGTCCTTCATGCCCGTTGCGCGCCACAACGAGCGCGCGCCAGCCATATTCCGTCCCTGTGTGGTCGTGCGACTGCGGTAGCCTTGCATTGGCGCCGAGCGTAGCGCGTTCTGGGTAGCCTGTTTTGCTGCTTTGCGGTGTGGTTGGGCCGGCCGCCGCAATTCGGGGTTGCCTGGTGGCGCTTGGACCGATGCGCGCGGACGTGGGAGCGACGCTGCGCCGAGGGGTCGGCCGTTCGCTTCGCCGGCGGCCCAGCTCATTACGGAAACCTCGCACGCACCCGTGGAAACCTGGTGCGCTTTGCTTAGACCGGCCCCCTTACTAACAGGCTTCCGGGCCACGGCGCGTCCGACGCTCGAACGGAACCCCGCTATTCGAGCACGTCTCCGTGCTCGTTGTATGGAGAACGGCCCAACATGAACGGAAAAATCCTGACCCGCTGCACGACAGCTCTGTGGCCGACCCTCGCGTTGAGCGCCTTGGCATGTACTAGTGCGGTTGCCGGGCCGGAAGGGCAATCGGCGGGTCCGCCGTCGACTGCGCCGAGCGAGCCCGCCGGCCCC
>CAHJWM010000075.1 GCA_903642325.1 Myxococcales bacterium | reverse complement strand
GGCGGCACCAGCGGAGTCGGCGGCACCAGCGGAGTCGGCGGCACCAGCGGAGTCGGCGGCACCAGCGGAGTCGGCGGCACCAGCGGAGTCGGCGGCACCAGCGGATTTAGCCCGGGTGGAACGGGCGGTACGGGCGCAGGCGGCGCTGGGGGCGCCGTTAACGTCGCGCTCGGCCCAGCTCCGGTACAACTGGGCACCGCGGGCAACTACGTCATCTTGGCTCAGTCGGCGATTTCGAATGTGCCAACGTCCCTGATCACGGGAGACGTCGGGCTGAGCCCGGCTGCGGCAAGCTACATCACGGGTTTCTCTCTGACTAAGGCGGGCCCTCAGTGGACCTCGCCCCAAGTAACGGGCAGCGTATTCGCCGCAGACAACGACGCGCCGACTCCAACCAACTTAACGACTGCTATCGGCTCGATGCAAGCTGCGTACACCGACGCGGCGAACCGCCCCACGCCGAACTTCCTGAACCTCGGCAACGGCGCTATTGGCGGGTTGACGCTGGTACCCGGGTTGTATCGCTGGAATTCGGCGGTGACGATCTCGTCGGACGTCACACTTGCAGGTGGAACGAACGATGTGTGGATTTTTCAGATCACTGGAGACCTCACTGAGACTGCAACCAAGAGCATGAAGTTGCTCGGTGGAAGCCAAGCCAAGAACATTTTCTGGCAAGTTGCAGGGGCCGTGAGTCTCGGGACCACCTCTCACTCCGAAGGCATCGTGCTGTCGAAAACCGCGATTCAGCTCGGAACGGGCGCTACGATCAACGGCCGCCTACTGGCACAAACCGCCATCAACATCGCAGGCTCGACCGTGACCGCACCCGCGCAGTAATGGAGACTTTTGCGCGCGACTTATTTTGAAGTCCCACGTATTGGGTCCCATACGACTCTTCGTTCGGCCGCGCACGCGCAACGAGTGTCCAACGGGCAGGTTGTAATCCGCGCCTAACTGGCCGAAGCTCGTTCTACCGTGAAGCCGCTCAATGAGCCGAAACCCAACGACCCGCCGGTTCCCGGCTCGAAGCCGGACCCGCTGCCGCTCGATCCGCACGCTCCTCAACCGCTCGACCCGGTGGAGAAAAATCCGTTTGGCGATCCGGTCAAGCCCCCGCCCAAATCAGCGCGGGGCGGAGACCGCTGACGGCGCTGAAAGGCGGGGAGAGGGGCGCGCGGGTACCTTAATGGCGCTACTTGACTGAGATCGTTACCTTGAGCACCGACTGGGCCGCCGGGTAACGGTAGGTGTCCGTCGTGACTGCGCTCAACAACTGCACTTTGCCTTCGCCGGGCGTACCGGTGTTCGGCTGCAGCTGGTTTGTCACCGTGTTAGGGCCAATCCCCGGCTCTTCATTGCCTTCGGTTCCGGCGTCCCACAGGTACACTTGGTCGCTGACATCGCCAGTGAGGGCCGTGCCGCCGGCATCGAACAGCGGAATTCCCGTCTCTTTCGGGGCGAAGAACACGTCGTTCGTCGCCGCGAGCATGCTGGCGAAGGACAGTGAGTCGCCCGGGCTGGCGGCGAGCGTGAATTGGTATTTCGAGCCGGGCAAGATTGGACCCGCGGTCGATGCACCGAGGGGCGTGTTGAAGACAGCGCCTTTAATGTAACCGTCCAAAGACGTAAGAGCTGCGCCGAGCGGCGCCGCATTGCCATCTTCAGCGATGGCTTCGACACCTTTGCCGTAGTCCTTCGACCCTGCCGTGAAGAGCGGCTTCTTGCCGGCGGGATGGAGCAGCCACGCGCCCGGCGAGGCGGGGTAGGTGATGCCCGAGCTCGTTGACGCGTACGCGCCCAGGTCCGTGGGATTGCCGTCTTCTGCGATAGCCTCGAGGCCGTGCGCCGGCGCAGGCAGCTGATCGGTGAACAGCGAGTTGGCTGCACTGCTCAACACCCACACACCGGGCGACAACGGCAATGGGTGGCTGACCGCGTCGCTGGTCGTGAGCGCCGCCGTGGACAAGTCCTCGATCGTGATGTCGAATAGCGTGCCTGTCGTGTGCGTCACCGTGACCTTGATCATGCTGGTGACGGCGGGGTAAGCGAAGACAAAGCCCTCGGTGACTGTGCTAATTTTTCGCACGTTGGGGTTGGTGTCGACGGGGCCCGTGTTGGCGGCGGCTTGCCGGGTCACCGTGTTGGGACCGAGGAAGGGCTCTTCATTGAGCTCGGTGCCGGCGTCCCACAGGTAAATCTGGGTCGTTACGTCCGCGGTGATCGGCGTCCCGTCGTCCAAGTACAGCGGGATGCCATCGCCGCTCGGAGCGAAGAACAAGTCGTTGGTGGCGGCGAGCATGGTTGCAAAGTGGAGCTTCTGCTTGCGGCCTGCGTCGACCGTAAACTTGTACGCCTTGCCTGGAGTGGCGGGACCTGCCGTCAGGGCGCCAACTGGAGTATTGAATACGCCCGAGCTCGTAAACAGCTTGCTGGGCGCGATATTTTCCAAAAGGACGGTGAAGGTTTGCGCGCTCGAGGCGCCGCCCTCGCCGCCCTCGCCGGCACCCGCGTTCTCGAGACCGCCGGCTTCGCCAGCCGCACCCGCGCTTTCGAGACCGCCTTTGCCACCCTCGCTCGTCCCGCCGCCCTTGCCCGCTCCACCCGCGGTGTTATTCCCGCCAGCGACTTCGGCCGAATCGTCACTACTGCAAGCTCCGAGCAAAGCGGTCGCAGCGCCAACAATTAGCGCTAAATTCGTCAGTTTCATCAAGACCTCTCCTCACGATGTTTTTTGAAAGCCCCGTCCGCGTTCGAAAACGCTTCCGGGACCGGGCGCTCGGCTGTACCGAGCTGAGCTACGATCGGTTACAAGCACAGCGCGCCCCTCGCGCGATTCTCAACATTTAACCGGCCGGGCGCACGATGCTCGAAGCGCCTTGCGCTCGGCCGAGGCAAATCTTCGTGCGCAATCCACGATGCGGCGCATGCTGGCGCTTGCATCCACGACCCCGGACGCTCAGCAATGGCGCCACACATCACCGACACACCCTGGAACGTTACGCCGCTCACCGAACGGCTCGGCATCCACTACCCGATCATTCAAGGCGCGCTCGGCGGTTTCGACACCCGACCTCTCGCCGCGACCGTATCGGACTTCGGCGGGCTCGGGTCCTTTGGCGCGCTGGGGCTTGCCCCTGACGCGATCAAAGCAGTGATCGCAGATATTCGCGCCCTGACTTCCAAGCCCTTCGCGATCAACCTGTGGGTGTCCACGCAAGACGAGGGCGCGTTCGAGTCTGGACCAGAGGCATTCGCGCGCAGCCTGCGCCCGCTTACGCCGTACGTCGAGGAATTAGGCGGCGCGCCGCCGGCGTTCAAAGCGTTCGACGGCGTCAGTTTCGAGGCTCAGGCGCGCGTGTTGCTCGACGCCAAAGTGCCGGTGTTCAGCTTCATCTTTGGTATCCCACCGCGTGAGATTCTGAATGAATGCAGAAAACAAGGCATCGTAACCGTGGGCGGGGCGACGACGCCGGAAGAAGCGAGCGCGCTCGAGCAAGCGGGCGTAGACGCGATCGTCGCCTCGGGTTTCGAAGCTGGCGGACACCGCGGCTCCTTCTTGAGGCCGAGCGAAGAGTCGTTGTTCGGCACTTTTTCTCTGCTGCCTCAGATCGTCGACCGCGTGAGTATTCCCGTGATCGCGGCCGGCGGCATCGCCGATTCGAGGGGCGCGGCGGCGGCGCTGGCGCTGGGTGCGAGCGCGGTGCAAATCGGCACGGCATTTTTGGGGTCGGAACAAGGGGGTGCGGCTCCTGTACATCGCGAGCTGATCCTACAAGGCAAAGCCGGAAGAACCGCACTGAGCACGGGGTTCACTGGTCGCCTCGCGAGAGCTGTGCAGAATCAGTTGTTCGAGCTCGTGAGCAGCAACGAAATGGTGGTGCTGCCCTACCCACTGCAGCGCGCGCTCGTGAAAAATCTGACCACGTTGGCCGAGAAAGCCGGGCGCCCGGAGCTGATGCAGCTCTGGGCTGGTCAAAGCGCGTCCCTTTCGCGTTACCCCGATGCACGCGCGTTCCTCGACCAGCTCGTGGCCGACCTCGCCCTCATAGCACCTGCGATCAGCGTCTGGTCGAAAGCAATGAGGCGCGGGCAATCGTGAGCTCGGCAAGCCCCGACAAGATTGTTGAAACGAAGACCTCGGTCGCGCCGCCGATCACCAGCGGCCCGAGGCACCGCTCTCGACGGGTCAAGCGTGCACGCGACCGCTCACCGGTCCTGCCCGCTTTCGAGCATTTCCTCGAGCTTCCTTCTGAAGTCGCTTGGCGACAGGGTGAATGACGCCTGCATCTTCGGGCCGGGCTCGGGCACGCCGGGCAATGTGTCGTAGCCGTGGCCGTACTCTCGGCACATTCGCTTGTAATCGGTGGAGATGTAATTGGCTGAGTGGAGCTCGAGCAAATTCATGGGCGCGTCTCTACGGAACAGGACGTTGGTGATTCCGGCACCGTGGATGGCGGCCAACTGCCGGGTGTTGGCAAACAGCTCGATTTGCTGAGCGACACTGAGACTGCTCAGCGAATCGACATATCGAAAGCCGAGGTCGTCGGCGATTGCTTTGATTTCGGCGAAGTTCAGGATGCGTCGGTTCTTTGCGTCGGCCCGGTCCAAGAAAATGCGCTCATGACGCTGACCCGCGTTCGGAATCACGCCCATTTGATCCATGACGTGGTTCATTTTCAGCCGGTACTCTTGCTGAGTTCGGCAGAACACGACTTCGTCGGCGGAGATGAATTCGCCGCGGGGGATGATCCAGGTACGCTTAGCCAAATCTCCCTGGGCCAAAATTTGACGGGCCCAGGTCATTTGGTGAGCGTAGGGGCCAAGCACCAAGGGCACGTCGTCTTCGATGCCAACGTCCTTCAGTAGCTTGAGCTTGCCCAGCACGTCGAAGTAAAAATGGTAGAAATTCCACTCCCAAAAGTGGCGCAGGGAGACCACTTTCCCGAAGTGACGGGCGCCTCTGTGACGCTTGCTCAAAAAATTCGCGGGCGAAGCGCCGCCGATCCGCCAGAGCGGATGGTGCGGTACGAAATTTGGGTACAGGGATGCTTCGACGAGGCGCGCGTTGTCGGTGATGACGTATCCCCACTCTGGGTCGATGAATGCCTTGCGGTTCGTCGCACACACGTATTCGCCCGGTTCGGGGCCCTCGTCACGACGGTGGAGATACCGCACGTCAGGTTGCGATATGGCGTTCGACAAGCTCCAGAAGGCCTTCGACGTCACCTTGGAGCCGAAGACCGCTGCCCTGCTCACGCTCTCCCTCGCCGCGGATGCCAAACTCATGACGCCTCTTTCGTATGCTCTGAACACGCCTTCATAGCATGGCGCCTTCGAAGGAGGATAGAAGCGACGCGAACGGCCGGCATGCCCAGCGCGCGGCGGCGCTCTTATCGGTGTCAGGTAGACGCGGGCGACGTCGCGGCATTCGCCGATGCCGCGACGTCGGTGACCTCCGCGATGCAGCCGTGACTCGCTATTTCCCGGTAGTGAACGTCCAATCGAACGTCTTCGGAGCGCCGCTGATCGTCACCGCAATGGTCACGTGGTAGCTGGTGTTCGCAAGGAACGGAGTGTCCGTGTACATGATCAGCTGATCCGAGTCATTGTCGGACTGCTTGTAATCGATCCACTGATGAGCGAGCGGCACGCCAGCTCCCAGTACCTCGATGCTGTGACTCACGGTCACCGCATTCTGCACGTACAGTGTGATGGGTAGCCCGCTCGGCCAACCCGTAGGCGGGGCGGGCGGAACTGGGCCCTCGTTTGCGCCGTTGAAGGAGCGCGTTACGTTCGTCTGACCTGCGTATGGGTACATGGCGGTGGTCGTCTTCGGACTTTGTGTGCCCGGACCTAGGTCGATGACGTCGCATTTCGGGGCGTTGCCGTAGCCCATGTCGTCCCACCACGGGCTGAGCAGCGGCGTGCGATGCCACACGCTGTTCACCCATTGATTGACGGCCAGGAGCGGGTCGTTGTTGAACGCCATGACTTCGGCCCAACCGCGACCCACGTAACCCGCGGCCTTGACGCGCGCGCCCGGATCCACGCCGCTGAAGCTCATACAGCCCATCACTTCACTATGAGGGCTGATGCTGCCGCCTTCGCACATCACGTTACCCGCGTTGGCGGAGTAAAAGTCGCAGTGCGCTTGCGCCGAAGCGTCGAGATCGAGCACGAGCTTCGCGCACTCGACGCCCATTGCGAGACGAATGGCGTTCACGGCGTTGATTGCACTGACGGCGTTGGCCGGGGCGCCGGCGACTAGCGCGGGACAGTTTGCAAGGCTCGGGACACCGCCTCCGGTCCCGGCGCCGCCGCCGAGAGCAGACTGGCCTCCGCCCGTGCCGCCGCTCGTGCTGGCACGCCCGCTGGCGCCGCCGTTTCCACCCGCCGCACTAGGACCGCCGCCGGTTTCGCCATTCGATGTTGCGCCGGCAAAACCGCTGGCACCGAGCGCTCCGCCGGCTTGGGAGGGGCCGCCACCGGATGGCGATGCGCCGCCGACAGAGCTGCCAGAGCCGATGTCCGAGCTCGAACAGGCGCTGAGCAAAGCTGCAGTCGAGAGCAGCCCAATTGCGGAATTGCGAATGTGAATAAACATGATCACAGCCTCTCGCCGCACCACTAAACGGCGGTTAGTGAGGCGCGAGTATAACGGTATTTTAAGCGCGCGACCGGTTCAGGAAACATGCGCTAGCAGCGGACTTCGGTCGAGGCCCGCGCTAGACCGGCCAGGCACGGCAGTCCGTCCTGGCCGATGCCCCCGCGTGAGGTCGGTTCGACTCATGCCTGAACGCAGCGCGATCGAAAGCGCGACCCGCCACTCGAAACGCGACCCATGGCGGGCGTTGACCTCCCGGCACCGATGCGCCGTTCGGCACCGACGTGGTACCGCAACGGGGTGCCGGGGCTCAATTTCACTGCTCGCGCGATATCAGCACGAGCTCAGGCGGCCGATACCGGCCGTTGAATGGGCCGTCGCTGACTTTCTGGCTCGCGCGTGACGAGCGTCGCCAGAGAGCTGACAAGCCCGAGTATGTCTCGTTCCGTCTGATGCGCGTTCAGCATCAGGCGGACGCCGGCACGCCCGCGCGCGACCGCGGGGAACACCGCGACATTGACGAAGTAGCCGCAGTCCTTGAGGCCTTCGACGACGAGCATGGCGCTCTCCTCCGTGCCGACCTCGACGAAGCGGATGGGGGTCGGAACCGGCGAGTGGGTAGTCAGGCGTTCGGCATCGGCCGCGCGATCGAAGACATCGATATGGCGCATCAGCTTGGCTTTCAGGGGTTCGAGCTCGTGAGATAGGTGTATCTTCGCAGAAGCAATGCCCGCGCCGAGCTGTGCGGGCTGCAGTGGCCCCGAGAAAATCATCGTGCTGCCGCAGGTGAAGATGCGCGTGGCAAGCTCTGCGCTAGGCACCACGATGGCGGCTCCGCAGCTAGCAAACGACTTTGCTAGCCCGAGCGTTACCAGCATCCGCTCGTGGATGCCGCGAGTGCCGAGGACGATCCCCGCCCCGTGCCGCCCGGCCCAACCCACGCCGTGAGCGTCGTCCACGTAGGCGAACAACGCGGGTTGCCGGTCGAGCAGCTCGAATAGCGCGTCGACGTCGACGGCGTCGCCGTGCATGCTGTATACGCCGTCGCATAGGTAGAACACGCGGTCATGCTTCGCGGACAGCTTTTTGACGCGTTCTTCGAGTTTGTCGAGACGGTTATGGCGAACTGGCTCGCACGGTATGCCGCGTTGAACGAGCGTCGGCAGCACGGCCTGGACACTGCTGTGGACCTGCACGTCGTACAGCACTGCGTCCCGATCGCCGACCAGCACCGGGATCGCCGCCATGTGTCCGAGCGACGTGGTTGGCGCGATGAGCAGCGGCAAATCACCAACCATCTTCGAGAGCAGAGCCTGGAATTCGGCGTACAGGGGCACGCTCACGTAGGCTCGCGACGAGGCGAACTGGGTTCCGTAGCGCATGACGGCGTCACACGCGCCAGCCTTCAGCCGAGCGTCCGTCTCCAGTCCTAAATACGAACAGCTCCCGAAATTGACGAGCTGCCGTCCGTCGAGGGTGATGATTCGCCCGTCGAGCGACATGTCTTCCAAAGTGCGATGAATGAGCCCCCGATCTCTAAGCACTCTTGCAGACGCTTCGATGATGTTTAGACGTTCGTTCGAGCTCGACCGAATTGCGCGAATGGATTCTGACACGAGGTTTCTCCTTTGATACGGGCTCTAGCGCCCTGGCGCTGAGGCTAGGCACAGCGCGCGCTCGCCGGCAGCGCACAACTCGTCACGTGACCGCGGCTATCGTGCGCGGCTAGCGGCCGAGGCCCCGGTTGACGACGCGAGCATTTCCACGGGGTGTCGAGCGGATACGCGTTGGCCCCCCCCGCGCCCGCCCGACCTATCGCGCGCCGAGCGCGGCGGCTACACTGGGGCCCGTTCCGAGCGCGGCGCGAAGCGCGCAAGCGGAGCCATCGCTAAGAGAACGGTCCCGAGCTTTCCACCCGTTATGAATGCCGCCACGCTCCTGTCGTTGATCGCTTGCGCGATCGAAATCGTGGTTGGAAGCTTGGCGTTCGCTTTCGCGGGCGCGCCGGGCTGGCGCCATTTCAAGACCTTCTCTGCAATTGCCTTTTCCGCCGCGCTCTACAGCGCGGGCAACGTCGTATTTGCAGCGGGCATCGAGGACACGTCCCTCATCCCGTGGGTGGCGCGCCTCAACATCGCGGTCGCTTGCCTGCATTGCGCCGTGTGGGTGATCTACGTGCGTAAGCAGTATGGTGACCCCGTGCGAGTGCGCGACCGGTGTGTGGTTGGCCTGCTCGCAGGGGTCGCGGCGCTGTGCCTAGTCCCAGGGCTGGTCATGCGCGAGGACGTCGTGCCGCAGCGGATCGCCTGGGCGCACGTGAGCTATCACGTCGTGCGAATGTCGGCGTTCGGCAGCTTCCTGACGTTGGCGATCCCGATTTCGCTCTTGGGCCCGGCTATCGCCTACTTAGGCAAAGCGCGCATCGGCGCGCCGGGTGCGCGCACGCATGTCCTCGGGTTCTGTGTGTTTTTCGCCGCGGCCGTGAATGAGGCGCTGGTGTCGCAGGGAGCCTTGCAAAACCTTTACCTGGCCGACGTCGGTTTTCTAGCCGCGGTCGTGTCGGTATCCGCGGAAATGACGTACCGCGTGACCGGTGACGCTCGCCGCCTGCAGACGCTGTCCGCGGAGTTGTCGCGGACGGTAGAAGAGCGCACGCGCGAACTGACGGAGGCACGCGACAGTCTAGAAAGCGCCGAGCGCTTGGCCGCTCTTGGCCGCATGAGCGCGAGCATTGGGCACGAGATCAACAATCCGCTCTCTTACGTGCTCGGCAACCTAGAGTATGTGCGGAGTGAGCTCGAGCTTCAGCGAGCCGAGCCGGCGCTCGTCGACGCTCTGCGAGACGCCGTGAGTGGCGCCGATCGCATCCGCAAGATTGTTCAGGAGTTACGCGCCTTCAGTCGCGGTGCCGATCACGGCCAGCGCGAGCCCGTCGACGTCAACGAAACCCTCGAGACCGCCGTCAAGCTGGTCTGGGGCGAGATTCGTCACCGGGCCCGCCTCGAGCGCAATTTATCTCAGACGCCGCGCGTCTTGGCCGAGCCGACGAAGCTCACTCAAGTGTTCGTAAATGTGCTCATGAATGCCGCGCAGGCCATCCCCGAGACGGCGGGTCCGTCGAACGGTGTCCTCCGGCTGCGTAGCTCGACGCTGCCCGACGACATGGTGAGCGTGGAGATCGAGGACACGGGCGTTGGAATCGCCGATGCGGATCGGCCGCGCTTGTTCGAGCCGTTCTTCTCGACCAAGCCTCATGACAAGAGCAACGGACTCGGTCTGTTCGTGTCGCTCGGGATCGTGAGCGCGCTGGGGGGCCGCATCGAAGTGGAAAGCCAGATTGGGCGGGGCACGATCGTGCGCGTCTTGTTGCCGGCATTTCGCGGTGCCCATCCGGGGCCGAGGCCTGTCTCGGCCGCGCCCGGGCCGTCACTCTCGAGCCGCCGAATCTTGATCGTGGATGACGACCTGCTCGTTGCTCGCACCCTTGCCCGTCAGCTGAGCGGTCATGCGGTCGAGGTCGTAGGAAACGGGCGTGAAGCGCTGGCGCTGCTCGAGACCCACGGGCACGCTTTCGATCTGGTGTTATGTGATCTGATGATGCCCGATCTCACCGGCATGGACGTGTTCGAAGGGGTCGAGCGGCGCTGGCCCGACTTGGCCGACCGCTTCGTCTTCATCAGCGGCGGCGGAGTGAACGAGCGTTCCAGGCAGTTCATCGAACGACACGCGGCGCGGCTGGTAACCAAACCGATCGACAATCGACAGCTCATGAGGTTGCTCTCTGAGCGCGTGGACCCAGCGGCCCGGGCCGATATGACGGTTTAGACGCGTATCTCGCTGCCGCGCGCTAAGTTGGACTCCGACGCACGCGAAGCTCAGCGTGACCCTAATTCGAGTACGGACGACACGACTTGCGCGGCGCCGGTCGGGTCAGGTCGATGCGAGCACGGCGACGGGCGTCGCAACGAGGCTTATGCCAAAATGACCGGTATCACGGGACCGAAGACGGCCTCCCCCCGCGGCTGGTGAAGATCATGACGAATGACGTAGTTTTGGTGGTCGGGGCGGGCCCCGTGGGCTTGATGATGGCGGCGGAGCTGGCGCGCTACGGCGTGCGGGTGCGGGTGATCGACAAGGCCGCGACGCGCACGGACAAGTCGAAAGCGATCGTGGTCTGGAGCCGCAGCTTGGAGCTGATGGATCGCATGGGCTGCGCGGCCGCGTTCATCGCCGCCGGCCGCCAGGTCCATGCCACGAACCTGCTCGCGGGTGGCAAACGAGTCGCCCATGTGCGCTTCGATGCCGTCCAGACGCCGTACCCCTATGCGTTGCTGTTGCCGCAGAGCGACACCGAGCGATTGCTCGAAGAACACTTGAACAGCTACGGGGTTCGCGTCGAACGCGAGCTCGAGCTCACGCGCTTCAGCGCCGAGGAAGACCGCGTGCACATCGGGTTGCAGGATGCGCATGGCCGAGAAGAGTCGAGCGATGTCACCTGGCTCATCGGTTGTGACGGCGCTCACAGCACGGTTCGACATGGTCTCGGCATGCAGTTCGAGGGCGAGACGCTGCCCAGTCAATGGATCTTGGCCGATCTGAAGCTCGCCGGAGTAAAGACGGCTGCGGACGAGCTCGACATCTATTTTCACGCGGACGGCGTGCTGTTGACGTTCCCGATCTCCCCGGGCCGCTTTCGATTGATCGCCGATGTGGGCGGCGCGGAACGCGCCGACCCGACACTGGCAGAGGTTCAAGCTCTCATCGACCGGCGTGGTCCGGGCGGTGTGCGCGCCTTCGAGCCCTCGTGGTTGGCGGGGTTCACCATCAACGAACGTAAGGTGAGCAACTACCGCGCGGGGCGAGTCTTCCTGGCTGGTGATGCCGCACACGTGCATAGCCCCGCGGGCGGGCAGGGCATGAATACCGGCATGCAAGACGCCATCAACCTGGCTTGGAAAGTGGCTTTGGTCGTGCACGGTCACGCGCCGCAAGCGATGCTGGACAGTTACAGCGTCGAGCGCAGCGAGGTTGCCCGTCAGGTTTTGGCGGATTCCGGTCGTTTGACGGCGATGGGTACGCTCAAAGGTGGCTTCACGCAGGCGCTGCGCAATGAGCTGGTGTCGCTTGTGCTTGGCCTGCCTGCCGCCCAGCGGGTGATGACGAATAAGCTGACGGAGTTGTCAATCGAGTACCGCGACAGCCCGCTCACGCGCTCGGCGAGGGGCGCGCCGGACGGTCCCCGCGCGGGGACGCGCGCGCCACTTCCCTCGGGCGCGCCGGTCGGCGCGGGCAGGGTGCCGCGTTTCGCGATCTTCGCGGAACCCGGCGCTGAAAGTGCGGCGCTGCTCACGCGTCATCGCGACCTGCTCGAGCCGGAGTTGCGCGCGCCATTTGGCACGGACGGCATTTGGTTGGTGCGGCCCGACGGCTACGTCGCGCTCAGCGCCCGGCATGGCGCGTGGCCAGACGTTGCCGATTACCTCGACGAACTCGGTGGGGGCGCGAGTTGACGCTGGACGAAAAAATGCGTCGGCCGACGTCGCGGTGACCGCCTTCGTTCGCGACGCCGAAGGCAATGCCGTCTACGGGGTGCCTCGTGACCATCACCCCATCCCTTTTGTGTGCGCTCACGCGTGCGTCATCGCCCGCGGAGGCGATTTTATCTGGCGAAGGGCGGCTTGTGCCGTAACCGCCACCGCAGTCGTTTAAAAGCCGCGCGCGCCACGCCGGTGAGTCAGGGCCGATTACGCCACAGCCAACGACGCGATAACCGGCACGATCAGAAAGAGCGCGACCGCGAGGGGCCCTCGTGGCTATCGTTCGAGATAGGCTTGGGTCGCCGCTCAGGCCAACTCGAACACTCTCGCGAGCTTCAAATACTATGGTGACAAAAAAAACGACGCGTAAAAAAGCGGGCACGGCCGCGCCGAAAACCGCATCCGCGCCGAAAACCGCAGCCGCCGTGAAGCCGGCGGTAAAGGGCGCGGCGAGGGGCGCCGGGGCGACGACGAAAATTGCGACCTTCAACGTGAATGGCGTGAGCTCGCGGTTGTCGAATCTGCTGGAGTGGTTGGCCAGAGAAGCGCCAGAGGTCGTTTGCTTGCAAGAGCTGAAAGCGACGGACGCGGCGTTTCCGATCGCGGAGCTGCGTGCCGCGGGGTATGGCGCCATTTGGCATGGCCAGCAGTCATGGAACGGTGTCGCCATCCTGAGCAAGGGCGCTGACCCAATCGAGCTCCGGCGGGGACTGCCGGGTGACTCGAGCGACAGTCAAAGCCGTTACCTCGAGGCGGCGGCGCACGGCATCCATGTCTGCTGCCTCTATCTGCCGAATGGCAACCCTCAACCGGGGCCCAAATTCGTGTACAAGCTGGCCTGGTTCGAGCGCCTCATCGAGCATGCGCAAACGCTGTACGATAATGGTCAGCCCGTCGTGCTGGCCGGTGACTTCAACGTCATTCCGACCGACTTCGACATCTACAACACGCGCTCGTGGTTGAAGGACGCGCTGCTCCAGCCAGGAAGCCGCGAATGTTACTCGCGGTTATTGGCACAAGGCTGGTTGGATTCGCTGCGCAGTAAGTTTCCCGACGAACGGGTGTACACGTTTTGGGATTATTTTCGTAAGCACTGGGAGACGAACTCGGGCCTGCGCATCGATCATTTGCTATTGAATCCGCAGCTCGCGCCGAGGTTGCTGACGGCGGGCGTGGATCGATGGGTGCGCGGGGCTCCGCATGCGAGTGACCATGCCCCGGCTTGGGTCACTATCTCGAGCAAATAGCGTTTCGAGTAAATAGCGTTGGGCTAATTTTCCCGCAGCCGGTATGCCGGTGACCGCCCTCACTTCATGGTCGGCATGATGAAGCTTGCTCCGGAGCTCGCACCATGCGGCCAGCGCGAGGTCACCGTTTTCATGCGCGTGAAGAAGCGGACACCCTCCGGTCCGTGCATGAAGTGATCCCCGAACAGCGAGCCCTTCCAGCCGCCGAAGCTGTGAAAGGCCATTGGCACCGGGATGGGAACGTTGACGCCTACCATGCCGACCTGAATCCGCTTGCAGAACTGGTCAGCGGCTTCACCACTGGCCGTAAAGATGGCTCCGCCGTTACCATAACGATGTGCGTTGACCAACTCGATCGCTGAGTCGAGGTCGGGTGAACGCACGACGCACAGCACCGGGCCGAAGATCTCTTCCTGGTAAATGCTCATCTCCGGCGTCACTTGATCGAATAAGCAACCGCCGATGAAGAAGCCGTTTTCGTGGCCCGCGACGGACAGACCGCGGCCGTCCACGAGGAGCTTCGCGCCCTCCGCGAGCCCTCGTTCGACGTACTTGGCAACGCGATCGCGATGCGCTCGCGTGATCAACGGTCCCATCTCGACGCCGTCTTCCGTGCCGGCCCCGACTCGCAAGGCTTTGATCTTGGGCATCAAGGCTGCGAGCAAGCGGTCCGCGGTTTCGGGGCCGACCGCGACCGCGACCGAAATCGCCATGCAGCGTTCGCCTGCGGAACCGTAAGCTGCGCCCATCAACGAATCGACCGCATGTTCCAGATCCGCGTCCGGCATGATCACCAAGTGGTTCTTTGCTCCGCCCAGCGCCTGAACCCGTTTGCCCGCATGCGTCGCGCGTTGATAGACGCTTTCCGCGGTCGGCGTGGAACCGACCAAGCTGATCGCGGCGACGTCTGGATGTTCGATGAACGCGTCCACGACTTCTTTGTCGCCGTTGACCACGTTGAACACGCCAGCGGGGAGGCCGGCCTCGTGCCACAGCTCGGCGAGCCGGAGGGCCATCGATGGGACCCGCTCGGAGGGCTTCATCACGAACGTGTTGCCGCAGGCGATCGCCACGGGTGCCATCCAGAGCGGGATCATCGCCGGGAAGTTGAAAGGCCCAACGCCCGCGCAGACTCCGAGCGGCTGACGAAAGGACCAGCAATCCACCCCGCGCCCGACCTGCTCGGAATATTCGCCCTTGAGCAGCTGCGGGATGCCACAAGCAAACTCGACGACTTCCATGCCGCGCGTGACGGAGCCGCGCGCGTCGTCCAGCACCTTCCCGTGCTCGGAGGTGAGCAGCGCAGCCAGCTCGTCCAAGTGTTCGTCGAGCAAGGCCTTCAGGCGAAATAGAACGCGTGCACGTCGCAATGCCGGAGTTGCCGACCAGCTGTCGAAAGCGCGCCGCGCGGCCGCAACCGCGGTCTCGACGTCGGCGCTCGTGGACATCGGGACCTGACGGGCAACGGTGCCCAGCGCGGGTTCGTAAACGTCGCCAAAGCGGCTCGTGGTGCTGTCGACCAGCTTGCCGTCAATGAAGTTTTGCAGTCTCGGGGTCATTGGTTTCTCGCTTTCGAGCGGGCGCTTCTGCACTTGGGCCAACCAGCATCGCTCACTACATCAGTTATGCTTTCGTGGTCCGCTGACCCCCGCGCACTTGGCTCGAGGCGTCTGCCCGGGTCAATCGCCGACGGCAGGTACCGCGCGGGCGCTCGCTTGCTGTTCAGTTTCGCGAGCGAGGCTGGCGAGTGTTTCGGCGCTGACGCGGCAGATGCGCCAGTCGGGAAGCACGCTTGCGCCCAGGTGCTCGTAGAAGGAGATGGCACTCGCGTTCCAGTCGAGCACGCTCCATTCCAGGCGGCCGCAGTTTCGAGCGCGGGCCAGGCGCGCCACGGTCGTCAGCAGCGCTTTGCCGATGCCGCGTCTCCGGTGGGCGGGCAGCACGAAGATGTCTTCGAGGTACAGGCCTGGTTGCGTGAGAAAGGTCGAGTAATTGCCGAAGAACAGCGCGAAGGCGACCAACGTTGGCTCGGCGTCGACTGCGAGCGCGTCACCGCGTGAGCTTTCACGCGCGGAGGCGATTTCCACCACCAACGCTTCCACGGCGGGGTGGGGCGCGAACAGATCTCGAGCGAGCTTTTGTGGGCTTCCGGTGACCGCGCGCGCGAGGTGCTCGTACTCCGCCAGCGCTTGCACGAGCGCGAAAATGCCGTGTTCGTCGCCGGGCCGCGCGGGGCGGATTACGAAGTCGCTATTCACGCTAGGCGCTCCTTGGGCAAAAATTTAGGTTCGCTACCGCGTTCTCGCATACACCCCGGCCGCACGAACATGGGATTTTTCTCATTGCAGCCACTGGTGCACGGATTCGAGAAGTGTTGCCACGGCTCGCTTCGGGTCGTGGACGACCGTCGTCGACAACGCGATAGTATGGCAAAGCGTTCCGCGTCACGACTACACATCAAAAAGGCTGCAGGACCCGAAAAGTCAAGGGGATGTAACCCGTCGCCACTCACCAGCGCCGCGGGAAAGGTGGCCGCAGCGGCGCTCGGCTCCGCCGCTCGTGCTAGTTGACGTCGAGTGATGCGCCCCAAGCTCAAGCAACTCCTCGAGGAATACGGTCGCATCGCGATCTTCACGTACTTTGGCATCTTTCTGCTCACCCTCGCGGGGTTTGCCGTCGCCATTAGTTATGGCTTGAAGGTAAAGAGCGCGCAGGGTGGCGCCGGGCTTTTGGTGGCTTCCTGGCTGGCGACCAAGCTCACCCAACCGTTGCGCATCGCGGCGACGCTCGCGCTCTCGCCGCTGATTGCCACGGCCCTGCGCAAGCTTCGTCGGCCCGAGTCATCGCGTTCCGCACCGCCCGAAGCAACGTCGTCCGAAGCAAGCTCGAGCTTGCCGCCGCCGCCCGTCGTGTGAAGCGGGCGAACACGCGGCCGTCGCTTCGGAGAGCGTTGCCGGACGCCGCGCACGGAGAGAAACCGGCAAAGCCTACGTTCAATTCTCGGTGGAGGGCACGCGCGCCGAGCGCACGTGCGCTCACTCCGGAAACGGCAGACCGGTGCTGATTGCGACGTAGCCTCGTTCATCGGTCTTCATACCCACATCCGGATAAAAACACTGGTCTCCATCGTCGTTGTTGCTGATGGCGACGAGAACTGCCGGCTCGGTCGAGCGGTTCACGAAGCAATGGGCGTCCGTCACGCCCTTCGCAAAGCTGGCAATGTCACCCGCGCGCATCGGGGTTTCACCGGCATCCGTCAGCAGGACTAGCTCACCGGAAAGCACGATGATGAGCTCGTCTTTCTGAGTGTGGTAGTGGCGTACGGAGGACGCGGCGCCCGGTGGCAGCAACGTGCGACTGGCCCCGAAGCCGCTGAGGCCAGTACTCACGCGCTGCGTTTCGCGCGTCGTCGTATCGCCATTCACTTGCTTAAACTGCGTCGGATAGCGAGAGCCGACACGGACCGCGGCGCTCTTGAGATCGACTTTTGGCATGGTGGTGTGTTCGCGACGTGCGCGCTTGAAGCGTCGCTTTAGAATTGGTAGACTAACACTTCGTTTGCTGTTGGTCAGTCACCTGAATCTGGGAATGAGCTCAGTGATCACCCCCCACACGTTGCTTGGAAACGTCGCCTGCGGTTCGGTCATCGTCGAGTGTGCCTTCGCCCTCGCGGGCTTGCCGCTCACCGTAGAAACGTTGGATCAATCGCCAGGGAGCGCCTCGCTCGCTCGCCTGCTGGAATTCAATCCGCTAGGCCAGGTGCCAGTGCTGCTGATGCCGGACGGCAACGTACTGACGGAAAGCCTCGCCATGCTGTTCTACGTTCATGACCTAGCCCCCGAAATCGGGCTGGTTCCGAGTAACGATCCGGCGTCTCGTGCGCGCTTCTTTCATTGGGCGGTGTTTTTGGTGGCCGCCGTCTACCCGACATTCACTTACGGTGATGAGCCTCGCCGGTGGGTCGAGGAAGCCAGTGCCGCGCGCCTGCGCCAAAGCACCGATCAACACCGGATGGATCGTTTCACGCAAATGGAGGCGGCTGCGGGTGGCCCATACTTTTTGGGCGAAGCGATGAGCGGCATCGATCTTTATTTGGCGGCCATGATCCACTGGCGCCCGCGTGCCGCTTGGTTCGAGCTCGAGGCGCCGAAGCTCGCGGCGATCGCCCGGCGCGTGGCGGCATTACCAAAGCTTGCGCCGATCCTGTCCCGACACTTTCCGGCAGCATCGGCTTTTGCGTAGGGGATTTGGTCGAGACCGATGTTTTCGGTTTGCGTCGACCGCACCATGGCTTGGTTGCGGCTGACGCTTCTGACCGAACCCCCTTGCCTCCTGACGCCCCACACGGCCCGTGAAGAGTGCCTGGCTTGCGGCTCTGGAGGGTACGCCTCGACTCAACCGAGGTGGACGTGCTTGGCCAGCTCGTCTTCGCTCATGTGCGTGTAGTCCTTGTCCAGGCTTTGCACGACACACGCCTCGAGAGGGGCGGCCAGCTCGGCGCGAAGTTGACCGAGAAACTTCGGGGGGGCCACGAGCACCAGGTGCTTGAACGTTCCGTTTTCTCTCGCCGTTTCCAGCTCTTTTACGAGTTGTCGCGCAAACTCGTGCTCGCCGCGATCCTCATGCGTTTCGGTGCGGTCCGTCTTCTCGCGACTGTGCTCGCGGTCTACTCGGTGCATCATCTGCCAAGGGCTCGAAGCGTCAGCAGCTGAAAAAAAACGCGCGTGGCTGCCATCACCGATCAGAATCCAAGTCTGGTTCATGGCGCCGGTCTAGCACGCCATGCCGTTTCCTGCTGCATGCTCGCAAAAGCAGCGGGCGGCGGCATACAATCGCGCCCACCGTCAAGAGACGGATCAGAGCACGAGCTCCACTCGCTCGTGTAGGCCGAGGATGATCGGCGCGTGCCGGTGCGCGTCATGGCGAGGGCGATCTCCAAGCAACGCCGCCGCGCGACGCCGATGGCTGCGTTGCTCCACGTGGAGTCGCGCGACCATCAACCCAAGGCCCATTTTACTAATTTTGATGGGCACGCGCCCCGGTCGAGCTGCGCCTAGCCTTCGGCGTCGAGGGCGGCAGCCGCGTTCAGGATCTGAATCTTCTCGAAGCTGCGCCTGCTCGACGGTGAGGCCGTCAAGGCGGAAGCCTCCCAGTCGAGAAGCGCTAGCTTCGTACCCGACCGCACTAAAAATGCGCGCTCGAGCAGAAGCTCAGCGCCCCCCTTTCTGTCGGATCGAGATCGGATGTTCTGGGGGCTGGCGCATAGCGACGCAGGGCCTGCCGAGTCTTATCGAGTTGATATGAAGGCACCGGTGGGCCACCCCGAGTTGCAGGGCGGCTACAAAGCTGTACTCAGATGCAGTCCGCGCGGACAGCGCTAGCTAGGTCGGAAGAGTTGGCAAGCACGAATGAGCTCTGATGTACGACAACGACATCTCGGCCCGGGCTCTCTGGACCTGGCAAACTATGTGGCATTAGCTACACTCCACTAAGCCGATGCTCGCACCTCGGCTAGGCTCGGAGTTTAGTTGGTCTGAAAGCCACCGTCCGGCTCGACGACTAGTTCACCGCCGGTGACCATTTGGATGGTCCGTAAATTGAACCGCGGCACCCTGCTTCACCGCACCCAACGCCCTGGTACTCTGAATTTCCTCATGAAACAGCCATTGAATTTACTTCGTGCTTCCGTGTCTTCCCTCGTGGCGGTCAGCCTCGGCTTCTTTTCACTCGTCGGCTGTAGCTCGGATGCAGCAGAGTCGCCGGGCACGCCGACGGCTGGTGCCTCAGGCGCCGGCGCACCGGGCGGCGCAAGCGCTGGCGCCAGCGCGACCGGTGGTGCGGGACCCGTGAGCGGCGGTAGCGATTCGGGTGGCGAGTCGAGCGTAGGCGGTGCACCGAGCGTAGGTGGCGCGTCGAGCCCGGGTGGCGCGCCGAGCGCCGGTGGCGCGGCGGCCGGAGGCGGGGGAGCAACGAGCGGCGGGGGAG
>CAHJWM010000074.1 GCA_903642325.1 Myxococcales bacterium | reverse complement strand
GTCTTGCCGTGATCGATGTGACCGATCGTGCCCACGTTCACGTGCGGCTTCGTGCGTACGAACTTTTCCTTAGCCATTAGTAACCGAGCTCCTTAATTTCCTGGTCCGACGAGAGTCTTCAGTTGGTGCCGCGAATTCTGGCGACGATTTCGTCTTGCACCGCGGCCGGGGTCGGCTCGTAGTGCGAAAACTGCATGGTGTACGTAGCGCGGCCCTGCGTTTTGCTGCGCAGGTCCGTGGAGTAACCGAACATGGTGGCTAGGGGCACCTCGGCCGTCACGACTTGGGTGTTCTTTCCGCGCTGGCTCATGCCCTGGATCTTGCCGCGACGCGAGTTCAGATCGCCGATCACGTCCCCTAAATTCGAATCCGGGGCCACGACTTCCACCGCCATCACCGGCTCGAGAACCTGCAAGCCCGCGCGCTTCGCGCCGTCTTGGAAAGCCATCGATGCCGCGACCTCGAAGGCCGGCCCCGATGAGTCCACCTCATGATAGCTGCCGTCGAAGAGGCGCGCTTTGACGTCGTTCATGGGAAACCCCGCCAGCACGCCGCGACCCATGGCCTCGCGGATGCCCTTCTCGATCGAAGGCACGAACTCCTTCGGGATGATCCCGCCAATGAGCGCGTTCTCGAATACGAAACCCGAGCCCCGCGCGCCGGGCTCGATCTCAATCTTGACGTGACCGTACTGGCCGTGGCCGCCGGATTGACGAATGAATTCGCCCTCGGCCGAGGCCTTCTTGCTGATCGCCTCCCGATACGACACCTGAGGCTTGCCGACGTTGGCCTCGACCTTGAACTCGCGGCGCAGGCGGTCGACGATGATTTCGAGGTGCAGCTCGCCCATGCCGGCGATGATGGTCTGACCCGTTTCTTCGTTGGTGTAGGTCCGGAAGGAGGGATCTTCGTAGGCAAGCTTGCCCAGGCTGATGCCGAGTTTGTCGAGATCGGCCTGGGTCTTCGGCTCGATGGCAATGGATATGACGGGCTCCGGGAAGATCATCTTTTCCAGGATGATCGGCGCCTTTTCATCGCACAGGGTGTCGCCGGTGCGGGTGTCGCGTAGGCCAACAGCGGCGTAGATGTTGCCGGAGTAGCATTCCTTCAGCTCTTCACGCTTGTTGGCGTGCATGCGCAGGATGCGACCCAAGCGTTCACGCTTGCCGCGTGTGGAGTTCAGCACACTCGTGCCGCTCGTGAGCTGGCCGGAGTAAACGCGGAAGAACGTGAGATTGCCAACGAACGGGTCGTTGGCAATTTTGAACGCGAGCGCGGCGAAAGGCGCGTTGTCGTCCGCCGAGCGCTCGAGGACTTTGCCCTCTTTGTTGGGGTCGAGACCGGTCACCGGCGGAATATCGAGCGGTGACGGCAAGAAGTTCACGACCGCGTCGAGCAGCATCTGTACGCCCTTGTTCTTGAAGGCGGAGCCGCAGAGCACGGGTACGAATTTGAAGGCGACGACGGCTTTGCGAATGGCCGAGTAAATCTCGTCGTTCGAGACATCGCTCGAGCGGCCGTCCAAGAACTTAGTCATCACGGCGTCGTCCATATCCGCACAGGCTTCGATCAAGGATTCACGTAAGAGAGCGCACTGGTCTGTGATCTCGGCCGGAATTTGCTGCCAGGCGTATTTCGCGCCCAGTGAGTCGTCGTCGAAGATCGCCGCTTCCATCCGGATCAGGTCGACGATGCCGCGGTGGTCCTCTTCTTCGCCGACGGGCCATTGCACCGGCACCGGGGTGACCCCCAAGCGGTCTTTCATCGAATCCAGATTCATCTGGAAATCCGCGCCGACCTTGTCGAGCTTATTGACGAAGGCGATGCGCGGGACGTTGTACTTGTCGGCCTGACGCCAAACGGTTTCGCTCTGGGGCTCGACCCCGTTGCCACCGTCGAAGACCGCCACCGCGCCGTCGAGCACGCGCAGACTGCGCTCGACTTCGATCGTAAAGTCGACGTGACCGGGCGTGTCGATGATATTGATGCGGTGCTTCTTGCCCTCGTTCGGGCCGATCAGCGGTGTCCAGAAGCAGTTGGTGGCGGCGCTGGTGATGGTGATGCCGCGCTCCTGTTCCTGCTCCATCCAATCCATCGTGGCCGCGCCCTCGTGGACCTCACCGATTTTATGATTGATGCCGGTGTAATAGAGGATGCGCTCGGTGACGGTGGTCTTGCCGGCGTCGATGTGAGCCATGATGCCGATGTTGCGCGTGCGCTCGAGGGCAAATTCGCGGGCCATGGCGGGCTTTCATGCTCTTCAAGTCGATTCGGACGCTGCATAGACGAAACCCCCTCCGTCCTTCGGCTTCCCTTGTTCGGGAAACGCTATATCGGGCGGAAGGGGTTCGGGGTGTTGCGATGGAGCGCTCGATCAACGAGCCGCGGTTCGAACAACCCGATCCTATGTCGTCTTCTTCATCTTGCTTGGAGCAACTCCTGCGCTGAGGCCTCGGTGACTCGGCGACGAATCACCAACGGTAGTGAGCGAACGCCTTGTTGGCGTCGGCCATCTTGTGGGTGTCGTCCTTTTTCTTGACGGCGTTGCCGCGCAGCTGCGCGGCATCCACGAGCTCGGCCGCTAGGCGCTCGCGCATCGTCTTTTCACCGCGGTCTCGCGAGTAGTTCACGAGCCAGCGCATGCCGAGGGCAACGCGGCGCTCGGGGCGAACCTCGACCGGAACCTGGTAGGTGGCGCCGCCAACCCGGCGGCTCTTCACCTCTAAGCGTGGCTTGACGTTGTCGAGCGCCTTCCGAAAAATCTCCAACGGGTCTTCCTTGAAGCGCGTGCTGATCACGTCGAAGGCGCCGTACAGGATGCCTTCCGCAGTCGACTTCTTGCCGCCGATCATCAGCGAGTTGGTGAACTTCGCGACCAGCTTGTCCTTGTACTTCGGATCCGGCGTGATCTTGCGCTTGGGTACGTCTCTACGGCGGGGCATCGCGATATCCTCTTATCTTACGCTTATTGCTTGGGGCGCTTGACGCCGTACTTGGAGCGGCTGCGGTTGCGCGTCGCCTTGTTGGTGCTGCTCGGACCTGCGGCGCCCGATGCGTCCAGCGTGCCACGCACCACGTGATAGCGAACACCCGGCAGATCCTTCACGCGGCCGCCGCGAATGAGCACCACGCTGTGCTCCTGAAGGTTGTGACCCTCCCCCGGAATGTAACTGATCACCTCCATACTGTTCGTAAGGCGCACGCGGCACACCTTGCGCAGGGCGGAGTTCGGCTTCTTCGGCGTGGTCGTGTACACGCGCAGGCACACCCCGCGCTTTTGCGGGCAGGAACGGAGCGCAGGGGACGCCGTGCGCGTCTTGATGACTTCCCTACCGAGACGGATCAGCTGTTGTACTGTAGGCATCGAAAAAAAAGCCCTTTTACGGCCGGGTATTTGAGGGGCCGATTTTGGGGGAACGGGAGGGTAGCCGCGAGCCTTGCTATGTCAAGCCTCGACACCCGCGCTCTCCGCGCGCAGAGCGGGCGCGGCCTATACACCGAATGGCGCGATAGTCACAACGTTCGATTACGGAGCCCGCTGTTCGCGTTTCGGCCCGTCGACCGACAAGGCATTTCCAGCCAAGTTCTCGGGTTCACGCGGTTTGCCCGGCGCCACCAACCAGGACCAACTCTGGGCTAGGCGCCGCACGTTGACGGGCCCGAGCCCACCCTCGTCCAGCCCGATCGCCAGAGCTTGGGCGCCTGACCGCTGGGTGAGGACGGCCTTCAGCTCGAGCGAATCTCGATTGGAGGCGGAACCGGCGAACAGCACGCGGACCCCGCCTTGGCGGCCAAAAAGGGCCGCCTGCGACGAGGACCAGGCTAGCTCGCCCGGCTCGATCAACAATAGACGAGCGAAAAATGAGGGTTCTTCACGCGCGATCCACGCGGCATGATCCGCGCCGAGCTCGAAACCGCAAAACGCGATCGGCCCGGACGCCACGTAGCGGCCAAATTTCCGCTTCAGCTCGCCGAGAGCGGCGCGCAGCTCGCGCGAGGTGTCATCAGCGGTGCCGAACGTGAAGCGCGGGTCGCTTTCGCTGCTATCCGCCCGGCGAATGCCGCGCGGACAGAGCACGAACGCAGACGGGCCGGCGATGCCGCGGAAAGCGCCACAGCTCCACTCGGGACGGTCGGCAGCGCCGTGGAGTGCGACCACGATCGGGCGCGGCTGCGTGGCCGCGCGGGGCACGGCGAGAGCGGCGCTTCCGAAGCCAGGCACGTCGAGCTCCACGAGCCAACCGGCGGCCGCGAGCGGAGCCAAGCGCGGAGTCGCGCTCACGCTGGGCTCCTTCTTGACGTGCGGCTTTCGGTGGCAGGCCGGCAGCGCCAAGAAAACCGAGACCACCGCCCAAACCCAGGCATGACTACAATCTCGCCTGGCCACGACCGAGATCGTCCCACAAGTTGCGCGTGAGCACCACATAGCTGTCTCCTTGACGGACCCAAAGCGTCTCGAGCTCCAGTAAAGATGCGAGCTCGAGCGCGCGCTTCTTGATCTTGAGCGAGCTCGTGAGATCGAGCGCGGCGACCGGCCGCACGAAGCATGGCCTCGCGTGCGACGGCAGAACGCTGGCCGCGCCCGCGAAGCGCGCCGCGTCGAACGGCTCGGTTGCAGAGCTCACTACCTCGGCGAAGCCGGCGCGCCCCGGATAACCGGGCACCAGTACGCCGAACACGGAGACAGCCGAGAAGCCCAGCTGCGCGCTCAATAGGCGCTCGACCTGCAGCGCCGATACGTTCTCGCCTTTCCAGCGAAATCCGTCGCCCAAACGGTCGACGAAGTAAAAGTAGCCTTGGGCGTCTCGGCGCAACAGGTCGCCGGCGCGAAAGTAGGCATCCCCGAGCTCGAATACATCGTGTGCCACGCGCGTAGCGGAGGCGCTGCCATCGGTGTAGCCACAGAAGGCGCCTTGCGGGTCGCGTGCGCTCGGAAAGATGCGCAGCAAAAGCTCACCGGGCTCGTCTGCTCGGCACTCACCAGCGCGGCCTGATTCATCGCGCGCGAGCTCCTGTGTGGCCTCGTCCAGGCGCGCAAGGCGAAAGCCGCGTCGGCGTTCGAATGGAACGTGCCCGAGGGAGCCGGGCTTGCCGGTAATGTTCAAAATCGCGGCCGGGGCTTCCGCGGACGCGTAGAATTCGCGGATCACCGGACGCCCGAAGCGGCGTTGAAACTCCGCCCAGATGTGCGACTCGAGACCATTGCCGACCGCTACGCGCAAGCGCAAGTGGCGCTCGGCGTCACTCCGACTACTGTGCACGAGCGCCCGACACACGTCGCCGATGTAAAGGGTGGCGGTGGCGTCGTAGCGGACGAGGTCACTCGCGAAATCACGCGCGCTGAATTTGCGACGCAAGGCAATCGGCACGCCGGCCACGAGCGCCGCGCCGACTCCGATCAAAAGCGCGCTTGCGTGGTGCAAAGGCAACGCACAATACAGCTTGTCTCCGCGGCGAAATTCGAACGCGACGCTGCCGAAAATAGTCGCGGCCGCGCGGGCTCGCTCATGGCTCACCCGGCACGGCTTGGGTAAGCCAGTAGTGCCCGAAGTGAAGATGAGCACGAAATCGGCTTTGAAATCGACGCGCGGGGCGCGGATCTCCTGCCCCCCCCACGCGAGGCGGTCGAGCTCACCCGGGGCAAAATCGAGCACCTCCGCACCGGCGTGCGCGGCGAGCTCTAGAAGCGCCGCGCGGCACCTCGACTCCACGACCGTCAGTCGTGGCCGCGTCGCGGCAAGTGCTTGGCGAAGGGGCACGCCGCGTAGCTCGGGGTCGAGCAATGCCGCAGTCGCACCGGCGTAGGCGATTGCCAACAACACCACCAGATATTGCGGCGAATTCCCGGCGAGCAACGCCACCACGTCCCCCCGCCGTACCCCTCTTGCTCGGAGAGCGCCCGCCATCCGCCGAGCTGAATTGCGCGCCTCGGCGAAGCTGACTCGCGCTTCGTCCTGCTCACAGAAGAGCGCCTGAGGGTGCTGATCGGCGTGGCGCTCGAGCCAGACGAGGAACGGCGTTGCGCCCGAGGCGCGGGCCCTGCGCAGCGCGGGCCATACCCGGCGCGCCAGTACGGGTAGGCGCGCGAGCTCAGCGCTCCGCTGCTCGAGCCACGCCATTGCTCCGAGCCAAAAGGCGCTCATTGGAGTAATTTTTTTCACACTGCCATCGCGCGCGCCGACCGATCGTCGGCCGTGGCAGCGTGGGCGAAGCGGACCGCGCGCGCAAGATGGACGCAGGCGCGGCGATGAACGGCCGGCGATTCGGCGCCGACCGTGCTAAGTCGGCTCATGGTCGATGCCGCACCCTGAGATCGAGCCGCGCATCGGCCGCGAGCCCATGCGCGAGTATAATTTCGACGGCCTGGTCGGCCCCACCCACCACTATGCGGGCTTGAGTCACGGCAACCTAGCCAGCTTCCGCCATGGGGGGCAGCCGGGCGATCCGCGCCGCGCCGCGCTACAAGGCCTCGAAAAAGCGCGTTTTCTGGCCCAACTCGGCGTCGGACAGGCGCTGTTGCCGCCGCCCCTGCGACCGAATCTGCGCGCCTTGCGCCGGCTCGGATTTTCCGGCGCTTCGCGGGACGTGCTTCCGCGCGTGCTCCGCGTAGCGCCCGAGCTGCTCGCCGCGACCGCAAGCTCATCTGCCATGTGGTCAGCGAACGCGGCCACCGTCGCGCCTTCCTGCGACACGGCGGACGGGCGCGTGCACTTCACCCCCGCGAATCTCTGCTCCATGTTTCATCGCAGCTTGGAGGCCGAAACCACCACCGCCACCTTGCGGGCCATGTTCGCGGATGCCGACCGCTTCGTGGTTCACGAGCCACTGCCCGCGAGCTCTGTCTTTGCGGACGAAGGCGCCGCCAATCACACGCGCCTGGCGACGGCGGACGCGGTGCTGCACGTCTTTGGTTGGGGCCGCTCCGCAGACCCGAGCGCGCCGGGCCCGCGCGCTTACCCGGCGCGCCAAGCGCGTGAGGCGAGCGCGGCTTGCGCGCGCTTACACGGCCTGCGCGAAGACCAGCTGCTGTTTCTGCAGCAGGCCCCCGCCGGCATCGACGCCGGCGCCTTTCACAGCGACGTGCTGTCCGTGGGCAATCAGCAGCTGCTCCTGATGCACGAGCTGGCGTTCGTCGGTACGCCGGAACGCGAGCTGCGCGCGCGACTGGGTCCGGAGCTCGAGCTGATAGTCGCGCGCGACTCCGAGCTGCCCTGCGCGGAGGCGGTACGCGCCTACCCCTTCAACTCGCAGCTCGTGAGCTTGCCGAGCGGCGAGATGGCGTTGATCGCACCCGAGGAAAGCCGACATTCGCCGGCCGCCCGCGCGTTCCTGGAGCGCGTGCTGAACGAGCGCAATGCCGTCAGCGCCGTGCACTACGTAGACGTCAACGGCTCGATGAGAAATGGCGGAGGGCCCGCCTGTTTGCGGCTGCGCGTGCCCCTCCTTGCCCACGAGCTCGCCGCCATCTCCGCGCGCGTGCTGTTGGACGATGCACTTTACCAGGACATCAAGACCTGGATCGGCCGTCATTATCGGGATCGCGTGTCGCCGCAGGACCTGGGGGATCCGGATTTTTTCGAGGACAACCGGCTAGCTCTGAGCGAACTGTCGACCCTGCTCGAGCTGCCAATCGACCTGTACGACTGACCGCTCACGGCGGCGCATCAAGCGGGCTCGCTTGGCGGAGCCGTGAGGGCGTCCTCGCTCGGCGCCGGTTCGCAAACTTCAGCCCGGGAGCTCGACCGAGCTCACGAACTGGCGATACATGCTCGCGTAGCGACCCGCTTTGGACAAAAGCGCGGCATGCGTCCCACGTTCGACGATCTGGCCGTGATCGAGCACCAAGACCAGGTCGGCGTGGCGAATCGTGCTCAGGCGATGGGCCACGACGAAGCTCGTTCGCCCGCGCAGCAGCTTGGCGAGAGCGCCTTGCAGGCGCGCCTCGGTCAAGGCGTCGACGGAGCTCGTTGCCTCGTCCAAGATCAAAATTCTGGGGTCGGCGAGCATGGCGCGCACGAAACAAATCACCTGGCGTTGACCGAGAGACAAGCCGCTGCCCTTCTCCCCCACCCGCGTCGAAAACCCACCCGGTAGATCGTCGATTAGGTCGCGTACGCCGAGCAATTCGGCCGCGGCGTACACCTCGTCATCGCTCGCCGCGCACCGCGCAAGGCGGATGTTTTCGAGCACCGTGCCGCTGAACAGGAAATTGTCCTGGGTCACGCTGGCGATCTGTTGATGGAGAGACGCGCTGGTTATGCCGGCAATGTCGTGACCGTCGACCAGCACCGCGCCCGCACTCGGTAGGTAGAGCTTGGCGGCCAGATTCACGACGGAGGATTTGCCACTGCCGGTCAGCCCGACCAAGGCGACAGTCATCCCGGGCTCGGCGACGAAGCTCAAATCCGAGAGCACGGTTTGATTGGGGACATAACCGAAAGACACGTTCCGAAATTCGACCCGACCGGTGATCGGCGGCAGCGCGACGGCGTCCGGCGGATCTTGCCAGTCTGGAACCACGTCCAGCAGTCGGAACACGCGCTCTGCGCCAGCCATGGCCGTGAGCGCTTGGTTGTACTGGTTACCGAGGTTCGGAATGGCGGTAAAAAACGCGTTCGACAAAAATAGGAATTGGATCAACGCCTGGAGCGGGACTTCGTGGCTCAAAGCCTGGTAGCCCCCGACGACGAGCAAGATGGCCAAGAACAGCTGACCATTGAGCTCGAGCAGCGGCAAAAAAATGGCCGAGCTGCGCGCTGCGCCCATGTTGTACTTGGAATGGTCGTAAATCAGCTGCCCGAACAAGCCCCCGTTGACGTCCTGGCGCACGAAGCCCTGGATCTCGCGAATGCCGTGCACTGACTCGGCCAGGGTCGCGGTAACCCGGCTGAAGCTCTCCTGTTGAGCGCGATAGGCCGCGCTGAGCTTTGCTCTGAAGTGCCGGATCAGCAACCAGAGCGCGGGGGCCATGGTGAGAACCACCAAGAACAGCTTCCAGTCGTAATACGACATCAGCGCGGCAGAGATGAGCAAATTGCCCGCCTGCACCGTGCTCACGAACGCGACGTCCTGCACCCCGACGCGCACGGCATCGACGTCCGATGTCACGCGGCCGATCAGACGCCCGACCTGCGTGCGCTTGAAGAAGCTCATCGGCAACGTGAGCAAGTGCGCATAGACCTGATTACGCAGGTCATGGACGACGGCTTCACCGAGCCGAAGCGCAAGCCGCGCGCGATACACGTAGCCGACCTCGGTCACGGCCGCGAGCGTGATGAAACCGATGACGCCGAGCACCGTCTCGTGCACGTTCTGACGCGCAATGGGCCCGCTGATGACGGCCGCGATCGACCAAGTGACGAGCGGGGTCAAAACGGCGCGGGTGACGACCAAAAAAATGAGTGCGTTTCGCAAACGCGCGTAGGGCAAGGTGTACGCAAAGACACGGCGAATGACCGCAAAGTCGAGCGGTCGCTGCTCCGCGTCAGAGTCCGTAGAATTTGCCTGGCTCACGCTGGGCCCCGCAACCCACCCAGTAGCGCAACGCTCTCTTGGTCGGCGGCCTGCAACGCGGCGGCCGTGTAGTAGATGCCCCGCTTATCCATCAGCTCTTCGTGCGTGCCGCGCTCCACTATCACGCCATCCGAGAGCACTACGATACGGTCGGCGCGGCGCAGGGTCGCCAAGCGATTGGCGACGATCAAGGTCGTGCGCCCGGCGGTCGCGCCGTTGATCGCCTCCAGCACCTCGTGCTCGGTCTCGGGATCGATGGCGGTCGTCGGATCATCGAGCAACAAGATCGGCGGCTCTAAAATGAGCGCGCGCGCGATGGCTAGACGCTGACGTTGACCTCCGGAAAGATTCACCGCTCCCTCTTCCAACACGGTGTCGTAACCGTGCGGCAACTCGAGAATGAAGGAATGGGCGGAAGCAAGCTTGGCCGCGCGTTCAATCTGAGCCCGAGAGGCTTCGGGGTATCCGAAGGCGATGTTATCGGCGATGCTGCTCTTGAAAAGCAGACTTTCTTGAAACACGAGGCCGATATTCCGGCGCAGAAAGTTCAACTCCAGCTCACGCGCATCGATGCCGTCGATCAACACTCGGCCGCGGCTCGGATCATGAAAGCGCGGGATGAGCTCGAGTAGGGTGCTCTTGCCCGCGCCCGTCGTACCGACGATGGCGACGCACTGCCCCGCCGGCACTTCGAGGTCGAGCTTGGACAACGCCGCCGCCCCGTCGCCGTAGGCGAAGCTCACGCCTTCCAGACGGATCTGGCCGCTGATGCGCGCGAGCTTTCTGGGCTGAGACGGAGTCTCGACTCCCAAGGGAGCGTCGAGGACCTCGAACACTCGCGCCGCGCCGATCAAACTTTGCTGCAGCGTGTTGATGATCCCGGCCATGCTCGCCACTTGACTAGAGAACTGCTGCAATAACCCCGCGAAAACGATCAAATCACCGAGTGTCATGGCTTGGTGAGCAACCAGCCAACCGCCGTAGAACAGTAAAATGGCGATGTTCAGCTCGGTGATGAACTGAACTGCAGGCGTGAAGCGGCTGACGTTGACGAAGATATTCTGCTGCTGGTCGCGTACGGCGCGGTTCTTTTCGAAGAAGCGTCGATAGTCTTCGGCTTCGCGACCGAAGACCTTGGTCACCTGAATTCCGTGAATGCCCTCGGACATCGCCAGCACCATGTCGTCCACGAGATCGCGATTTGTCGCGTACGCGGGGCGGGCCCAGCGCGCAAAGATGGAAGTTGCGATCCACAAGAGCGGCGTCAGAAATAAGCAAGCCAGGGTCAGCGAGGCGTGCGTGCGGGCCATGTACACCACGTACACGAGCAGCGAGAGAATCATGATCGCCCCTTGGAGCAATACGCCGTCTACGAATGAACGCACGGACTGCACGTCGCCCGTCACACGGTTGATGATCGAGCCGCTGGCGTTCTCGTCGAAGAACCGAAAGCTCAGCCTCTGCAGCTTATCGAACACACGGGTCCGGAGCTCGGGCACGAGCTTCAAATGAATCAGCTCGCCAACCGCGATCGAATACCAATAATTGAGGGCGCCCCGCGTTGCGGCCATGGTGAGCACCAATGAGCCAATGCCGATCAGCAGCTGACGGGCTGACCAAGTGCCCGGCGGCGCCACCCCAAGCGGCCAATGCGGAGCGTGGGCGTTCGGCGACAACGCCGCCCGCGTGACGTCGATGGCAACGCCGCTCAGTCCGAGGCCGGCGATGCCGAGGAGAAGGAGCCCGACCTGGTAGGCGAATACGACTAGGCAAGCGCGCCGGTACTGCCAGCTGAGCGCGAGAAGCCGCAACAAGAGGCGACTGCTAACCGCGGATTTCAGCTTCGAGGAAGCGAGCATCTTGGATAAGACCCGTAAAAACTATGCGCGCACTCTAGAAGCTCGAAAGCGCTGAGCAACCGAGCATTCGACTGTTCGCTTGCGCCAAACGCGGCCGTGCCATATGCTAAGCTCAACGCTGATGCGCTCCGTCCGTTTTCATTTTTGGCTTGGCTATTGGCAACCGCTCTTCGCGGCGTCAGGGCCGAGCCTTCTCTACTGAATTCAGACCCGAGAAAGCAAACCACCCCTGGTCGCCGCGGCGCCCGGGGGTTTTTGGCTTTTGTACCCCAATAACCGCCGACCCTAGCCCCTAGATCCGACCGATGCTCGAAACCAAAGACCTCCGAATCGTGGATACGACATTGCTCAAGAGCCCGAACGAAGTGACCGCCGAGCTGCCACTGTCCGAGCGCGCCGCCAGCGTCGTCTTCGACGCCCGGCTCGAGATTCAGGCGGTGCTGCACGGCGAAGACCCGCGGCCCCTGGTGATTGTTGGGCCATGCTCCATCCACGATCCGGAAGCGGCCATCGACTACGCGGGCCGCTTGCTGGACATGAAGCACCGCTATGCGCGCGAGTTGCTCTTGGTGATGCGCGTGTATTTCGAGAAGCCACGCACGACGGTGGGCTGGAAGGGACTGATCAACGATCCACGCCTGGATGGCAGCAACGACATCCCGACGGGCATCCGCCGCGCACGCCACTTGCTCTTGGGTCTCGCCGAGCTCGGCGTGCCCGCCGCTACCGAGATGCTCGATCCAATCATTCCGCAATACATCGCCGACTTGGTCTCGTGGACGGCGATCGGCGCGCGCACGACGGAAAGCCAAACTCATCGCGAGATGGCTTCGGGCTTATCCATGCCCGTGGGGTTCAAGAATGGAACCGACGGCGGTCTAGGCGTCGCCATCAACGCCATGCTCGCCGCGGCTCAACCGCACAGCTTTTTGGGGGTAGACCCGAGCGGGCATGTGGGCGTCGTCCGCACGCGCGGCAACCCCCATACGCACCTCGTGCTACGCGGCGGCAGCGCCGGGCCGAACTTCAGCTCGAGCCAGGTCATGGCGGCCGCGCAAGCCCTGGCCAAGGCCAAGACCAATCAGCGCATGCTGGTCGATTGCAGCCATGACAACAGCGGCAAAAACCACCTCCGGCAACCGGAGGTTCTCGCCGAAATCGGCGACCAACTGCGCGCCGGCGGTCAGCATCTCTTGGGCGTCATGATCGAAAGCAACATCGTGGGCGGCAAACAAGAGCTCACCGACAACTCTCGACTGAAATACGGACAAAGTATCACCGACGCCTGCGTCGATTTCGAAACCACCGAACGCATGCTCGAACGCTTCGCGGCCGATGCCGCAAGCCGCCTACGCGTCAGCGCCTGATAAGCCGCGGTACAACCAGGCCGCGGGCATCACCCGGGCCCGGCTCGCTCAAGCGCGCCGCGCGCAGCAAAAGGTAGTTGCGTTCGGAGCGGCTGGTCGTGCGATCCGCGGCACGCCGGTAATGGCTGATCGCGCCTACGTGCTCACCCGCTTGCTCGAGCACATGGGCGCGCACGGCGTCCAAGCGATGGTCGGTTCGAAGATACGGGTCATCGGCAAGCGCGTCCAGACGGGCCAGCGCCGCCGCGGGGCCGTGAACCATGGCCACGGCGACGGCTTGGTTGAGCTCGACGAGCGGGCTCGGGGCAAGCCCGTCGAGCACACGATAGAGCTCGAGAATCTGCGGCCAGTCAGTGGCTTCGCTGCTCGCCGCTTCATCGTGCAGCGCGGCGATGGCGGCTTGTACTTGATACGGACCGAGCGAGCCATAGGGTGGCACTGATCAGCTGCACTCCTTCCTGGATAGCCGCTCGATCCCAGCGCGAACGATCTTGCTGATCGAGCGGGACGAGCTCGCCGGCTGGGCCAGCGCGCGCCTCCCGCCGCGCGTCGGTCAGGAGCATGAGCGCGAGCAAGCCCGCCACCTCGCAGTCGTCCGGGACGAGCCGCCGCAGCAGGCGGGTCAAACGCAGGGCCTCGTTCGAGAGATCGGTGCGTTGCAACGCAGGACCGGCGCTGACGGCGTAGCCTTCGCTGAAAATCAAGTACAGCACGTGAGTCACCGCGCCCAGGCGAGCCGCTCGGTCTTGGTCGGACGGGCGCTGAAATGAGCTGCCCGCGGCCTTGATGGTCTGCTTGGCACGCCTGATGCGCTGGGCCATGGTGGCTTCCGGCACTAGGAAAGCCTTGGCAATTTCGCCCGTCGTCAAACCGCCCACGGCTCGTAATGTGAGCGCGATGGCCGACGCGGCGGACAGCGTAGGGTCACAGCACACGAACAACAGGTCGAGCGTCTCGAGACCCGAGTCGTGGTCCTCGGCGGTCAGCGCCCATTGCTCGTCAGCCGGCACCCAGCTGACAACGGTCGCTTCCCGCTTCTGGCGCGCGCCATCGGCCCGCAGCTGGTCGGTCATGCGACGCGCCGCGACGCGAATCAACCAGCCGCACGGGTTGTCCGGGGCGCCTTCACGCGGCCACTGGGTGGCGGCTGCGATCAGTGCCTCCTGCACTGCGTCCTCGGCGCTCGCAAAATCGCGCGAGCGCCGAACGACGCTGGCCAGCGCCTGTGGCGCGAGCTCGCGCAGCAGGCGCTGGAGGTCGAGATCGACCGTCACGCTCATCAGACCCAGTCTGGCGGCGGCCCGCTCATCACTTCGCGGACCTCGATGCTCAGGTTGAGTGGCGCCCCGCCCGGACCCGGCGCGGCGGACGCCTCGCCCGCGACGGCGTAGGCGCGTTCCGGAGTCTCGACATCGACGATCCAATAGCCGGCGAGAAACTCTTTCGACTCCGGGAAGATACCGTCGGTGATCGGCTTGCCGTCAGTGCCCGCCCGCACCCGCTTGGCTCGATCGGGGCCGGACAGCCCCTCGGCGCTCACGAGCTCGCCCGATTCCCGGAGCTCGCTCGAGAACTTCCTCATGAACGCGATGTGGGCTTTGATGTCCTGCTCGGGCCAGCGACCGATCTGGTATGCGCCGCCGCCCGGGGTGTTCATCATCAACATGTATTTCATGGTCTTGCTTCCCTTTTAGCCTGCGCGCCCGCCTGCTCGAGCGCTTCATCCAGTAGTCGGAGCGGCCTTGGCAGGTTCGACATCGGAGGCAGCATTTCGACTTCTTTTCCGGGCGCCGTGCGAACCGAGGGCCGAGTCACGCGCCGCCGCCTCTCGCCGCCGAAGGCTGGGCCGCCGCGCGACCTGAAACGCGACCATCAACCCCATCCGTTCAGCTGACGAATGCCGATGCGGGCATTTTCACCTCGATGCCGGCTGGACACGGCGCAAGCTTGGCCCCATCTCCCTCTGCCGAGGCGGATCGAGTCAGTGGGCACCGCCCGCGGAGCTCGGCCGCGCCTCGTGTTCAACCGGGAGCTCAAAAATGTCGCTCGATCATTATGTCACGCTCGGCAGATCTGGACTGCGTGTTTCTCCACTCTGTTTGGGAGCCATGACCTTTGGGGAGGACTTGGGCTGGGGCACCAGCGTCGAAGCCTCCAACGCCATCATCGACGACTATTTGGGACGGGGCGGTAACTTCATCGACACTGCCAATATTTATACGTTTGGCCACGCCGAAAAAATCATCGGTGATCACCTGACGAAAGACCGCGCGCGACGCGATCGCGTAGTCCTGGCGACCAAATTTTTCGGCGGCATGTTTCCCGGCGATCCGAACAGCGGCGGCGCGAATCGCAAAGCGATCCACACCGCGATCGAGAACTCGCTGCGGCGTTTGCAGACCGACTACATCGACCTGTATTGGATGCACTGCTGGGACGCGACCACGCCCATCGAAGAAACGATGCGCACGCTCGATGACCTCGTGAGAGCGGGTAAAGTGCGTTACATCGGCTTCTCCGACACCCCCGCCTGGAAATGCGCCGAAGCGCAGACCATCGCCCACCTCCGCGGCTGGGCTCCACTGATTGCTCTCCAAATCGAATACTCACTGCTCGAGCGCACGGTGGAAGGTGAGCTCGTGCCGATGGCTCGCGAGCTGGGCTTGGGCATCACGCCATGGTCGCCGCTGAAGAGCGGGATCTTGTCCGGCAAATACACGCGGGCCAATCACGGTCAGCAAAAGTCGGATCGCGGGTTCGTCGATGCGAGCCTGAACGACAAGAGTTACGACATCATAGACGCGCTGATCGCGATCGCCAAAGAGGTGGACTCTACTCCGGCCCGCGTGGCGCTCGCCTGGCTTGCGCAAAAGCCCGGTGTCACCTCGATCATACTCGGCGCGCGCAGTGCCAAGCAGCTCGACGACAACCTGACCGCAGCCGATCTCGTGCTCAGCGCCAACCAGGTTCAGAAGCTGGACGACCTATCCAAGCCTTCGCTGAATTTTCCCGCCGATTTTTTGGGCCACGTGTCTGGCTTCGGTTATGCCGGCACCACCATCAACGGCCGCGGCGGACCCATCTCGCCATTCGTCCCGCAAAAGGACGGCGCGCGCTACTGAGCCGGAGCGACGCCTTTCGTGCACCAGATGAGCGAGCGGCTCTGTCGGATCGGGGCCCCGCTTGCTGCATAGAGCGCATGGCTCCAGGTTCCCCTGATGACTGACTCCCTCGAGGGCCTTCGCATCGCGGTCACCGGCGCGACCAGCGGCATCGGCGAAAGCTTGGTGCGGCGGCTCGCGGAGCGCGGAGCCGCCGTGCTGGTGCATGGGCGGGATGCCGCCCGCGTGCACGAGATTTGTGCGCGTTTGAGCGCAACCGGCGCTACGGCACGTGCGTTCGTCGCAGATCTCGCTTCGCTTTCGGCGGTGGCGCAGCTCGGCCGCGATCTGACCGCCAACGGCTCGCTGGACGTGCTCGTGAACAATGCGGGGGTTGGCTTTGGCGCGGATCGGGCGCTGCGCGAAATCAGCGCGGACGGGCTCGAGCTACGGTTTGCGGTGAATTTCTTAGCGCCATTTTTACTGACCGAGCGGCTGACGTCGCACGGTCTACCGACCCGCGCCGTGGTGAACGTATCGTCCATCGGTCAGGCGCCGATCGACCGCGCCGACTTGAACAGCGAACGCAGCTACGATGGCATCCTCGCTTATCGGCGCAGCAAACTGGCGTTGATCACGGACTCGTTCCAGCGCGCCGCGTCGGATCCGACGCGCGCGTATCTAACGGTGCACCCGGGTACGTTCCTCGCCACGAAGATGGTGCGCGAAGCGAACATCACCCCGGAAGGCAGCGCCGAGTCCGGCGCGGAGGCCGTGATGCACGTCATCGAACGCGCGCTCGATGGCCAGACGGGGCAATACTTCGACCGCAGCCAGCCGGCCGAAGCGCTGCCCAATGCGTCTGATCCAGAAGCCCAGCACTGGCTCCGCGCGCAGGCACTGCGGCTGACGTCTCCCTTCGCTTGAGAATGGGGCGCTCGCGAGCCGAGCCATGCACCTCGCAGCTCGTCGGGCTCTCCACGCGGCCGGCGACGGCGGCGTTTTTAGCCGAGTGCGCGCGCACTGACGCTGGTTACGCGAAAATGGCCCGCGTCTGGCTGGACGCGCTCGTTCAGCCATGAACCAGTTCGCTCGCGGTCCTGGGCTGCGCTACGCTCCCGCGATGAAGCTCGCCGAAAAAGGTAGGTTTGCGCCGCCCCCACCATTACCGAAGCATGCGCAGACGGTGGCACAACACATCGCCGCCTGGCCGGCGGTGCACGCGCGAACTCACTGGCTGCTGGGAGACGAGCAAGAGGTCGACGGCGCGGACTTTTACGTGGCGGACGAGGAGCTCGGCCATATCCACCTCGATGGGGAGGCCCACATCGCCGTGCCGAAATCCTTGCGTGATGCCCTGATCGCGGAGGGACGCGCCCGGCCATTTCGCTGGAGCAAGAGCTTCGTCGTGTTCGCAATCGAAAAAGCCGCGGACGTCGCCGAGGCCGAAGCGCTGTTTGCGTTAGCGTATGAGCGCTTGCGCGACGCCCGTCTCGCGTCGCAAGCTTAGCGATTCAATGCGCAGCGGAGAGCGACGCGCCCCAAGGCCCTCACTCCAACTCAGCATCCCGGGTGCGCTGTTCGTGACACGGCTCAGCCCCGCCGCAGCACGCGGAGTCGGACGGCCAAATCCCACCGTCGCTACGGCGCTCCTCTAAACCCGCCTTAGCGAGGTGCTTTGCGCGAAGGTCGTGATTCGGTGGCGCTGGTCGACCTTAGAGCTCGTCGCGCAGATGATCAGGAGCTATGCTACTGATTCGATGCGGCCGAGCCCAGACGTCCCCGGCGCCGGCCAAGAATCGGTCTGGTCCTATCCTCGCCCACCGGTCGTGGTTGCTAGTGAACGGCACGTGCTCGTCCGGCTCGCAGGTGCGGTCATCTGCGAAACACGTCGCGCGCTCCGCCTGCTCGAGACCTCGCACCCGCCCACCTGGTACCTGCCGATCGCTGACTTCGCTCCCGGCAGCTTGCGGCCCACGCCAGGCTCGAGCTTCTGCGAGTGGAAAGGTTCGGCCTCGTACTTCGACGTGGTCTCTGGCGACTTCGTCGCCGCCGCCAAAGCGTGGACGTATCGCGCGCCGACCCCGGCTTTCGCACCGATCGCCGAGCACGTTGCGCTGTACGCGGCGGCCATGGATGAATGCGTCGTCGACGGCGAGCGCGTGTCACCGCAGCCCGGGGGCTTTTACGGCGGCTGGATCACGAGTGACGTAGTGGGCCCGTTCAAGGGCGTCCCCGGGTCTTCGGCTTGGTAGCTAATTGCCGCCGAAGGCTGTGACGGTCGCGACGGTTCACGTGACCATCACCCCAACCTCAGCGCGTCGCAGCGAGGGTGAAACTCTCCGCTCGCATTGCGCTGATTGTCGCCTTCCTGCTCGCCCGACTTCCAAGCAGCGGCATCGGGTCCTAGTGAATGCGGAACGGCCGAGCACGGTCGTGCGGTCCGTCAGAGCCGAAGTGCCGTCTTTTCGAGAGCAACGCGCCAGGCGTCGAGGGCGCGCATGTTCCCGAGCGTGTCAGCCCAGCTCATGGCGGGCCAAGCCGCCTCTTGCGCGGGCAAGGAATTCGTTACGAGCTCCGCTTGGATCGCAAAGGTGGACCGGTCGCAGCGCACGCTCACTGTCTCCGGCTCGCGATTCGGCCGGCAGACGACGAATGAGCTTTCGAGGCCATGTCGACCGCCCTGGGGTGTCCAGGGCGCGTCCAGCTGGATGTGCCCGCCATCTCCCACGATGCGCGCGCTGCGGCCCAGGTCGAAGTGCACGCCGCAAGTAAGATTTGCGGTCACGCCCGACGGGAACTCCAACCGCGCCGAAGCCAGCTCATCGACCCCCGTCGGGCCGATGATACCCGAGGCGTGCAAGCTGCTTGGCTCACAAAAAGGCTCGTTTTGTCGTACCCCGGCGATCAGGCGGGCAAATGACATGGTGTACCCGCCGACGTCGAGGATGCCGCCGCCCGCGCGCGCAGGGTCGAATAAGCGCCCCCGCGGATCGCGCTCCGCGCGGAAGGTGAAGCTCGCCTGCACGTGACGGATAGTGCCGATGGCCCCTTCGCGTAGCACGGCGAGCAGGCGCTGCATGAGGGGGTGCGAGCGGTACATGTACCCCTCGAGCAAAAACACGCCGGCCGTGCGCGCTGCGCCTATCAAGCGCTGACTGCTGGCGGTGTCCACCGTCAGCGGCTTCTCGCAGAGGACGTGCTTGCCGGCGGCGATAGCCTGCAGGGCGTTGCCCTCGTGCGACGGGTGCGGGCTCGCGACGTACACGGCGATGACTTCCGGATCAGCGACGAGCGCTGCCACCGAAGGCGCAGCGAAAACTAGCGCGTGCCGCTCGGCGAACTCGACCGCCTTTTCAGGCGAGGTGCCCGCCACTCCACGCACGAAGCAACGGGACGAGCCACGCAAGGCGAGCGCAAAGTCCCCAGCGATGGCTCCCGTGCCGATGATTCCCCAAGCCAATCTCGGGCTCACCTGGGCACGTTCCCGCTCATGGTTGCCTAAAAGTAACAAATGGCGGCAAGTACTGCATTCAGTTGCCCACTAGCCCGGTGCGGCCGCGACGCCGGCCGTTGTCGAACGGTTCTAGTTGTACCACGCCACCGATCGGCGTCAGCCTGGGGCATGCCGTGCGTCTCTGGGCACGGCACGGCGTCATCTGGATTATTTCCACGCGCTGGCCCACTTGGTATGGGGCGACGAAAAAAAATGCCGACGTGCTGAACACGGGCCTGACCTGGCCAAGTAAGGAGATCCGACCATGAACTATGAAGCGCGCTGGATTCCGCCAACCCTGCTGCTCTGCGTGTGCATCGGCTGCCAGTCATCATCAGACTCGCCCGATCCACAGGGGGGCTCGAGCGCCGCGGCGGGCGCCGCCGTGAGCGCCGGCGGAAGCTCGGCGGGCGCGCAAACCACGCAGGCCGGCAGCACCTC
>CAHJWM010000073.1 GCA_903642325.1 Myxococcales bacterium | reverse complement strand
ACCGCGCAACTACGGACGCGCGCCCCGAGACCGTCGTCCGCGCGCTCCCGCAATCGACTTCTTGTTAGGTAAACCAATACTTAGCTCGTGTTGCCCGTGGAAGAGCCTCGCACGCCACGAACGTCGGGTTTGAGTGGGGCATCTGCCGGTCGCTGACCGACGTGGCTTTGGATGACTTAGACCCCCACCCACAGCCGCGCCAGCTGCCCGAGGCATGCGTGGGCGACATCATGGTCTTTCACGATGCGGGCGCGTACGGCGCCAGCATGTCGAGCAACTACAACTCGCGCCCGCTGGCAGCCGAGGTGCTCATCGACGGCGAGGTGCCACGCCTGATCCGTCGGCGGCAAACGATCGAGGAACTGCTGCTACTCGAACAGGTGTGACGCCACCGAAGGGTTGATGAGTCGGTATAAGCTGAACCCGAGCGTAGCGAGGTTTCCGAGTGCCGCAACGCCAACTTAGCCGGACCGAAATTGGGTGCTGAGCCATCGGGCGTGGGCCAAATACATCTCTCCATGCTTCGCGATCGCTGCCGCTCCGTTCGTTCGGGCGTGTTCTGTCGTCCAGGCCGCCAGGACTTGAAGCCGATCGATCGTCGACGCGATGACCTCCGATGGGGCGAAACGTAGCGGCGCGCCGCGCGCGCTGTAGGCGTCCAAGAAAATGTCCAGTCGACTGAGCGCGTCGGACAGCCCGAAGGGGGAGCGATCGCCGAGATCGCGCGAGTCGCCAGCGTTTGGCGAGGGCATTAGTGGAACGAAGCGGTATGCCGTGTATGCGATGTCCCAGAGCCGGGGACCCGGCGCGCACGTGTCAAAGTCGATGGCGCCCACAAGACGTCCGTCACGGAAGACGCAATTGTAGGGCGCAAAATCGTTGTGGCAGATCACTTCGGGCGGATCACGGGGGTCGAGGCCCCAGATCGAACCCGCAACGCCGAACCCTATCGTTGCGTCGTGCCATTGCCGGAGTGCACGAGCTACGTCTATCAGGACGGCTTCTGACCAAACCCAGTCAGGCGTTTCATGCGGCACCGCGCCCGGGATAAAAGTCAGCATCTCACGACCGAGAGTGTCGTACCCAAGAGGCTCCGGGACCCAAGTGACGCCTCGCTCGCGGACGTGGCTAAGGAGCCGATGAATCGTCGGCGTGCAATTTCCGGGGATGCGTCGCACCGTGTCGCCAACGCGCACGACGCTATTCACGAACCCTCCGCGAAGGACTTCCTCTTCCATGTCTGACTCGCAGATATCGAGTTGCATCTCCATCACCACCCGAGACGAGTCGCCCGGAAACGGCTTTTTCAAACCGGTCCGCACGAAGCTCGCTCGTCGATATAGTCTCTCTGCTGACGTACCCGGAATCGCCCAAAGCCGCACGCGACGCTTGCTCTCTGCGGTCGCCCAGGACACTGCGGTTTGAAGCAGGGCGAAACCGATACCTGCGCCACATAGGCTCGGCGCGACCCACATCCCGCCAACACGCGCTGTAGCCGGATCTGACCTATCCTCGAACGCGAAAGCCATGCCGACAGGACGTCCGTCGAGCTCGGCAAGGTAAGCGGATGGCGCGAGGTCGATCCAGCCTTGATCAGAACGATTCAGGGCTTCATCAAGCGTCTCCCCGAATTCACGCGGCGAGTCCGCTAACGCCGCTACGCGGAGCTCCCGCAGGAGAGCAGCATCGGAGTGATCGAGTCGCCGAATCTGAAGCGGCATGGGTTTACGAAGATGGTGACGCTGACGTTAGCGCCAAGACGGAGACCTGCGGATGGTCGGCGGCAAGGCGTTTGATGTCTTTGAGATTGCCACTTGCGATGAGCGCGAGCTCAAACTCGAGGGCGGTTGCAACGACGAAAGCATCGACAGCGTGAGCGGACGACATACGGGCGGCGGCGAGCAGGGAGCCGGCGCGCTGGGCGATGCGTCCGGTCAGTTCAACGACTCTGACGACATCGCGACTCAAGAACTGGTTGATAGGGGCATTCAAACGGCCGCCGCGACAGACCTCAGCAAGGACCGGAGACGGAACTCGGACAAGGGCGCCACGTTCCTGGGCGACCCTGGCGATAGCACGCGCCCGTAAAGCAAGGGCGCCGCGTTGTGCTGGGTTGGCTAGAGCGTTGAGGGCTTCAGAATCGAGGATCAGCGCTTCGGCCAACCACGCCTCGCGCGATGAAGCGCAGACTCAGGAACGGGGCCGAGCGTCTGATCGAGCTCATCCAAGAACTGACCAAGTGCTTGGCGCTCCAATTCGCGAGCGACAGCCTGAGCGACGAAGGACGACAAGCCGCGGCGGCCGGCGCGCTTGCGAGCCGCGCCTGGCGAGCTTGTGGGGCATGCTGATCGAGAGTTTCTCGGCGGCCTGAGCCATGGCGAAATACTACTCGGGTAGGATACGCGCGGCAACGTCCCGTGTAAGCAGGCTGGATTGGGGGCGCAGCAACCTATCAGGCCTAAGCAGCGCGGGTCGAGCAGCGACATCCGCGTCTGCTTCAGGCCGGTGCGGGTGGCGGTCGCTGCGGGTCGTGCGGCTCGTTGGGCGGCGCTTCGTCAGGGACGACGTTCGTGCGGCTTACCGGCGGCCCAATAATAGGCAAGGTGCGTGACCGCGCCTCCGTAAAAGGTTTCCGGCGCTACGGGTAAGCACCTCACCTCCGCGCGCATCATAGAAAGTGCAGCAAGGGAGCTCGGCAAGAGTTTCGAGATAGACAGGCCCGTGAGCGGGGCCACGCAGGGTCGTGCAGGCAAGGTCCCAAAGCTGGCCGCCGATTCCCGCGCATCGGTGAGTTGGAAGGACGTGGACAACATAGATCTCGACGCCCCCGGGAATGTCTTGTTGACGCGGTGGACCACCGCCGATGAACCCCACCACTGGTCCGCGACCGTAGCGACCAGGTCGAGTCGGTCTGCAGCCCGCAGCGACTCCGCCCATTGCTCGGTACGTCGATCGAGATCCGACGCTGGCCATTCGCGCGCGAGCGGCGCCAAAGAATCGTCAGCAGACGCGATGTGAACGCGAGCAATGCCCTCGGCGTCGGATTGACGAGCGTGTCGAATGAGTGCTCGATCGACGCTCAATGTTCGTACCCTGGCTATCCCGTCCGCCCAATGTACAAGGTTTAAGCAGTTTTTGTGTGCTTCAAACCGGAGTTATGCGGGCTCGTCGTTCGGGTCGCGGCCTATGCCAATGGGTAGCACACGAACACGTGAGTTGACCTTGTCGATCGTCACGAGCGCACCACGCTCCAGGGCCTCGCGTCTAAAATGGAGGACGCGGACAACGTCTGGGCCAAGTAAGCTGGGCAGCGTATTCTTGACGCGAGCTTGCACTACGCTGGGACCGCTGGCTCGGGTAGACGCCAACAGTGCGCCGAAGTCCATGTCATGTGTGAACACGACGTGGGCATGCACTCGTGCCCAGGATCAGTTCGGCATCAGGTGCTCGCGGATCGCCCACGGTGCTCCAATGAACGCACTCGAACCCAGCCTCGATGAGGAATGGCACCCACGCAGGCGAGAGATTCATATCGATCAGGATCTTCACGGAAGCGGAAGCTCGGTCTCTTGCGTCCGCTAAGCGGCGTATGACAAGGCAGCCTGAACGTCACCCAGTTCCAAGTAAGGGTACGCCGCGAGGATCTGTGCTTCGGTCTGCCCTGCCGCGAGCAAGCCTACAATGGTGCCGACGGTCACTCGTAGGCCGCGAATGCAGGGCCGGCCGCCCATGACGGCTGGGTCGTGCGTGATCCTGTCGAGGACGTCCATGGCGAGAGTTTACCGCGACGCCGGCTGCGGCGCCACGGCGGCGTCACCGCAGAATCATGCGACGAGGCGTCAGACCGCCTGCTCCGCATAACGTACCGCCGTTAAGCAGCGGCCGCATCAGGAAACCGAACGGTCACATGTGGCGACGAGAGGGCGGCGGTGATGCTCACAAGGAGGCGCGGCCGTCTGCTTCAACGGCTTGTTGGGCGGCCTCGTCACAAGCCGCATAGCTGTTCCTCAAGCAGGACCTCTAGTCGCTCGACGTCCGCGACCATGACCGTGGGCGTGTCCCGATTGAAGCGATGTCCGAGCTCGCTCATGAAATCCAGAAAAAACAGCGCTGTGTACACGCGAATCGCCGCCTGCTGTTCAAGAGATGGCTTAAACAGTTCACACCAGTGATCGGTGTAGGCCAGATCTCGGCCGGAGCTCAGCAAGGACGCGCGCGTCAGCGCTGGCGTCAACAGAGGATCGCCGAAGCAGATCCAGTCGACATCGACGATGCCCGTGAGCCTGCCGCGGTGTACAAGGACATTCTTGGTCGTCGTGTCGTCAAGAAATGGGACTGGGCGCACGCGAGTAAAATAGTCGTCCAGCCGCGCCACGTTTCTTGAGACCCGTTCAAGCGCCCCGGGCTTGAGCGAATTCGTGGACTCCATGCGTGACCGGCTCCTTTTGACGGAATCATCAATGACGTGTCGCCAGGATGAGCGACAAGGTGCGTCCGGGAGTCTCACGTAGCCGTATCCCCGTCCTTCTCCGAGCGATGCAACCAGGCGTTGGACTTCGAATACTTGGGTTGCAATGGTCTTCTTCTGTTCAAGTTCGAGGTTGCCATACACAAGCGCGAGATCCTCGCCCGCGAGCCGTTCGAGAATCATGAATGGAAAATGCTGGTATTCCCCCATCCCTAACAGCGAAGGGAGAGGCACGCCAATCGGGCGTAACAACCTTGACCAATGAACGGCGCCCGCGAAATCCTGGCATTGATCCGGTGAGCCAACTCTCACGACGAATTCTTCGCCGCCAGAATAGCGAATGTCGTAGACCCAATGGCCAATGCCCATTGCGAAGCGACTTATGTGCTGAGGTTTGCGTCCGCAAAATTGACCCGCAATATCGCTAGCAACGCTCTCGTCGGGTCGCCCATGCGCGTCGTCCACCATGCCCATCTGGCGTGCCCAACGTATCAGGCCTAACCTGCGCGGGTCGAGCGAAGCGAGATCCGCGTCAGGTTCAGGCCGGAGTTGGGCGGCCTCGGTCGGCCATCATCGATTGAAGAACCATCCGATGAACTCCTCGGCAACCTCCGGAACTAGCTCAAGCACCGCTTCCGCGACGGCAGGTTGGCCCTTGGCGGCGGCTATCGCGGAGAGCGCGCAGGCGAGGAAGCCTGCGTCCCATTCGCGAGTTGCCGCCGCAGCTACGAGTGAGGGCAACAGCGACAAGGCGGCCGTATAAGCCGAGAGAAGGTCACGAGGGACCTCGAGCGCCTTCCTCTGTCGACAGATCTCGACCCACGCAGGAAATTGAAAATATGCCGCATCCGCATTCGCCGGATCTTTCGCAAGTGCGTGCACTACGTGCGGAACTGCCGCGAGCGAGGCTGTGTAAACGTCACCCTGATGCGCGAGCGCGCTCCAAAGAGAGAACCAAGGCTTTTCGGTGCCCGATGACCGGGGCAGGCTCTCCAATTCCCGAAGCAGGGCAGGAATATCGCTTGCCCGACCGTACGCGTGCTCAATCTCAGACCAGCGTGGACTCTCGAGGCCAGCACGGCCCGTCCGAAACAGGCCCGAACCGCCGCGGACAGACGACTGCGCGTAAAAAGTAAACCAATACTTAGCTCGTGTTGCCCGTGGAAGAGCCTCGCACGCCACGAACGTCGGGTTTGAGTGGGGCATCTGCCGGTCGCTGACCGACGTGGCTTTGGATGACTTAGACCCAGCGATGGCGGCGAGGAACAAGAGGCGGGCGACGGCGCGGAATTTGTCAACGCGCGTGAGACAGCGGTCACGAGATTCTATGAGGGAAGCGTTGCTGTTTCGGTAGATGGCGCTTCGCGTCGCGGCGTCCTCGCCGCGGCGTGAGGCGCTTTCTGTGTTTTAGGTTCGCGTGGCGCGTCGGTGATCATCGGCGCATTGATGTTTGCAGCGGGACTGGGTGACTCCGCGCGACTGACCGAGACGGTCGAGGCTTCGAGCGGGTTGATGTGCACCTTTGCCGGTGGCAAGGCGGCCTTGGGCGGGCCGTTCGGGAAGCGTTCGGGGTGTCGAGCGTGTGCGGCGTCGAGGGTTTCTTGGCGCGCGGCGTGTACAGTCATGAAGCGCCCGAAGAAGAAGACGTCCGCGGGTGTGAATAGCGCAAGTCCGGATTGGTCATGCTCGTCGTTGTGCCAGCCGAAAAGGCTTCGAGCCAACCACGCGCGTGAAGGAGGGTGGCGAAGAAGCCCGGGTAGTCCGGTTGGTATTTGAGCGTCTTGAACTGCGACTCGCTGAAAGCGTTGTCATCAGAGACGTGCGGTCGGCTGAAGCTCTGGTCGATTCCGAGCGTTGCGAGAAGCTGAGCGAGCGTGTCGCTCTTCATTGCTGCGCCTCGGTCAGCGTGCACGACGAGACCCGGCTCGATGCCGTGGCGGGGAGCGGCCTCGGCAAACAGTTGCGCGGCCAGTGTTTGCACTCCTTCGCCGCAACCATCCAGCCCACGACATAGCGGCTGAACAGGTCGATGATCACGTAAGCATGCAGGAACACGCCCTTCTCCAGCGTGGCGAGCTTGGTTATGTCCCAGGTCCACACTTGATTGGGCCCCGTCGCGGTGAGCGAGGGCCTCACGTAAGGGTGCGGAAGCCGCCGATTTCTGCGCTCTTTCGATTTACCAAGCTCGGCGAGCACGCGATAGATGGTGCGAATCGACGCAAGGTAAACGCCGCGGCTGAGCAGCTTCGCGAACATCTCCATCGGAGGTTGGTCGACGAACTCCTCGCTGTGCATCGCATCGACGATGGCTTGCCGCTCGTCGTCACCGAGGCGGCGTGGACTTGGGGCGTACTCTCGAATGGCCAGCGGCGGTGCAGGCTGCGTGCCTCGGTACAACGTTGCGCGGCTGACGCCCAGCGAAGAGCAAGCCGCAACCATTGACACTCCGGGCTCGGCGAAGTCTTCCACGAGGTCCATCAAGTCTCTCCGTCGCTCTCCGGCAGTGCCAAGCCCAGAATCTCGTGCGCTTTTTTTTGGAGCGCGATGAGCACATTGGCGATGTGCAGTTTTCGCTCGAGCTCCGAGTTGCGTTTCGTGAGCTGAATGTTGAGCCGCTCGGCCTCAGTGAACTTCGGCTTCCGGCCAGCCTTCTTGGCTGTCAGGCCCGTCGATCCGAGAGCGCCTAGCAAGGCGCGCCAATTAGACAGGTGGGAGCTGTAGATGCCTTCCCGTCGCATCAGCCCTTCCATCTCGCCGCGCTTGCCTCTGGCCACGCAGGCGGTCAGCCTCTTTCACGATACGCAGCTTGTCGGCCGCGCTGAAGTGCCGGCGAGGGCGCTTCGCAACTGTCTCCAGGGCAGCCCGGCTTAAGTCTGGTGAAGCCGCGCTCTCACTTTCACGCGAGCCGTCAGGTCCAGATTTTCGAAATGGTTTGGGCACGATCTAGCCTGTCAGAATTTTCGTATAAGCCGGCGGATTGATTCGCGCTGGGCCGCCTTTCCTGAGAAAGGAAAGAAGCCCAATGAAGAAACCGATTCGCAAAGAATTGCTCAACGAGCTGCTCGCCGAGTATGCCAATCCCGATGACCTGACGGGTCCCGAGGGGCTGTTGAAAGGGCTCACGGGCGCCCTTGTCGAGCGCGCCTTGGTCACCAAAGCTAAGGGCCATTTCCCTAACGACGAAGCCGCCACCAAGCTACTCTACCTAGCTCTACGAAACGCTGAAAAAAAGTGGACGATGGTCCCCCGCTTCTGGAACAGTGCTCTCAGTCAACTCGTGATCTATTTTTCACGAAGGCTCCCAGCGTGAATGATGCTGCCCCTTACACGGAATTTCTGACACCTCCGAGATCCATTCTCCGCCTATCGGTACATAGATTACCAGGGGGAAGCTGTCTCAAGTCAGGTTGGCACAGGGGGCATCCACGCTCAAGCCGCTTCTGGAAAATGCAGAGTCCGGTGCCGTCCCACACCAGCACTTTGCAGCCGCGCCGTCGGCGACTGCTGACAAAAACAGATCGCCACTCAACGGATCACGATTGAGTCCCTGATTGACGATGCCGTACAGCCCGTCGTAGCCCTTGCGCAGATCGACGGGCGCTGGATACGCAAACACGCGTACGGCGCGGCTGGTCCCTACGATCATCCGAACTCGCGCAGCAGCGCTGCGGCCTCGCTCGGCGTCAGACCGTCGATCCGAAGTCCCGCCCACGACACAACACTAAGCACGCGCGCTGGCGCCGCGGGCGCGATCACGCGCACGGGCACGAGAGCTTTCGCTGAGCCACCCTCCACGTACCAGCGCCGCACCGTATCGGACCGCTGGCCCAGCTCGCGCTTGATCTCTTCCCAGCTCACCCCAGTCGCATGTCGCCGATGCGCCCAATTCACCACGCGTGCCCTAAGCTCTTGCGGATACCGCCCGCCCAAACCAGTTTCTGCTCGCCCCAGATCTCGCCGTAAAATCGCCGCTTCCTTGTCCATCTTCGTCGTCCTTTCGCAAACCACGCGAGCAAAGCGCGCCTACGACGTCAGGACGGGGCACGGAAAAAGGATACTGACCTTCTCCTTTATTGGTTCGTGCCGCCTGCTTTGGACCGACCCTCAGCAGTACCTCGATGAGGTCCTGCGCAGCCTTCGCATTGGCCGCGCAGCCGGTACCTCGAGCTCGCATCGACAACCGGTCCCGCACGCGCGCCAAGCGACCCAAACGAGCTAGCTTGCCGCTCTGCTCGAACGCTTATGCCAGTCCACCGACGAACTCCGCGGCGCCTTCCGCTTGCAGCTCAAGCGCACCCAGCGAAAGACCCACGGAACGCTCATGTCGCCGGCGTGCGCAACGAAATCCTTATCTGCCTACCGCACTCTACTCCGACCACCGCGCGCGGTGTAAGATGGAATCTCGCGGCGTTGCTGTGTCCGCCCGTTTGGATTCCGGACTCGCTGCCCACAGCGCGCGCTAATGTCGGATCGGCGCGCGCTAATGTCGGATCGGCACCATTGGCTTTCTAAAGAGGCTGTTCTTCGCCGATGTCGGCTGCCAGGCTAATGCGGAGTCAATTAAAACAGTTGGCGCTCGCAGCCACTCCGGATTGCTGCGACTCTCCGAAAAGAATGCTGTTGCTGTTGCCGGAATTGATACTAACAAGTATTATTTCGCCCGAACCTTGGAACTTGCCGGTCATACGGGTTAGGCCGCATGCCCAACCAGTGAATTTCAATGCGCCATTGTCGCTCCCGCCTGACACCCACGCTGCGGGAAACATTAACGTCTGATTAGCACCCTGCCGCCAGGTAAAATCAGGACTGGCCGATGGAGTGTGGCCGCTGAGGCAGCGGGCCCACCCGCCGACGCCAATCTGAGACGCTCCGCCGGTCAAGTAATAGTCATTGTTAATTCTGAGTACCTGCACGGTTTCATTGCCCCCAGCGAACTTGCCTTTGACGCCTGTGAGTAGACAGACGCGATCCAGCGCTGAGCCAAGCCACTTCGGTGCCCCGTCACTCGCATTCCACGACTGTTCATTGAAATAGGATAGACCAGGAATCTTGGCGCAGCTGGCATAGCCGCCGACGCCTGATTGTGCCGAACTACCAGTCAACTGCCAGCGGTTGTTAGAGCCTATTTGAACGTGAACCGACTCGCTACCGCCCTCGAACTTTCCTTCGACTCCAGTAAGAAAACAGAAGCGGTCATTCGTCGGGCCCAAGTCCGTGGCTGGCTGTCCTTGACCCCAGCTTGATTGATAGGTACCTGACAATCCTTGTTCAGCAGATTCAACGGTTTCTGATGTCTGTTCGCCCTGCGCGTTCAGCGCGCATCCGCCAACACACAGACCTGCCGCCGTCACAACCTTGAGGACTAATCCTCGCCCACTTATTTGCATGCATTTTTCTCTCATAGGGACCTTCCACGTTTTGGACGGCAATATGTAGGTTGCTTGCTGGATGGGCGGAGTATGAAGGTGGAACGAAAATGGCACGCATTGGAAATTCTTTCGTAGGTTTACGACAAAGTTGAGATTTTCGTCGCTCCGGCGCAAGTTCTTTGCGCTTTTCCAAGGTCAATTCGGCGAGCTGGTCTTCCGTCGCCACGCGCTCGGTCAGGCGTTTCGCCTCTAGGTCGACGGCGTCGATGGTTGCCTTTGCAGCTGGCTGATTTCTTCCATCTTCTTGCCCGAGTGTCGGCTGAGCTCGCTGGCCTGCGTCACGCGCCGGAGCGACGCGAGCTGTGCGTTGATCTCCTCGATGCGTTCCCGATACACGTTGCTTTGTATCCGTTCGGTCTGACTCGTCATGGGCAGGCGACGTTGCGCGCCGTAAAGATGTTGTGCGATGCGCGGATCAGGAAGGCGGCGAAAGCACGACGCGACGGAAGACGTTGGCGGCCAGCTTGTCCTGAGTTTCGGGCTGCTGGAGAGTCTTTTGCCAATAGGCGGGAGCGAGCTCAAGCAGGCGATTGCTGGGCCAGGTGCGGACCAAGCAGAACAAGTCTCTGAGGTAGCCGTGGGGCTCGATGCCGTGCAGGCGCGCACTGGCGAGCAGCGAAACGAAGACGGTGTTGACGGCTGCACCGTCGTCGCTGCCGACGAAGAGCCAGTTTCGACGACCGAGGACCTGACGCCTCAGATTCAACTCGCTGATGTTGTTGTGAGCGGGGAGCCGACCGTCGTCGAGGAAGCGTTGCAGCGCGATGCGCTGATTGGTCGCGTAGCGAAGGGCAGCCTGAATGGGCGTCTCGTCTAGCACACGCGGCAGCTCTGCGGCGCACCACTCGAACAATTTGTGAACGATGGCGCGGCTTTTATCGCGGCGCACGCTCTCCTTGTCTTTGCGGGGCGAGTCCGCGATGGACCGCTCGATACGAAACAGCGCACCGATGTGCGATAGCGCCACCTTGGCTCGGTCGGGATCTGAATCGAGCGCTTTATAGAAGTAGCGACGGGCATGGGCCCAACACGCGACTTCGATGACGTCACCGTCTCTGTACAGGTGCTCGTAAACAGAGTGCGCATCGGCAACGAGGTAGCCCTTGTAGCCTTTGAGCAAGTTGTCGACGGCTAGGTCGTCGTGTTTGCGAGAGTAGCCGTAAAGCACGTGCTTCTCTGGGGCTACTAACACCCAGAAGTGGCCATTGCGGCATTTGTCTTTCGCGAGCACGAGCACGCCAGTGGCGTCGACAAAATCGTAGAGGGCTGGACTCGAGGCGTGACTGCACGGGACGCGCAAGGGCAGTGGGTAACGCACAGGTACGGCTCGCGATAGGCATCCTCGAACATCGCTTCGACGAGAGGTCGTGCGAGGTCGGCAAGCTGCTCGTGCCAGGTGCAGAGTGTGGACTTTGCGAGGTCGAGCTGCTCGCGCCGATAGATGTCCTCGAGGCGAGTGAGCGGCTGATTATCTTGCCAACGCCGCACGATTGAATCGGCGAGCATCGAGGGCCCGGCAAGACCACGCTCGATGGGCAACTCGGCGGCAGGCGCGCAGAGCACTTCGGTCGCAGTCCCGCGCTCGCGGTCTTTGCGCACGAACTTCTTGTAGGTGATCGCCACGACGACGCACGAAGCCGGGCGGCGCTCGAGCACCTCGCGTGTATCAGCGCCGACGAGCTCGAACGCATCGAGGCCTTCGACCTGCACCTCAGGCGGCAGGATTTCGATCGCTACGCGCGGCAGTGTGTCGGGGAGCGGCTTTCTGACGGCTTTTCTGCGGGTGTGAGCCGGGACCGTCTGCTCAGGCTCAGGCTCTGCGGGCGTCGTCGTCAGCGCCTCGTTGCCGAGCGCGAGATTGAGAATGGCGAGCGAGAGCTGCGCGTCATTTTTCGGTAGCCGCTCCGCCTTTTGCCCGAGCAGGCCTACCTTGAGTCGCTCGACTTGCTCTTGCAACAACAGCGCGAGCTTCTTGTACTCGTCACGCTCGCGCTCGGTCTTGATGAGGCGCGCTTCGAACGCTTCCAAACGCTCTTCGAATGTCGCCTCGGTCACGGCGACTACGAATGCAAAATCTTGCGATCGCTGTCAAGCCGGGCGTGCACGCGCTATTCTTTTTTCGCGCGTCACTTCTTTCGGTACGCCCGCGAGTAGCTTCGCGAGTGCCTGAGCATCGATGTGCACCGACGCGGACCGGCGCCCGCAGACGGCAGCTCGAACCGCGCTTGATGCAGCCGCTTGTATAAGAGGCACATGCCGTTTTTCTCGAACCAAAGCACTTTCAGTCGTGTCGCGCGCTTGTTGGCGAACACGAACAGCGCCCCGCCGCTCATCGGATCGGTGCCGACGCGCTCGCGCGCCGTCTGCGCGAGCCGATCGAAGCCGTGCCGCAGATCCACTGGCGCCGTGCACACGAAAATCCGCACGCCACCGGGGATCATCGACGCTCCAGCAGCGAAAGCAATCGCTCGAGCGACGACCCGTCGAACTGCGAGAGGATCTGCAAGCGACGGCCATGCTCCAACTCCAGCACGAACGACGACGGCGCGATCATCGGCGCCACGTGAACCTCGACGAACGAGCTGACCGACGGCGCATTGCCTCGTCGCGGTTTCGGCTCTGCCGCCGCACTACGGGTCAGCTCCTTGCCCAGGCGGTATTTCCAGTACTTCAGCGTGCCCGCGTTGATGCCAAGCTCCGCCGCGAACTGCTCGGCGCTCAGCCCACTATCGCGCCAACGCTCGATTCGTTTCCACCACTCGTCACGCCCCGTCCGTTTCCCTTGGCTCTCCATGCCACGCTCTTACTCGCGACAACCGATCTCGTCTGTAACGGGGCTGACCGGACGGATACCTCGCCGCGCAGAATGAGCTCCGCCCAGGGTTGTTTGATGCTCATCGCGCGCTGCGGACTGGCGGCCACGGCGCGCTCAGTTTCGTCGCCCCAATCGACGTTAATCGCAGCTCCATTTTCCGCGCAGGCGAGAGTTAATAGGCGATGAGCTTGCGCGTTCGAGAGTGGGAAAACGGTGCCGGCGGCGCCAGCTTTGAGGAATGAGGCGGCTCCCAACGCGGCGTCGCTGCGCAGCGCCTGGATCGTGAGCGGCGTCGCGAAGAGGTGGGTTAGGTAAGTGAGGTCGAAGCTGGTTTCGCCGGAACTCGTGGGCGCGTGGATCGCTTTCAGCTGCGCAAGGCCGACGAGGCGCAGCGCGGGTGAGGCTTCCCAAATGAAGATGCCGTCAGCGGGGGGCGGCGCGTGACCCATCTCTCGACCCGTGCGGGCGCTAGCGTTGCGCTCAAGTTGTTACGGCTTGTTTGCCCTTCACCACCCAGAAACGCATCAAATCAGGTTAGCCCATGCGGAAGCGTCGGCAGAGCCATGGCCCCGCGCGAAGCTCAGCGCTCGGCTTGCGCGTGCGAGGAGGCGCGCCGGTCGGCGCGGGGACGGCGGCGGGGGGGGTGGGTTCACTACGATTTACGCGCCCGAGGCGAAAAGCATGGCGTCGCCTCGAAATCAGATTGAGGCCACAACTTTGCTGAATGCAGGGCCGCTTTGCGTGCGGCGGTCAGGACCCGATTGGCCGGCCCCACACCCTCAGTTGCACGGCTAATCGCTGCCGTTCCGCGCGACGAGCTCCGCCACATACGCGTCGAGTGATGTCGGACCGCGTTGCGTTTCGCTGACTGGTGGAAACTCTGCCTTCAGCGTGGCTTCGGTCATGCCGATGAATGAGCTTGCCGCCGCCTCCGAAAAACCGAGCGCGCTCAGTGCCTGAGCCCAAGCCGCACGCGGCGTTTCGACCGCGTGGACGGGCTTGCTCAATGCCAGACTGAACGCGCGCGCGACGTCTGCCGGCGTGTACCGGTCCGGGCCTTCGACATGACACAGCTGATCGGACACCGGCGACGCGGTGAGCAGGTCGAAGGCAACCTGAGCAATGTCTCCGGGCGCGACCATGGGTAGGCGGAAGTCGGGCGGATAAAACGTGTGCAGTACGCCCTCGTTCCGCGCGCTGTCGAGTGCGCTATCCCAATTGCTCAGGTAGTACGCGGCGCGGATCACGCGCGCGGGCACTGGCTGTTCGGCGAGCGCGCGTTCGAGCTCGTAGAGAGCCCCCAAATCACCGATGCCTGAGCCCTCGCGCGCGCCGTACGTTGATTCAGCGACGACTTGTTCCAATGGCAACCCGCGGAGCGCGGTGATGATCGAACGCACCGTCGCGCGCTCCTCCGCCTCCGCGTCGCTTGCGGGTGGCGCCGGGGGATTAAGCAAGAAGGCTCGTCTTCCACCCGCCAGTGCGTTGCGGAGCGCCACGGTGTCGCGCACATCGGCCACGCTGCTGGTGGCCCCGCGTGCGCGCCAAACGCCCACTTCCTTTTCGTGGTGCAACACCACGTGCACCTTCTCTCCGTGCTCGAGCAGGCGGAGAGCCAATGCTGAGCCGATGTGGCCGGTCGCTCCCATGACGATATGCATGGCGCCACGGGAAGCAAGCGGCGCGCCAATCACGCAAGCCTCGAGTGCGCAGCGCTCGTTACGATCGTACTGTTTCAGCGGCCAAAAACGCGGCTCGGCTTCTGCGTAACCGGCTTACCGCGGCGCTGGTCGAGGGCGGTACATCGCGGTCTTAGGTTCGACTAAGGAATGCGACGTTGTCGGCGACGACGGCGACCTGGCGCCCTGGGCCGCGCGCCTCGCGCTCGCGTCGGCCGACGAAGAGCTGCGTCCACGCGGAGGTCTCGATCGCCATCGCCTCGAGCAGCTCGTGGGGCGGCGGAAACACGGCGCCTGCGCTTTCCCAGGACCAAGGAGGGTGAGAGGCGTGCTCGACGATGAGGAGGTGTCCGCCCATGCGCACGGCGGCGGCGGCCTGCGCGAGCACGGCAGCGCGGGGGAAGGCAAAGTCGATGCTGACCCCGGCGTCGCGCGCTCGCTGGCTTGCAACGGCAAGCGCGCTGGGCGCCACGTCGACCGCCGTGACCGCCCAGCCGCGGCCCGCCAGCCAGAGCGCATCGTCCCCACGCGCGCATCCGAGGTCGAGCGCGGTTCCGGCCGGAAGGGCCGTCGCGAACGCCATGAGCATGGGGCTCGCGCGCAGCTCCGTCGGCGGGGCACGCCCGATGTACAGCTGCTCCCAGAAGCTCTCCGCCTCGCCTCGCTCCTGTTCCGCGCTCATGCGAAGATCAAGGACTGGTGGGCGGACGCCCCCGCGACGACGCCGGAGGCTGCCGCCAGCGTCGCGTTGGGCATGGGGCTCGAGATGTCGCCGGCTGCATACACACCGGAGACCGTGGTGAGCTTCGTTGCGTCGACGCGAAGAAACGGACCCATGGGCCCCTTCTCGAACGCGCAGCCAAGCTGGGTCGGCAGCTCGCTGACCATATGAGTTTTGGGCGCAACGAACAGCGCGCGCAGCGGCAACGCTCGGCCGTCGTCCATCCGGACGGCCTCGAGCGCCGGGGCCGGTCCCAGGAGCTCGCGCACTGGGCCGCGCTCGACGGTGACTTTCCGCGCCGTCAGTTTGGACAGCTGTTCGGCATCGAGCTCGAAGAGCCCGCGCGTGAAGAGAGTGGTCGGCCCCCAGTCAGAGATGAGAAGCGCCTGATGCACGGACTCCGGGCCCACGCCGAGGACGCCAAGCGCTGCGCCCCCCTGCTCGTAGCCGTCGCAGTAGGGGCAGTGCAGCACCGATACCCCCCACCGTTCGTTCACGCCGGGCAGCGCGGGAAGCTCGTCGCGAACGCCCATCGCGAGGATCAGGCGGGAGGCATCGAAACGCGCGTCCGTGGCGAGCCGCACATGAAAGCCCCCGTCGGCCCGCTCCGCATCGACGACGGTCCCGTCGATGAAGGTGACCGTCGGATACTTGGCCAGCTCGGCCCGCCCGATCGCCACGATCTCGTGAGGTGCGCGTCCGTCCTGCCCGAGGAAGCCGTGCGAAGCGCGCGAGAAACGATTGCGCGGGCTCGCGGAGTCCACCAGGGCCACGCGACGCCGGGCGCGAGCGAGCTGCATCGCCGCCGAAATACCCGCGAAGCTTCCTCCAATTACGATGGCATCGAAGATCATTCCGTCATCTTTCGCTTACTACAGACGTTGTTGCGTGTATCATGTAACTCCATAAGTTACATTCCGTCCCTCAACCGCGCAAGGGGGTCGTACGAACAACGATGAGAAGGTACGAGGGTTCATGAAGCGCGACAGCCGCCTCTCGATCGTTCTGCATACGCTCTTGCACATGGCCGACGCGGAAGCACCGGTCACGTCGGAGCTACTCGCGGCGCGCATGGGCACGCATCCGGTCTTCGTCCGCCGCACGCTCGCTGGGCTACGGCGCGCCGGGATCGTGAAGTCAGAGAAAGGACATGGGGGAGGATGGAGGGTCGCGCGCGCGCTCGAGGGCATCACGCTCGCCGACGTGTACGAGGCCCTGGGAGAGCCGACGATCCTGGCCATGGGCCACCGGACGGAGAGCCCGGGCTGCGTGGTCGAGCAGGCCGTCAACCACGCCACCGGCGCGTTGTTCTCTGCCCTCGAAGAGGGTCTTCGCCAGGGGCTTCGCGAGATCACGCTAGCGGACCTTGCGCGCGAAACGCGAGGTCGGTTGACGCGCGGAGTCGGCAAACGCGGGGAGGGTCAGGAAGGACGAAAAATCGGCAAGCGCGGCGCCCGCCCGGTCGGCAGGCGCTCCACGAGCTAGCCGCGCAAGTGCCAGTTCCCACATGACGGCGACCAATCTTCGAGCGCGCGGCCGGTGGCTCCGTGCGGGTAGGGCGAACCGCGTATGATAAGCTAGCCACGCCGTGACTGAGGACCTTGCCCCCGAGCTCGCACCTGTAAACGCGTTGATTCAGCCGTTTCAGGAAGTGCTTCGCGCGCACGGTGGCGTGGCGCTCGCGTTGCTATTCGGCTCGCGTGCACGGGGCGATGCGAATGAGGCCTCAGATGTCGATGTGGCCCTGCTCGCGCCGTCAGCTGACTTGTTGGAGGTAGGCGCCCGGCTCAGCCAAGCGAGTGGCCTCGAGGCGGATGTCATTTCGCTGGCCGATCCGGGGGTGCCACTTTTGGACGAGCTGCTGCGCGACGCCGTCGTGCTGTACGAAGGGCGGCCCGGGGCTTACGCCATTTGGCGTTCACACGCTCTGGCCGATCTCGAGCTCGATCGACCATGGTACGAGCGCATGCGTGACGCCTGGCTCGAGCGAGTTGCGCAGCGCGGCGTATAGATGGTCAACCGCAGCTTGCTCTCGTCGAAGCTCGCTGAGCTGGCCGATCGCGTGAACCGACTTCGACTGCTCGGCGCGCTGTCGGTGGAAGAGCTCACCGCGAACCGCGATGCCTTCGAGCTGGCCTCGTTCAACCTCATGCTAGCGGTGCAGATCTGTGCGGACATCGCTGCGCACTTGATCGCCGATGAGCGCTGGCCCGCCGCAAGAAATCTAGCGGAAGGGTTCACGCGCCTCGAAGAGCAGAGCGTGATCACGAGCTCCGGTGGTCAAGCGCTGCGCAAAGCGGTCGGGTTACGGAACGTCGTGGCTCACGGCTACGCTCGAGTCGACCCGGCGGCCATTCATTCCGCTGCTACGGATGGGCTTGCCGACATCGAGGCTTTCTCCCAGGCCGTGGCGAGCTGGGCGGCGTTGCGGCACGGCGCGAGCCATTAGAGCGAGGGCAGCCGGCTCCCCGGCAACTCGCAGGCAAAAATTAAGGTTACGAATTTGTGAATAATGCGCAAGCGACGTCAGGCACAGCGCGCCAAACGCCGCTTGCGCGACGACGACGTCCCTCCGCCCGAACCCGAGAGTGCGGGCGGAGAGCGCCCCATACGCCTCGCGACCGCTCGCCATCGTTGGGCTGAAAACCGGCAATAGCGGCGGCCGCTCAGAAATCTGACCTCTTTGCACCGCCGACTCGTATCTTGTCGCCTATGAGTCTCGCGCGGAGGCCGGCTTCGGCCGGCGCCTTTGGCACGAATTTTCGGGTTTCGAGGCTTGCTCAGGGCTTGGCGCTCGTGCTGTTCACCGGGAGTGCCGCATGCAGTGACCTCGAGCCAAAGGGCGCGGGGACGGGCCTGGCTGACGTCAACTCGCCGCGGTCGGTGGCAGCGCCGCTCGCCGGGGGCCTCAGCTGGCCAGCAGAACAGTTGTTGCCCAGCTTTCCGCTGTCTGCAGCGAGCCAAGACCTGATCTTTTTGCGCACCCAAACCGGTGACGAGCTCGTCTTGTTTGCATCGCTGAAGGGCGTGGTGAATGCGACCCAACCGCGGATCTTTTCTTACGAGGGCGACGCATCGGCGGAGGGCGAGCACACCTGGCTCGAATCGCTCGGGCTGACCTGGACGACCGTCGACGACAATTGGGATCTGGTCGCAAAGTACCGAAACGAGCTGAGCGGCCTGATCGTTTACGACAACGCCCAACTCGACACCATCAATCTGGCCACCGCATTGGCGGGGGAACGGAAGGCGCTGGTCGCCTCGCCGAGCCTCGTAACGCGGTTGACTTCGGCGCCCTACAATTTACCGATTCTGCTGGATTTCAGGGGCAAGTATCGTAACAAGCTGGCGGTCTACCAAGCGCTCTACGACACGTACTGGCCGACTCTTCAACATCGGATCGCGTTTGGATTGAACCCACTTGCGATCAAAGCCGCCGTGCGGGAGTACGCAACCGCAGTCGGCGGGGCCTCACTCTGGCTCGACCCTGACGTGCCGAGCGAGGCTCTGCTCCTGAATCAATTCCTCGCATCGATGGGTGCCGGCTCCGTTTGGATGGGCTGGTGGCCAAACGAAGCGCCGGGCGTCACCGCCGCGTCGAAGTACGGCATCGCCACCGTTGCGAGCGACTTCGCCTCGAACCTCACGGTGCACAGCGGCATGCCGCGTACCATCCGTGTGAAGCCCATTGCCGCGAAGCCCGCGCTCGAGAACAAGATCTACGTCGCCTTCATCCTCAGCGATGGCGACAACCTGCAGTTCGTCGAACACTTGCTGCGCAAGCTGTGGAGCAACCCAGATCGCGGCAAGGTGCCCATGGGTTGGACGCTTTCGCCGGCCATGGTGGATGCGATGCCGGGCGCGCTCGACTACTTCTGGAGCACGTCGACCCCCAACGACTGCCTCATTTCGGGCCCCTCCGGCTACGGATACACGTATCCCAACCTCTGGCAGAACGCGATGCAGCTCGACCAATTCGTCGAGAAGACCGAGAGCTACAATGAGCGTGCCGGCTTCCGTGTCATCACGGTGTGGAACACCATCACGGGCGGCATCAACGAGAATGTCGGCCAGAGCTATGCCAAGAATGCGCCTTCTTTACTGGGCGTGACGGCGCAGAACACTGGCGGCGGGCTCACGGTTTACGGCAATAGCCTGCCCGGGATGGCGCTCTCCTGTAACTACTGCACCGGCGAGCCAGCGATGAAGGATTTCATCGCTTCGTCCGCGAAAGGCTGGAACCGCGCTGAGCCGCGCTTCCTAATCATCCAGGCCCAGCCTTGGCAGAGCGTGACGCCCACCAGCTTCATGAACGTAGCGGCCTCGCTCAGCGGCGACTACCGCGTGGTGCGCCCGGATCACCTCTTTCAGCTCATCCGCCAAGCCCACAGCCTGCCCATCAACCCGCTCACGCAGTATTCCATCGCTACGTCAGCGAGCCCCCACGGAACGGTCGCTCCCAGTGGCACGGTGACGTTGAACCAGAACGAGACCCAAACGTTCAGCTTCACGCCCGATTCCGGTTACGAGATCGAGGCTCTATCCGTCGACGGCGTGCGCGCCAGCGCCGTTCCCGCTTACACATTCACGAACGTCACCGCCAACCACACGTTGGGCGTCACCTTCGCAGCTCAGGCGGGCGCCGTCGTGACCGACGCCGGCAGCGCGGGCGCGGCCCCGAGCGCCGGGCGTG
>CAHJWM010000072.1 GCA_903642325.1 Myxococcales bacterium | reverse complement strand
CAGAATATTCTGCCGCAAAAGTGTCCAATCCACAACGACCCAGCACACAAACAAAAACCCTTACGAGCGCTCGTCCCCCCTCAAATTCAACACACAAGTCCTCCCCACACCCATCACCCTCACGGCGATGAAGACGGCACCCGCGACCAGCAGCAAGGTGCCCCCCTCCACCAGCCAGTCGGCGCGCTGTTGTTCGGGCGCGCTGGAAGCGGTAGCGAGCTCGTCCAGAGCTTCCGCCAAAGATTGTGGCGTGCCGCGGCGACGCTCGACCTCCACCGCGAGCGCGAGGAGGGTCGGCGATTGAGCCCAAGCTCCCATGCCTTCCAAGACCCGGCGCGCGGACTCCACGTCGCTGCCGTTCAAGTAAGCTTCGCAAGCGCGGCGCGAGAGCTCGGCTGCTTCCGTCCGATCTTGAGCGATGGCGCTCGCGCGCAGCCAAAGCGGCGCCGCGCGCAGCGGCGCCCCGAGCCGCTCGTGAAGGTCCGCGAGCATCCGGAGCACACTCAGGTTGTCACCGGTGGCGGCGAGCAGCGACTCGAGCTCCGCGCGGGCTTCGTCCGCCCGGCTCAGCCGCTGTTCGAGGACGGTCGCACGGCGCAGGCGGATCCGCCGAACATCGTCGACGGAGTCGGCTAGCAGTGCGCGCCGCTCCAGTAACCCAAGCAAGGCCTCGTAATCGCCGCGGTGTTCGACGCTGCGTTCCACGGCTGCGAGCGCGACCCGATCATCGGGCTCGAGCTCGAGCACCTGCTGCCAACGGTCCAGTGCGGGCGACTCATCCCGCAGCTCGTCGTAAAGCTCGGCCACTTGTCGCAACAGATCCAAGCGTCGCGAGCGGACTTGGCTGATGTCGGCCAGTTGCCCAAGTGCGGCGGCACGACGCCGCTGGTTCCCGCTCTCCTCTGCGCGCGCGGCCACCCCTTCCAAGAAGGCTTCCTTGGCGAGCGGCTCGGAGCCGAGCTCATTCGCCTCGTTCGGGAGCGCCGCACTCAGCAAGCGCAGCTCGGACGAGTGGTCTTCGAGCTCCGTTGCCAAGCGAACGCCAAACGCGAGTAGCGCCGCGCTTCCTCGGCCGAGCGTCTGCTCGGACGACTCGAGGATTGCCCGAACGAGCTCGGCCGCGTCTGCGGCTCCCTGGCTCAATCGTGGCACTGCGTCGAGCAGCGCTTCGAGCTCGTCTAAGTCGGCATCGCACTCCACTGCTCTCGTGATGGCTCGCACCGCAAGGAGCGCGGAACCGAAGCTCTCGAGCGCCGCATCGGCGCAAGTCAGTGCGATGCGCGCGCCCTCGGGCCCTTCCAGCTTGGGCAGCAGCAGGGTGACTGCCTTCTCGAAGCGGAGCTCCAAGCCTTCTCGATCGTCGAGCGTGCTCGTCGGCAGCTCACGGAGCGCAGCGGAAAGCGCATGCGCGAGCTCGAGCTCCGGGCGCAGCGAAAGGGCGCGGAAAAGCACGTCGACGCGCTGCTGCTTACCCTCTTCGCTCGATGCGGCGAAGAGCGCGGCGCGTCGCAACCAAGCCGCGCTCACGTCGAGTGAGCCGGGCTCGAGGAGAACGCGGTCGAAGGCGCGCGCGACCGCCGCGTGCTGCCCAGATTGATCGGCGAGACGGAGCATGATCACGAACGCGACGCCCTCGGACGGCATGGCTTCAAAGGCGCAGATGGCGTGCCTCAAAGCGCGATCGATCACGTTCCGCTTCTCGAACTGACGCGCCGCTCGGTAATGGACCGCACGCTCTCCGTAAGCTCCCCAAGACGCCGCCGAAAGCCGGTCATACAAGGCGTCCAAAGCCGGCAACTGGTCGTCACTGGCGCTGCGCTCGGCAACGGCGAGCACATCCGCCCGCGATGGGTCGAGACCGAGCGCACGCGAGGCAACGTCGAAGGCGAAGTCGGTCTTACCTGCCGCGAACGCCACGGTCGACGCGGTAGCCAGCACACGCGCGGCCTCGCTCGGCTTCGGCCGGCGCGCGGCAAGATTTAAGAGCGCCCCGAGCGCGTCGTCCACGCCGGCAAACGCCAGCACGTCACTGGCAAAGCATTCGATGCCGCGCTCCGGGTTGAGCGCGGCGGCGCGCTCCCATGCCTTCAGGGCTCGCGGCACATCCACCGCCAAGTCGAAGTATGCCGCACCTACCTCACGCCAGGCGAGCGCCGTGTTGGCCTGAGCGGCATGGATCCAGCCGCTCAGTGCCTCGGCGCGCGCCTCCAATGTGGCGAGCTCCCCATCGGAAGTCCTAGTCGGCGGCGCAAGGTCGAGCTCGGCCAATACGGCGGCGGGCTCGGCGCCTTCGCGAATCGCGCGCAGGAGCGCGCGCGCCGACCCATCGGGGTCCGCCGCGGCGCGCCGTCGACGAGCGAGGTCGAGCAACAGCTCAGTGCGGTCATCACCCACCGCACCCGCCGCCAGAAACCGCTCGATGGCCGCGACCGCAAGCCCCGGCTCGCCGGTAGCGTCCGCTACCGCCAGCACTGCGCTCCGCAAAAGCGGCAAGCGTGGTCCCAAAACGTCCAGCGAGCGGCGGGCCAGCCCGCCGGCGCGTTCCGGAGCCAGCTCGGCGAGGGTGCGCAGCGAAGTCGCAAGAAGCTCGGCGAGGCCGGCCAACGGCTCCGGTTGAGACAATAACCAGGCCAGCGCGTCTGCCAGCCGCGAGCCATCCCCCGCCCGGGCGACGCGCTCGAGTCTTTCGCGCGCCGCCTCCAGATCGCCCGGACGTAACGCGATCAAGCGTTGCGTGAACGCCATCGACAACAGCGGCTCGCCCAGCGCTTCGTAGGTTCGGGCCAGGGCACGGCACAGCTCCGCGCGCGGCACGATCACCCCCATGGCACGTTCCATTGCCTCAGCGCCCCAGCGATCGGGCATGAGCAGACCGATGCGCGCGCGGACGGCGATGGGCCGGGCCAGAGAGGGCTCGGCGTAGCAGGCCTGATCGGCCGCAGCGCGCGCCCCGGCTAGATCACCGGCTTCGAGCAACGCCTCGGCGGCCACGCTGCTCAAGGTCGCGCCAAACGCGGGCGACAGTTGGGTCGCGACACGCAACAAGGCGCGTGCGCGCAAGGCGAAATCTCCGCTTTGGGCCGCAAGCAACAGCGCCAAGCTCCACGCGGCATTGTACGTACCCGGCTCGTCAACGAACGGCGCGAGCTCGGCAAGCGCGCCCTTCTCGTCGCGGCCGCGCCGCCGCACGCTCGAACGCCGCAGCGCGATGCGTGCTCGTTCGCTTGCCGACTCCGCCCGGTTACTCAGCCGCTCGAGCTCCGTGTCGAGCTCGGTCAGCTTGCCGCGGCGCACCAGCACACGCTCGAGCAGTGTTTGATGGCTCCGCTCGCTCGGCACGAGCTCACACAGCTCGCGCAGCACACGGCACAGGCGGTCGGCGCGCTCCGGCCGGCCCTGCAGCAGCGAGCTGACGCGGGCCAAGTGCTCCACCCGTTCTGCATTGCTTGCGCGCTCGAGCTCCGCTTCGGCCCCATGCAGGGCTTCTGCTTGAGCCTGTATGCGAGGCGTCAGCCGCTCGCGCGCCTGACGTAAGACCTGGTCGTCGGGTTCGGTTTCCAAGGCGCGCTCGACGGCCCACATGCCCAGCGCCGGATCGCAGAGCCGTTCCTCAGCCAAACTGCTCAGCTCCCGGAGGCTTGCGCTGCGTTCGCGGCTGGGGCTGCCCTCACCGATGCGAATCAGGGCCTCCACGAGCGGCCCGTGATCGCGGGTCGAGCTTGCGTGCGCCCACAGCAGACTCTTGGCTTCGGCATTGCCGGGCTCGGCAACGAGCGCATCGATCCAAGCCTCCGGTGCTGCGTCGACGCGCCCTAGCGGCCCGCCGTACAGCCTAGCGAGGGCCAAGCCGACGCGCGCGCGCTCGCGCCCGACGAGCAGATCGCGCGCTAGCTCGAGCCGCGCCGCGAACAGCTCGTGCAGGCCCGCACGCTGCAACAGCTCGTCGAAGCCGATCTCGATCGCCAGCGCCGTGCCGCCTTTGCTATCGATCGCCGACGATATTCTGTTCAAATCGATGTGCGCATCGCAGACCGCGTCGAATGCGGCGCCCAGCGCCCGCGCCAGATCGCCGTCGGCCGACGCGGAGCGCATGCGTTGCATGTGCACAGGGGCCGAGGCGGCTCCCAGGGCACGCGCATGCTCGCGGTACACTTCATCGGCGGCGCCGGCGCGGCCGCGCAAGGTGAGGACCTCAGCCAAGCGATCAGCGGCCGGCGCGAGGTCTGGTGCCATTTCGTAGGCACGCAATAGATCCTCGAATGCGTTCGGTAGCTCACCCAGACGGTCGCGGCGGTCGGCGGCGTCCAGATACGCCTGGGCGGCAACCGGCCCAGAAACGACCTGGGGAGCCCAGGCGCCTATCGCGCCTAGTAGCTCGAGTGCCCGCGCTTCTGTTGGATCTTCGCGCGCGGCGAGCGTCAGAGCCTCGCGCTGGCCCTCGGCGTCCCCAGCGCGGCCAAGTAAAACTGCCAGCCGGATGTGCAACGCGGCTGCCTCTGCGCCCTTCCTCCCGGTGAGCACCGGGCGTAGCGTGACCGCCGCCAGCGACGGCTCGCCGAGGCTCGCGAACCAACCTGCGAGCTCTTCGCGCAACACCGGGTCTTCGTTCAGAAGTAAGGAGCGTCGCGCATAGCGTGTGGCGAGCTCTAGCTCGGTGCCGTGCGCGGCCAGCGCACGTGAGAGCGAGGCCGCCGCTACCCATTCCCCCTCGCTGTCGCGGGCGAGGCTCGCCGCAGCCAAGCGCGCGACCAGTGACGAAAGCTCGGCTCTAGGCCCCACGCGGTGCGGCACCGGCCTGTCCAACTCATAGCGTTCGAGGGCAAGCGAGGCAGCCGAGCGCGGCCCCTCGCGACCTAGCCACTCGGGTGGTGGCAGGGTGCGAGTCTTCGGCCGCTCGCCGCTCAGATCGGCGGGCACGCCGCCGGGCGCTCCCGAGACGGGTTCGGGCGCGACTTCGTTGGGCGGGTCGTCGTTCATCGCGTGCGTGGGCCGGTGCGGGGAGCCCGGAACACAATATAGCGGAACTCGGCCGCGCTCCTCCTTCTCGGCGACATCTGCGCGGGTTCGCCGACGAAAGGAAGCGCCTAGCCTCGAAATCCGCTTCCGGGTCAAAGGCGACCGGAGGGGCTTGTACCCGGCATCCGTCGCAGATTACCCTCCGCGGGCCGCACCGGCTTCGGGCGGCGGAGGCTCCATGCGACGCACGATCTGCTTTCAGCCATATTCCCGTCTCGCCCTACTGGCCGCGCTCGGCGCGCTGGCCAGCGCCTTCACATCACCTGCAAGCGCGGCCGACGGGGCCAATCCCTCCGCTCCTGCTTCGACCGAAAAGGCAGCGCCGGGCATGGACGGTAGCGCGGCGCCATCGTCCCCCGCCAAGGCCGCCACCGTCGCCAAAGCGCCCGATAAGAAGACCCGGGATGCCGCGCGCAAAGCCTATGCCGAAGGCGAAAAGGCGTACGCTGGGGGCGACTTCAACGCGGCGTATACCGGCTACGCCAAAGCCAACGAGCTCATCCCCTCCGCGCATGCCGCTTATTGGGCGGCAAAATCCCTCGACGAAGCTGGAAAGTCAGACGACGCGCTCCGAGCCTACCAAGCGCTGCTCGCCGACCCCGGCGCGAGCAAAATTGGCGAGGACAAGTTGAGCGCAGCGCAAGCTCGCGTGGCCGCGCTGACCGCCGCTCAGAATGGCGAAGTCACGGTCAGCGCGATGCCCGCCACCGCCGCGGTCTCCGTGGATGGGGTCTTGCAGACCGGAGCCATGCCCATGGTTTTGAAGCTCGCGCCCGGCCCGCACCAGCTGAGCGCCACCGCGGAAGGCTTCGAGCCGGCGGAGGTCGAGCTGCAGGTCACGGCTCGCAGCAAGCTTGATCAAAAACTCGAGCTGCGAGCGCACGCGCCGCCCCCGCCTCCGCCTCCGCCCGTGCCTGCTATCGCGCCCCCCGCGCCCCCGCCGCCTACGGTCGAAAAACATAGCCGCGTGCCTGGCTACGTGACGATCGGCATCGCCGGCGCGGGCGCCATCGTAGGCACCATCTTCGGTGTCAAAGCGCTGCAGGCGAAGAGCGACTTCAACGACAACCCAAGCACGAAGTCCGCCGACGACACCGAGCGCAATGCGCTGATCGCCGACATGGCCTTCGGCGTCGCAGTCACCCTCGGCGTCACGGGCATCGTGCTGCTCACGAGCAGCGACGAAACTGCCGAAGCTCCCAAAGCCGCGAGTTTACGCTTGCCTCCAAAACCCACGCTCCGCGTGGTTCCCTACCTCGGCCGCGCAAGCGGCGGCGCCGCCGCGCGCTTGACGTTCTAATTCGACCGTAGTCCGCACTTCTACGAGATTGATGGGTCGACCCCGTCATTGCATGCGGGCCGAGTGGATGCCTTCGCCAATCTGCGTGCCGTGAACGCTCGAACCCTCTCGTGGTTAGCCAAAGCGCGTGGCGATGGCGTCGATGACGTCGCCGTATTTGGGGGCGAGCATGATCGGCGGGTTGCGCAGGGTCGACTTTACGCCGGCGATGGCGCCTTCGTGGTAACCGACTTTGAATTCGGTGAATTTGAGGCCATTGGCCGTCGAGACGCAGACGACTTTTTCATTTTTGGGAATCACGCCGCGGTTAACCAGCTTTTCGAGTACGGCCAGGGCGACAGCCGTGTGGGGGCAAGCGTACATGCCGGTGCGATCGGCGCGCGCGGCGGCTTCACACAGCTCTTGCTCGCTGGCCTGTTCGACGATCCCGTTCATCTCTTCCAAAGCGACCATGGCGCGCGGAGCGCTCACCGGATTCCCGATCTGAATGGCGGAGGCTTGCGTAGGCTTGGCCGCCATAGGTGTGACCTCCCGCTTACCGGCGGTCCAGGCGCGGTACATGGGGTTTGCGTTTTCCGCCTGGGCCACGACCAGGCGTGGATAGCGGGAAATGATGCCCAGCTCCCGCATCATTTTGAAGCCCGCATACATCGCGGACGCGTTGCCCAGGTTGCCGCTGGGCAGAATGATCCAGTCCGGCACCTGCCAGTCGAACTGCTGCACGATCTCGATGCCGACGGTTTTTTGGCCTTCGAGCCGGAGCGGATTCATGGAATTGGCCAGGTACACCAAGCCCTCGGCGGCCAGCTGTTGCACGATTTCCATGCAGCCATCGAAATCCGTATCTAGACCAAGCACGAGCGCGCCGTGCGCGACCGGTTGCACGAGCTGCGCCGTCGACACCTTGTTGCGTGGTAAAAGCACCACCACGGGCAAGCCCGCGGCTGCGCCGAACGCCGCTAGGGATGCGCTGGTGTCGCCAGTGGACGCGCACGCAATCGCTTTTACTTTCAGGCCCTCTTGGATCGCCTGGCGAACGACGCTGACCAGCACCGTCATGCCTAAATCTTTGAACGAGCCGCTGTGACTGTTGCCACACAACTTGACCCACAGATCACTCAGGCCAACTTCGCGACCGTAACGTTCGGCCCAAAACAAGTTGGTGCCGCCCTCGTACATGGATACGATCAAATCGTCGGGGAGCTGTGGCATGACCCATTCGCGCTTGCCCCACACGCCGGAGCCGTACGGCCACTGATTGTGCCGATAGCGATCGTCGAATAGCTTCATCCACGCCGGGCCGCTGCGGTCCTTCAGCGCTTCGATATCGTGCACGACCTGCAGCAAGCCGTTGCACTTGGGACAGCGGTAGATCGGTCGAGTGACCGGCCACGAGCCATCGCAGCCATTGAAACAGCGGAATTCGGAGGAGTACGGCACGGGCCGACTATAGCCTCAAAACCGCAATCGGCCGGCTATTTTTCCGCGCATCCGGGCCGGCGCGCGCCACCGCCGCGACGCTTTCATCGCGGCAAGACGTATGTCCGCGAGCTAGTGCGCGCCGGGACACCGCCTGCCTTCATGCCCACTTGGTGCGCGGTCACGCTTGTCGTACGCGGCTCTGGGATGAAGATCGAGAGCTTCGCGCTAGTGCTCGACGCCGCGCAGGGCGGGACGGACGAAAGCCCGCGTCGCGTGCTGGCCGGCTTGACGCTCGCACTCCGGCTCGCGCTCGACGCGCAACAAGCGGGAGCAAGCTGCATCGTGGTTGCAAAGGACGCGGCCTCGATACGCGCCGCTTTGCTCGATGAGCGCTTGCGCATTGCGATCGTCGAGCGCGCGCCGAACGAGGGGCGCGTGCTGCGAGTGCCCGCGAACTTCGTCGTGCACCGCGCGATGTTCAAGCACATAGCCGAACGCGATGCGCTCGATTCGCGTCCACCGAGAGAGAGAGATCTCGCGCTCGAGCCTGTGCCGTTCGAGGCGCCTTACGCCTTCCAGCCCCTCTCCGTGGTGGACGACGCGAGCGCTCGCGAAGCTGAACGGCGCTTGTTTCGCGCGCTCCGTAAAGCGCAAGATGGCTGGACCTCACGCTACTTGAATCGCTATATATCGCTCTTCATCTCGCGCTGGCTGATCAAGACACCGCTCGAGCCCAACCAACTTTCAGTCGCGATCTTGGGCGTCGGCCTCGTCGGGGCTTGGTTTGCATCACGGGGTGGTTATGGCAACTTGCTCTTGGGCGCGGCACTATTTCAAACCCAAAGCATTCTGGACGGCTGCGATGGCGAAATGAGCCGCGTCAGCCACCGCGGGTCGCGCGCGGGCGAGTGGCTGGACACGATCGGTGACGACTTGACCAACTACGGCTTCTTCGCCGGCTCGGCCATCGGCTTGTACCGCACGAGTCACCAACCGCTCTACCTTGCCGCGGGCGCCCTGACGGTGGTTTCGGGCTTGATCGGCAGTGGCCTCGAATATCGATATCTGATCAAAATTGGATCGGGCGATCTCTTGAAATATCCGCTCAGTCAGGGGGCGGGGTCCGGTCAACTGGCCTTCATCCAGCCGCTTTTCAAGCGCGATACCTTCGTGCTGATGACCCTGTGTGCGGCGGCGGCGTCGTGCCTGGGACCCGTCCTGTGCGTGTTTGCCGCGGCCGCGCTCGGCATTTTGGTGAGTGTAATTAAAACGGAGCTGCGCCTGAGCCGCGAGTCCCGAGCAGTCGAGCCCCGGTGAAAAGAAAGTGCACGCAACGGTTTCGGCGCGCCGATGGTGGTCGAGGCCGGGCGTTGGATCGACGTCCGTCGAACGCGCTCTCACTGCTCCTGCTGCTGCTGCTGCTCGGAGCGTGCGAAAAAAAAACATCCAAGCCCCTGCGCACCGAGCCTTGGCTCGCCCACCCGCCCGACAGCGCGGCTGCGCCAAGCGGGCTCGCCTCGGCTCGTTACTCCATCGACGCTCCGAGTCAGATTCATTTCGAGCTGCCCAGCAAGCGCGGCCCCCTGCGCGGCACATTTCTGCGCGTGACCGGCGAGCTGACCGCGACTCTCGGAGACCTCGCCCAGAGCCGCGGGCACATCGACGTCGATCTCCGGTCGTTGACCCTCGACCGGGGTGCCGCAGGCGAGCGCGCGGAGTGGCTCGAACACGCCGAGCGCGCGCTCGGCGTCGAGGACGCCGGTGGCGCATCGGCCAGCTTCGAGCTCGCCTCGCTGGAAGACGTGAAGCCTCAGTCGCTCGAACCGGGGTTGGAAGAGGATGGCGGCCCGGCCACCATGCGTCGAGTTCGCGGCAACGCCGTCGGTAACCTTCTGCTTCACGGCTTTCGCGTCGTCCGCAAAGCGCCACTGGAAGCGGAATTCAGTTTCGACGGACCGCGGCGAGCTCCCAGCCGGGTCGTGATCCGAGCGCGCGCGCCGTTCGTAATTTCCCTAGAAACGCACGCCATTGAGGCAGCTAGCCCGCGCGGCAGCGCCAGAGCGCCGTCGGCGCTTGCGCGGGAAGCACGTGTAAGTGTGGAACTCTATGGCACAAAAATAGACTGATTTGCTCGCCCACGAAACCGGTGCCGAGAGCGGCCGTACCAGTAGTGCTGGCGCCGGAGTGTCGGCCTAAACTTCGCTGGCAGCCCGATCCAATTGCGCGCGCTGGAGCTTTGGCCCACCACCGCGCGCGTCCCGCAAGGAGACTCCTCATGTCGCAGAAACTCAGCTTCAGCTCAATCGCCGCTACCCTCGCCGTGCTCAGTGCTTCCGGCCTCGTTGCTTGCGGGGGCGAAGCCACACCGCCTGCCGCGAGCCCGGCGGACGCGAAAGAAGTACCGGCCGCAGCCGCGCCACAGGTCGCTGGCGATGCGCCTGCCGCCCCGGCGGGGAACATGGCAGAAGCCAAGGCGGCGGACGCTCCCGCTGCCGCCGAGCCGGCAACCGCGGCTACTGACGCGTCCAAGGCGGTCGCGGTGCCCACTGCCCCGCCGGCCAAGACCGAGACCCCGAAAGCGACGGTCAAGAGGAAGGCCGCCGGCGCCAAAGCCGGTTGCGGTGCTGGAACCTGCGGCTCCGAGCACTGAGCTTGGTCCTTCAGCCCCCAATGGCTAGATTGCGAGAGCGCGGAGCGCCGGGGCTCGGCGCGAACCGCGCCCTCGGCGGCGTCGGCCTTGGGCTTCGTTGGGACTTTCTAGAAGAGCTGCTGAGCGGCCCCGAATGCGAGGTCGCGTTCTTCGAGGTCTCGCCTGAAAACTACCTCGGGCGCGGCGGCTATTATCCGAGCGCGCTCGAGCGCGTAGCCGAGCGCTACCCGATCGTCACGCACGGCCTCACCCTTTCCATCGGCGCGGTCGACGAGCCCGACCCCGCCTATCTCGAGGCCTTGAAGGGCGAGCTCGAACGTCTGGATCCGCCGTGGCATTCCGATCACCTGTGCTTTTCTAGTGCCGGGGCGCGCGTGCTGCATGAGCTTTTGCCGCTGAAATTCAGCGCCGAAAACGTGCGCCGCGTGGCCGAGCGTGCCGAGCGCGTGCAGGAACTGTTGGAGCGCCCATTCGCGATCGAAAACATCACTTATTACGTGCACCCGGGAAAACCCGAGATGTCCGAGCTGCAATTTCTGCAGAGCGTGCTGGCCAGCACCAGCGCGGGCTTGCTGCTCGACGTGAACAACGTGTACGTGAATGCCAGAAATCACGGCTTCGATCCGTACGCTTTCATCGCGGGGCTGCCCCTCGAGCGGGTGCTTGAGATACATGTGGCCGGTCATCGAACGCTGGACAGCGGGTTACTGCTGGACACCCACGGCCAAGCCGTTGCCGACGAAGTACTGACTCTCTTGGAGTGGACGATCGAACGCGCAGGGCCCGTTCCCGTGCTGCTCGAGCGCGACCATGACGTACCGCCTCTGAGCGAGCTCTTGGCAGAGGTGGCGGTGCTACGCGACCTTCAGGCGCGAGCGCTCGGCCGTCACGGAGAGCGCCATGCAAAAAGCGCTTGAGACCGCGCTGGCGGAGCTCACCCTCGGCTCCGAGATCGCGGTGGGCGACGCCGGCGCTATCGCCGCATGGCTAGAGCGGAATCAGGTCGCCGCGGAGGACGCCGAAGCCCTGACCCGCGACTTTCCGCGTTTGCAGGTGTATCGCGGGCTGGTGCGGGGCAACTTGCGTGAGGCGCTACGGGCGACCATGCCCCGCACGGTGGCTCGTCTGGGGGCCGCGTTCGAGCCAGTATTCGCCGAATTTTTGCGGGTGTCCCCGCCTGTCACGCATTACCTGCGCGAGCTCACGCCGCGCTTCCTACACTTCGCAGCGCCGCGCTGGGAGATGGATGCGGCGCTCCCGAAATACATCTGCGACCTAGCTCGCCACGAGGCGTTGCAAGTGGAGGTCGCATCGCTCTTGGCTCGCCCCATGGATCACGTCACAGCCGAGCTGTCGGTCGACGAAGGCGTGGCGTTCATCGACGCGGTTCGGCTCGTCACGTACGCGTGGGCGGTACATCGCCTGCCGGACGACGAAACCAGCGACGCCGAGCCGGAGCCGGGGCCGGTATCGCTCTTAGTATACCGCAGCCCCGAGCACGATGTGCGTTACTTGGAGCTCGGTCCGTTTGCCGTAGCGCTCCTTTCCGGGCTGCTTGGCGAGGGGGCAACGCTTCGGGTCGCGCTGACTCGGGCCGCACACAGCACGGGGCTCGAGCTATCGGACGAGCTGCTCGACCGAGCGGCTCGCTTATTGGCGGAGCTGGCCGAGCGTGGCGCGCTGCTCGGTAAAGCGGGGCCGATCGGCAATGCAGGCCGCAGACACGCCAATTTGATGCCCAAACCGCGCACCCCTGCCTAAGCTTGTGCCGAGAGTCGACCGTTAGTCATGAGCATCAAGGACCCCCTCAGCATCATCGGCGTCACCATTGCGGAAAAGTACCGCATGGAACGCCTGGTCGGCGAAGGCGGATTTGCGGTCGTGTACCGGGCTCAGCATACGGTCTGGAATCAGCCGGTCGCGATCAAGTTTTTCAACGGGCTCTCGTCCGTGCCGGTCGACCAGCGCGAATATTTCAAGGATCAATTCATCCAAGAGGGCGCGCTGCTGACCGAGCTCAGCAGTCAAACGGCGAGCATCGTCCAGGCCCGCGACGTGGGCACCTATACCACGGCCGACGGCCAGTGGATGCCGTACATGGTGCTGGAGTGGTTGGACGGCGTGACGCTCGATGAGCTCTTGGAGCGGGAGCGCGCCGACGGAGTGGTGCCATGGACGGTCGAACAGATGATCGTGCTCCTTGCACAAGCCGCCAATGCGCTCGATGTCGCGCACGGGCGAGGCATCGCCCACCGCGATATCAAACCCGCGAACATCTTTGTGCTCGGCGAACAGCCGCGCCTGACCGCCACGCTCAAAGTCTTGGACTTCGGCGTCGCCAAAATGATGAGCGACAACACGCAGCTGAAGGCGGCGATGGCTCAGACCGGCATGAACGTCACCTCCTTCACGCCGCAATATGGCGCTCCTGAGCAGTTCAGCCGTAGCTACGGCGCAACCGGCCCCTGGACGGACGTGTATGCGCTGGCCCTCGTGGCCCTGGAGATGATGCTCGGCAAAGCCGTGCTCGACGGAGACGACCTTGTTCAGCTCGCATTTTCCACGGGCAATCACCAGCGTCGGCCGACGCCACGCAACTTGGGCGTCGAGGTATCCGATGCGGTGGAGGCGGTCTTTGCCAAGGCCTTGGCCATTTCTCCGGGCGACCGCTACCCACGGGCCCGGGAGTTTTGGGCCGCTCTCGAGCAGGCGTACGGCGGGTTTTATCGCGAAGGCTCCCGACCCGCAGTACTAACCACGGACTTGGGCGTTGGTGCGACGCACCGGGTGCTCGACAACGCACGCACCGCCGCGCCGAACTTGCTGAGCACGAGCAGCCCAGCGACGCTGAATGCGGAAACGGAGCGTGCCAGCGGTAAGACCGGGCGTTATCTGGCCGCTGCCGTGGCGACTGTCGCTGTTGCCGCAAGTGCCGCGCTGCTCTCGGGTGGCCGGCACGGAGATGACCGGGGGCCGGGCAAGCTGCCCGCGCCGGCGGCTCTGGCGGCGTCGGCCGCAGTACCAGCCGCAGCGTCGGCGTCGGCACCGGCGTCGGCCTGCCCGGAGGAGATGGTGCAAGTGCCTGCCGGTCAGTTCTTCATGGGGTCGGATTCGAAAGAAGCCCCGGACAACCAGAAGCCATCACACAACGTGTCGGTGGACTCGGTGTGCATGGATCTGTACGAGACCACGGTAAAAAAATACAAGCTATGCTCGGACGAGGGCAAATGCCGTCGTGCGCCCACCGAGGTGGAGTGGCCGCAGATCACGGCCTCGGAGCGCGCCACGTATTCGCCGCTGTGCACCGGCTCCGATCCCGACAAGCTCGACCACCCCATCACCTGCGTTACTTGGGAGATGGCAAATAACTATTGCAGAGCCAATGACAAGCGTCTGCCGACGGAAGCAGAGTGGGAGTTCGCCACTCGCGGCCCCGACGGTCGCGTTTATCCGTGGGGCGATGAGGCGCCCACTTCGCTACATCTGAACGCGTGTGACGAGCAGTGCGTCGCCTGGGGTAAAGCGCACAAGGTCGAAATGAAGGCGCTCGGCCAAGGTGACGACGGGTTTGCCACGACCGCTCCGGTGGGAAAGTTTCCGGCGGGCCGTTCACGCTTCGGCCCGTACGACGTGGTCGGAAACGTGTGGGAGTGGGTCGCCGATTGGTACGGCGACTACCGCCCGGAGGCGGCCAAGAGTCCCACCGGGCCCAGTGCGGGGGAGCGCAAGGTGATCCGCGGCGGTGCCTGGAACGCGGGTGTCGAAGCCTGGCTCCACCCGTCGTTCCGCTACGCACAGGTGCCGAACGCCCAGAGCCACGGCATTGGTTTTCGCTGCGTGAAGTTGGTCGCCAAGTAGCGCCGAGCTTGGCTCTTTCGGGCAGTCGGCTTCGCCGGGGTATTGCTGGAAATTTACGTCAAAACTCGGTTGATCGGCGCTCTGCACACTTTTCGTCGAGCGCGGCTCTTCTCATTGCGACGAGAACGGTAGACTATGACCAGTATGGGTTCGGGGCCTCTCGATCACCCGCGCTTACTCGAAATCGAGGACAAGCTCGACCGCGCGGAGATCGACGCCGCACAGCGTTTGCTCGCGGAGCTCGGGGACCTGAGCGTTCATCGCACCGCGATCACCTATTTCGCGACGCGCCTTCTGTACCAACGTGGTCGCCTCGACGTCCCAGGGGTGGTCGAGCGACTACGCGAGCTGATGATGGCGGAGCCGTTGTTTCCGCAAGCCAGCGCGATGCTCGCGGCTGCCGAGCGCGGCACGTTACGGCCGGAGCGGCTCGGCTTCCAGCCCGGCACGCTCGATCCGAACCTGTTCGAGCTCGAACGCGCCGCGGCAGGCCAAGAGATGGCGGCAACCCAGCCGCCGACGGTGACTGGCCCATCCCCGAGTATCGACCCGAGGTTCCGCGCCATGGAGATCGGGTCAAACGAAATCGGTACCGATCACGACGAGGTCGATCGCCCACCCGAGCCGAGCTTGCGGCGTGCAGCGCGAAAGCCGGACTTCGAGCCCAGATACAGCAGGAGCATGCCGCAGATCCCGCGGGCGCCCATGCTCCCCAAGTTCACGCCGCCCTCGAATGCGGCTCCGAGTTACGCGCCCGGCGCCCTTCGCGAGTCATTGCAATTCGAGCTCGAGCTCCAGCTTCCGCAGGGGCCCACCGACACGCTAAGCGAGAGTGAGAGTGAGCCGCCGCCTTCGTCGACGCAGAGCGTGCTGAGCGCGGCGCTTGCACGCAACGAGCAACTGGATGCGAGCGTACGGGACCACGGGCCTGAGTCGATGTTGGCGCGGGCGCGCGCGCTCTGGGAACAGGGCATCCGCGATGGCGCCTTAGCCAGCATCCAGCGTCTGGAGGGCGCGCCCCTCTTGGACCCGGAGCTGCGCGCGGACTGCGCGCGTTTTCTAATCGAGGCGAGCGAACCGGAGCGCGCCGTGATCCAGGCACGCTTCGCAATTCACGACGACCCCGCTTCGCCGCTCGTGCAGCTCATGCTCACCTGGGCGCTGGTCCGTGCCGCGCGCCACGCGCCGAACCACCAGACCGTCGACGAAGCGGAGATCGTGCTCGCCCGCCTGCGGGCCAAGGCGGGACCGATCCCCGCGCTGGCCCAGGCGCTGCGCGCGTCGATTTTGGCCGAGAAAGGTGATCCCGATCGCGCCATCGCCACCGCCAAGCTCGCGCTCAAGCTCGACCCCGACGCGCTCGATGCCGAAGCGGCGATCAGCCTTGCCTCCGCGCGGCTGGGTAAATTCGCGGACGCGCAAGCAGCCTGGGAGCGGCTGCGCGGGCTTTCGGCGCTCGAAGCCGAACGCATGTCCGACCGACTCCAGCAGCTCGGTGTAAGCTTGCGCGATGAAGAGCCCGTGCCGTCGCGTGGCACGAGCTCCGCCTTGCGGCTTTGGGACAGATTGGAAATCGAGCTGTTCAACGGCGAGCAGAGCCGCGTGGTTGCAGCATTCGAGCTCGACGCCGCTCGCGAGCTCCGTGGGCTCGTCGGCGAGAGCGCGACCGACGCCATTCCCCTCTTGGCGACCATGGCCGCCGGCTTCTTCACCACTGCGCCTATTTGGCGGCACTTTGCGCCCTTCGACCTTTCTCTCGCGAGCGTTGCCCGTGTGGAGGCGGTGCTCGATATCCTGTACGGCCGCGCGCCGCGTGCCCCGCTGAGCGCCGCGTCCTTCCCGGCGCAGGTGATGCTTGCAAGCTATGTCGGGGAATGCCTGCGCCAGGGCTACGGCGGCCATTGGCTGGGGTCGCTGGCCAATCCCGAAGCGGTATTCGTGGACACCGACCACACCCGCTTTGCACCCTTTCATGAGCTCCGCCTGCGCCTGGAACAAGGCAAGCGACTGCTCTTCGAAGGTGCCGAAGGACAGCACGCGCGGGTGAGCGGAGCGCCTATCGCGATCCCCATGTCGCCGCCAGCACCTTGGGATCCGGCAGAGTGGCCTAGCTCGCGCATGCTGCCGCGGCTCGGGCTTGCCTTCTCTCAGTCGGTGGTGGCGCTGTACTGCGCCGATGTTGGTGGACCGCTTGATCGCTCGCTCGCGGGCCTTCATTCCCTGGACGCGTACGCTGCACTCTTGGCGCCGGAGCATGCGCGCCCCTCGCCCGGCGTACGCTGGGTCAAGCGCGCGGCGCTATTGATCGGTGCTTACCTGGGAGAGGTATTGCGCGAGGCGACGGGCGCCGCGTGGCGAGACGAGAGCGAATCGCCCACCGGACCAGAAAGCTACGCACTGTTGTTGCCCGACGGCGGCTCCACCTATCCGGTACTACAGGCGTTCGAACGCTTGAGCGGCAGGGACACGGCGCCGCTCAGCCGCTACGCGACCCGCCTCGTGCGCGAGTTGGGCTGAGCCGCCGAATGCGTCGGCTTGCGCCGCCCCCGATCGGGCCGGCTTCGTCGCCGAAGGCTCCGACGATCTCGGACGGCGCGATTGACCATCAAAATTCAACCCGGAATATCGTGGTTCGCTGCTGATATTTGATGATGATCACGCGCCGCGGCCGAGAGCACTCAGCCTTCGGCGACGAAGCCGGCCGGGACGCCCAGTAAAAAAGGTACGCCGGAATCGCCTCGTCAGGCGCCCGATAGGGCCTCGGATTAAGGGCTTATGTATACGAGGGTGCCATCGCGCAGGCTCATCGCTCCATGCCAAGCCTGTGGCACCGGCGGATCCGTCCAGTGAAAGAGCCAGCGAGCGTCACTCGGGGACAGATTCACGCAGCCGTGGCTGTGCGGCGAGCCGAAGGCGTCGTGCCAGTAGGCCGCGTGAAATGCGAAGCCTTCGCTGAAGTACTGCACGTAAGGGACGTCGCGTAAGTCGAACTCGTCGCCCACTTCGTCGCTGTCCATGGTCGCGGTGACGTGCTTCGTGTGAATCAAAAATTGGCCGCGCACTGTGGAATGCGTGGTTGCTGGATCGCCCATGCCATCGATCCCCGTAGACACCAGCGTGACATACACCGGCGTCTCACCCACGTAGGCGACCATGCTCTGCTTCAAGATCGAGACATGGATCCAGGTCCGCCCCGGCTTCACCCAGCCCGGTCGCTGGGCGAAGCGATCGACGCGCACCAAGCCTTCGTCTCGCAGCCAATCCCCCGCGGTGGTCTCTAGATAGACGAGCCCGGACAGCGTACTTGCCTTGCCAGTGATGGGCAGTGCCTCACGAAAGGCCAACGGCCGCGCGATGGCGAGCCCTGCCGTCGGGCTGCCCGAGTACAGAAAGGCGGTGTGGGAGCGCACGAACACCACGGGCAGCCGCACGTCACCGGCCAAGCTGATGCCATGAAAGTCGCTGGCCACGACCGGCTTCATGCGGTCGAGTGGCAAAAGTGACATGTCGGTGGTGAGGCCGAAACGGCGCCCGCCTTGATCGTAAATCGCGAGCAATGCGAACGAGCTGTCGGGAACGGCGCGGCCCGTGCTGAGCTGATTGACTTCGTGGGCGTAGCCGAAGGGCGTCGGCGCTTGTCCGCCCGCGGCCAGAAAGGGCGGCGTGGGATCGGTCGGTGCGCCTTTCCAGGCGAAGCGCGCGTTGGCTTCTAGATGCCGTCCGAGCTCGACTTCCTGTTGCGCTTGCTCGAGCTTGCTGGGCAGGCGCGTGTAAAAAGGCGGCGTCGGGTACAGCGAGCGGCCGTAGCGATACGGCATGGCCGCACTGCGATCGGGCCGTACACGACCGAACTGCGCGACGGCGTGATTTGGATCGAGCGTCGCGGTGGCGCCGACGCACACGTAACCTTCGGGCATGACGCGATAAAAACCGAGCTTGCAGCCCTGATGGCCAGCAGGCTCGAGGTCACGGCGTACTTGAGCGCCTGCGCGTAAATAGCCGATCTTGGCCGATTTGAAGCTGGGGCGCTCGTAGATGAGCGTCTCGCGCGCAGTCGCGACGAGCAAGCGGTCGCGCTCCACGACGGGCTCCGCGTCGCGCGCAGAGCTCGGGCTGGGCTCTCCGTCGTCTTCGCCGGAATCCTGGTCATCGGTCGCCCGTGCCGGTTCATCTGCTCGAACCTCCGCGGGAGGCGAAATCACGACCTTTTGAAAAGGCGGGCTCGAAAGCTGCGCCGTAGGCGGTCCGGCCACGGGCGGTGGTGGAATGTCGAGCGTGGCAATGGGGCGCACGAGCTCGCCCGCGCGCTCGCCGGGGGGCCTCGCAAATTCGCCAGCGGAGCAGGACGAAAACGCCCCCATGCTCAAAGCGATGAGGGACAGCAGGCGCACGCTCGGCATCCGCACGAGCCGTACCAACGCCCAGCGGGCTGGGCCAACTTTTAACGGCCCGCCGCTTTTTTTAGGCTCATACCGACGATGAACACCTCCGAGCTTTGTTGGCGGGTGCCCTCGGGGCGGATCACCTGGCAGCGCTCGTAGCACTCGCCCGCCGCCTTGCGCGCGGTCTGGAAGTCCCCACTCATGAAGATCTTGGCCACGAAATGCGAGCCCACTTTGCCGAGCGCCTGCGCGACGTGGAGCGCGCGTAGGCACAGCTCGAAGCTATAAGCCTGATCCCGCACTTTGTTGCCCGACGTGTTGGGCGCCATGTCGCTCAGCACCACGTCGTAGGGCCCATACTCGCCCAGCGCGTCATTCGCGAGCTCGAGCGCGTCACCTTTCGCCACCTTCACGTTGGGCGGAAAGGCCTGGCGGATGTCTTGTGTATCGATGGCCAGCACGCGCCCGCTCGGCCCAACTATTTGACTCGCGTACAGAGCCCAGGAGCCGGGCGCAGCGCCTAAATCCAGGACCCTTTGCCCGCCGCGCAGCAGCTTCACGCGCCGATCGATCTCTTCTAGCTTGAATACGCTGCGCGCGGGGAATCCCTGTTCCTTTGCGGCCTTGCTGCGCGCGTCCGGCTTTTCGTAAGGATTGCCTTTGCGGCCGCTCATTTCAGGCTGATTAGCACGCTCTTGGCGGGAAGCGGGCCATTAGGCCCCGGCGGGCAATCGAGCGGCGACGGCAAATCTTTGAGCTGCATGATTTCGCGGCCGGCGTCGCGCGCGGCGTCGCGGGCCAGCTTTCGGAACATGGACAAAGATGTCTTGCGGTGATTGGTCACGGCCAACACGCGGCCGCCGGGTTCCAAGACCGCGAACACCAGCGCCAACGCGCGCTGATAGCCATCCGCCACGCGGAACGTTTTACCCTTGCCCGATGTCGAAAAGCTCGGCGGGTCCAAAATCACCACGCCGAATTTTTCGCCGCGCTTTGCCGCTCGCAATAACCATTCGAGGGCGTCCGTCTGGACGAACGAGTGCGCCTCGGGATCGAGCCCGTTCAACCGAAAATTGTCGCGGCCGCGCGCCAACGCGGAACCCGATAAATCCACGCTCGTGACGCGCGCCGCTGACGCCAGCGCCGCATGCACACTGAACGAGCACGTGTAAGAAAACAGATTCAGCACCTGCTGGCCACCGCAGAAGCCGGCTAAGCGCGCGCGGTTCTCCCGCTGATCGACGAACAGCCCGCAAGATAGGCCATCGTCCAGGGTAACGTGGAAGCGCGCGTTTTTTTCCCGCACCTGCAGCGCGCCGTGGACCGCTCGCCCGACCAGCGGCTCTTTCGGGGCAAGCTCCCCGTGCGACTCGCGTCGCAAGTCGGCGCGCGCGCGTTGCTTCACGTACACACCCTCCGCCCCTAGCTCGAGCAGCAGGTCGGCAAGCTCGCGGCAGCGATCGCTGGCTTCCGGGCTCGACAACGAGAGCACTGCGTAGTCGCCGTAGCGGTCTACACACACGCCGGGCACGCCGTCACCCAGATCGTTGACGACTCGAAATGCATCCGTCTCCGTGCACAGCGGCGTTCGCAGACAGCCCGCGTCGAGCAAAGCCTCACGCAAACGCGCGCCAGTGCCCAGGCCCGCGGTGCGCTGATGCAGCGCATCGTCGAAGGCCTTCGGCACGGGAGCGGTGCAGCGGAGCGTGGGCGTCTCGAACGCCAGATCGCGCGCATGCAAGAAGAGCCGCTCGGCGGCCAATCCACCGTACGCGGCGTCACCCACGATCGCCGCTCCGACGTGCGCCAATTGTACGCGCAGTTGGTGGGTACGGCCGGTCTCGGGGCGGAGCTCGAGCATAGAACGGTCGCGGACCCTGTGCAGGGTGCGGTAGCGGGTGAAAGCGCGTTGCCCACCGCTCTGCACGACACGCGTCTGGCCCTTATCGGTGAGTAAACGCTGCTCGAGCGCGCCGGAATCGGCCAAAGCCGACCGGCGGGTTCCGTGCGACACCACGGCGACGTAGACGCGTTCGACCGCGTGGCCTTCCATCTGCGCCGCGATCGCGGCATTCAACGCTGGATCGCGTGTGAAAGCGATGGCGCCGGAGGTCCCAACGTCCAAGCGCTGATGAACGCCGAGATAGTCGCTTTGACCGCGCGCGCGCAGCATGCTCTTCAACCGCGAAACCAAATCGCCGGCGCGCTGCTCGTCCCCGCCGTGGACGACTACCCCCGGCGGCTTGTCGACGATCAACAAGCCGCCTTGGTCGTGCAGAATTCGCTCGTCGCGGAACGCGGGAAACAGCGCTTCGAAAGCCATCGAACCCGGCCCGGCGAATTTCGTTTGGCGGTCGCCCGATCAGAGGGCGAGCCGCGCTTCAGGGTGGCGGATGCGACTTAAGACGCCTTGCCGCCGTGGCGCTTCACCGCGCCGCGTACGAACACGAGCCCGTTGCGCGCGCCCGGGATGCCGCCATGGATCAGAATCAAGTTCTGTTCCGGAACCACCTTGACGATCTTCTGATTCAACACGCTGCGCGTCTTGTTGCCGTGTTGACCCGGCATCTTCATGCCCTTTTTCACGCGACCGGGCGTCATGTTGGTACCGATTGAACCGCCGTGACGGCGATATTCGTGCGTACCGTGCGTGCGGACGTTACCGGCGAAGTGATGGCGGCGCATGACGCCGGTAAAGCCGCGACCTTTGGTGGTGCCTTGCACGTCGACGAACTGACCTGCTTCGAAGAGCTGATCGACCTTCAAGGCGGCGCCCACTTCGACGGAAGCGGCAAAATCGGCCTGGCAACGCAACTCCCGAAGGGTGCGACGCGGCTCGACGCCGGCCTTTTTGAAAGCGCCGGCCAGCGCCTTGCTGGTGTGCTTCTCTTTGCGCTCACCGGAGCCGAGAATGACCGCGTCGTAGCCGTCTTTCTCTTGCGTGCGCTTTCCGACCACGATCACGTTGGATTCGACCACCGTGCACGGGACGACGCTGCCGTCCTCCAAGAAGAGTTGGGTCATGCCGATCTTGCGGCCAATGACGCCAGGAAATTGGTTCATGTTACGGGGCCTTCTGGTAAGTGGCGAGGCCGGCTCTTGCTCCGTGAACGGATCAAGAAACTAGCGTCGCGTTACGGCGGCGAGCAACCGCGCTCGCAAATCAGGCCGGCGGAGTAGCCCCCAAAGCGCCCCCCGTCAAGTCGAGACGGCGCCGTCTGGCTCGGATTCGCTTGACGAGGGTCGGGCGGGGTGCATAATCCCGGGCCCTTATCCCGGCTCCCTGCCGGCTTCTCAGGATCGGTTCAGGTCATCATGGCAAGCGCAACGCTCTCGATCATCCAAGCCCTCGAATCGGCCCAGCTCCGCAAGGATTTGCCAGAGTTTCGCGTGGGCGACACCGTGGCCGTTCACTACAAGATCGTTGAGGGCGACAAGCTGCGGGTCCAGGTGTTCAAGGGCGTCGTGATCAAGCGTCACCGCGCGGGTCTGCAATCTACCTTCACCGTCCGAAAGGTCAGCTTCAATATCGGGGTAGAACGCATGTTCCTTCAGAACTCACCCCGGATTGAGAAGCTCGAGGTCGTCTCGCGCGGTGTGGTGCGCCGTGGCCGCCTCTATTATCTGCGTGACCTGACTGGCAAAGCGGCTCGCATCCAAGACGAAAAAGACCGCTGATAGGCACGGTCTCGGCCGACAGAATGCGCAATTCGCCGTTCGCGCGAGAACGGCCGGCGCGCACGAGAGGCCTTGGGCGCGAGTCGAGGGGGTCGATGGCTCGGCTCACCAGCTCCGACCGCGGCCCAGCCTAATGGCCGGATGGCAGCCTCGGCCCATGCCTGGCGGCGAGCTCTGGTTCTGAGGGGCGTTTGCGCGCATGGGACGGGAGCGATTGTCCTACGAGAGCCGCCAAGCACGGCCAAATACGGATCGAAAATCAGAAATCGGCGGGCGTCGCCAATGCTTGATATGCCGGCTCTCGAAGCTTTGCCTTTGGCTGCATAAGCCGCAGTAAACGGGGTATGCTGCCCGCGTTACGCCGCGCAAGTCAGCGAGGCATGGCTCGAGCTCGGGAGTTTTCACATGAATGTGTGCACGCGGTGCGGTGCGACGAACCAGCCCGCCAGCAAATTCTGCTTGTCCTGCGGCAATCCGTTGGCGGCAGCGGCGGCGCCGCCACCGGCC
>CAHJWM010000071.1 GCA_903642325.1 Myxococcales bacterium | reverse complement strand
CTGGTCCTGGCCCTGGGCCTGGCCCTGGCGCGGCCCTGGCGCGGCCCTGGCCCTGGCGCGGCCCTGGCCCTGGCGCTGGCGCTGGGCCCCGATCGCCGCCGCCCCGATCAGCACCTGCAGCTAGGGCTGGAAGAGCCGTCACAGCACATCTCACGCCCGCCACTGCAGCCGCACACCCCTTGATGGTGCGAGCAGCAGCCTTGCTGGGCAGGCTGTGTAGGCGCTGCCCCGCTTGGCGCCGCCGCGTAAAGACAGCCCACCGCAATCAACCCCGCAAGCAATCGACGAATGATCATGCCCTTCCAACGGACCCGGTTGCTGGCCGGTTAAGACGCGCGCAGTAGCTTCCGCGTAACGTGCTCGTGCCCTACGATTCCAGCGAATGGGTCCCCTAGGCGCCTCATACCTTTGGAGGGGCGCCTCCGAACACGCATGCCACTTTTCAAACCGTTGCGCTAAACGTGTTGCGCAAGGCTCAAACGCAACGCGACACCGAGCCACGCGCGTGACGCAGACACGCGCAACGCGAAGCGCAGCGACCGGGGTTGCACGCACCCGCAATGACGATCACCTTGTAGAGGGCCATGTCTCGCGCGAAAGCACGTCCCTCCGTTGTTCGTTTAGCCATCGGTCGCGTCCGCGCTGGTGCCTCGTTGCGCGAAGTTGCCGAATCGCTCGGCTGCAACGCAAGCACTGTGCACCGCTGGGTCAGGGCGGCTGAGGCCGCCGCCACGCCCAACGCGGGGACGAAGAGCGTCGCAATCGCAGCGGCCGTATCCGCACTCGGCGACGACTGGACGATCGCAGGCGCTGCGGAACTCGCGGCAGTCCAGCGAGACGCGGTTCGCATTTGGCTGCGCGCAAGGGTCGACGCCTTAATCGCGCGAAAGGGTCTGCCACCGGAGGCCGTGCCGAGCGGGCTGGAATTTAGCTGCATGCAGGTCTAACCGAGTACCCTCGCCGAGGTAGCGCATGCCGCCCGCTCGTGCTCTAGAGCGCTGCAAACATCGCCTGCCAGTCTTTCGCCCGCGCGGCCGTTAGCTCCTTTGGCAACCTGAGCACAGCGCTCCGCTTGGGGTTCACGTAGACGTATTGCAGGAACATTGGCGTGCCCTTGCCGATCTGCTCTACGTAGTCCGCGCGTTTCTGTGCATCCTCGCCAGAGCGGAACACTTCGATCGTCGCGTCCTCACCTGCGAGCTTCCAAGACATTTTCACCAAGTATTGGCCCGGCCTTCCGAGCAACTTGTTCGGGTCCGTGTCGGCGGTGTAGGTCACGGCGTCTTTGACCGGGTAGCGTGGCTTATCGGCGACCGCGGCTTTCATGAATGCGATCTCGGTATCGAGCGCCACTTTCTCGGCTTCCGTGTCGCTCAATGGCGGCGCCGCAGCGGGCGGTGCTACCGACGCGACTGGCGCTGGCGGCGCCGTGACTGGACCGGGTGTCGCGCTCGCCGCGGTTGAGTCGTTCGATCCCCGGTTGCACGCCACTATACAGAACAGGACACATAGCAGACCTGCAACGTTACTCATCTGAAGCTCCCTCTCGCCGGGCGAAATGCCCGAGCGTTGCCATAGCGCAGGCGTGCATGAGTGGTGCGATTTCCGCCCGCAATTGTCATTGTGTGAGAATTCGCCCCCTGCACCGGACGATCCCGCGAGCGGTGCGGCGGTCCTCGTACGACGTTGCGGAAAGTGGCCGGCGTTCTTGGACCGAGCGCCGGGCGTTGGCGACGCCGAGTGACCCGGATCGGGTCCCGCGGTACGTCGATTTGCTCTCTTTACGATCGCCCTTATTGGGAGCGCTCGAATCGAGATCATATTCGTATCGAATCACTAGGAAGCTAAATCCACGCGTCGTGTGAAATGGTCGATTTGTTGTCGACATCGATCGAGCATCTTTTAGCGCGTGTCGTCGCATTCTATATCCGTATCAGTCTTTCGGAGCGCGGGAGTGCGCTTGCGTGGCGTCGTGCGCATAGCATTCTGTGTAACACCGAATGTGCGACTGCAAAGAACCCGTCGATCCGCGGTGTCGATCGCTGGCTTCGTCGCCCGCTTAGAAAAGCCGTGCTTGCGACGCGGCCCGATCTGATCACTGTCGCGCCAGTCGATATCGCGGATGCCACGGGCAGAATTTATGCAAACGCTGGCGCACTCGAAGAAAGCGGCATCCGCTGCGATCCATGCCAGCGCGCTCATGCAATGCGCCTCGGAATGGGTGAATGAGCCTGTCGTATAGGTATGCGCTCGGAGATCGCGAGTTTTGCGCGGGTAAAAGGGCCCCTTTGCATAGGCTGGCATTGGGTATCACATACCTATTCGAGACTCGAGTAGCGCGACGCTCAGTGGCTGAACAAATTCGCGATCTGAAATCGTGGCGCGTTTCGGACGGGCGCGTTACGATTTGAAATACGCTGGTATACCCGGCGGATCGATATCAACACATGCCCCGAACTTCGCCCCACGTTATTAGGGCTCGCGTCACGGCCGCGCGGCTTCAGCGGCTGAAAAGCCTCGCGGAGCTTCGGCGCGCCTCGGTGAGCTCAGTAATCTGCAGTGCAATTATGGCCGCCTCCAATCTAGAAGTAGGCTCGCCGGTAGACGATACCAGCAAAGCAAAGCTTGCCGCCGTGATCGACGCCTTAGGCCTCCCGCCGGACGCGCCAATTGCTGATGCGGTCGCTGCTTTGCAAGCGCTGCTTAAGGCGATCGGCGGTAAGGCCTCCGACGACTTGCCCGCGCCAGATCCGGCGACTGCTTTTGCGCTGACCCGCGAAGAAAAAGCATTCGCCGATCGAATCAACGACCCCGCGCGCAAGGAGATATTTATTAACCTGCGGCGCCAAGCGTTTGGGCTTGTCGCCAAATCCAAGAGAGCTAAACACAAATGACCGATTCAACATTCTCGGTTCCTTATTCCGCGCCTTCTACGCTCACTCCCGCGGTTGTTCGTACTCAACTTCTCGAGCTCATTAGATGGCAACCCCCGATTGGAGTAATGACGTCATCGAGGGCACAACGGGAATAACGACGCAGCCTAGCGGCGCCGCCCGCGTTCAAGAGTCGATCGACTTTATCACTGACGCGCTCGCTGCGCTCGGCGATCGCGACCGCGCCGGCTGCAAAGCAATGCTCGTTTCGCGCCGAGCGGCTCTCCAAGCGAAATTGGATAGGTATCTCGCGTTGGGTACTTTCATGCGCGGACCGGCTGCGGTCGATCTGATTAGCAAATATGTTTCAGCTCAGAACGCGGTGACCGCGGCGAAGACAGCCATGCTCGGAGCGAGCCGCGATACCGTACTTGCGCGTCGAACAGATCTCGATATGGCCGAAGCGGACGCTCGCGACGCCGCTCGGTCGTTCGAATCCCTCCCGACTGAGCTGCGCTTCCCAAAATCGTCGCTAATAGACCCAACGATATTTGCTAACGCAAAATCGAATACCAAAGCGCTGGCATTCGGCATGAAGCGGACCGTCGCGCTGCTCATGGCCCTCCAACAAGCGAATCCCTGGCCGAAGCGCTCCTTTGGATTTTGCTTCGAGGTAAAAGATTCAGAAGCGTATCAGATCCGTTGGGCCCATTTCGTTGCAATGAATCCCGACGCGGGTTTGACTGCTGCCCCATAAAACTTTTTGCGGGCGCTTCTCGGGCTTATCCACCATCCGCCGTCCGCGAGAAAAACAGCGGTCCCTCCGAGTGAGAAGACGGGGGGCCGCGCATTAATTTTGAGAGTGCCAGTGCCTAAGTCCCTAACGCTCGCAGCGCTCGAAGCGAAACACACTGAAGTTGGTAAAGGCACGACCGCCGGGGCCCAGTTGAGGCTCCGAGCTCGAAGCCTCGCAACGCGACTTCGGATGCCGTGTCCGGCATGGGCGGCACTGACGTACCAGGGCCCCGTTGATACACGCGAGCCTCGTAGCCAAACCCGGCCGGTCGTTTTTGACGTGCCGGAATCGTTGCGCGCATTCGCCCGCCGCGAGTGTGCAGTAATTTCGATCGGGAAAAAGGGGTGCATCGTCGCGCCCTACGGCAAACCGCCATTGCAATTCCCGACCGCCGAACAAGCGGCCGAGGCGCTTTGCGGTTGATTGGCCCGGCGCGCCAAATCACATGATACGGCGCGCTATGATATGATAACCACTCGAAATTATTAACGAATCCGGATACTTCTCTTGTCCGGATCGTATTGTCTGGGATGAAACTATCCCGCGAATCGCTAGAAGCCTTGCCGCCCGCGAACGACACGAGCAACGTTCTTTCGATTGAGATCGCGCTCTTTGGGCGTGAATTGGCGCAAAACGGCGGGTGGCGCCACGCTTTACTGCGCTTGGAGCGTGAGAGCGCCGATCGCCTTGCCGTACTTTCCGCGGAGAACGCGGCCAACTGCCGAAAATTGATGGAAAGCGAGCGGGAAATATTCCGCGGCGTACGCGCGGACTTCGACCAGTGTCTTCGTCACTTTTGGCGATAGGCGCGGGAAGGTCAGAGGCGCTGGACTTTGCCATTCGCGCTCGCCGGGCGCCTGCGGTGCGTTCTTGCGGGGGTTCTGCACCGCGCGCAGCCATGAAGCCTATCGACCCGCGTAGCGAGCCGCCAGGCGTGGCCGTGGGGCGGGTCGAATTGAAGCGCGGCGTGTGACGGGCCGCGAGCAAGTGCGATGATGTGAGCTAGCGCCCGCGTTAAGTCGAACCGCAACCCGAGTCGCGCAAGGACTGACGCTTCCGGCAAAAACCCGGTACCTTACTCGGTTATGTTGAACCGACTTGCGGGGGACTGGTTGCGCGCGTTGATCGCTATGGCATTGGGCGCTGTGGCGCTTCTTTACAGGGCCGAGGCCCTGCATGCCCAAGCAGGGCCTCCCACGTTTAAGACTTCACACGCATTTCGTTGCCGCTTTGGAAAGGGCGCGCAAACGTCCTGGTATGAGGACGAGCCCGAGATCTACGCCGATGAGTTCGGCAAAGACAACGTGGTCACCTACTACGCCCTAGATCGCAAAAAAGGGCGGGCGCGAATCTTGGGCAACGAAGGCGCAGGCGACGTGTTACTCGCGACGCGCCCGACGGGGCTCAATTTGATTGAGTACACCGACTCGGGAAACATGATCTTCACGACCATTTTCGCCTTCCCCAACGCCGCCGGAGAATTCAAGGCGGTCATGTCACGACACCTGCTGTTCCCCCAAGGGCCGTTTTTCTCCCAATACACCGGCGTGTGCACGTCCGTGGAGCTGTAGGCCCCGGATGCCGCCACAGAGCCCGGCCGAGACTGTAGCGGCGCCCATTGGCGCGGCCGGTTTCGGGTTAATCCCTCTCAATACGCGTATATACGGGCGCGCGGCGGTAGCTACCGCTAATTTCCGCGTGCGGGGGCTCACGCGGTCGAGTATCTTGTTGCCTAGGGAGCAAACATCAATGAGCAAAGGACGAAGCGTAACGCCCGCCGAACGCTGGGCAGCTTTTCAACCGCCGCCGCTGGCTCAGCAGCCAAGCATCGATGCAGCGATAGCCAAGCTTAACGCAATGACGCCCAAAGAGGTTTTCGAATCTAGCGTTCGTGCTGGCATTCATAACCCCGACGGGACGTTGGACGCGCATTACCACGATCCCGTCAAACCCTAACTCGCTCGTTTGGACGAAACGTCCCGATGATGCACGTAGGATCGCGGACGGCGACCTGAATGTGGCTCTGCCTGCGAATGGCGGAATTAGAGAACACCGGGGCGCCCTCTTGGAAGCTGCCTCGGACGCATTGAAAACGGGTGCGATGTTCTTCTGGCATGTGGTCAAGGAAATCCACCGACCAGTTAACGAGCGCGCAGTCGAAGTACCGCCGCTTTAGATCATGATCCGTGCCTTTGTTCTCCGGCACCGGCTCACCAGCTTCCTTAAGTTGGTGCACCCAAACGGGCGCCATAAGGCTCAACATCTTCGTGTAACCCGTGTCTAGCAGGTCCAAGCAATCGCCTAGCTGAATTACGGCGCCGACGACTGCCGCACCACTCGGCCCGTTGTGCTCTCGCGCCCAGTCCCAGGCTCTCTCAAGGCCAAACTCCCAAAAGTAGACGCCGCGTCCAAGCCAGTCCCAGGCGTTTTCGCTCTGCCTGTAGTCCGCGCCGCTTAGAAGAGCTTCGGCGGTGTCCACGCTGCAGCCGTGGTAGCCAATGACGGTTCGGTCGTATTGCATGTTGGCCTCTGAACGCATGTAAAGCGCTCTATCCCTACCAAACGGCTACTAATGCACTTTGTAAAGCACCTGCCGACAATCTAGCGTACGTCCGGCCCCCCGAATAAATTCAGACCGCCAATGAAAGAAAGATTCTTGCTCGCCCAGAAACAGCCGGCAAGGCGGAAGGCACAGGCAGAGATTGGGGCATGCGGGGGCAATGCGGGGGCAATCAAGCCATGACCCGCCATGAGTTACCGGCATTTATCAACGGTAGCGCCAATCGCCTTTCAGCCTGTTTCAACTGCGAATCGAGCCTAATTCTCGGGCGCCCCCGGCATGAGTCGAACATGCGACCTTGGCTTTAGGAAAGCCCTGCTCTATCCAACTGAGCTACGGGGGCGGGCGGTTGGTGGGGCGGAGGCTGTCACGTCCGGCGGCGCCGCTCAAGGTGAGCGAGGAACAGGTCTTGGGATTTTTTCGCCGCGCGCTAGAGGCTATACGTTGCGCGGGGAAGTGGCTTGGCGACTGCGGAGCAGCGGCCGGAGTGCGCCTAGGGAGCAAGCGGCAATCAGGGGAAGGGTCGCGAGGGACATGCCGCGGATGTATGAGGCGCTGCCTTGTGCGGCGCCCTGGGCGAGGGCGGTGCCGACCAGGCCCGCGCTCGGTCCGAGCGCGTAGCCTAGGCCGATGAGCGCTTCGTGTGCACCGCCGGCGTCGACGGAGGCGTTTTGAACGACTTGGGCGTAGTAAAGCGCGGCGGTGTATAGGAAGCCGGCGGCGGTGCCGAACAGAATCTCGCCGGAAACGACGGAGGCGACGCTCGGGCCAAACAGCACGAGCGCGAAGCCCAGGGGCAGAGCGCCGATCGCGAGCAGCACCGGGAGTTTGCGGCCGTGCCAACCGCTGTAGGCGAACAGCGCGACGAAGCAGCACAAGCGTGCAACGTCGAGCAGGCTGCTGGCTCGGGCGGCCGCAGCCGTGCCAAAGCCGATGCGTTTCATGATCTCGGGCATCAGCGGCGCCAAAACGTAGAGCAATGTGTAACTACCGAGCATCGCGAAGCGCGCGGAAATCAAGAGTGAGCGATAGCGCTGCAAGGTGAGAGCGTCCGGCCGGTCGACATGACCTTCGGCTAAGTGGGTGGGTCGCGCCGGGAATTTGGAGCAGAGGAGCGCGATGAGCGTGTACAGCACGCCGGCGACTACAAAAAGCAGCTTCGGAGTGCCCGATGCGATCAGCGGCCCGGCGACGGCCAGTGACGCGGGCACCGACAGCGCCCAGCTGATGTTGTAACGACTCAACGCGCGCCCTAGGCTGCGCGGCGCTTCACCCGCGCTCATGTAGCTTTCGAAGATGGGCCACATGGCGCCCTGCAGCATAGCGATGACCGCGAAGGCCACGAGAAAGACGAACGCACTAGCAAAGCAGGCCAGGACCACGTGGCTGCCCGCCAGGGCCAACAAGACCATCAGGAGCGCGCGGCGTTCCCCGAGGCGCGCGGCGAGCTGATGGCTGGAAGTGGCGCCGACGACGTAGGTGATGCCCACGAGCAATGCCAGCCACAGATTGCGCGCCTGGCTGAAGCCGTACACGTCGTGCGTGAAAAAGTACGCCCCGCGCTGCAACAGAGTAGCGCTGAAGCTGGTGACGAACACGTTGATCAGAATCTGCTGCTTGTGCGTCACGCAGCAGACCCGTGACCGCTCTTGGGTAAAGCCAACCGCGAGGCCCAAACAAGCAGGCCGGTGGCCGCGAACACGACCGGATAACCGTGCGCCTTGGCGACCAAGCCGAGGCCGAGGACCCAGAGTGCGAAGCCCGCATTGAAGGCTCCCAGGAAGTAGGTCATGACGGCGCCGCAGTGCGCGCGCGGCACCCCTTCCACCGCGAGCGCATCCAGCGCAGGGCAGAGCAGACCGTGCGCCAAGCCCATACCAGCGCCCGCTGCAAAGAGCAGGCTGGGACGCAACAAGGGGGTCATGCAGGCAACCAGCCCGTACAGCACGAGCGCGCGGAAGGCAATTGGCCGACGCCCAAAAATTGTAGCGAACTAGCCCAAGACAAAGCGCACGAAGAGCGCGCATAGCGTGTAGCCAATGAAAAAGCCGCTCACGCGCTTCGGCGCGTCGTCAGCGGGCGGTGCCCGCCTCAGTCGAGCTTGTCGAGCTTGTACTTTTCGCTCGGGCGCTGATCGCCAGCCGACACCAGGCCGTCGCGCAACATGGCGAGCAGCAAGCGCAGCGTGTCACGACGGGAGAGTGGCGATAGATCCAACACTTCCTCCACGGTGATGCCACCATCCAAACGTGAGAGTAGGAAGGCCTGCTCGGGCGAGATTCGCGCGTCTTGACTGGACGGCGCGCCCAGCACCTTCAGCTCTCGGCCGAGCGGACCAATCCGGGTTTCGAAGATGTGATCGATCAGCATCTCTTCGGCATCCACCAGGCGCCGCGCCTCGACGGTATCGAAGCCTTCGGCCACCCGGAGCGCAGATTCCGCGTACGACACCGCAAGATTGAGATCCCCCAAGCCGAGCGCCTGGCGGGCGTGATCGAGGGCTTCGGGGATGTCCTGCAGCATCGAATGGCCGTTCAGGGTGGAGGCGGTGCCGAGCTTCTCGGCAGCTCGGCGATGGGAGCCGGTTTCGTAGCGGCGGCTGTGCGGTTCGCCGACGACGCGTTGCCCACTGGGGACGGGCGCGGAAACCGGGGCGGGTACGGTGCGCGCGTTGCCCAGCGCCGAATCCGGACCTGCCAGCTCGCACGCCGACGAAAAGGCGAGTGCGAAGTCCAAGACATGCGCATAACGCGCGTTCGGGTCCTTGGCCAAGCCGCGCCTCAACACGATGCCGACGCTAGCGGGCACGTGGCGCGCGAAGCGTTCGATCGACGGCGCTTCGACCGACACGACCTGGCGCAGTACTTCCATCACGTCCGTGCCCGGGAAGGGGGTCTGACCCGAAAGCATCTCGAACGCGATGACAGCGAGCGCGTATTGATCGCCACGGTGGTCCACACTGGCGGTTTTTCCCAACGCCTGCTCCGGCGCCATGTAGTCCGGCGTGCCCAGGATGTCGAACTCGCCGGTCAGCGCGTGGCCGACACCAACGCGCTTCGAGATACCGAAGTCCAACAGCTTCACCAGAAGCCCCTGCCCCATCATTTGCGTTAGAAAAATGTTGGCCGGCTTCAAATCACGGTGAACGATGGAGGCTTGGTGCGCAGCAAACAAGCCGGATGCGACTTGCTGAGCGATGCGCGCGCTTTCGAGGATCGACAGAAAGCCCTCCCGCTCGAGGCGGTCGGACAAGCTCTCGCCCTTCAGCAATTCCATGACGATGTATGGCTCGCCCTGCTCGGTCGTATCGAAGTCCAAAATGCGAACGATGTTCGGGTGCTCGAGCTGGCTGATGATTTCTGCCTCGCGATTGAAGCGAGCCAGCGCTTGAGCGTCCGAAGCAAGATGGCGAGCCAGCACCTTGACCGCGACGCGGCGCCGCAGCCGAAGGTGCTCCGCCTCGAACACCAGACCCATACCTCCTCGGTCCAGGACCGAAAGCACGCGGTAGGTGCCCCGCAGAGTCTCGCCGATGAGCAGGTGCTCTTGAGCGGTGATTGCCGGCGCCGACGTCATTTCATCCCGATTTAGAGGCGGAAGGTAGCGCGCCTAGGAGCCGGCGTCGAGCGTGAGTCACTGCGCGCAAGTTCAGCCATGTGCGCCCGGACCGGCCGGCAGCCGGCGAAACAGCCGCGGCTCCCGGGGCCGCGTCGACAAGGAGGGGCTCGATCAGTAACTTCCGTTCTGCGCGATGCCAAATCCAAATCAAAACGCGAGCCGTCCTCCCCCGCCGCTCGAACCGCGCTCGAGCTTGCCTCCACCAGCACCCGAGCGCCCCGGGTATCGCGGTTGGATCTTGTTGGGCGTGATGCTCGCAGGCTTCGGTGTGTACAAACACTTTTCTGGCGACAACGAGACGCAGCCGGCGATTGCGTACACCACGTTTTATCGACAACTGAGCGAGGGTAAGATCGCTGGTGTCACGCTGCGCGGTCTAGAAGTGACGGGCAAGTTCAAGACGGTGAGCGACGTTGAAGGTCGAAAGCTCAGCACCTTTCGAAGCATGGTGCCGGCTCAAGAAGACCGAGACCTGCTTCCTCTATTGCGCGATAAAGGTGTGAAGGTCGACGTGCGCAGCGAGGAGCAACCCGTGCTGCTACAGATCCTCGGCAGCTTGTTGCCCGTATTCTTGATCGCTGGAGTCTGGCTATGGATCTCTCGGCGTGCGCAATCGATGATGGGCCCCGGTGGTCCGCTCGGTAATATGCTGAAGGGCCGCTCGCGCCGCTTCGAGAAGGAAGCCGAGGTCAGCGTCAAATTCGACGACGTCGCCGGACTGAAATCGGCAAAGCAGGATTTGCGAGAAATCGTGGATTTTTTGCGTGAGCCCACGCGCTTCCGGCGCCTGGGCGGGAAGGTGCCACGCGGGGTGTTGTTGGTCGGACCACCGGGCACCGGCAAGACCCTCTTGGCGCGCGCAGTCGCGGGTGAAGCGGGGGTACCCTTCTTTTCCATCAACGGCTCCGAGTTCATCGAGCTGTTCGTGGGCGTCGGCGCTTCACGGGTGCGCGAGCTGTTCGCGGAAGCCAAACGCGTGTCGCCAGCGATCATTTTCATCGACGAGATCGACGCCGTCGGCCGCTCGCGCGGGACGGGAATGGGTGGCGGCAACGATGAGCGCGAACAGACGCTCAATCAATTGTTGTCGGAGATGGACGGGTTCAGCAGAAATGATCTCACCATCATCCTAGCCGCGACGAATCGCCCCGACGTGCTCGATGCTGCGCTCCTACGTCCGGGCCGTTTCGACCGTCGCGTCCTGATCGATCGCCCGGAGCTGGCCGCTCGCCGTGCCATCCTGGGCGTGCACACGCGCGACAAGCCACTATCGGCCGACGTCGATCTGCAAGCGCAGGCCGCCAACACGCCCGGCTTTTCTGGAGCCGACCTGGCAAATTTGGTCAATGAAGCCGCGCTCACCGCGACTCGGCGGGGGGCGGAGGCCATCGAAGACTCGGACTTTCGCGCCGCTTACGACAAAATAGTGTTGGGTGATCCGCGCGAGACCAAACTCGACCCATTCGAAAAAAAGCGCGTGGCCGTGCACGAGGCGGGGCACACCGTGGTTGCCCATTTCGCGCCCAATGCCGAGCCGCCGGAACGCGTCACGATCATCCCGCGCGGCATGGCGCTCGGAGTGACGCAGTCGGCGCCGGGCGGCGAGCAGCACCTGTTGACGCGGCCACAAGCCGTGGATCGGCTGCACGTGATGCTCGGGGGTTTCGCGGCCGAGCGCGTGCTCCTGGGCGAGGTCTCCTCCGGGGCAGAGAACGACTTGAAGCGCGCCACCGAGCTAGCCTTCAAAATGGTCGCCCATTGGGGCATGAGCGACAAGATCGGCCCCGTGTATCACGAGCACCGAACCGAGCACCCATTCCTCGGACAAATGTTGGCCACTGAAGGCGGCACGAGCGATGCAACGGTGCACCAGATCGAGGAAGAAACGCGCAATATCCTGCACGCTGCGCTTCAGGGCGCGGAGAGTGCGGTGCGCGAACGTCGAGGGGAAATGGAGGCACTCGTCGGCTTTCTCTTGGAGCACGAGAGCGTGGACAAGACGGAGCTCGCGCGCCTGCTCGGGCCAGCGGCGCCCAGGCCCAACGCAGAAGCCGCCGAGTAACGCATGCCCGCACATTGGCTGGTCAAGAGCGAGCCGTCCGCCTATTCGTGGCAGAAGCTCAACACCGAAAAGCGGGCGGTCTGGGACGGCGTTCGCAACTTCGAGGCCCGCAACAATCTGCGCGCCATGAAAAAGGGTGATCTAGTTTTCTTCTACCATTCGAATGAAGGCAAAGAAGTGGTGGGTGTCGCTCGTGTCGATAAAGAAGCATACGCCGACCCGACCGCCAGTGACGGGGATTGGTCTGTGGTCGAGATCGCGCCGAAGAAAGCGCTGAAAGCGCACGTGACCCTCGCTCAGTGCAAGGCAGACCCGCAACTCAGCAACTTTGCGCTCGTCAAGAAGTCGCGCATCTCCGTGGTCCCAGTCACGCCCGCCGAGTTTGCACGCGTGCTCGAGCTCGGCGACACCAAGCTCTGAGCGAGCTCGCTCGCAGGCTCGTTATTCGGCCTTGGGCTCGCGCGAATCTTTGATGTCGATCAAAGTCGAGACGGCTTCGATCTCGCGCTTGGTCTGGATTTCGCGCTGACGCAGGACCTTCAACTGGGCTTCGAGCTTTCGCAGCTCGCCCTCGGCCTCACGCAAGCCTTCTTTGAGCCTGTCGCGCTCGGACTTCAGTACTTCGAGATCGATCGCCACGCTGTGCCTCCAGGAACTGGAGTCTTCCGTAGCAGAGTCAGTCGCTCGCGACTACCCGGTTACGCCCGCCCTGTTTGGCCGCATACAGGCGCCGGTCGGCCACGGCGAGGACTTCTTCGGGCGTTGGAGCGACGCAGCAGCTCAAGGCCGCGCAACCGGCGCTCAGCGTGATGGGAATCTTCTGGCCGTCGTAAACGGCGTGATGGGTCATTAGCGCATCGCGCAAGCGCTCGGCGAGCTGACTCGAGCCACGCGTCGAAGCGCCCCGAAGAATGACCGCGAACTCCTCGCCGCCGAAGCGCGCAAACACGTCCTCGGTACGCAGCATGCGCGTGGCGATCGCGCCCAGATGCCGAAGCACCTCGTCCCCGGCCGGATGGCCATACGTGTCGTTGACCTTTTTGAAGTGGTCGAGATCCATGAGGATCAGGCCGCAGTCGGTGGCGTGGCGCACCGCAAAGGCGATCTCGGCGCGCATCCGATCGTCGAAGTGACGGCGATTGTACGAGCCCGTGAGCGCGTCGCGCGTGCTCGATTCGTACAGCTTGCGCAGCAAGCCTTCCTGGCGCGCGTCGGTCATGGTGAAGCGAAACGCGACCCGTGCGCCGAGCTGCACCCAATCGTCGTCTCTGATGATTGAGCGGGTGACGCGCTTGCCTTGCAGGAAGGTGCCATTTCGCGAGCCCAGATCTTCGACGTAGTATTCGTCCCCTTCGCACACGAAGTGCGCGTGGAAGCGGCTGATGCTGTCATCGTCTACGGGCAAGCGATTGGTCGCATGACGACCGATTGAGAAGGGAGGCGCCGTGACGCTCACGACCTGCCCAGCTCCGACGCCATCCATACGCAAGAGCATGGCGCGGTCGCGGCGCGTAGGCTGCGGAACCGGGCTTACGCCGAAGTCAGTGCTGCGCAGCGATATATCCATCGTGCGCTCTTCTTGAAAACCAGCCTCGTCTTCTGCCGAAATAGAGTGCAAGCGCACGCGCGGAGCGTCGGTGCTTCGCGGCGAGTCCCCCGCCCGCGGTCGGGACGTGAGGGGCGCGGGCTGCTCGCTCGGCAGCCCCGAGTACTTCACCATTTGACCTCTGGGAACGGCCGCCCCGGTTTAGCGAACAGGAAGCCTTGCAGTAGGTCGCAATCGAGGTCGATCAGGGTATCGCGCTCTTCGATCGTTTCTACCCCTTCCGCGACGACGGTCATGCCCATGTCCTGCGAGAGCGCGGTCATCGAGCGAATGACTTTTTGTTTGGTTGAGTTCTTGTGCACGTCTCGCACCAGCGACATATCGAGCTTGACTATCTCTGGTTCGAGCAACGTAAAGCTCGTGAGACCGGCATAGCCGGCACCGAGGTCGTCGACTGCAATGCGGAAGCCCATTTCGCGGAGCGCGGCTACGCGAGCGCGGACGTCCTTGACCTCGTCGAGCGACGAGCGCTCGGTGACCTCCAGAACCACGCGGTGCGCAATCTGCGAAAGCGCCGAATCCGGTGCGGACAACCATGGATCGACCAAATCAGTCACGTGGAGATTGACGAACAGCATCTCGGTCGCGTCGACCATGGGCGCGGCGGCAAGGTCACGGATGGACCGGCCAAGGGCGTCCAGGCGACCGAGTCGCGTGGCCGCGTCGAGCACGGCGCCGGGGTGCGGCAAGCTTGGCTCGTTGCTGCGAAGAAGCGCCTCGTAGCCGTAAATCTTCTTACGCCGAAAGTCGAGGATTGGCTGGTAGGCCATCCACAGGGATTGCATCGCGCGATCGAAGCTCGCTTCCAGACCCGCGCGGTCGGCGCCCAATGCTCCCGCGTGCCCCAGAAGCTCCGCCGCCTGCTGCTTGACCCGAGCCATGCGATGCATGCTCACCGCCTTGCTCACAGCACGTAACAACGCGTCACTCTCCACCGGCTTCGTCAAATACTGGAACGCGCCATATTCGAGCGCTTGCACCGCGGTGCTCACCGCTGGCTCGCCGGTAACCAGCACCACCGGCACGTGCAGGTCGTGCTCGCGCACTTCGCGGAGCAACTGAATGCCGTCCATGCCCGGCATCTTGATGTCGCTGATGATCACGTCGAACGAGCGGCCGTTCAGCGAGCGCGCGGCCTCCGCGCCGTTGCTGGCGGAGGTCACGCTGTAGCCGTGGCTGCGCAAGAGACGTACCACGCCGCGCAGCACGTCCGGGTCGTCGTCGACGACCAGCACCGATGCTTTTACGGTTTTGTCCGACCGCTCTCCGGACTCCGGTTCCGAGGAGCTCACTGGTATGACCGTCGAAGACGCTTCCCTCAGGGCACTGCTTGGCGGGCCTCCCGAGGGCTGCGCCGACTCGGCTTGCGTCAGCGACACGACCATTCCCCACACAACGGCCGTCAAGGAAGTGGCTAAAGGGGGCGGAGGAATTTCCGAACGGCTTTTTAAACTTAAATCGCGCGGGGAATGCTCGTTTTCGACGGAGAAAGGCCGAAGTCCGCGCGAATCTTCTTGCCGGTTAGCCTATCGGGCGCACTTTACGCGTTCCCGGTGTGCGGCGCGGCGAGCAACTGACCGGAACGGCCGACCGTGAAGTAATGGCGCCGGACGTTCCGACGCTTGCTCGGTGCGCCGCGGGTCAGGTACTCGAGCGGGCTCTCGCGCGCGTAGTCGCTCGGTCGGGACTCGACGCGCATCAATCGCGCTCCGACAGGTAAGTCGAGCTCGGTGCGCGATTGCCAGACGGTACCGGCGCTCGCGTCGAGCCGCTCTTGGCGCGCCCCCTCCCACACCGACGCGTGGACCCACGCGTCGTTGAAGCGTACGAACCAATTGATCTGGGCCGTCCCGCGGTCCACGATCCGCTCTTCGTCGACGACTTCGACGACATGGAGCGCATCATTTACTCCCAGAAGCGCCGCCCCGAGCGTGCGTTGCTCAGCATTTCCGTCATTCCGTGCGAAAGCTTGGCGGGTAGCTCGCTTTCGGTAAACACACGCACCTCCAAAATCTCGAGCGGATTGTCGGGCGAGCGGCTGGGGGGCGCGACGGTCGCATCCACCAACACCGTGACCGCGTGAAAACGCGGATCTCGCTCCGCCTTGGAGTAAACGCCGATTACCTCGCCCAGTGATACGAGACGCGTGCCCACTTCTTCGCGAAGCTCACGCTCGATGGCGTTTCGCAATGTCTCTCCCCATTCCAGCGTGCCTCCGGGTAGCGCCCATTCACCCGTATCCGAACGGCGGATCAAAACGTAGCGTCCGTCGGGAGTTCGAGCTAACGCCGCGATGCCGACGACCGGCCGCCGTAAGAGGTGGCGAGCGACCTCTTTGGTCAACTTCCACAGCCCGCTCGGAATACGCACGCCGCGGAGCATGCCTCCTTCCCGTGTGCGTGTCGCGTCGAATTCGTGCTAGGCCCGGGCCCGCCGGATGATGTGGTGGCCCGTTCTATTCTTGGCTTTGCTCGGCCTGGGCTGCGCTAAACGCTCGGAGCCCCCTGGTGCAACGCGTTCCGCGTCACTGCCGCATGGGCGTTCCACGAACGCTCTCTCGACGGCACGCATCCTTGGCGCCCCCGCGCCACGGAACAGCGCCGGCGCTCTCCGCTCGCCGAGCGAGGGGCCAGCCGTGGGCTCCGCGGACGATAATCTGCCGTTCACACCGACGGGGACGCGCGTGGCGAGCGTGGCATGGCGGACCTGGATTTACACAGACACCGGTAAACAGCGCACGCGTTACGGTTATTTGCGCGCCGGCGCAGTGGTAGACGCGCGCGGGCCCGGGATCGTCAACGATGGCTGCGATGGTGGGTGGTACCGCGTCAACCCACGCGGCTTCGTGTGCATTGGTTTAGGCGCTTCGCTCAAGCTCGACGATCCGGTGGCGCTGGCCTCGGTCAATCGCCCGATTCGCGGGCAGAGCGCTCCGTACTTGTACGCGCTATCGAACGAGACGCCGCCCCTCTTGTACTTCAAGCTGCCCAGCAAGGCGCAGATGAACGAAAGCGAGGGCTACGATGTGTCCGGGCGGGCGGCGAACTTCCGCGAACGCATGCGTGCTACCGGCGCACGAAGTCCGCTCGTCTCGCTCGAAGGGCCACCTGATTTCCTAGCCCAGGGGCAGAAGCTCGATAAGCCTTACGGCGTCAAGTCGCCGCTCCGCTACCTGGTCCACGCCGGGCCGGCAAGCGTGGACAGCGGCTTTGCCATCGCCAAGACGTTCCTCTGGCAGGAGCGTGCTTTTGGACTGACTACGGAGCTCGACGTGATCGCGCTCGACCGGGTAAAGCTGGTCGAGCCGAGTGAATTCCACGGCCTCGAGTTATTGACCGGTGAGGCCTTGCCCGTGGCTTTCGTGAAGGATCGGCAAGTACCGGAATACGGGTCCGGTCCCCAAGGAATGCCCGTAGGAATCGGCTCTTTCGCGTTTCGCCAAGGCTTGAAGTTGCGCGACGGAAAGCGCCGTACGGGCGGCCTGCTCGAAACGCGCGACGGCGTGTTCGCGCCGGAGGCGAGTTTACGTATTCTTCCAGCGCGAGATTCGTATCCGAGCTTTGCGACCGGCGACCGTAAGTGGCTCGATATTTCGATCCGCCAACAAACCCTGGTCGCCTATGTGGGCATGAGACCCGTGTATGCCACCCTAGTCAGCACCGGGCGCGGCGGCATGGGGGACCCGGAGAAAGTGCTGGCTACGGTACGGGGCACCTTCATGATCTATCAGAAGGAAGTCAGCAGCACGATGGACGGCGACGATGATCGCAGCGACTCCTTCAATCTGCGGGATGTGCCGTTCGTGCAGTATTTTCACAAGGGCTACGCGCTTCACGGCACCTATTGGCACGACGATTTCGGCAAGGTGCGGAGCCATGGCTGCGTCAATCTGGCGCCGATCGACGCCGCATGGCTGTTCGAGTGGACCGACCCGTCCGTTCCTTCGGATTGGCACGGCGCAGTCAACAAGGACCGGGGCACCGTAGTGTACATTCACGCCTAGGACTGCTCGCTCAGGTCCAGCCAGCTTGGAACACGATCGCTCAAGTGCCCTAAATCTCGAGCCGGCGTGTGCCGTCTTGTCTAGCGGCAGAGCTATCGAGCCGTCCCACCAAGCTAAGCAATGGCCCCCCCGATCATCGATTTGTTGAAGCGAACGCTAGCCGTGGGCGGGCGCGAAGTTCGGTTGATCCCGGGCCGACGGATGGTCGTCATCACCCCGCAAGGCGAGAACGAGGTGCGGGGCGATCTACAAACCACCGACCGCGTTCAGCAAATCATCGATCCACTGATGTCGCCGGAGGCGCGCCGGAGCCTGAGCTCGGGGTATGCCGAATGGGAATTTCAGCTCGACGACAAAGGGCTTGCGCGCTGTCGCGCAGAGATGAAGAGCGGGCAGCTGTCGGCATTCTTCTTTCTCGACCTGTGCGACAACAACGGGGGCAAACCGCGCGGCTCGCCCGCCGCACCGTTCGGCAGCATCGGAAACCCCAGCATCGTCGAGGCGAGTGTTGCGCGAACGCCTTCCGTGCCGAGCCCCAGCCGCTCGCCTTCGGAGGCGCGCCCAAGCATCGGCGAGGGGCGCGTCACCGGCGGGGGGTCGACGGCTGAGATCGATAGCTTGCTGAACAAATTGGTGGAGAGCAAAGGTTCTGATCTACACATGTCGATCAGCTCGCCACCAATGATCCGCAAGGACGGGGAGATGCAGCAGTTGCCCGGGCTCACGGTGCTGACGGCCGAAAGCATGGAGCGCATGATCATGCCGATCGTGCCGGCAAGGAACCGTGATGAGTTCGCGCGCACGCACGACACCGACTTTGCGTACGAGCTGCCCGGTGTATGCCGCTTTCGAGCCAATTTGTTCGTCGACTTGAAGGGTATCGGCGCGGTTTTTCGAGTCATTCCGAGCAAGATCTTATCGGTGGACGAGCTCGGTATCCCAAAAGAAGTGCTCTCGCTGTGCCACTTGCCGAAGGGCCTCGTGCTGGTCACGGGCCCGACCGGCTCGGGCAAAAGCACCACGTTGGCCGCCTTGATCGATTACATCAACCGCACGCGCAGTGATCACATCATCACCATCGAAGATCCGGTGGAGTTCGTACACCCGAACAAGAAATGTTTAATCAACCAGCGTCAGGTGGGCGAGCATACCGATTCGTTCAAAAAAGCTTTGCGCGCCGCGCTGCGCGAAGACCCAGACATCGTCTTGCTGGGGGAGATGCGCGATCTAGAGACGATCGCGATCGCCCTAGAAACGGCCGAGACGGGCCACCTCGTGTTTGGCACGCTGCACACATCCTCGGCGCCGGCCACGATCGACCGCATCATCGACCAGTATCCGCCCGAGCAGCAAAATCAGATCCGCGTCATGCTCGCCAACAGTTTGAAGGGCGTGATGGCGCAGATGCTCTGTAAAAAGATCGGTGGCGGTCGCGCGGCCGCCTGGGAGATTATGTTCGGCGTCCCGGCAATTTCGAATCTGATCCGCGAGCAGAAGATTTTCCAGATCCCCTCGATCATGCAAACTGGCCGCAAGTTGGGCATGGCATTGATGAACGACAGCCTCTTTCGGTTGGTGAAAGACGGATTGGTTGCCCCCGAAGAAGCGCTGGCAAAGGCAAATGACAAGGCGGGCTTACTTCAGATGTATCAGGCCGCAAACATCGTCATGCCGGTGGCCAAGGCGGACCTATAACTTGTCCGCGAAAAGCTGGCGAAGCCACTTGCTGCGTTCGGCAATCAGCAGGTAGGCGAACACTGACACCGCCGCGAGCGGTCCGACCCAGCCCGTTCGGCGAGCCGGGTCGTGATAAGCCAGATGAAATAGGGAGTCTGCGACGACGACGACGAGCACCGCGACCAGCAAGATCACTACGAAACCGGCACCGGTCGTAGCCCTTGGTTCTTGCTCTCTTCGCTCGGGGGGTTCTCGCATGTCCTTATCCTTGCTCACCTGGGCAACAAATCAGCGCGGTCCGCGAAGGCTTCGAAGGCGACTGGCCTCGTTCCGCCGAGGCTGATCTCACCTGCGACCACGCGACCAGTGTTCGCGGCCAACTCGGAAGGCAAGAACATCGTAGTTTCGGCGAGCACGCTGGGCGGCGCGCCGGCAGGATTTTCCTCGAGCAATGCGGCGTCGAGCCCGCGCACGCGTAGACCCAGGCTCTTCTTCGTTTCTTTAGTAGTATTGAAGACGCAGGCGTGGAGCGAGCGAGTATCGCCCGACCCTGTCACATCCAAGGAGCAGACCTGTACGTCCGACGCCGCTTGCAGCAATCGGTCTAGGTAGGGCGCTTCGTCTTCGCGCAGGGCCTCACGTAACTCCAAAATCGCGTCCTTGGAGCGCGGATCAGCAAAGTAGGTGAGCAGCATCGCGCCATGCAACCGAACGGGGCGATTGTGAGCGTGCAGAAGCTCGGCAAGCAGGTTGGTCGGCGCGGCGTTTTCGCCGTCCGAGCCAACGTCTCCCTTCAGCGCCCCGTGGACCTCGAACTCGGAGCCGCGCCCTTCGACGTCCCACTTCACGGCTTGACCGGGCTCGAGTGGACCTTCGAAGAAGAGCGGACGCGTGGCCGTCGAATAACGCTTGGCAGAGGGCGGCGGATCGTGCTCGAAGAGCTCGACCAAAAGCGCGATATCCTTCAATGTTTGGTTCGAATTGTTGACGACGCCGAGCCCGAGCTCGATGTAATTCTTGTCTTTGCGTTCGTCCTCCTCCCGCCCGCGCCGCACGTGCTGGGAGAGCGTGAGCACGCTGAGCGTGGGGATGGGGTTCTGCCAAAGCAGCGAATCAGAACGCCGGCAGCGGCACGCACTGGCTTGCGGAGCGGGCGGGGGCGCGGGTGGCATCTCATGCGGCGCCGCGCTCGGGCTGACCTGCGGCGCGCGTAGCGTAGGCTCCAGGCCCCGACGGTCGCGGACCGCCGCCGGCGTCGTTTCCGTCGCGCGCGCAACGTGCGAAGCGAGCTCGTGGGCAGGGTCGGAGGTCAAAAGCCAGCGAACCATGAGCACGAAAGCCAAGGTGGAAGCGGTCAAGGTAATCACGATGGCGGCCGTAGTTCGCGGCAAAAACCCTTGAAACACCGCGATTGATGGGGCCTTAGATAGACTCTTCGGCGGAGTGAGCGGGGACCTGAGCAAGCTTGGAACGAAGCCCGAAAGCTCCGCCACGAAAGCCTCACGCGCCATCGCGCCCTCGAGCCCGCCGCTCTTCAGCAATTGATCCGCGAAGAAGCCAAGCACGCACAACGCGATCGCGGTGAGCACGGCTATCCCGAGTGCGCTCGCCGCGCTCGCGCCCGGCGCCAAACGAAAAGCAGCCGCGCTCGCGATCAAAGCGCCACTCGACGCAGCTCCGACCGTAGCCAGACGCACCAGAAAGCGTCGCCGATAAAGCCTGTGATGATGCGCCGTATTGCCGGTCGAGAAGTTCACCAAGCACAAGCGGTTGAGCGGCGTCAATCTGTCGTCGAGCGCTATGTACACTTGCTCGCCATCCACCGATGCTTCGCCGAGCTGCGGCCACGGCACGAAGAGCTTTTCGCCTTTGCTCTGATTGGGGGGCACGTAACCCTGAGCAAAGCTCGACGCTTCGAGGTAGAGCAGGGACAGGCCCGCGGGTGCGCACTCGAGCTCCACGGTTCCGACCGCGTTGCTTCGTTCACTAGCCATGGCGATCGCTCGGAATCTCACGCACCCTGAGTGTAATCCCGAGCCACGAACGTAAGGGAGCTTGCGTTCATCGAGAAACGATGGGGGTGCCTTCCTGCCCCACATTGCTTGGGGATGAGCGCAATTTATTTCGGCGAGGAACCCTGGTCGCGATCGCCGAAGTCCACCCCGCGCGCGTTTACTTCGAAACGCGGTCGGCGAAGGCGGTGAAGCGTTCCTCGATCAACGCCAAATCGTAGTCGAGCGTGGCCACGTGATACGAACGCTCGAGCGGTAACTCCGTGATGTCTTTACTCCCCAGCGCACGCAAGATGGCCTGTGAGTTTTCGGGCGATACGCTGTGGTCGGCACGCGAATAGCTGACGAACATCGGACAAGTGATCTTGGGCAGCTGCTCGCGCAGCCGCGGAAGTTCTCGAAGCAATGAATTCCCTGCCTTTGCCGGCACCCATCCATATGCGAGCTCGTCCATGCCTGGTTTGGCGATATCGTTGCGAGTGAGGCCGGCGGCGCTCGCCGGCACCAGGGGCAGCAAGTGCTCCAAAACCGGGGCAAGCTTCACGAGAATGCCTGCGCGATCGAGCACGGGGGCATTGATCGTGCCGGCACCAGCCACGCGGCTCGGGTCCTGGGCGACGATGTCGAGTAAAAGGGAACCGCCCATGGACAGACCGAGCGGGACCAAGCATTCCGTGCGCCCCCTGAGCTCAGCGAGGGCGCGCTCGACCTCGGCCCGCCAGTCCTCGTAGCGCGTTTGCATCAGGTCTCGGAAATGCGTGCCGTGACCCGGCAGGCGCACGAGCTCGACGGTAAAGCCACGGCCGGCGAGCATCTCGGACAAGGGGCGCAGGGAGGCCGGGCTACCCGTGAAGCCGTGGACCAACAAGATGCCGACCCGCGCTCGTTTGCCCGTTCCACTCGACGACCACGGCTCGGCGCCTGGTAATACCGGAAATGTCACGCCGATGACTGTACACGAAGATTACGCCCACCGTGGCGAGCTCTCCGTTCGAAGCTGCGTCGCGCTTATTTCACGAACTGCACGTTGTCGATCCAGATGTCGAAATCACTGGCAGAGGTCGCCGATGGCGACACGTCGAGCGCAACTATGGCTTTCAGGTCGAGGGGGATCGGACTGCCCCAGCCGGTAATCAGATCGGTCCATGGGATCGTGTAGTCGGCCCAGGTCGATGTGATCGCAATCATTTTACGTTGATTGCCTGACGTTGCGCTGGCGGCTTGATCTTCGGCCGTGATGACCGACACGTAAACGCTGCCCTTGCCCATTAGGGAAAGCTTGAGGCCACCGGTGTAAACCGATGCGTCGTAGCAATTGCCTTTGGCCGCGAGCACCACGGAGGCATCCGCACCCCAACCCATGCTCGAATCGGAATCCGTTCCCGCAAAGTGCAGAGCCATTCCGCCGCCCATGCCCCCCGTTACGGGGAGGGGGCCGCCGCCTGTCTTGGGTATGGCCGGAGTGGTTACGGCGCCGGTCGTCTGGTTGATCGAGATCCACCAGCTTCCAACCCGGTTATCGGTCGCGGGGATCAAAGCGCTCGCCGGGTGAGTCTCGAAATCATCGACGATCCCGTCGGTACCTGCGCCGACCTTCGTCACTGCGCAGCTGGCCGCGGCAGCCGGCGCTCCCCCTGCCGCGCCTGTCATGCCTGTCGTCCCGCCAGCCTGGGGCGGCGAGCCGGCAACGCCGGTGTCGCTGCTGCCACCGATGGGGGCGGCGCCGCCGGAGCTGCTCGCAGTTCCGCCGGCTGCGCTGCCGCC
>CAHJWM010000070.1 GCA_903642325.1 Myxococcales bacterium | reverse complement strand
ATGCACGGTTTGAAAGGGGGTCTTGCCCCTTTGTCCGTGATCTTCACTGGATGAAAGGGCAAGATCTACCAATGGCACTCGATCGTAAGGCACTCGACCTGTGCGTGGACGAGCTCAGCCAAGACTTATCGGCGCTCTCGCGACGCATTCATGCAAACCCCGAGCTGTGCTGGCAAGAGCACAACGCCAGCACGTGGCTCGGTGACTGCTTGGAGCGCGAGCTCGGTAGCGGCGTAGAACGAGGTCTGGGCGGTCTCGCGACGGCGTTCCGCGCGCGCGTGGGCAACGGTAGCCCCAAGATCGCGATCTTGGCGGAGTACGACGCTTTGCCAGACATCGGTCATGCCTGCGGGCACAATCTGATTGCGGGGAGCGCCGTCGGCGCGTTCTTGGCGCTCGCGCGGCAAGCGTCGGCGTTGCCCGGCTCAGTCGAGATCATCGGCACCCCGGCCGAGGAAGGCGGAGGCGGAAAAATCAAGCTCCTAGCCGCCGGCGTGTTCGAAGGCGTCGACGCCGCCATGATGTTTCACCCGTTCGACCGCGACATTCTGGCCCACAGCGCGCTCTGCAGCATGCGCATCGCGATGACCTATCACGGCGTACCCGCGCACGCGGCGGCCGCGCCATTTTCTGGCAAAAGCGCGCTCACTGCCTGCCTCGAGACCTTTCGCTTGATCGACTCGCAGCGTGTCGCGTTCCGGGACGGGGTGCGCGTGCACGGCATCGTCACCAACGGCGGGCAAGCCGTGAACGTAATCGTGGAGCACGCGGCCTCCGAGTTCACGCTGCGCGCGCAAACGTCCACCGAGCTCGAGCGCGTGCGCGAGATCGTGCTGCGTTGTGCGCGCGGCGCGGCCATGGCCTGTGACGTGAGCGTCTCCTTCGACGAAAAGCTCGGCTATCGCGAGATGCGCAATAACCTGACCATGGCCCGGCGTTTCGGTGCCGCCTTGGAGGCGCTCGGCCGGAACGCGCGCGAGACGGATACACGTGTTGGCGCGGGCTCCACCGATATGGGCGACCTCAGCCTGCACATTCCGTCGATTCATCCTTATCTCGCCATCTGCGATGAGGGTGAGTCCTTGTGTCACGAGCATCGTTTTGCCGATTGCGCTGCGAGCGATCGGGGCATGTCGACCATGTTGATCGCCGCCAAGGCCCTGGCGCGTACGACGCTGGACCTGCTCGAAGATCCCAGGCTACTCGGCGAAGTCAAAGGCGAATTCGAGGCGACGCGCTGAGCCGAGGCGTTTCGCTGATGCGGCGACCCGGTATAGGGTTCCGGCCATGCGCCGTCTATTCTGGGTTCGCTATTGGCATTTGGTTTGGGGGTGCTCCTGCGCGGCGAGCATCGGCTGCGGTGGCGGAGCCAGCGCGGCTCCGGTAGCTGCGCCCGCCGCTACGCACGCGGAGGCTCGAGCGACGCCAAGCTCGGATACATCGGACCCGGCGCCGAGCGACGTCAGCTCAGGCAGTGACCGCGCTGCGAGCGCTGCGAGCGCTGCGAGCGCTGCGAGCACCCCCCCTCCATCCACGCCGCAGCCGACCGATGACCCCAACGCCACGCGCGAGGTCACCTATGTCGTAACCCCGGAGGGGCTCAAGGTTAGCGTCGCCGGCGTGAAGTTCTCGGTCAGCGCGTCTGCGACGCGAATCGGCGCGGGGTGGGGAGCCAAGGTCAATGTCGTGTCCACTGCCGACGATGGCAAGCCGCATTCACTTGCCAGCCCCAAGACCGGACCGCTCGCGTTCGCCGGCACGGTGACGCGCAATGGACAGTCGGAGCCCGAGGTATTCGGTGACCAGCGGGTAGGCGATGGCGAGCAGAGCATCTTCGGCGATGACCCCAACAAGTTCAGCCGCAGTTGGCCAAGCAAGGGGAAACGCCCGCTCGCGCTCGGCGATGCGCTCGATTTGCAGGTCGCGCTTTGGGGCCTCGGCGCGAACAGCGAGTTGCGCCGTCCGGTGAAGAAGTTTTGTCATCTACGAATGGTGGTAGGCAAAGGCAAGCCGCGCGCAGAGCTCGAACCGCCCGCGGACGCCTCACGGTGATGCCGGCTACTTGCCCTGAAATTGCGGTTTCCGTTTGTCTGCGACGGCGCGCAACGCTTCATCGCGGTCCGCGCTTTCCAAACAAACCTCGTACAGCTCGCGCTCCCGATCGAGCCCCTGGGCAATCGGCGCTTGGGCGGCACGCACGGCCAAAAGTGCCGCCCGTTGCGCGATGGGCGCGCCTTCCGCAACTGGCAGAAGCCAGCTCAGCGCGGCGTCCAACGCGGATTCGCCGCCGCTCGCCACTCGGTTCACCAAGCCCCAGGCGAGCGCTTCCGCCGCCCCCACCCGACGCTGCGTGAGCACCAGGTCCAGCGCCCGCGCTTGACCAACCAAGCGCGCCAGACGCTGCGTGCCGCCGGCGCCCGGAATGATGCCAAGGCCGGTTTCTGGCAGCCCGAGCGTGGCCTGCTCGGTCATCAGGCGCAGATCACAGGTGAGCGCTAGCTCCAAGCCCCCGCCCAAAGCGGCGCCGTTGATGGCGGCTACGGACACGAAGTCACTCTCTGATAGCCAGCGGAGCTCGCTGCGATAGGCGTTGAGCATCTGCCGCACTTGCGCCCGACTCATACTTTGCCGCTCCTTCAGGTCCGCCCCCGCGCAGAACGCTTTTTCGCCCGTACCCGTCAGTACGCAGACGCGCACGCGGCGATCTGCGGCGAGCTCGCGACCGACTTCGCCCAAGCGTTCTACGGTGGCCCAGGACAGCGCGTTCATGCGCTCGGGGCGGTCTAGGGTCACGATAGCGACGCCGAAGCGGCGCTCGAGGCGAACGGGGTCGGTCACGCGCGCCCCTTGCGCTTGCGCGCTTGCGCGGATTTTTTCGTCTCCTTCGGCGGCTTGGCCGCGGCGGCCGCCTTACCGGTGCCGACCTCGATTTTCGACAATCGCGCCTTCAGCTCCGACAGCTCTCCGCGCACGGTGTCGAGCTCATCCGACATGCGCTTACGCTCGGCGACGCCTTTGTGCTCGCCCATGTCCCGCAGAGCCTCACGCAGCCGCCTCACCACGCGGCCGTCGAGCTCGCGCTCTTTCGCGCGATTCAGCGCGCCGCGGCTCTTCGCGTCACCGAGCGCTTGTAACGCGACCACCACCTCCATCTTCAGGTGGGGATCTTTGTCGTCCAGCAGGTCTTCGAGGTGTTCACGGACTTTGCGACCCTCGGAGATTTGCGCCAACGCGTTGATCGCGGCACGCCGCGCGCGCGTCGGATACCCGTACTGCGTGCGCTTCAGCACTTCCGGCAGCGCGCGTTCGTCTCGAAGCGCGCCGAGCGCGTCGAGCGCGCCCGCGCGCGAGACCTCCGCCCAGGATGGGCGGTCGAGGAGCGGAAGGATCAGCTCGAACACCTCTGGTTGGCGTGTGCGACCGAGCGCGCGCGTCGACTCCGCCTCCACCAAGTAGCTAGGATCACTCTTGGCACGCTTCTCGAGCGCCTTGGCGGCCTCGGGAGTTTTGAAGTAGCCGAGCGCGCCCGCCACCGCGCGGCGCACTTTCGGATGGTCCGCCCCGGCATTGGCGGCCAAGGCCGCGAAAGCCTGCTCAGAGCGGATTTTGCCCAGCGCCCGCGCCGCTTCCGCGCGCACCATCCAGGTTTCGCTGACGCGCGAGAGGCTTGCGGCCAACGCCGCGATCGTGGGCGGGTCATCGCGGCGGGCCAGCGCATCGGCGGCGCGTGCGCGGGAGATGGCGCGCGTCGCTGTTTCGAGCTGCGCGCGTAACATGTCCGCTGGCGCATCGAACGTCAGATCCGACACTACGCGTAAGTCGGGATCGAATGCGACGTACGCCGGCCGCTGGTCGAGCTTCACCACGAAGGTATCGGTTGCGGAGGTGACGGTCTTTTTGTGACGCGTGACCGCTCCGCCGCGCGTGCCGACTTCGATCTCTAGCTCGAAATGGAATTCGGCGGTGTCGCCGAGCTTCTGATTTTGCTTCACGCTCACGGACAACAGGCCGTCCTCCCAGCCGACTTTTACCTTGAGCTCGGGATGACCCGGCCGAAATACCCAGGCGTCGAAGAAGCGTTCGAGCGAACGGCCAGACGCATTCTCCAACGCACGCTGTAGGTCGTTGGTCTCCACCACCCCGTAGGCATGGCTTAGAAGGTACTGCTTCACCCCTGACCAAAAGGTCTCGTCGCCCAGCTCGCGGCGCAACATGTGCAGCACTAGGCCGCCCTTTTCGTACAAATGTCGGTCGAACAGGTCGATCGGCTCGACGTAATCCCGACACACGATGGGCCGGGCGTAGCGCGCGCTGGCCTCGTGCAAGTAGGTGTCGATGTCGGCGGACACGCCGTGATCGTATTCGTCTCGACCCAAGCGATCCTCACGCTCCACGTGCTCCATGAACGTCGCGAAGCCCTCGTTGAGCCAGGCGTGCGACCAGTCCCGACAGGTGACGAAATCCCCGAACCACTGATGGGCGAGCTCGTGCGCGATCAGGTCATTGGAGCTGATGTCCAGCGCCGCGCGTTCGTCCAGCAAGACGTGCTCGTACATGGTCGTGGCCGTCGTGTTTTCCATGCCGCCGAAGATGAAGTCGCTGACGACGATTTGAGCGTAGCGTGGCCACGGGAAAGGCACGCCCGTGACCCGCGAAAAAAGCTCGATCATGCGCGGTGTCTCGCCGAAGCTCCGGGCCGCGTCCTTCTTGCGCGCTGGCGGCACGTAGTACGCGACCGGCACTTGCTGCCCTTGGCCAAGATCTGCGGGCCGATCCTGCACGATCGTAAAGTTGCCGGCGACCAGCGTGAGCAGATAGCTCGGATGGGGCTTGTCCAGCTTAAACCGGTAAGTCCACGGCTTTTTACCAGCGGGAGTCGCAGATTCGATGAGCTCACCGTTGGACAACACGACGAATCCGCTGGCCACGCTGACCCGGATTTCGCTCGTCATCTTCACGTGCGGTTTGTCGTGGCAGGGAAACCAGTGCCGCGCGTCCTCGTCCTGACATTGGGTCCACACTTGCTTCGGGCGGTCTTTGACTTTGGCATCGGGCTCGAGGAAGTACATGCCGCGGCGCGGGGTCGCCCGGTAGCGTACTTCGATCGTTCCCGACTTTGCCTGCTCTAGCCCACGCACGCAGAGGACGTCCCCATCATAGCTGAAGGCGGCCTCGCCCGCGCTTTCACCCGTGTTCAGCCGCACGCTCTCGATCGCGAACCCTACCGCATCGAGATAAAGCTCACTGGCATCCGGTGCGATTCGCTCGAAGCTCAACGTGGCGGTGCCAGAGACGGACTTGGTCGCGAAGTCGAGGCTCAGGTCCAGAAATAGATGCGGGATCGCAAAGGGCCGCGAGCGCTCGTATTTGCGATCCGTACCAGCGAGCGCGAAGGGAGAGCCTGCGCTCGAGCAAGCACAGCGAGAATGGAGGCGTTGAGCGAGTTTCGACATCCGTTTCAGTGTCCTTAAGCCGCCCTGCGCGGCATCGCAAGGGCCAGCCACGAGCGTCGCCGACGCGTGGAGATGGCAAGCCGGCGCCTTTCTTCTAAACTGCGCCGGTGACCACTCTGACGCTCACCGGCGAAGTCGAGCGCGTCACGTTCGAGAACGAAGCGACGAGCTTCCGAGTGATTCGCATCGGATCGGTCGAAGGCGCGGGGGCGCGCCGCGCGCTCCCGGCAGTCGGAACGTTCCCTGCTGTCGGGCCGGGAACGCGCGTGCGTGTCACCGGTGACTTCGTGCAGGACGCGAAGTTTGGTGAACAATTCCGCGTCGAGACGTTGATTCCGATTGCGCCCAGCACGCTCGTCGGGCTCGAGAAATACTTGGGCTCGGGTTTGATTCAAGGCATCGGTCCCGGATTCGCAAAACGCATCGTCGCCGCCTTTGGCATGGACAGCCTCTCGGTGCTCGATCGAAGCCCAGAGCGCTTGCGCGAAGTCTCCGGCATCGGCGAGCGCCGTATCGAAGAGATCAAAAAAACGTGGGCGGCGCAGCGAGCGATCAGCAACATCATGCTGCTCTTGCAGTCGCATGGGGCGTCCCCCGCCTTGGCCGCCCGCATCTTCAAGCAGTACGGAGATCAGGCGGGCAATATTTTGCAAGCACACCCTTACCGCTTGGCCCTCGACGTGCGCGGCGTCGGCTTCAAGACGGCGGACAAAATGGCGCTTTCCCTGGGAATATCTGGTGACCATCCGGAGCGTGCCCAGGCCGGCGTGATGCATGAGCTCGGCGTGCTCGCGGATCTTGGCCACGTGGTGGTTCCGCGTGAGCTACTGGTGGAACGCGCGAGCTCGATGCTGGCCATCGACGGCGACCATGTGCAGGCCGCAATCGAAGCGCTGTGGGCCGCAGAGCGCGTGGTGGTCGAAAACGGTGGCGTGTACTTGAGCTGGCTCCATGAAGCCGAGGTATCCGTGGCGCAAGGCCTGGCGCGCCTACTGTCGAGCCCAGGTAAGGAGCTCGCGGGTCTCGCGGCGGCGCTCGCCGCGTTCGAGACCTCGGCGAAGATCGAGCTCGCACCGAGTCAACGGGCGGCCGTCGAAGCTGCCGCGCGTCACAAGGTCGTGGTGATCACGGGCGGGCCTGGCGTCGGGAAAACCACGATCGTCCGGGCAATTCTGAACGTGCTCGCGCGCTCGCGCTTACGCGTGAAGCTCGCCGCACCCACCGGCCGGGCCGCAAAGCGGCTCACTGAATCGACGGGCCTGGAGGCTACGACGCTCCACCGCCTCTTGGCCTTTGATCCACGGCAAGGCCGATTCCAGGTTGATTCTGACACGCCGCTCGAAGCCGACGTGGTGATCGTGGACGAAGCGTCGATGATCGACGTGCCGCTCGGAGCCGCGTTGATCGCGGCCCTGCCGACGGCCGCGCGTCTGATCGTCGTCGGCGACGCCGATCAGCTGCCTTCGGTCGGGCCAGGAGCGTTGCTCCGCGATCTGATCGATAGCGGCGCCATTCCGACCGTGCGCTTGAGCGAGATCTTCCGGCAGGCCGGGGCGAGCCGCATCGTGCTCAACGCGCATCGCATTCTGACCGGGGAGATCCCGGAAAGCGTCGACGCCGATCTGCCCAACGCGGACTTTTTCGTGGTGCCACGGCGTACCCCGGAAGAGGCGGCGGAGCTCGTGCGCGAGCTCGTGGTGACGCGCATCCCACGACGCTTTGGCTTCGACCCAAAGCTCGATATTCAAGTCCTGACGCCCATGCACCGGGGCCCGGTGGGCACGACCGCGCTCAACGAAATGCTCCAAAACGCGTTGAATCCGAGCGGTCCATCCCTTGAGTCGCGGGGTCAGAAACTGAGGCTGGGGGACAAGGTGATGCAGACGCGCAACGACTACGAACGGGAAGCGTTCAATGGCGACATAGGCGCGGTCAGCGCGGTCGACGTGGAAGCTCGTAAGCTGACCGTGCGCTTCGAGCAGCGGGAGGTCGAGTACGACGACCCTGGCTTGGCGTCTCTTACCCTCGCTTACGCGACGAGCATTCACAAAAGTCAGGGAAGCGAATACCCCGCGGTCGTGATTCCGCTCCTCACCTCGCACTTCGTGATGTTGTCTCGAAACTTACTGTACACGGCGGTGACGCGCGCCAAAAAGCTATGCGTGCTCGCTGCCGATCCGCGCGCAATTCGTATGGCCTTGGCCGAAACGAGGCGTGAAGAACGGATGACGCGGCTGGCCGATCGTTTGCGCGGCTTGCGTTGATCTCTTCGAACCGCTTGCGGTTTCACGTTGCGCAAGGCAGAGACGAGATTCGCAAAAATAACAGGCGATTCGCCACACTGTGGCGGACGTGTGCGAAAGCAACTCACGCACTGATGCGCGCAAGCGCAAACGGCGCCTGCGCGTGAGCAACGTCGGAGATGATGAGCGGTACATCGCTTGCTTTGGACGCCGCCATGAACGCCAAACGGTTCGCCCTGATCTCGGGGCTCCTCTACGTTGTAATAGGGTTGCTTTCCTTCCTGCCGTCGTTATCGACTTTACCGACCACGCTGCCGCGGCTCCGCCTCGAGGCGAGCTACGGGCTTTTTCTGGGCGTTTTTCCACAGAATGTGATCAACAAGGTTGCGCTCACGGCGTTTGGTCTGGCGGGGCTCATTGCCTATCAATCCGGCATTCGCCATTCGCTCACGTACGCGCGTGCGGTGTTTTTAGTGATGGGACTGGCGGCCGTGCTAGGCGCGTTTCCGCTCACCAACACCTTTTTTGGATTCTGGCCGCTGTGGGGTTACGAGGCGTTGCTACACGGCGCCAACGCGCTTCTCGGGGGCTACTTCGGGTTTGCCACTACCGCCAAGGCCGAGCCGCACGTGACACGCGCCTGAGAACGGCGCCCGTACCTATGGGCCGCCACGCCGAGCCGAGCAGTAGTTGGCGCAATCGGCTGCGCGACCGAGCGTGCACCCGCACTGGTGCACGCGGGCCGCAGCGAGGCAGCCCCCGCCCGCCTGACCATTGGTGCACTTGCTGCCTTGGTGAAGGAAAGCGCGCCGACGCCTCGCCATGCCCGTCTCAGTCGCAGTCGATACCGCGGTGCTGCGAGGATCGATCAGTGGAACGAGGGGTCGCTGGCTGGCTTTTTGATGTGAACGCTGGCGTCGATACCGGAGAGGATCTCGACGTTTATCCCATCGGACAGGCCCAATTGAACGCGCCGCCGTTCGAAGCGTTGAGGCTTGGTTTCGACCTCGACGAAGGTTTGGCCTTTGTCGAATATCAGGACACTTTCGCTGACTGACAGCGCGTGGTCGCGCCGTTCTAAAATGATGTCGGCGTTCGCGCTGTAGTTGGCGCGAATCATGACGCCGGGCTTGAGCAGCAGGGCTGCCTTCACCTCGAATTCGATGGTGCCGTCTTTCTCCACGCCTTTGGGCGCGATGTATTCGAGCTTGCCTTCGAAACGTTCGCTGCCGAGCGCGCCTACGGCGATCGCCAGCGGCATGCCCGAGCGGATCTTGCCGACCTCGGATTCGTCGACGCGACCGTCGAAGATCATGTCGCTCATGTCGGCGACGGAGGCGATGGTCGTCCCCTCGTTGAACGTGTTGGCCTCGATCACCGAGCCGCCTTCCTTGACTGGCACATCCAGAACCGTGCCTTCGACAGAAGACGTGACGACGTTCGCGACTCGGGTGGACTTCCGGGACGTGCCTTGAATCAGCAGATCTCGGTTGCTTTCGGCCGCGTCCAGCTCGGCCTTTCGAAGTTGCGCGGCCAGTCGATACTGATTGTTTTCGGTCTGTGAAATCAAATTCTGCGCGAACAGCTGGTGGAAGCGCTCGGCTTCACTCTGCGCAGTCAGGTAACTGATTTCGGCCTGCCGCACCTTGGCTTCGGCCGTGTCCACCTGCACCATGTTGGGCATGATCCGGATCTTCGCGACGAGCGCACCGCTCTTCACGACTTGGCCGGGTTCAATCAAGAGCTTCTCGATCACGCCGGAAACGCGGGGCTTGATCACGACCTCTCGCCGCGGCACGAGCGCGCCCGGGGCGACCGTTTTGCGCACGATGTCCATCACGACCGGTTGCACCGTTTGGTACACGATGGGCTGCGCTTCCGACTTGCGATAAAGAAACACCAAGGTGGCGAGGAAGGTCATAAAGACGGACACGCTCAACAGAATGGGGAAGGCGCGGCGAATCATTCGGCCCGCAAAGCTTCGACCGGGTGGACGCGCGCGGCAAGGCGAGCCGGGACGATCCCGGCGATGACGCCGGCCACGATCAAGACCAGGACCGCCGTGAGGGCGACTCGCAGGCTGATCTCGGGCTGGCTCAGCGGCGCGTTCGGCACATGGCTCATGGCGCGGCCCGCCGCCTCCAGCCCGAACACACCCGCGACGACGCCGCAGTAACCCGCCAAGCTCGTGAGTAACAAGCCCTCGGCCACGACCAGCGCGATGATCGAATTGGGGCTGGCGCCGAGCGCTTTTCGGACGCCAATCTCTTTGGTCCGTTCTTTGACGATGATCAGCAAAATATTGCTTACACCGAGCATTCCCGCAAAGAGCGTGAGGGTGCCGACGAACCAAACGAACTTGCGGATGCCGCGAAACAAGCCCTGCAGCTGCTCGAATTTCTGAGCGGCGTTGAACGAGCCGACCGCCAGCGTATCGTCCGGGTGAACATGGTGGGTGTCCATGATCACGTGACGCACGTTGTCCTCCACCAATGCGGCAGGCAGGCTACGCAAGGCGGTCAGCGCGAACCAACCCACGCGGTCCTTCATGTTGAATACGGTTTGGCACGTAGTGAAGGGAATATATACCGATGCCATCATCCGGTCGCCGTCGTCCCCGGCCTTGACGGTTCGAAGTACGCCTATGATTTGGAAGTACACGCGTTTGATTTGGATATTGGCGCCAATCGCGTTCTTGTCACCGAACAATGCTTTGCGCACTTGCTCGCCGATCACGACGACTTTGCGTTCTTCCGTCATGTCGCGCTGATTGATGAAGCGCCCATACGGCAATATCAGGGGCTCCACATAGCGGAACTCGGGGCTGTCACACATGACGTTGAAGTTGGCCTTCTTTGCGCCATACGCGAGCGGTTGGCCTTCGTGCCAATTGCCGAGCTGTAGCCGCGGCGCGACGTGCTCGACGCCGGGTGTGCGTGATATCGCGGCGATGTCAGCATTGTTGAAAACGATGTGCCGACCCGGCTTGAGCCCTTTGTAAGGAATGGACGTGCGCTGGGCCCAGACATACACGCTGTAATTGCTGAGACCGCTCAAATTGCGAATCACGCCGCGCTCCAAGCCGTTGCCGATGCCCAGCATCAAGATCAACATGAACACGCCCCAAAATACGCCGAGCGCGGTCAGGAACGCGCGCAGCTTGTTACTGAGGAGCGTGCTCCATACTTCCTGCCAGGTGTCGAGATCAACCACGGAGCGCCTCGATGGGATGCACGCTGGCCGCGTGGCGAGCCGGGAAAAAGCCGGCGAGCCCGCCGGCGATCATGAGCAGCGCGGTCGCGGTCAGGGCCAGCGACAGGTCCACGTCTGGTGCGCGCATGTACGGCACGTCTTTCGCGTAGCGCGCCGCGAGCTCCACGATTGCCACTCCCAGAATCAAACCGGAATAGCCGGCGATGCCCGTCACCACGATGGCCTCCCCGAGGATCAACGAGACGATCGACCAGGGCGTCGCGCCTAGTGCCTTGCGAACGCCGATCTCGCGGGTTCGCTCTTTCACCGAAATCAGCATGATATTGCTGACCCCGACCATGCCCGCGAGCAGGGTGCCGGCACCGACGATCCAAACAAAGGCCCTGAGCCACACGAACACGTTGTTCACGCGCTCGAATTCTTCGACGTTGTTTTGCACGCGTAGCGCTAGGTGGTCGTCCGGCGACACGCCGTGGCGTTCGGCCATGAAGCGCAGCAACTGCTCGGCCGTGCGCTGGCTCTCCGCCAAGCTCGCGTTGCCGATCGTAAACATGATTTGATGCAGCCGCCCCGGCTGGTTATAGACGAGTTGCGCCGTGGTGATTGGTACGTAGATTTTTTTCAATTCGGCTTCGCCGCCCACGTCGTCGAACACGCCGACCACTTTGTACGACAAGCCGCGAATGTCGATATAAGCCCCGAGCGGGTCTTGCTTACCGAACAAGAACTCGGCCACCTTCGAACCGATCACGCACACCTTGCGCCTTTCGGTCAGGTCCGCGTCGTTCAAGAAGCGGCCCGCGGTCACGATGGTTTTTTCCAGGTATTGGTGGCCGGGGTGAATCCCGCGAATGTCGAACGCCGAGTGCTTGGCTCCATTGCGGACGATGAACTCGCCCCACAGATAATAGCGGCCCGAGATATGGTCGATACCCGGGATCGTACGCCGAATCGCGTCGTAGTCCTCGTTCATCAGCTTCACGTCTCGCCCCGGGCCGCGCCCCGCATACGGTAGCGACGTCTTCCCGGGATAAAGCCAAAGCGAATTCACGGCGTCGTCGCGAAACTCGTAAGCGGCGCCGTTTTGCAAGCCGCGGCCTGCCCCCAGCAAAACCACGAGCATCAGCATGCCCCAGGCCACGCTCAACGCGGTCAGCGTGGTACGCAGTTTATTGCGCTGCAGCGTCGCGAAGATTTCTTGTAGGGCGTCCAAGCCAGGCAACATGGCTCAGGTCACCTTTCCGTCCTTCATGCGGATGACGCGGTCGGTACGCTCGGCAATGTCGTGCTCGTGCGTCACGATCACCACCGTCATGCCCGCCTTGTTGACATCCCGAAACAGGTCCATCAGCTGGTAGGACGTGACGGTGTCGAGCGCGCCGGTGGGCTCGTCGGCGAGGATCAACTCGGGCTTGGTGATCAGCGCTCGCGCCACTGCAACGCGCTGCCGCTCACCGCCCGACAGCTCGCTCGGCAGATGGGCGGCCCGCGCCAAGAGACCCACGCGATCGAGGTAGTCGAGCGCGATACGGTTGCGCGTGCTGCGCTTGACGCCCTGGTAATAAAGGGGCAGCGCCACGTTCTCCTGCGCTGTCTTGAAGCCGAGCAGATTGAAGGACTGGAAGACGAAGCCAATGAAGCGGTTTCGGTAGCGTGCGGCCTCCCGTTCGGAGAGCGAGCGCACCAAGCGATCGCCAAGGAAGTACGACCCCGTGTCGTAGTCGTCGAGGATGCCTAAAATATTGAGGAGCGTGCTCTTGCCCGATCCAGACGAGCCCATGATCGACACGAGCTCGCCACGTCGGACGTGTAAGTCGACGTCGCGCAAGACGTGCAGGGGCGCTTCCGCCCCGCGATAAGACTTGTTGAGCCGCTGCAAGCGAATCATCGCGAGAGCGCATCATAGCAGTGGGCCCGGGCTGGGCCTGCGCACGACGCCCGAGCCCCTCGAGCTCGAGCGACGCGGGCTCAATTGATGGTGAAGCTCTTGGAAACCGTGACCGCAGAGCCACTGAAGGCCGGCACGTGCGCTTTACGGAATCCCGAAGCCACGCAACCGCCCACGGCCGTGCCCGCGAACGGGCCGCCCACGGTCGCCGTCGTTACCCGACCACTCGGGGCGAAGGTAACCGTTGCTTTGCCGGTGCCCGTCGGACCGCCGGGCCGCTTGCACACCGAAGCAGCCATGGACGCCGCGGTCAGGCCCGAGATGGCCGATGACTTACTGAATGGCGGTGCGTCGGAGGCGCCGGCAGGGATGGCCTCCTCCTCCTTCTTCTTCGCTGTCTCCGCCGCCCTGGGCGAGCCACCGTTGCTGGTGGCGACGGCTTTCTCCGCCGTCTTGCTCGCAAGCGTCGCATTGGGGCCCGGGGTCGCATTGGCGCTGGGCGTCGCATTGGGGCTCGGCGTCGCACTGTCGCTCGGCGTCGCACTGTCGCTCAGCGTCACGCTGGCGCCCGGCGCTTCCGCCTTGGCTGCCGGTTCGTCGCTCTGTTTTTCGCTCGATGTTACAGCCGCCGACGGCGCGTTTGCGGAGGCTTCCGCCGACGGCGTCGCTCCCTCCTGCCTGCGACCGAGCAGCAGTGCCAGCAGTAAAGCGATGATCAGTGCGCCGCCGACGGCGCCAAGGATTGTCGGCCATTTGTTGTTGCCGCGCGCAGCGGCCAGCGGAATGACCCCGCCCGCGACCTGGGCCGCGCCGGCTGGAGGCGGGGGCAAGGGCGCCACTGGTGCGGTCAAAAGGGCTTGATTGTCGACCCCGAACAACGCACCCCCACCCATCAAGCCCGCGCTCGCAGCCATCCCGAACGGGTCGTCGAGGTTGGAGGCTTGCTGCGCGCCGCCGCCAGCCGGCGGAGCCTTCGGCGCCTTCGCAGAAGACTGCGCCGCCGGCGCGCTGGGCGAAAAACCCGCTTTGAGCGCGTCGAGCGAGAACAGCACCGAGTTCTCGTTGCGCGCGCCGGTCATGTTGCCGTCGCCGTATGCGGACATTCCGGCTTGCGGAATGAGGGGGGCGCTGGTCGCGACCTCGTCTTCGGCGCCCGCCACGTCGATGGCTCCGAACAGATCTTGCATGTTGTCGGGCTGCGCTTGCGCGCGCGCTGCGGCAGGCCGAGCCGCAGCGGTCACCGGATTCGGCGCGGCCGAGAGCGGCATGGTCCCGCGGGTCGCCGCGAGTGATGCAGCAGCGGCGGGCTCGGCCGTCGCCACCTCAGCCGGGCCCCCCAACAAAGGAGCAAGCTCGGAATCGAGCAACGGCACCCAATCCGCCATGCCGTCCTTCCAGACGAAAGCGTCGGCCGTGACGACTCCGGATGCGTAGCTCTGGACGATCTCCTCCACGCTCATGGTCCGTGAATCGGTGTCGCTCAAATTCACGGACCACATCACGGCCGCATCCGCCTCGAGCGTGGCATCCGCTTCGGCTTCTTCGGCGCCCACGCCGCCTGGTTGTTGGCCGTCCACCACGATCGGCGTACCGCAGCCTTTGCAGCGGATTTTGACTTTCCTGCCTCGCACCTTGTCATCGGCGATCGTGTATTTCGCGCCACACGTTTCGCAGGCTATCTTCATCGCGTCGCGACCTTAGCAAATTCTGAGCGACCGAAGCTACTTCGCCGGTCCTTACTGATGTGGTCAATTGACGGGCACGAGCAGGGCGCCGCAGTCACCGCAGAATTGGCTGTCCCCGGCGTATTGTTTGGCGCACGTCGGACAAATCTTTTTGGTGACGGGGCTCTCCGTCGTGCGGGTCGCGCCATGCATCGCCGCAGGTAACAACTCCTCGCCATGCCGGGGGCAGGTCAAAACACCGGGATCGAAGCCCTGACCGCAGATCGGACAGACGCCGCCGCTCGGACCCGGGGGTTCGCCGGCACCGAGAGCCGGGACCAGGCGGTTTCCATCGTTGGGGCAAAACGCGGCGTCTGCCGGATATTCCTCGCGGCAGGTCGGGCAGATTTTGGCGAGCGGGGTCAATGTGCTCGGCGTCGTTGCAGGCGCGAGCCGTACCTTGGGGACGCGCGTTTCGGGCTCGGGCGGCCGGCGACGGCTGAGCTGAACGAGCACGAAGCCAAGCAGCCCGAGCAACAGCGCGCTGCCACCGACCACGCCGACGAACAGTACGCGACGCCGTTGCGCATCGTCGGCGGCCACGACGCTCCCGCCGCCGATGGCCGTCGTGGCGATGCGAGCTACCGCGGCGTCGTTCGACTCGCCTTCGGCATTCAAGCCTCTTTGCGCGAGCAGGGCGTCGTACCGCGCCAGCGACGCAATCTCTAGCGTGACGCGGGCGGCATGTCCGGCGAGCGTCGCTTGTAGAAGAATCGTCGCTTCGCCGGCGCTTTCGGGCACGTGGACCCGTCCCGGCGCGGTGAGCTCGACCGCGGCATTCTCGCTCAGCACTTTCCACGCTGGCGACAGGGCGAGAGCGCAGCCCACGGCGTCTAGCACCCGCACTTTGAATTCGAAGCTCTCGCCCGGGCGCATCAACTTCTGAGCCGGGCGGACTTCGAGTTGCTCCGCAGGTCCAGGGGCCGCGCAAACTTTCGCTGCAGCTGTCGCCGAGGGCGCCGCGCTCGCCACTGCCTCGACGGCGGGGGGAGCCTCGGGCAATGGCAATGGCACGGGCACCGGCATCGGCTCGCCCTCGCGCTGGACGAGCGACAAGTTGCGCGAGCGCCGCACGCTCGCCGTGCAGTTCTGACCCGCAATCACGAATTGATACTGACCGGTTTCGTCGAAATGTATGGCGTTGTCGGTCGCGCTTATCGTGGTGTTCAAGGTTGCTTGACGCGGATCAGCGGGCTTCGTTTTGCAAGCATTTTGCCAACTGCGCGGCGCGCTCGCGTGGCTCACACGAGCCAGCCCGGGGAATTGCTCCCAACACTCGGCGGTCGTGTAGTCGCGCCCGGTGAAGTTGAAGTGCAGCTCGCTGCCCGCGCTGGTGATGGTTACGGTGCCGCCGGCCGCAGCGCGGTCGCTCGGCGTTGGGCCACAGGGTTTGCCCCAGTCGCCGATGTTCCAATCCGATCTGAGAGGCGTAGCGGTCCAGCGCCCCGCGAGCGTTGGAGACTCCGCGTGCGCGCGGATCGTGCACAACGCGAGCGCGCTCGAAATGAGAAGTAACGAAGGTCGACGCATTCCCTGTAAATTAGGCTTGCGCCTTTGGCGCGCGTAGCGGCATCGGGACTCGACAACCAGAGTAGCGTCTCGAGCCGAGTCTCCGCTAGCAGCAGTCGAGCGAGCGCGCGCCAAGGTAGTTGTGAGTAGGTTTATCGAGGTTTCACGCGCAGCAGCTCCGCCTCGAGCAGGCGGTACGGACCGAGCTGGCGCAAGAGATCACAGCGCTCTCACGTTGACACGACAATTTACAGGATGCTACGGTCACGGTTCGCTAAAGGTCTTGTAATTTCCCAGACTTCAGCGAGAGGAAGGGCGACGAGCATGCGTGTGCGGTTCACCAGGCAACAGCTGGCAGGGTTGGCGGCAACCACGCTTTTCAGAGCCGGGACCGTGGCTCTGACCTTGGCGCTGGCGTCCGGGGTGGCCCAGGCCCAAGCCGACGGCAACCCTCGCGTCCTGGGCAGTAACGGTGACGGCATGGACACGCATTTGTTCCGCCCCGCCGTCGATTCTAAAGGCTTTTTCTCCGTCAACGGCTCGGACATCCTGGGCGCCGGGAACATCAGCTTTGGCTTGGTGCTGGACTATGGGCGCGCCATCATGCGCACGCGCTCGGACCGTACCCCGACGGGCGCGGGCGGGCAGCCGTGCACGGACGACACCTGCGTGCCCCAAGCGAACGCAGCCAACGAGGGCGCCGGCGTCAGCGCGCTCGTGCAAAACTCTTTTCAAGGCACCTTCGGCTTCAACTACGGCATCGCCAACACGGCCATCGTTGGTCTGAGCATTCCCGTCAACCTGATGACCGGCGACGAGGCCTACGGCATTGGCCCGAATGGTGCGACGTACAGCTCCGCGCAGCTCGACGCGCAGAAGGTCAGCTTCCTCGCCTTACACGGCAAATTGCGGCTCACGCGGGTGGATCGCGGCATTGGTCTCGCGCTCCTCGTACAAGGTGGCGTACCGCTGAGTAACGCTGCTCGTGATCTCGGCGCTGACCCCAAAGTCTGGGTTTGGCCGCAGCTCATCGTCGAAAATCAGTTCGGCTCGGAGCGCCGCTTCAAGGTCGGTTTGAACGTCGGGTATCGCGCCCACGGCGGGTCGAACCCCAGGTTCGAGAACGACGTCACCGGCAAGAGCCAATTGCAGCACGGCACGTTCGAAGCATCGAACCTCGGCACGGGCAGCTTGGGCTTGTCCTACCGCGTTCTCGATGCGCTCGACTTGGTGGGCGAAACGTATGCCTCGTATCAAACGTCTGGCAACTCCGACAGCAAACAGAAGCTCAGCGAGGAGTTCGTCGGCGGCATCAAGCTGTTCATAGAGAGCAATAGCTACTTGATGATGGGCGCCGGTAGCCGCGCCTTCTCCACGGGCTTCGAGGCCGCCAATCTACGCATGGTACTCGGCTTCGTGTACGAGCCGTCGATCGGTGATCGAGACGGCGACGGTTACAAGGACGATCAAGACAAGTGCCCGGACGAACCGGAAGACTTCGACGGCTTCAAAGACGAAGACGGTTGCCCCGACCCGGACAACGACAACGACGGCATCCTGGACGTGAATGATCGCTGCCCGAACGTGCCCGAAGACTTCGACGGCGACCACGACGAAGACGGCTGCCCCGATATCTCGCGCGACGGCGATCGGGACGGCGACGGCATCCCGGATTCCAAAGACAAGTGCCCGGACGATCCCGAGGACAAGGACGGCTATCAGGACGAGGACGGTTGCCCCGAGCCGGACAACGATCACGACGGCATTCCCGACAAGCAGGATTCCTGTCCGGACGACGCCGAAGACAAGGACAAGTTCGAGGACGAGGACGGCTGCCCCGATCCCGACAACGACAAAGACCAAATCCCGGACGTGAAGGATAAGTGCCCGAACGACCCCGAAACCTACAACGGCTTTCAGGACGAAGACGGCTGCCCCGACAAGGGCAAGGTCATCATCGAAGGCAACGACATCGTGATTCTGGAGAAGGTCCAGTTCGAGACCGCTAGTGCGAAGATCCTTCCGGCGTCGAACGGCATCTTGGATGCGGTCGCGGCCACGCTGAAAGGTCACCCGGAGTTCACCGTGCTCGAGGTCGCCGGTCACGCCGACGAACGTTCCACAGATGAGTACAACCTGAACCTCACCCGTCTCCGCGCGGCGGCGGTGATGGAAGCGCTCAAGGTTCGGGGCATCGGCACCGGCCGCTTGGTCTCCCAAGGCTATGGCGAGTACTGCCCGCTCGACGCGGCATCGAATCCCACGGCGTGGGAGAAGAACCGGCGCGTCGAGTTCAAGGTCGTCAAGACCGAAGAAGGCATGACCGGCGTCGAACGCGGTTGCGAAACCGCTCGCGCAAAGGGCGTGACGCCTCCGGCCGTCCAGTAGCGCCGGAGTGAGCCCCCGGGTGTCGGTCGAGCGGCGCCTGGGACTCGATGCAGGGTGGATGGTCACGAGGCCAGCGCGGCGCGCTCAGCCTTCGGCGTCTCAGCGCGGCGGAGTCGCGCGGCCCGCGCTGAATCGATTCAAGCTTTTGCCCGCGCGGTCGTTCCCCCGTCTCGAGCTTCCTCGAGTCACACCGATGCGATCAGTAAACGGATATTTTTGCCGAAATTGCGCCGACGAAGAGCTCGCGAAACGGGGTGTCGACCCAGCGCACCGCGCGCGAGCAAGTGCGGGTAGTGAAGTGTACGCGTCCGCGGCGCAGGCGGCGCAGGCGGCGCAGGCGGCGCCGAACCGAGCCGCTTCGACGACGGGGGAGGCCGCACGGCGGAGCGTCGCGCTCGGCGTGAATCGCCCGGAATCGTCGGGAGCTCGAGGCCAGAAGCTCGATTTGTACGCCTGATCTCGGGTCAGGATGGATGCCTCGTTGAAACCCGGGGCTGGCTTCACTACGACCTGGGCCGTGATTACCGACGAAGGATTGCCTGGCGTCAGCGCCATGAGCCTATACGTGCCACGTCTGCGCGTGCCGCTCGACCAATGGTGCCTGTGGACCGGCAATAATTGGGACAAGGTGCGCGCCGTCGTCGGGCACAGCTTCAGAGTCTGTGGCCGACACGAGAACGTGTACACCATGGCGGCCAATGCCGTGCTGCGACTGATCTTGCAAAACGAAATCGACCCGCAGCGCGTTGGCTCACTCGGCTTGGGCACCGAGTCCAGCACCGACAACGCGGCCGGCGCGGTGATCGTGCGCGGCATGGTGGACCGCGCGCTCGACCAGCTCGGCATGCCGCGCCTCTCGCGCCAGCTCGAAGTGCCGGAATTCAAGCATGCCTGCCTGGGCGGCGTGTACGCCCTGAAAAACGCGCTGCGCTACGTGAGCTATGACGGGCGCGATCACCTCGCAATCGTGGTCAGCGCCGACGTCGCCGAGTACGAGCGCGGCTCGAGTGGTGAGCAGACACAAGGCGCTGGCGCGGTCGCCATGTTGATCGAGCGTGAGCCCAAGCTATTCACGGTCGACCTGCTGCATGCCGGGAGCTCCTCCGATTATCGTGGTCCGGACTTTCGCAAGCCGCACGCGCGCCATTTCACCGACGGCTATGCGCCCAACACCGATCGTCGCAGCGATTTTCCGGTCTTTAGCGGCAAATACTCGACCTACGCGTACCTGGACGAGACCGTGAATGCAGTCGAGCACATGCTCGGCCAGCTGCAGGTTTCGGCCGGCACCTATTACGAGAGCGTGCGGGGGCTGTTCTTTCACCGGCCGTATCACTTGATGCCGGTGCAGGCGATGGCGTTCCTATACGTGCGCGGCTTGGCTCGGGGCGACAATCGTCAGGACGAGCTCCAGGCGCTGTGCGCGGAAGCCGGCGTCCCGGTGAATGCCGTGCTCACCGAGACCGTGTCCACTCCGGACTTGTACGCGCTCATGCTCGACGGCGGCGCCGAGAACGATCCGTATTCGGCTACCAGCGCCGTAGCGAGCACGCTCCGCAAACGCGCGAGCTTTCGCGAGCTCTTGACCCAAAAGATGTCGCTCGGCTCGGAAGCTACGAAACAGCTCGGCAACTTGTACAGTGCCGCGCTGCCGGCTTGGATCGCGGCCGGTTTGGAGGACGGGGCCGAAAAGAAGCTCGAGCTCGCGCACGCCAACATGGTCGCAGTGGGCTACGGAAGCGGCGATGCTGCCGAGGCCATTCCCATCTCGCCCTGCAACGGCTTCGAAAAGTCCGCCGCTAGGATCGGCCTGACGCGGGCCCTGGGCGGCGCAATCGACCTGAACCAGGCTCAATACGAGTCACTCCACGACCGGCGCGAGCTCGATTTGACTTATGCGCCGCGCTCGGAGTTCGTAATAGACCGCGTGGGCACCTCCTACGAGAGCACGTTTCAGGACCTGAGCGTCGAGTACTACGAGTACGTGAAGTAGGATCAGCTGCCTCCCACAGTCGTTCGAAATGACGAGGCCGCTCGTGGCGCTTGGCTGCGCGACGCGGTCAAGGCCCGCGGCTTCCTGGCGCGCCCGGCGTGGCCCGTGCTTCTCGCGTGGGCGACGCACCTTGCGCTCGGTCTAAGTGGAGCCGCGGTTTACGCGCTCGTGCCCGTGCTGCCCATCCGGGTGATTGGGCTATTGGCGTCGTGCCTCGGCTTTACCGGGATCGCGACGCTAGGGCACGTAGCGTCGCACAACGCGGCCCTGCAATCGCCGCTCGCCAATCGAATCTTGTTTTACCTGAGCTTCCCGCTCCTGCTCCAGGTCTCGACCAGTTACTGGCGGCACAGCCACTTGATCATTCATCATCCGTCGCCGAACGTCACGGGCGTGGACGACGATTGCGATCTGCGACCGGTGTTCGCGCTGAACGAAGTGCACCTCAGCGCGTTCGGATCCTGGCGGCAGCGTTGGCCGGTGCTGCAGGGGCTGCTCTTGTTGCTGCTCCTGCCCCTGAATGGGCTCAACATCATCCGTCAGGGTTGGGTGCGCTTGTTCATGGTCTTGGCCAAGCCCGGTCGACGGGGGCTCGCGTCTTGGGCGGATCTTGCGTGCATGGTGTTACACCTGCTGCTCGGGCTCGCGCTGCCGATGATTTTCTTTCCCGTGCTGGGCGTGCTCACTTTCTATTTTCTGCGCCTCGCTTTGATTGGCTGCGGCATGTTCGCGGTGCTGGCGCCCGGGCATTACCCGGCGGAGGCCGCCTGTCTGTCCAAGACACAACGCACGTCGGGCGACTTTTACCTGCGGCAAGCCGCGACCACTTTGAACTTTCGGACCGGTTTTTTCGGACGCTTCATGTGCTCGGGTCTGGAGTATCAGATCGAGCATCATTTTTTTCCTTCGGTCAGCCACGTGCACCTGCGTGCCATGCAGCCGATGGTGCAGGCCTGGTGCGAAGAGCACGGCATCCCCTATCGGCGGTTGGGTTGGGGTGAGGCGATTTGGAAGAGCTGGCTCACCTTCGTGAATCCGAAGCCCGTGGTGCACGACGTGGAAGCGCTGCGCGAGCTCCCGCCCGCCTAGCTAGAGCCGGCGGCTGCTCGCGCACGTTGCGGCCTCGGCTTTTCCCCACGAGGCTCGGTTCATTCGAAGCGGGCCACGTGCCAGGTTTTTTTGCCGCGGCGGATGAGCGCGATTTCGCCGAACAAGAGCCAGTCTGCCGTGACGCGCGTCTCTGCGTCGGCCTTCCGCGCGCTGATCATGATGGCGCTGGTGCCGAGTAGCTCACGCGCTTCTCGTTTGCTCTTGACCACCCCGACGTCGACCAAAAAATCGATTGCGGAAATCCCATCGCCGGCGAGCCGCGCTTTGGGGAGCTGGACGGAAGGCGCAGTTAGAAACAGCTCTTCGAGCGTCTCGCGAGGCAACGCGCCAATGTCGCCCGAAAACAGCGCGGCGCTGGCGTTTTTTGCCTGTTCGAGCCCGCTCTCACCGTGCAGGAGCTTCGTCATGTGCTCCGCAAGGGCGCGGTGCGCGGTGCGCGCGCCCGGGCTCGCCTCGTGCCCGGCGCTCAGCTCACGCAGCTCGTCGTGCGAGTAGAAGCTGAAGATTTTCAAGAATTTGAGCACGTCTGCATCGGGCGTGCTGAGCCAGAACTGATAAAATGCATACGGCGAGCTGCGATCTGCAGTGAGCCAAATGGCGCCGGACTCGGTCTTGCCGAATTTTCCGCCGTCGGCCTTGGTGACCAGCGGCGCGGTCAACCCGAAGGCCTCCGCTTGCTGTTTGCGCCGGATCAAATCGATCCCGCTCACCACGTTGCCCCATTGGTCGGATCCGCATACCTGCAACGTCACCCCGTGCTGCTCGAACAAGTGCAGAAAGTCGTACGCCTGCAAGAGCATGTAACTGAACTCGGTGTAGCTGATGCCTTGCTCGCGGTGATGCAAGCGATCGCGCACGGAGTCCTTTTGAATCATCATGTTGATCGAAAAATATTTGCCCACGTCGCGCAGCACCTCCAAATAGCCGAGCGGTACGAGCCAATCGGCATTGTCGAGCAGCGAAGCCCCGTGCGGCCCGTCGAAGTCGAGTAGGCGCTCGAAGATCAACCGCTGTCCGGCTACGTTTTTTTTGATTTGTTCGACAGATAGCAGCTGGCGCTCGGCGTCCTTGCCTGAAGGATCACCGATCATACCGGTCCCACCGCCGACGATCACTACGGGTCGATGCCCTGCCTGCTGAAATCGGCGCAGCAGCAAGAGCGGGACTAGATTGCCGATGGTCAGCGAATCTTTGGTGGGGTCGAATCCACAATAGAGCGCGCGCGGCTGACGCAGGTGAGCACGGAGCCCATCCGGATTGGTCTGTTGGTGAATCAGGCCGCGAAATGCTAAGTCGTCGAGCAAATCCATTTCTCGGGCGATCATATCACCGGCGCTCACGCCGCCTCATCGTGGATTCGTGCACGAGGAATGCCCGGCATTTCCGTGAAATCTTACGGGCTTCGGTGTTTGCGACCCGCCGACGCGGCGCGGAGGGCAACGGTGCCCGGTTCACCGCCACGGGCCGTGCGCGTGGAGCTCTTTGGGCTTATTACACGCTCTCAGGCAACGTCGTGATCAGGCATATCGGGTACCGACATCTTCCAACGCCGCGGCATCCAAAGCGCCGGACGGAGTTCCATAAAGCGCTCGATTTCGATGATAATGCTCTCGGCCTCGCTCTTGGCTTCGGGCTGCAGTAGCGACGCCACCTCGCCGGATATTTCGAGCCCGAGCGGCGGCGCGGGCGCCGGTGGCCTGGCCGGAGCGGCGGGCGGCGCGAGTGTTGCTGGCGGTGCGGGCGTCG
>CAHJWM010000069.1 GCA_903642325.1 Myxococcales bacterium | reverse complement strand
CCCGCTAATCCCGGGGCGCCGCCCCGCAGCGCCGCGCCGCCGTCTGGTCCACCGGGGCAACCGCCGCCACCGCCCACTGATCCCAGCGCGGGACCGATCTACGATCCTCCGCCGCCTGGTTTCGAGCCGCCCGGCGAGACCGTCTTCGAGCCGCCGCCGCCGCCCGAGCCGCATCATGTCGCGCCGCAGACCGCGCTTTGGCTGGGCGCGCGGGTCGGCTACTTCATTCCATTCGGCAACGCTTGGGCGCGCGGCACGCAAGACGCGGCCGGCAACCTGAGCCAGCGCGGAGTGCCGTGGCGCGATTACGTCGGCTCTGGGCCAGTTTTCGAGCTCGATGCGGGCGCGCGCTTGTCTCGCAACTACAACGTATTCGCGCTCTGGGAGCGGGCGCAGCTCGGCTCGGGCAACGGAGATGCCGACGCGAAGATAGCAAAGTCGAGTCGCGGCGATAGTGACTTTTGGGGCGTCGGCATTCGAGCCAGCTCGGACCCGGATGGCATCGGTTTCGTCACCGAGCTTGCGATCGGTTACCGCCGCGCGCGCGCCAAGTTCGACGACGGCAGCGAGCTCCAGTTCACCGATGCCCCCTTCGAAGCCCGGCTGGGACTGGGCGCCGAGCTTCGCCTAAACCGCTCGTTTTCGATTTCGCCCATGCTCACGCTCGGCGTGGGTTCGTTCGGCAAGGTAGAGCGCACGGGCGCCGGCACCATTTCAAACCAGCTGCAGCAGTTCGATCAAGAAGATGGACACGCCTGGGCGACGTTCACTCTGGGCGGGAGCTTCGACCTGCTCGGCAGCAGGCACTGATCAAGCCCTAGAGTTATGCTGGCGCGCCATGCCCGAGCTGCTCACGATCGTTCTCGCTACTTCGAACCAGGGCAAGCTCGCGGAGCTCAGGGCGCTGCTGGCGGATCTGCCCATTCGGTTCTGTTCGGCGGCGGAGGTGCTCGGCGAGCAACCGAGCATCGTAGAGAACGGCGAGACCTTCGAAGCCAATGCGCTGATCAAGGCCCGCGCCGTGGCGCGTGCCACCGGCACGCTGGCCTTGGCGGACGACAGCGGGCTGGAAGTGGACGCGCTCGGCGGACGCCCAGGTGTCCGCTCGGCTCGCTTCGCTCACGAACACGCGACAGACGCCGAGAACAACGCGGCGCTCTTGCGCGAGCTCGAAAATGTCGACGAGCGCGCGGCACGCTTTCGGTGCGTGCTCGCGTTGGTCAGCCCCTGGCCAGCATCGGACGAGCTCGTCGCCGAAGGCACGTGCGCAGGCAGCATCGCACGTGAGCCACGCGGTAGCGGAGGCTTCGGATACGACCCGCTATTTCTGGTCAGCGGCCACGAGGGCAAAGCCATGGCCGAGCTCTCCGAGCAGGTCAAAAATGGCCTCAGTCACCGAGCCCGCGCCGTGCGAGCATTGCGCAGTGCACTGCTGAAATCACTGAATGACCGCTTGGACGAGGCCGAGCGTATTGCGGGTTGAGGGCCCGTCGCCAATCGCTGAGGCACGCGAATAGAGGCCAAGCAGCGGCGGGTCAACCTGCGGCCGAGACCTCGCTCAAGTGGATCCAAATGCGCGTGCCTCGCGGTACCCGCGGCTCGAAGGCGATGCTGCCGCCGTGGGCCTCGATGATCTGACGGGTGATTGCTAGACCGAGACCCGTTCCGTTGCTCTTCGTGGTGAAGAACGGCTCGAACAGACGGGCCCGCGTGGCTTCGTCCAAGCCGACGCCTTCGTCCTCGACCACGACGTCCGAGCCGCCGCCCGCCCCGGTCGACACGGACACCGTCACCCGCCCCCCGTTCGGCATTGCCTCGCGCGCATTGCGCAGCAGATTGTACAAAGCTTGCTTGATCTGGGCCTCGTCTACGGTCGCCGAAACCGGAGCGCTCGCGCTGTTCACCTCGAGTGAGACGCCTTCTGTCTCGAGCTCTCGGCGCATGAACTCCGCGGCCTCGCTCACGACCTCCCGCAGATCCTCCACCTCGAGGCGCTGCGCGCCCCTGCGCGCGAAGCTGAGATATTGTCCGCTGAGCGCAGTGAGTCGCTCCACCTCGCCGCGAATCGCTCGCAATAGTTCGCGGGATTCTTCGCTGGCCTCGGCCAAATCGTCTTCCAAGAGCTCGACGTTGAGCGCGATCGAAGAAAGCGGATTTCTGATCTCGTGCGTTACGTGCGCAGCCATCTTACCGATCGTGGCCAAGCGCTCAGTCGCAAGCAGCTCCTCATTGGCCTGAGCGATGGCCGAGACCATCCCCTCGAAGGTTGCAGCGAGCTCGCCGATCTCGTCGTTCGACGTTACGGCGGCGCGCGGCTTCAGGTCGCCGCTGGCCACGGCCTTGGCGCGTTCGGTGACTTGCGCGAGCGGGCGCAACACACGCCGCGCGTACAGCGCCATGGCCACGCCGATCAGCACGGTCAAGGCGGCCAGCACCACCAAAAGACGAATCGCCAGCACTTCGCGCTCGTGGGCACGGTCGAGCAGCAAATCGACGTTGCGCAAAGCACGCTGCTCCAGCTGGCTCAACCGTTTCGAGCTCTGCGAGCCGCGCGCCACCAGCTCGTCGCGAAGTGATTCCGCGACCGCGTCGTCGCGTCGATCGAGCGCCTCGAACAACTGGCTCAAGCGCTCGGCATCGCCGGACATGAAAGTTTCGATTGCGCTCGTCTCGAAGAACAGCTCCCGGCCCACGCTGCGCGCGCTCTGGTCGCCAGCGATGACGAAAGCCCGGGCGATCGCCGCGCGAACCTCGCCGAACGTGCGCGGCCGGCCGATGTGCAGCGCAAGATCGAACCAGATGCGAATGTCTGCCGGATTGCGGGCGGCCGTGATGTGGTTGAGCTGCGTATTCCAGGTATCTTGCTTGGCCACCAGATCGCGCACGGCGAGCGCCAACGGGAAGTAACCGCTGCGCATCAGACGGGCCTCTTGCGCCGCGTTGCGTTGAGCCAGAACGCTCCAACCCGCGGCTAGCGCAAACGCGATCATGATCAGCGCATACGAGCCCAGAACGCGCGTCGCGACGGTGCGCTTGTTACTCGAGCCCATGCGAAAGGCCGAGGCTCTGCTCGACGACACTGGCAATATCCATGGCCGGTGTACCCTGCGCTCGAAACCGACGCAGGCTGGAAGCGCACGCGGTCACCAGCGTGCCGCCGCCCGCATCAGCGTGAGCCGCGAGTCGCTCGTCGGCAATGCGGGCCGATGTCTGGGGCATGGCAATGGGCAGCATGGCGCCACCGCCAGAGCACGCGGCGCTCTCGCGGTTCGCCTCGAATTCATCGGGGCTTCGGCCGAGAGCACGGCTCAACAGCATGCGCGGGGCCGCGTACTCGGACAGCCCGCGGCCGAGCGCACACGGATCGTGGAAGCGCACGGGCCCGCTTTGGCTCAAGCCGAGCAATGGCTGCAAACGCGTAGCCCGTGCCGCCACGTGGCTGACGAAGGGCTCCGCCGGAATGTCCCGCAATACCAGCGCACAGCCCGGATCCCCGACGACGAAGCATTGGGCGCCGCGCGTCGCATCCGCGATCCGCGCGCGCGCGGCGTCGAAGCCTGCTCGGTCGCCCGCGTGCAGCAGTGGCGCACCGCAACAACCCGAGACGAGCCGCACCGAGCCCGACACGGCGATCACCGAGCGCACGATGGCGCGCGCCTCTGGCCGCGCCTTCCGCAAATAAGCGCAGCCGACGAGCAACGCCGCGGTCGCATCGGGCCGCACCCCCGGTTCGCGCGCCAACTCCGCCAGCACGGCGTCCGCCTCCCGGACGCGCGCTTCTTGCCGGCGGGCGCTCGTCGTCACTGCTTCTGGCGCTAGCCCCGCGCTTCGATACTCGGCACGCGCGCCGTACAAGGTCTCCGCGACCGGGTTCGCGTGCTCACAAAAGCTCGTACAGGCGTGACAACCCGAACAGCCCCAGCCGGTCTGCGCGATTTCGCGATCGGCCGGCAAATTACCGCGTGCAACCAGCCAGGCCGCCGACATCTTGGCCCACGGGATCAGCGCCTCCCGCGCCTCTACATTCGAAACCGGGCAGGTGCTGCGGCACAGCTTCGGGCAATAGCCGCAGGTCTCGAGCGCTTTGGAAGCGCCGTTCAAGAGCGGCAAATGTTTAGCCGAGCTCATCGAGGCGAGCTCTTGACCTGAGTCCCTTTGAGCGGCCGAGCGGGCTTTCGGACGGGCGAGCTCTTCTTCGCCAGGGGCGTCGTGGGCGCGCTCGGCGCCACCTGCGGTAAGCGGAGCTCGAAGGTCGCGCCCGCGCTCGTGGAGCTGACGGAAATGGTTCCCCCGTGCTCCTCGACGATCTTCTTGACGATGGCGAGCCCGAGCCCGGTACCGCCGGCCTTGCCCATGGTGACGAAGGACTGAAAGAGCTGACCTTCGATGGCCTTTGGGATACCAGGACCAGTATCGGTCACGGAGATCAACAAATCTTGACCGTCCATCCGGGCGCCGATGGTCAAAACGCCGCCGGCGTCACCCATGGCTTCCATGGCGTTTCGCGCCAAATTGTGGACCACGCGCGCCAAACGCCCCTCGTCGAAACGCGCCACGAGCTTACTGTCGACCTGAAACGAAAGCTCGATCGGTTGACCCGCGACCTCGATCGCCAATTGCCGGCGGACGTCGGAGAAGAACTTGTTCAGGTACACTTTGCGTACGAAAATCGCACGCTCGCCGCGCGCGAACTCCAGCACTTCACGTTGCATGGCCGTGAGTACGTCGAACTGTTTGAGGATCTCTTCGGAGTACTCGGCACGCACATGGCGCTCGTCGGCGTCCGCCATCAGCTGCGTGTAGCCGCTGATCACGCTCATCGGTGACTTGAAATCGTGAATCACCTGGGACAACAAGCGACCGATCGAGGTCAGACGCTCGCTGCGTTCTCGGCTCTTGTTGGCGTTGAACAAGCGGACCGCGGTCGACACGTTCGCGCTCACCAGTCTGAGCAGTGATACGTCTGCTTCGTCGAACGCGCCACCGGCTTCGTGCGTGAACAAGCCGATCGCGCCGAGCGCCGTGCGCTCGCCTTCCAACGGCACGGCCAGCACGGACTTCACGGGAAAGCCGAACTCGCCCTCGATGTGCGCGTTGAAGCGCGCGTCCGTCTCCGCCTCGTCGACGGTCAGAATGTCCTGCTCGGCCATGGCCGCACCCAGGAAACCCTCGCGGGTTTTGACGGGGATCCGCTTCAATTCGAGGGCATTTTTGCCGTCGAGCACGTACTCGACCAGGTCCCCGGAATCCTCCTCGGAGAGCAGCAGAGCCGCGCCGCGCGCCTCGCATGCTTCTGCGCATTGCCCCAGCACGGCGATCGCCAGCTCTTCGATGGTGGTCGCGCGCGCCGTGCGACGCTCCAGCTCGAACAAAAGTGACAAGTCCTGCAACTTTCGCTCGAGCTGTTCGGTCGTGTCCAAGAGCTGCTTATTTTTCTGGATCAACGACAGGAACAAACGGGAGTTGTCGATGGCGACGGCCGCCTGCGTGCTGAGCGCCGATAAAATCGCTTCGTCCTCGCTCGTGAACTCGTGCCCGCCCCGCTTGTTCAGGACCTGTATCACGCCGATGGTCCGCCCCAAGTGGTTCTTCAGCGGAGCGACCAGCATACTCTTCGTGCGATACCCCGTGAGGACATCCCAATCTCGTTCGAACTGCGGATCGCTGTAGGCGTCCCGAATCCGGATTGCTTTGCCGGTCTGAGCCACCTTGCCCGGAATGCCGTGGCCGAGCTTCATGCGGATGGACCGCACTTTGTCGCCGACCACCAAGCGGCTCACGAGCTCCTTCTTCACCTCGTCGAGTAAGTACAGCGTGGCGCGGTCGGCTTCGACCAAGTCGGTCAGCTTGCTCAAGATGAGCTCGAGCAAATCGTCCAAGTCGAACGTCGTGCCGAGCGCGACGCCGACCTCGCGCAGGGCCGCCGAGACTCGCCGTTCGTGGCGCAGTGCTTCGATCGGATCCAGCGCTCGACCGTCGGGGGCGTTTTGGATATTTTCGCTCCCAGTGCTCACGTTGTGATCGAATCACGATCTCCCGCCCAGATCTACTCAATCATCCCGAGGCGCGAAGCGAGCCGAAGAGCATGGGCGATCGCGATCAGCACCACGCACCCCAGGTGTCGCCGCAACGGCCCGCGCTCCGGCGCCGGCATCTCAGACCGCGCGGGCACGCACGGAGCTTCCTCTCGGCCGCTGATCTCTTTTAGAAGCGCGAAAGTCGTTCCAAACACGCCCGGTTCGAGGTGCAAATGGATGGCTCGCGCCCGTAGGCTCGGGCCCTGCCAAGCCAGAAAACCGGCGTTGGGGTGGCCGGTCGAGATACAAGTGCCGGATTCGACGCTCTCGGTTAGACTGGCGTAACTCCGCTCGACGACCGCGCTGCGGTCCACCGGTGGGGGAGGACGAGATGGCCTTGAAGCAACTGCAACTGATGGTACGCGGCCGCGTACAGGGCGTCTTCTTCCGCGCCTCCACCCAACGAGAGGCGCGACGCCTGGGCGTCACCGGCTGGGTCAAGAACCGCGCGGACGGCTCGGTCGAGATCGTAGCCGAGGGTGAAGAGGTTGCGATTCGTGAGCTTTATGGCTGGGCACAAAAGGGACCGAGTGCGGCGCGCGTCGATCGCGTCGATACGCGCTGGCGCAGCTTCACCGGTGACTTCCCCGATTTTCGCATCACGGACTGAGCGCGTGTTTTCGATGCACCGCCGCGTGGGCGCAGAGCTCCTCCGGCTTGCCGGCGGCGCGCTTGCCTGCGGCGTATGGCTAGTTACGGGGCAATCGCTAGCGGAAGCGCAAGTAAAGTCCGACGCCGCGCTACCCGAGCTGCCGGCGATTCCAAACCTGGAGATCGGACGGCCGGCGCCCGCGGACCTCGAAGAGCTCGACACGCGGCTGCACAAGCTTTGCTCGAGTGACCCCGCGGAGCGTGAAGCCGCGCGCCGTGAAGCGCTCGAGGTCGACGCCAAGCTGGTAGCCGCGATTCGCTACCGCCTGGAAGCTAGCGCAGAGAGCGTCAACCACGACGAGCTCAAGGAGCTGCTGCTCGCGGTGCGTAAGAAGGGTCGCGATACCGAGCGCGAGGAACGACGGGGAGCGGGCGAACGCGGAAAGGTCAAAACGCCCGACTACTTGGAGCTGGCTTCCGAGCACGCGGAACCACGCTCGAAGCAATGGTGCAGCCTGGTCTCGGTCCTGGCGGAGAGTCGCATGCTCGCCCAGATCGGCACGGTCGAAGCAGTGCGCGGGTTGATCGACATCTACGTGCACTACGGCGAATTTTTGCGCGTGAACACCCAACTGCAACTGGAAGGTCTGGGCGACCGGGCGGTGCCCGCACTGATTGAAACGCGCCGACACCAAGCCGAGAAAATCGCCAAATGGGCCGCGCGCGAGCTAGACACCTTGGGCAAAGCCATCCCGAGCGAGACCGTTCAAACGAGCGATCTACAAGTGCTCGCCGACGTCCTCCGTGCCTATGGTCGAGTGCGCGATCCGGACGCGGCGCGCATCGTCGTGTCGTTCGCGAACAGCGAGCGCGCGCAGATCCGCGAGGCCTCGCGGCAAGCCATCGCCATGTTCGGGGAGGTCGGCGCGTGGCAGTTGCGGGACACGTACGAGGACGTGGTCGGCAAAAAGGCGCCACGCGACTGGACCTGGGAACGAACGGCTCGTGAGCTGTTCGCTGAGTTCGACCGCCTGCGCTCCGCCGAAGTCTCCAAGCTGTTCGACGCGGGCGCGTCCGCCCGTGAGCACGGTGACCTCATAGGCATGCGCAAGGCCTTTGACCAAGTGCTCACCCGCACGCCCGACTACCCGAAACAAATGGAGCTCGCCAACGCATACCTAGAATACGCGGCGAAAAACCCCAGCAACAGCCCGCCGCTCGTGCTGTCGGCTCTGCGCCGCGCCGAGCGGCTCGGCAAGGGCAGCGACCTCGCAAAAAAGGCCACTAGCTTGCGTTTGACTCTGGAAGCCGAGGCCCTCGCGGGCAGCGGGGTCACCGACCGCACCCTGCTCAGCCGAGCGCTCGAAGCCGACCCGAACAATGCTCGCGCTCAACGCGAGCTCGCCCAGCAACAAGGCGTGGTCCGCACCGACGACTCATCTCGCTACCTGGCAGCCGGCGCCATCGGCTTCGTCGCGCTCGCTGGCATAGTGTTCGTGTTGCTGCGCAGGGGCAAATCCGAGCTCGCCGCGCCACACGTTCCCTCTGCAGCTCCAGACGCCGGTACCGCTCGCCAGCGGCCTCCCAATTCCGGGATGGCCGGACAAAACGCCGAAGAGCCCACTTCGCCAGCGAGCGAAACGAGCCCTTCTACCTCACAGCGCGACGAGCCGTGAGCGATTCGGGTCGAGGCGCGCGCCTCGACCGAGCTCAGCCGACGGCTTCAGCCTTGGCGGGCTTTTTCGCCCTGGGAGCCTTGGCCGTGGCCGCGCCAGCGGCCGCCGCTTTCTCCGTCTTTTTCGGTTTAGGCGCTTTTTCCGAGGCGGCCTTGGGCTCGATTGGAGCCCGCGGCTCACCCTTGTCTACGAACTCGATCACGCTCATGGGCGCGTTGTCGCCGCGCCGACGACCGAGCTTGATAATGCGGGTATAGCCACCCGGGCGAGCCTTGAAGCGCTTCGCCAGATCGACGAACACCTTTTCAATCAAGTCCACCTTCGTGCTCTCGCCACCATCCTGCGTCACCTGGAAGCGGCGCAGATAGCTGCCCACCTGCTGCTGCGCGGCCTGACGGCGCGCACGATCGGCCAGGCTCAGCTTGTCGTGCGGCGTGTAAGCCACCTCGCCCAGGCGGATGGCGCGCGTGATGAGGCGCTCCGCAACCCGCCGAAGCTCCTTGGCCTTTGCGTCGGTCGTCTCGATGCGCTCGTGCGCCACGAGGTTCGCGGTCAACGCGCGCAACATCGCGCGCCGGTGACTGGTATTACGGCCGAATTGACGACCAGATTTGCCGTGCCTCATGGGATACCTAACTTTTCGACTACGGAGACGCTAAATTGTGGGGTGGGGGCCCCAAACCAAACCCCGTTGAATGCATTTCAACGGGGTCGGGGCGGAGCTCTTAGTTACAAAGAACGAGCCTCAAGACGCTGACTGCTGTTGTTTCCAGCGGTCGACCATGGCCGGCCAGTTGTCGAACTTCATGCCCAGACCAAGGCCCATCGTCGACAGGATCTCTTTGATCTCTTTCAGCGATTTACGGCCGAAGTTTTTGGTCTTGAGCATGTCTTGCTCGGTCTTCTGCACGAGCTCGCCGATGAGCGTAATATTCGCGTTCTGTAAGCAGTTCGCCGAGCGCACGGAAAGCTCGAGCTCGTCCACCGACCGGAACAGATTCTCATTTAGCGGCTCTTCGTCGCTACCGGTCACCTGGTACGAGGTCTCTTCGGATTCCTCGAAGTTGATCCAGATCGAGAGCTGCTCTTTCAGGATCTTGGCCGCAAAAGCCACCGCGTCCACCGGACGAACGGCGCCGTTGGTCCAGACCTCGAGCACGAGCTTGTCGTAGTCCGTGACCTGCCCGACGCGCGCATTTTGCACGGTGTAGTTCACCTTGCGGATCGGGCTGAAGAGCGCGTCGATCGGGATCGTTCCGAGCGGCATCGTGGGGCTCTTGTTACGCTCGGCCGACACGTAGCCACGGCCGCAAGCGACCGTGAGCTCGACCGAGAACGGGCCCTTCTTGTCGAGGGTGGCGATTTGATGGGTCGGATTCAGGATGGTCAAACCGTCGACCGTCTTGATGTCGCTAGCGAGGATCGGGCCTGCGCCCTCCTTCTCGAGGCGCACCGTGAACGTCTTCGGGGAGTCGACTTTGAACACCACCTCTTTGAGGTTGAGGATGATGTCGGTCACGTCTTCGACCACGTCTGGAATGGTCGTGAACTCGTGCAGGGCGGTCTCGAGGCGCACGGCCGTGATGGCGGCGCCCTGAAGCGAAGCCAGCAAAACCCGGCGGAGGGAGTTGCCGATCGTGATGCCGAAACCCCGTTCGAGCGGCTCGCACGTGAACTTGCCGTAGGACTCGGAATTGGACTCCGGATCGAGCGTGATCGCCTTGGGGCGAATCAAGTCACGCCAATTCCGGCTCATCATTTGTGTAACCATTCGAGCTGCTCCTTATTTGGGGTTTCGCGCGACCGTCACGAGCAGTAGAGGAACCAGCTCCAACTATCTGCTCCGCGGTCAGCCCGCGTTCGCGAAGGCGGCTGCCTTCGCTGCGAAGTATTCGAGTAATTCTGCGGGAAGGGGTCCCGAATCAGGGTGTCGAGCGCCTCTGATCCCGGCGGGGCAAGACCCCCGGCGACGGACGACCGAGGCGCCGCGTCAACGGGAGTAATATTCGACGACGTACTGCTCGCGGACAGAAGGCTCGTTGAGCTCGTCGCGCACCGGCATCGACTTGAAGGTGCCGGCAAAGTTGCCCTTGTCGACCTCGATCCAGCTCGGACGCTGGCGGCTGTCCGCCGCGGTCAGGGCGGCGGCGATGTAGCCGATCTTCCGGCTGGTATCGCGGATCTCGATCTTGTCGTTCGGCTTCACACGGAAGCTCGGAATGTTGACGCGCTTGCCGTTGACCAGGATGTGGTTATGGCGAACGAGCTGACGGCCCTGGGCACGGCTGGACGCGAACCCGATGCGAAGCACCACGTTGTCCAAACGGCGCTCGATCAGGCCGAGCATCTCCTCACCCGTACGGCCCTTGAGGTGCGTCGCCTGCACGTAGTAGCCGGCGAATTGCATCTCGAGCAGCCCATAGATGCGGCGCATCTTCTGCTTTTCGCGCAAGCGGAGCCCGTACTCGCTCAGCTTGATGCGGGCCTGGCCGTGCTGGCCGGGCGGATAAGGGCGACGAGTCACCGCGCACTTTTCAGTGAAGCAGCGCTCGCCTTTCAAATAGAGTTTTCCGCCTTCACGACGGCACAACTTACAAACCGCACCTAAATAACGCGCCATGTTCTCTCCGTCACACGCGACGACGCTTGGGGGGCCGACACCCGTTGTGGGGGATCGGCGTCACGTCACGAATCAAAGTCACCTTGAAGCCCACTTGCTGCAGCGCGCGAAGCGCGCTCTCGCGACCCGCGCCAGGGCCTTTCACGAACACCGCTACCGAACGCACGCCGTGCTCCATGGCGCGACGGCCGGCTTCTTCAGCCGCGAGCTGCGCGGCGAAAGGCGTGCTCTTGCGCGAGCCCTTGAAGCCGCGCGAACCCGCGCTGGCCCAGGAGATCGCCGCGCCATTCACGTCGGTGATGGTCACAATCGTGTTGTTGAACGTGGACTGGATGTGGACGATGCCAGCGAAGACGTTCTTCTTGACTACTTTTTTCTGAACGCGGGCCTTGGGAGCTGCCATGTGCTTGCCTTAAGTGCGGGCGCCGCTCAAGAGCGACGAGCCAAGCTCTTGCGCGGACCCTTGCGGGTCCGTGCGTTGGTGCGAGTGCGCTGGCCGTTGACGGGCAAGCCTTTGCGATGACGGAGGCCACGGTACGAGCCGAGATCCATCAAACGCTTGATGTTCTGCTGCACCTCACGGCGGGCGTCACCCTCGACCTTGATGCTGCTGTCGATGGCGTCTCGGATGTTCTTCACGTCCGTTTCACTCAACTCGTCGACCTTGCGGTCTTCCGGCACCTTGGCCATCCTGCACAGCTTGCGTGCGGTGGCGTCACCAATCCCGTAAATGTAGGGAAGGGCGTAAACGATGGCCTTGCGGCGGGGCAGATCAATACCGGCAATGCGCGCCATGACTTTTCCTTCTTAGCCCTGACGCTGCTTGTGGCGCGGGTTGTTGCAAATTACGCGCAGGACTCCGCGGCGCTTCACGACTTTGCATTTGTCGCAGATTTTTTTCACGCTCGGCCTTACCTTCATGATGTCCTGCCTTCAATCGTAGCCAGTTACTTTTAGCTCAGCTTTTTGATGATTTGGCCGCGGCTCGGGTCCAGCTTCGAAAACTGGACCAAGACCTGCGAGCCGGCGATGAGTCGTACGACCGCGTGACGAAGACTGGGGGCAATGCCCGCGCGAACAGAGCGGCCATCCGAGAGCGTCACCCGAAATAATGCGTTCGGTAAGATCTCGTCGATGACGCCTGTTCCAGTCGATTCGTCCTTCGTTCGTCGCCTCCTTTTCTTAAGTGACAGAGTTCAGTGATCGAGCGCTGCGAGAATGCGGCCGGTGATCTCCCGTGGAGACCCGACCCCGTCGACTCGGCGAAGCAGCCCGAGTTCTTCGTAATGCGGCAAGAGCGCCGCCGTCATGGCGTCGTATTGATCCAGACGCTTTTCGACAGTTTCCGGTTGGTCATCGGCCCGGTGTTCGAGCACGGCGTCCAAGGGCGGGGGACTATACTTTAAGTGATAGATGTGTCCAGTCCGAATGTCCGTGCGGCGCAGCGTCGCGCGCTCCATCAGAAGCTCCCTCGACACATCGATTTGCACCACTTTGTCGAGCGGGGCGCCCCCTGCGGCAAGCAGCCCCGATAGCGCATCGGCCTGCGGCACCGTGCGCGGGAAGCCATCGAGAATAAAGCCTTTTTCGGCGTCGGGCAGGCTGATGCGCTCCTCTACCAAGCCGATGACCACCGCGTCCGGAACTAGCTTGCCCTCGTTCATGAGGGCTGCGGCTTGCTTGCCGAGTGGGGTGCCGGCCTTGGTCGCTGCGCGCAGCATGTCTCCGGTGGAGATCTGCGGCACGCCGAACTGCCCGCTCAAAACAGCCGCTTGCGTGCCTTTGCCGCTGGCGGGGGCTCCGAGCAGGATCAACCTCACGTGGACCTCCGCCCACTCAAGCGAGTCACGCGCGGGCCGGTCAAGCCCTCGTAGCTGCGCGTGATGAGGTGGGCTTCGATCTGATTCACGGTCTCGAGCGCAACGCCCACCACGATGATCAAACTAGTCCCGCCGAACTGAAACGGAATGTTGAACGAGTTGGCGATCACCGCCGGCACGACGCAGATGGTCGCTACGTAGACGGCGCCACCTACGGTCAGACGCGTGAGCACGCGGTCGATGTATTCCGCGGTTTGGCGCCCGGGACGAATGCCAGGGATGTTCGCCTGTTGCTTCTTCAAGTTGTCGGCAACGTCGATGGGCTGGAACGTGACGGCCGTGTAGAAGAAAGAGAAGAAGATCGATAGCGCGGCGAACAGTGTATGGAACAGCCAATCCCCGCGGTTCAGCAGCGAGCTGAACACGCTCATGCCGGGAATGTTGAAGCTTGCCAGCGTGGCCGGGAACATCAACAAGCTGGAGGCGAAAATAGGCGGGATCATGCTCGCCATGTTCACCTTGAGCGGAAGATGCGCCGTTTGTCCGCCATACACGCGGCGCCCGACTTGGCGACGCGAGTACTGAATCGGAATCTCACGTTGAGCGCGTTCGAAGAACACGACCATGGAGATACTGACGAGCAGAACGCCGAGCAGCACGGCAATCGTCAGCGGCTGGAGGTCACCCGTGTGACTCGAATAATAATTCTGAATCGCGCGCGGTATTCCGCTCACGATGCTGGCCAAGATGATCATCGACGTGCCGTTGCCGATGCCGCGTTCAGTCGCCTGTTCACCGAGCCACATGAGTAGCCCCGAGCCGGTCGTCAACGTGACCACGGTCATCAGCCGAAAACCCCAGCCGGCGTTGATCACTACGTCCCCGAAGCGGCCACCGCCGATGTCGGAGTTGTTCATGTGCTCGAGCGAAAGCGCGACGCCCGCCGACTGCAAAATGCTGAGCACTATTGCCCCGTAGCGCGTGTACTGCTCGAGCTTGCGCCGCCCCGCTTCGCCCTCTTTGCGGAGCTCCTCCACCTGCTTCGAGATCAGACCGGCGAGCTGCATGATGATGCTCGCCGAGACGTAGGGCATGATGCCGAGCGCCAAGATCGACAGGTTTGCGAGCGCCCCACCGGAGAACAAGTTGAACAGGCCGAGCAGCCCACCCTGCCCCTTGACGATGTTCTGCATCACCGAGCGGTCGACGCCCGGGATGGTGACGAACACGCCCAGACGATAGATGGCGAGCACGACGAGCGTGAACGCGATCCGGCGCCGGAGCTCCGGGACCTTGCCGATGTTCGAGAAACCTGAAAAGGCAGCCATGGGGCGAGCTTGGAACGAAGCTCAGCCCGCGGCCGGTTCTTTTTGCTTCACGACCGGAACGACCACGGCTTTGCCGCCCGCGGCTTCGATTTTCTCCAGCGCGGACTTGCTGAACGCGTGAGCGTGCACCGTGAGCTTCTTCGTGAACTCGCCGTCCCCGAGGACCTTGATTTGCACGCGCCGGCCCTGAACGAGGCGAGCGTCGCGGAGCACAATCTCGTCGACGTTGGCGCCGGCATCGAAGCTTTGGAGGTCCCCGACATTGATGCCGACGACCGTGACTGGAAACGGGACGTTGAAGCCGCGCTTGGGGAGGCGTCGCTGGATCGGCGTCTGACCACCCTGAAAGTGAAGCTTGCCGATGTTGCCGCCGTTGCGGGCCTTTTGCCCTTTTTGCCCACGGCCGCAGGTCTTACCGAGGCCGGAGCCGACGCCGCGACCGAAGCGCTTTTCGAGGTGGCGGGCGCCGGCGGGTGCGGCGAGGTGCGAAAGGATTTCGACGCTCATGACTTCTGCTCCTGCACCACGACGAGGTGTAACACCTTCTTGATCATGCCGCGAAAGGACGGGGTGTTTTCCACCACCACTTTGGAGCCCGGGCCACGCAGGCCAAGCCCGTCGATGATCGCGCGCGTGGTATGCGGACGACCGATCACGCTACCCGTTTGGACGACTTCGAGCTTGCTCACGCGCTGGGCCCTCCGCCGTTACCGGAGACGATCGACGAGCCACCACCCGCCTGCACCGAAACCGCCGATACCGGGTAATCCCCAGCGATTTCCTCGAGCTGCTTACCGCGGGCCTTGGCCACTACTTCCGGACCACGCAAGCCTTGTAAAGCTGCGATGGTCGCGTGCACCACGTTGTATTTGTTTGTGGAGCCGAGGCATTTGCTCAAGATGTCTTGGATGCCAGCCGACTCGACCACGGCTCGCACCGCGCCGCCGGCGATGACGCCCGTGCCAGGGGAAGCGGGGCGCAGCAAGACTTTGCCAGCGCCGAAGTGGCCGGTGACGTCGTGCGGAACCGTCGCGCCGATCATGGGGACTTTGAACAGGTTCTTGCGAGCCTGGTCGTTGCCCTTACGAATCGCCTCCGGCACCTCGTTGGCCTTGCCCAGGCCCACGCCCACGTGACCGGCTTCGTCCCCCACGACCACGAGCGCCGAGAAGCTGAAGCGGCGACCGCCCTTCACGACTTTCGCCACGCGGTTGATGTGAATGACCCGCTCTTTGAGCTTTTCGTCGTCAATGTTGTTATCGAACGCCATCAGTCATTCCTCGGCTCAAAACTTGAGCCCCGCCTCGCGCGCGGCTTCGGCAAGTGCCTTCACGCGGCCGTGATACAGGTATCCGTTGCGGTCGAAGACGACCTTTTCGATTTTCTTCTCGAGACAGATCTTGGCGATCAGCGCGCCGACCTTCTTGGCGGCGTCCGTCTTGGTGTCTTCGCCCAGCGTGGTCTTGAGATCGCGCGAAAGAGTCGAGGCGGCGGCAAGCGTGCGCCCATCCGAATCGACGACGACTTGCGCGTAGATGTGCGTTGCGGTGCGGTACACGCTGAGGCGTGGCCGTTCGTTACTGCCGGAGATCTTCTTACGGATCCGGAACCTGCGGCGTTCACGGCCGCTGAGTTGAGTTGCCATGCTTACTTAGCCTTGCCCTTGGCGGCTTTGCCCGCCTTGCGGCGGATGTTTTCTCCGCGATAACGCACGCCCTTGCCGCCGTACGGCTCGGGTGGGCGCAGCCCGCGAATGGTCGCCGCCATTTGACCGAGGGCGGCCTTGTCGGCGGAGTTCAGAATCAGCATCGTGCCCTTCGAGTCGGCCGGGACGTTACCGGTGATCGACGCCGGCAGCTCGATCGACGTAGGGTGCGAAAAGCCGAGCGACAGGGTAACGACCTTGCCCTTCACCTCAGCGCGGTAACCGGTGCCGACCAGCTCGAGCGAGCGCTCGTAGCCTTCGGCCGCGCCCTTCACCATACTAGCGAGGAGCGCGCGGCTGAGGCCCTGCAGACGGGCGGCATCGCGCCCCTCGGCCGAGCTTTCAACCAGCCAGGAGTCGCCCTCTTTCCGGACGGCCACGAGCGCCGGCAGATCCAGAACCAACTTACCTTTGGGGCCTTGAATATCGAGCTTTTGCCCGGTCTGATTGACGGTGACGCCCTTCGGCACGAGCACCGCGCGCTTGCCGACGCGCGACTTCTTGAGCACTGAGGCAGCTTGCGCTTCGGCCATCACCACACCTCGCACAGGAGCTCACCGCCGACCTTGCGGCGGCGGGCTTCCTTGTCGGACATGAGCCCGGTGGACGTGCTGATGATCGAGATACCGAGGCCGCTGAGGACGCGAGGGATCTGATCGTGGCGCACGTACACGCGTCGGCCCGGGCGAGAAACGCGACGGATGCCTTGGAAGGCAGATTGGCGATCTTCCCCGTATTTGAGGACGATGGTCAGGGTCTGGTGCTTTTGCGGACCCCACTCCTCTTGGCGAACGTCTGCCACGTAGCCTTCGGCCTTGAGCAAGAGCGCGATATTCTTCTTGAGCTTGTTCGCGGGCACGCGCGTCAGCTCGTGGCGCGCCATGGACGCATTGCGAATGCGCGCCAGCAAATCCGCGATCGGATCGGTCATCATGTGATCACCAGCTCGCTTTCGTGACTCCGGGCAATTCGCCCTTGAGTGCTAGCTGCCTCGTGCAAATGCGGCACAAGCAAAAATCGCGATAGACGCCGCGGATACGGCCGCACACGCGGCAGCGATTCACGGCACGGGTCGAGAACTTGGGCGGCTTGTTGGCCTTCGCCCATTGAGATGCGCGCGCCATATCAGCTCCTGAACGGCATTCCGAGGCTTCCGAGGAGCTCTTTGGCTTCCTCGTCCGTCTCTGCAGTGGTGACAAACGTGATGTTCATGCCCTTGATCTTGTCGACCTTGTCGAACTCGATTTCCGGGAAAATGATCTGCTCTTTGAGGCCAAGCGTGTAATTGCCCGAACCATCGAAGCCGCGCGGGTTCGTGCCGCGGAAGTCGCGCACGCGCGGCAAACCAATCGTCACGAGGCGGTCCAGGAACTCCCACATCCGCTCGCGCCGCAAAGTGACTTTGACGCCGATGGGCATTCCCTCGCGCAGCTTGAACGTGGCGATCGCCTTTTTGGCCTTCGTCACAACCGGCTTTTGGCCGGTGATCGCGGTCATCTCGACCACGGCCGAATCGATCAACTTCGGGTTCGCCACGGCCTCACCCACGCCCATGTTGACAACGATCGTCTTCAGACGGGGGACTTGCATGGGGTTCGTGTAACCGAACTTCTTCATCAACGCCGGAATGGCGTCTTTGGTGTACTTCTCGTGAAGCCGAGGCCCGGCTGTCTCGTCGGCCATCACTTCTCCCTTGTCGCCGGAATGGCGGTACCGCTCTTGGCGACGCGGATCTTCTTGTCGTTCTCGATCTTGATCGAGACGCGGGTTGGTTTGTTGGTGGTCGGGTCGACCAGCATGACGTTGCTCTTGGCGATCGGGGCCTCGACATCGAGAATTCCGCCCGGGCGCTGCGGTGTCTGCTTCAAGTGCCGTTTGACGACGTTCACGCCCTCCACCGTCACGCGCTCGGCGGTGAGCTTCGAAACCTTGCCGCGCTTGCCCTTGTCGTTTCCGCGAATGACGACGACCTGATCACCGACGGTGAGGCGTTGCATCACAACACCTCCGGGGCGAGCGAGATGATCTTCATGAACTTTTTGCTGCGCAGCTCGCGGGCAACCGGGCCAAAGATGCGCGTGCCCACCGGCTCTTGCTGGGTGTTGATCAAGACCGCGCTATTGTCGTCGAACTTGATGTAGCTGCCGTCTTGGCGGCGGTATTCACGGCGCGTGCGAACGACGACCGCGCGCGCGGTATCGCCCTTCTTCACCTTGCTACCGGGCAACGCCTCCTTGATGCTGACGACGATGACGTCGCCGAGCGCGGCGTAGCGGCGGCGCGAACCGCCCAGGACCTTGATGCACTGAACACGCTTGGCGCCGGAGTTGTCGGCGATGTCCAGGAAGCTTTGCATCTGGATCATGTGAGCTCACTGTCCTTGCGGTCGACCAAGCGAGCCACCGCCCACCGCTTCTCGCGGGAAAGTGGACGGCTCTCGATGATCTCGACGCGGTCGCCGGTCTTGAACTCGTTCTTCTCGTCGTGCGCCTTGTAGCGCTTGCGGACACGAACGTACTTTTTGTAGATGCCCTCGCGCTTGAAGCGCACGACCTCCACGATTACGGTCTTGTCCATCTTGTCGCTGCGGACGCGACCGATGAGCTTGCGGCGGTAAACCGGATTACCGGACTCTGCGGGGGCGTTCACGACTTGTCTCCTTTGCTCGAAGCCACGCTGCCGCGGCGCTCGTGCAAGATCAGTTCGACGCGCGCGATGTCCTTGCGCGCCTTGCCGAGCAGGCTCGTATCACCGAGCTGATCGGTCGCATTCTTCATACGATGCGAGAAAAGGTCCTTCTCCATCGACGTCTTCAGCTCGGCCAGGTCTTCCGTCGAGCGTTCACGCAAATCTTTGGCTTTCATCACAGGTCTCCCCGCGACAGGACGCGCACGGCCAGCGGTAGCTTGGTGCCAGCGAGCCGAAACGCCTCGCGTGCGTCCGATTCGGGCACGCCCGCGATCTCGAACATCACCTTGCCGGGCTTGACCACGCACACCCAACCTTCGACCGCGCCCTTACCGCTACCCATGCGTACTTCGAGCGGCTTTTTGGTCACGGGTTTGTCGGGAAACACTCGGATCCACAGCTTGCCCGCGCGCTTCACGTGGCGCTGAATGGCCATGCGGCAGGCTTCGATTTGACGAGAGGTGACGAAGCAAGACTCGGTCGCTTGCAGACCGTAGTCGCCGAACGAGACATCCGAGCCGCGCCAGGCGATGCCGCGGTTCTTGCCCTTCTGCTGCTTCCTGAATTTGGTGCGCTTAGGTTGAAGCATCGCTCATCACTCCGGGATGCGACGGGCTTTGCGCTGAAGCACCTCGCCCTTGAAAATCCAAACCTTGACGCCAATGGTCCCGTACGTGGTGCGGGCCTCGGCCAAGCCGAAGTCCACGTCGGCGCGCAGCGTGTGCAGCGGGACGCGGCCCTCGCGGTACGTCTCCACGCGGCCCATCTCCGCGCCAGCGAGGCGGCCAGCGCAGCGAATGCGCACGCCCTTGGCTCCGAACTTCATGGCCGTTTGCAGAGCCTTTTTCATGGCGCGGCGAAAGGCGATCCGGCGTTCGAGCTGGGTGGCGATGTTCTCGGCCACGAGCTGAGCGTTGGTCTCGGCCTTCCTCACCTCTTGCACGTCGATGAAGACTTCGTTCTGGGTGAACGCTTGAACGCCCTTGAACTTCGTCTCGCCCTTGGCGGCGGTATCGAGATTGCCGATTTTGAGGATCTCGATGCCCTTGCCGCCTTTGCCGATGACCATGCCGGGCCGCGCGGTGTAAACGATGACCTTGGCTTTGTTGGCCGCGCGCTCTACCTCCACGCTCGCGACGTTCGCGTTGTACAGGTACTCCTTGACTGCTCGCTTGATGCGAATGTCCTCGTGGAGCCAGGTCTGATAATGCTTGTCCTCGTACCACTTGCTGGTCCACGTCTTGATGACGCCGAGGCGAAAGCCGTACGGATGAGTCTTTTGTCCCATTAGTTCTTACCGCCTCTAAGCGAGCTCGGAGCCGCTCAGCGCTGGTCCAGTTCGATGTGGATGTGGCTGACGCCCTTGGCAATACGGGTCGCACGCCCTTGAGCGCGTGGCCGCCAACGGCGAAGATTCTGGTTGCCGGCTTTGTCGACCGATGCCCGGCTGATGAAGAGGGCGTCGGCGTCGACATCGGGACGCTTCAGACGGGCATTGGCGACGGCGCTGGCGATGAGCTTCTTCACGAAGGGCGCACCGGCCTTGAACGTGAAATCGAGAAGCTGCAGCGCGTCGGAGGCGGCTCGCCCGCGGATCAGATTGACGATCATCCGCGCTTTACGCGGACTAATCCTCTGAAAATTGGCTTTAGCGTTGCTTATCATGGCGACAGTTTCCTCGTGAGACCCGTCGACCCCGCGAATAACGGAAAGCCCGCTATTCTGAACAACCACCTCCGAGTGGCCGCGGTTTCGACGACATTCGCGATCTCTTGGCCTGGAAAGGCGAAAGAGACCGCACCGCGAGCCGCTTAGGGCGGCTGGCGAAGCCCAAAACCCAGCTAGTGGGCGAGCTCCGCAAAGGGGAGCGCCTGACTAGCAAAGCAAGCGCAACAGCGCAAGCGAATGGACCGGGAGATTTCCGAAAAGATCTCCACTAAGACGCCGATTCCCTGTTTACTTGTTCAGTTTCAGGCGGCTGAGCTTGGCCGCGGCGCGTCTGGGATGCGGGCGAGGCCGGCGTCCTCCCCCCGGTGTCAGCCTATCTGCATCACGGCGGCGGAGCAGACCGGCTTCCGCGGGCGACACGGAATCAGCGGTCGCCCCGGTGTTGCTATCCGCACGCACCGTCGTCGGTCCAAACGTCCCGAGCCGGCAAACCCGGCACGCCGCCAATTCAACGGCTCGGCCTGAAGCGGTAGACCGGCTGACCATCCCTGAGCTTGGCAAAATCGGCAGACGGGCCCGCCGTTGACGCCCTTCGGAAGGAGCGACGGCGAACGTTCGTGTTCGCGCCCTCGTGCCGAGCTCGACGGCGTTGCTTTCAGTGGAGCCAACGGCGTCTGCGACGAGGCGCACGCGGACCCTGGCACGCGCTGAGACGCCGAAGGCTGAGTGCTCTGCGCACGGCTCAGCGACCATCAACCCTTCTGGAACGAGCCCTGAGGTTTGCGCGCGCGAGCAAAGGCCGCAAACGAGCGAACGGGCGACATGCGGCGCGGGGATCGAGCCGCATGTCGCGACGCGGCTATTTGCGAGTAGCCGGCGCTGGCGAGGGCTTGGCGCCGGTGGGCGTGCCGCCCTTGCCCTTCTTATCGCCCGCGTGACCATGGAAGGTGCGGGTCGGCGCGAACTCGCCGAGCTTGTGACCGACCATATTTTCACTCACGAACACCGGGACGAACTTGCGCCCGTTGTGAACCGCGAACGTGAGTCCGACCGCCTCGGGGAAGATCGTAGAGCGGCGTGACCAGGTCTTGATCACTTTCTTCGAGCTCTGGGCCTGAGCGTCTTCGATTTTCTTTTGCAGATGACCGTCGATGAACGGTCCCTTTTTAATACTACGTGCCATGGCTCAGCCCTTCGCCTTACGATGCTTGACGATCATCGTGTCGGTGCGCTTGTTGTTGCGCGTCTTCAGTCCCTTGGAGAGCTGACCCCACGGCGAGCAGGGGTGACGACCGCCGCTCGTGCGCCCTTCACCACCACCCATGGGATGGTCAACGGGGTTCATCGTCACGCCGCGGTTGTGCGGACGCCGCCCGAGCCAGCGAGCACGGCCCGCTTTACCCAAGCTGATGTTTTGGTGCTCGAGATTGGAGACCTGACCGACGGTCGCGCGGCACAGCACGTGGATTTTGCGAACCTCGCCGCTGGGCAGCTTGATCTGCGCATAGGTGGCGTCTTTGGCCATCAACTGCGCGGCCGAGCCGGCGGAGCGCACGAGCTGGCCGCCCTTGCCCTTCCGCATCTCGATGTTGTGGATCATGGTGCCGGCCGGGATGTCGCCGAGCGGCAAGCTGTTGCCCGGGCGAATGTCGGCGAGGCGGCTCGAGACCACGGTGTCGCCTTGCTTCAGGCCGTCCGGCGCGAGGATGTAATGCTTCTCGCCGTCCGCGTAGTGGAGGAGGGCGATGCGCGCGGTGCGGTTGGGATCGTATTCGATCTCCGCGACGCGGGCCGGCACGCCGATCTTGGCGCGTTTGAAATCGACGATGCGGTAGCGCTGTTTATGGCCCCCGCCGCGGAAGCGTGAGGTGATGCGCCCGTAGTGATTACGGCCGCCGGTGGCATGCTTGCCCTCGGTCAGCTTCTTCAGCGGGACATCCGTCGTGATCTCGGCGAAGTCACTGACGGTGTAAAAACGTCGGCCGGCAGAGGTCGGCTTATAAGCTCGGATTGCCATGTTCGTTATTCCTTCGACTCGTCGAAGAATTGAATGTCGTCGCCTTCACGCAGGGTGACGACTGCTTTTTTCCAATTCGGGCGCTTGCCGAGGGCACGGCCGACGCGCTTGACCTTACCGCGCTGAATGAGGGTGTTGACGTCGGTCACCTTTACCGAGAACAGCGCCTCGACCGCGCTCTTGATCTCGATCTTATTGGCCGCGAGCGCGACCTCGAACACGACCTGATTGGCTTCCTTGAGGCGCGCCGCCTTTTCGGTCAGGGCAATCGGCCGCTTGATGATGTCAGCGGGCTTCATGATTTTCGCTCCAAGCAGCGGGCTTCGAGGGCCTTTACGGCGCCGGTAGAGAGCACGAGGTGATCGTGACGAAGCAAGTCGTACACGTTCACGCCTTCCGGGGGCAGGAACTGGTTCTTGTCCATGTTACGGATCGACAGGCGCAAATTTTCGTTGCCCTTGTCGTCGACCACGAGTGTCTTCTTGTAGCCGGCCTTGAGCGCTTCCAGCACCAGGGCAAGCTTCTGGGTCTTCACTTCACCGAGGTCGATACTCTCGACGACCGTCAAGCGGCCCTCCTTGACGATCAGGCTGAGCGCGCTGCGGAGGGCGCCGATGCGCACCTGACGCGGCGGGCGGTAGCTGAAGTCCTGCGGCTTCGGCGGATGAGCACGGCCGCCACCGACGAAGATCGGGGCGCGGATCGAGCCATGGCGTGCTTGGCCGGTACCCTTCTGCTTGTAAATCTTCTTCGAGGAGCCGCTGACCGCCGAGCGCTCTTTGGCGGCCTTGGTCCCGGCCCGACGCGAAGCGAGCTGAGCGACCACGACCTCGTGAAACAAATGCTCTTTGATCTCGGTCGCGAAGACTTCGTCGGCGAGCTCTAAATCGCCCACCTTTTCGCGCTTGAGATTGAAAACGTCGATCTTTGCCATAGTTCGAACCTCAGCTCTTGATCTCGACGTCGACGCCAGCCGAAAGATCGAGCTTCATCAACGCGTCGAGCGTTTGGGGGGTCGGCTCCAAAATGTCGATCAGCCGCTTGTGCGTGCGCACCTCGAACTGCTCGCGCGACTTCTTGTCGACGTGCGGGCCACGGAGCACGGTGTACTTGCGGATCGAGGTGGGGAGCGGGATCGGACCTGCTACGCGAGCGCCGGTGCGGCGCGCGGTCTCGACGATGTCCGTCGTGGACTTGTCGAGTAGCTGGTGATCGAACGCTTTCAGGCGGATGCGAATCTTGGTGGTGTCGGGCATTTTCGTCTTTCTTACTCGATGATCTTGGTGACGACGCCGGCGCCGACGGTCTTGCCGCCTTCGCGGATGGCGAAGCGCATTTGCTCTTCG
>CAHJWM010000068.1 GCA_903642325.1 Myxococcales bacterium | reverse complement strand
GCGACGAACCGGACGAGCCGCGCTGCTGGCCTTGAAAACCGCGCCCGCCGCCCTGCTGACGTTGCGCGGGGCGGGCCTCCGCTTCCGGCGGACGGGCCGCGCGTGCGCTATTTTCCTCCGCGGTAGCTTCGGGCGCTTCTAGCTTTCGGATTGGCGTGCGCGTGAGCCGTTCGATGTCCCGCAAGTAGCCGCGCTCTTCACGGCTGCAGAGCGAAATGGCAATCCCGGCTGCGCCCGCGCGCGCCGTGCGACCGATGCGGTGAACGTAGCTCTCCGGCACGTTCGGCAAATCGTAATTGACGACATGGCTGATGCCGTCGACGTCGATGCCACGCGCCGCGATGTCCGTCGCGACCAACACGCGCAACCGGCCTGATTTGAAGTTATCCAAAGCGCGTTGGCGGGCACCCTGCGACTTATTGCCATGAATGGCCTCGGCCATGATTTCGCCGCGCTCGAGCTCCTTCACGAGCCGATTGGCGCCATGCTTCGTGCGCGTGAAGACGATCGCCCGTTCGACGGCTGGATCGCGCAGCACACGTTCGAGGACCCGGCGCTTCTCCGATGCCTCCACCATGTACACCGATTGCTCGATACGCTCGGCCGTGGACGACACCGGCGCGACGTCGACGCGCACTGGATTGACCAGGATTTCGCGCGACAGGCGCTCGATGTCGCTGGGCATGGTGGCCGAGAAGAACAGCGTTTGACGCTCTTTGGGCAGCTTCTGCAAAATACGCTTCACGTCCGGCAAGAAGCCCATGTCGAGCATGCGGTCCGCCTCGTCCAAAACCAAAATTTCGACCTTGTCCAGGAAGACAGCGCCTTGGTTCATGAGATCGATCAGACGACCGGGAGTGGCAACGAGCACGTCCAGACCGCGGCTGAGCGCGGCGATCTGCGGACCTTGACCGACGCCGCCGAAGATCACTGCGCCTTTCAAGTTCGAGCCGCGACCGTAGCTCTGAAAGCTCTCGGCGATTTGCGCCGAGAGCTCGCGCGTAGGCGAGAGCACGAGCGAGCGCGGGCGCCGCGCGTCGCGTGATTTGCTGGCCGCGAGCAGGCGCTCGATCATGGGTACCGCGAAGGCTGCGGTCTTGCCGGTGCCGGTCTGGGCGCAACCGAGCAAATCGCGCCCAGCGAGGACGTGAGGAATGGCTTTTTGTTGGATTGGCGTCGGGTCGACGTAACCCTCGGCGGTGAGCGCCGCGAGGGTGCCCGGGCTCAAGCCCAGATCCGCAAAGGTGAGGCCCGAGACGAGCGGGGTTTGAGACGTGCTACCGGCGGCAGACATATCGGGCGAGCCTTGGCCCGCGACGGAATTCGTTGTTTGCAAAGTGACCTTTATTAGAGAGAACCCGAGCTTGCGGATGGGCAAGCCCGGTCGCGGGCGCCGCGGGCGCCGAGCCAAAGTGGGCGTGCCAATCGAGATTGGTACGGTCACGCTGACGCGGCGGGAGCCACGCTCGTTACGAGGGGAGCGCGTTGGGGCTGCTGTTACAGCGCCGCTGCGCACGACCGCCCTTCGTCGTAGTGAAATTCGGACTCGAAAGCCGCGCCGAGCAAGCCCAGCGCTAGGGCGAAAACCGGGGCAACTGCCCGCGGCGAACGGACTCTGACACATTTTCGTAGCAACGCAAGGGTACGGTCAGAGTGTAGTCTTTTGCCAGGCAAAGGAGCGCAGAGTAGTCGACGATGGGGAGCGGGGTCGTGCTACACCCGGACCCGAATACCTAGGAGGATCTAGTCGTGCGAGCAGTGATTTTGGCGGGAGGAATGGGCACTCGGATCACCGAGGAGTCAGCCACGCGGCCCAAGCCCATGATCGAGATCGGGGGGAAACCCATGCTTTGGCACATCATGAAGATGTACTCGGCCTACGGGATCCACGACTTCGTCATCTGCTGCGGCTACAAGGGATACGTCATCAAGGAGTACTTCGCGAATTACTTCCTGCACATGTCGGACGTGACGTTTGACATGACGAAAAACTCGATGAAGGTGCACCAGAACTTCGCCGAACCCTGGAACGTGACGGTCGTGGACACCGGCGAGCAAACGATGACGGGCGGGCGCCTGAGACGCATTCGCCCGTACTTAGAGGAAGAAACGTTTTGCTTCACTTACGGTGACGGCCTCGCCGACGTTAACATCGGCGACGTCGTGGCGTTTCACCAGCGGTCGGGAAAAAAGGCCACCGTGACGACCGTGCAGCCGCCTGGGCGCTTCGGCGCCATCACCTTCGATAACGATCAGGTGCGCTCCTTCAATGAAAAGCCCGAGGGCGACGGAGGCTGGATCAATGGCGGCTTCTTCGTGGCGGAGGCTTCGGTGCTCGACCTCGTCGCAGGGGACGACACGGTCTGGGAGCGTGAGCCACTCGAAACCCTCGCCGAGACCGGCGAGCTCGTCGCCTTCAAGCACTCCGGCTTCTGGATGGCGATGGACACGTTGCGCGACAAAAATCACTTCGAAGATCTGTGGAAAAGCGGGAATCCACCGTGGAAGATTTGGTAAGCGGCCCGAGCTTCTGGCGTGCGAAACGGGTTTTGATCACCGGCCACACCGGGTTCAAAGGCGCGTGGTTGTCGCTCTGGCTGGCGAAACTCGGCGCCAACGTAACGGGCTATGCGCTGGCTCCCCCCAGTCAGCCGAGCCTTTTCGACGCCGCCTCGCTCGGGAATGTTCTGAGCTCGGTGCAGGCGGACGTTCGCGACCTCGGTTCGCTGAAGGCCGCCTTCAATGAGGCGAGGCCAGAAGTGGTGTTCCACTTGGCGGCGCAAGCACTAGTCCGGCCGTCCTACGACGACCCGGTGGGCACCTTCACCACGAACGTGATGGGCACCGTCAATGTGCTCGAAGCCGCGCGCAGCCAACCGGAAACTCGCTCCGTGGTCGTGGTCACGAGCGACAAATGTTACGAAAATCGCGAGTGGCCTTGGGGCTATCGCGAGAACGAAGCCATGGGCGGACACGATCCGTACAGCAGCAGCAAGGGCTGCGCAGAGCTCGTCACGGCGGCGTACCGCAGCTCGTTTGCGCGGGCCGGCGTCGGCATCGCCAGCGCGCGCGCCGGTAACGTAATCGGCGGCGGAGACTGGGCAAAAGATCGCATCATCCCAGACTTCGTGCGCGCGCTGGAGCGCGGCCAGCCGCTGCGTGTGCGTAACCCCGGAGCGGTGCGCCCCTGGCAGCACGTGCTCGAACCGCTCGCGGGTTACTTGCTGCTCGCGGAGCGCCTGTTGCTGGAGCCCGTACGCTTCGCTGAAGGCTGGAATTTCGGTCCGGTGGATACGGACGCGCGGCCCGTGTCCTGGGTGGTCGATCGCTTTGCGCAAAATTGGGGCGGGGGCGTGACCTGGCAGGCAGACCCAGGCCCCCACCCCCATGAAGCGAATTTCCTGAAGCTAGACTGCTCCAAGGCGCGCAATCTGCTGTCGTGGCGGCCGCGCCTGAGCCTGGAGCAGAGCTTGCGCTGGGTGACGGATTGGTATCGCGGGTTTTCGACGGGAAGCAGCGCGGCCGAGCTGTGCCTCTCGCAAATAGCTGCGTTCGAAGCCATCGAGCCGGAGTGAGAATATGAGCAGTGCAAGCGTCGCGGTGATTGGTTCCGGCATGGCCGGTATGGCAGCAGCAGACCGCTTGGCGGGCGCTGGCGTGGCCTGCGAAATTTTCGAAGCGTTGCCAGAATGGGGCGGCCACACGCGCTCGTTCGAACGCGATGGTTTCGTCTTCGACGACGGCCCGCATGTCTCCTTCACCAAGGACGAAGCCGTGCGGGAGCTGTTCACGCGCGGCGCGGAGCAAGTGTTGGAATTCCCAGCCAACATCACCAATTACTTTCGCACCCACTGGATAACCCATCCAGCGCAATGCCATCTGTATGGCCTCGACCCGGATCTGGTCACGGCCTGCATCGCAGACTTCGTGCGCGCCCAGGCGACGCCGCCCAAAGTCGAGACCTACCAGGATTGGTGCGTGGCCATGTTCGGCAAGACCTTCGCCGAGAACTTTCCCCAGGCCTACACGCGGAAATATTGGACGATCGAAGCAGCACGGATGAGCACCGATTGGGTAGGCAGCCGCATGTACCCGCCGAAGCTAGAAGAGGTCGTGCGCGGCGCGCTCGTTCCCGATCAGGGCGGTGATTTTCACTATCTGTCGAAATTCCGCTATCCAGAAAAGGGCGGTTTTCAATCCTTCATGCGCGCCATGCTCAGGCCGGAGCTGCTGCGCCTCGGTAAAAAATTGGTGCGCTTGGGCCTCGCGCAAAAAAAACTGACCTTCGCGGATGGCAGCTCGTCGCACTACGAGCACTTGATCTGCACGATGCCACTGCCAGAGCTGATCCGCGCCATCGACCCGTCGGAGGTGCCGAACGCAGTGCGCGACGCAGCCGACGCCCTGCTGTGCTCCTCGCTAGTGCTGGTGGACGTTGCCATCGCCCGCGCCGATCTTTCCAAGCACCATTGGTTTTACGTGTACGACGAAGACATCTCCTTCGCCCGGGGGCACTTCCCGCACATGCTCTCGGATTACAACGTCCCCCAGGGGCGCGGCAGCGTGCAGCTCGAGGTGTATCATTCCAAGCACAAACCCCTAGAAACATCCGCGGCCATGTTGCCCGAGCGCGTGGTCGGCGAACTTTTGAAGATGGGCATCTTGCGCGACAAGCAAGAAGTGCTTTGGGCGCGTAGCCGGGAGGTGCAGTACGCAAACGTGGTGTTCGACCATCAGCGCACCGCCGCGCTCGCCGTGCTCGAACCCTTTTTGACGGACAATGGCGTGCTGCGCGCCGGCCGCTATGGGGACTGGGCCTACCACTGGACCGACGATTCGGTGAAGTCCGGTTGGAGAGCCGCCGATCAGGTGATCGCGGCGCTCGGCAGGCCAGGTGCATGACGAGCACGACCGTGCTCGTGACCGGCGCGCGGGGCTTCATTGGCTCCGCCCTGCTCGCCCTCGCCCAACGGGAAGAGGCGGACGATCTGTTCTTCGTTGGCGTTGATTACGAGGACGCAGATCTGCGTGATCACGACGCGACGCGGCGCTTGTTGTCGAAGGTCAGACCGGCGCGCGTCGTGCACCTCGCCGGGAAACTGGTCAAAGGCGAAGGGCCGGAGGTGCTCAACGAACAAATGGAGCACACCTTCCGCGCGGGCACCGTGCTTCTGGGCGCCGCCCAAGAAGCGGGCGTCGAGCAGGTTCTGATCGCGGGCACAATCGACGAGTTTGGTAGCCGTGAGGGCGAGCTGAATCCAAACGACGGCGCCGTGCCTGCGAATTCCTATGGCCTGTGCAAGGCGCTGCTGCGCGAGTACGCGGCGTTTTTTGCACGCCGGGGGGCCATGCGCGTGGACTGGTTTCGGCCCTTCACGGTTTATGGGCCCGGTCAGGCGGCAGGCAACATGCTGCTGCCCGTTGCCTTTCGTGCCGCAAAGAGCGGGCGCGCTGCGCAATTTTCCGACGGCTTTCAAAAGCGTGATTTCATTCACGTCGATGACGTCGCCGGCTGGCTGCTCCGAGCCCTGCGTGTTCCACTTCAGAAGGAGCCGCTCGGGCTGCAGGTGCACCACCTGGGTACCGGGCATTCCGTTTCCGTGCGCTCGGTGTTGGAGGCCATCGCCGAGGAATTTCCGGGCTCTCAGTTCCAGCTCGGAGCGTTGCCGCGGCGCCCGGGTGAAGCGAACATGCAAGTGGCGGCGCGTTACCAAGCGCGGGAAGCAAGCCTTGCCGCCTGGCAGCCGCACTATTCGTGGCGCGATGGAATAGCGCACACCGCGGCGTGGTGGCGCTCACGTGCCGAAGCTTAGCGACGAGTGGGGCGCTCTTGTCGATGCTCCGACGAGTGAACCGCGGACAACACTACCGGCGCGGGCCATGTCAGCGTCCGGCATCGAAGTTGCAGCCGTAGCGTGGATGAAACGTTGTGAGTGCGGTCAGTGCGGCATTTCTGCCCCGGGCTTCACTTGGGGATTTGAGCTCTTGGCCCGGCACGGCTGGGGGCTTGCCGCCGCCACGAGCCCGCCCGGGGCGGCGGAACGAGCGTGGTTGTGCCCAGAGTGCGAGCAGCGCGCGCGTATTCTGGCGCGCGGCATGGAGCGCATCACTACGCCGGCGCCGGTGGCACGCCGCAAGAAGAGTCGCGCTTTGAAGGTGCTCATCGTCGATGACCACGAGCTGATGTTGCGCAGTCTGGTGCGCATGCTTGCTGGGTGCGACACCGTTGTCACGACTAGCCCGGCCCAGGCACTATCAGTCCTCCAGAGTGGCGGCCACTTCGATGCCATCGTCTCGGACGTGATGATGCCCGGCCTGAGCGGCCCCGAGCTGTATAAGCAATGTTTTCGGGAGTCGCCCGAGCTTGCGCAGCGTTTCATTTTCGCCAGCGCCGAACCGTTCACCGCGCGCCACCTGATCGACGAAGCCGCGGCGGAGGTTGGCGCCGTGCAGGCCCCTGTCTTGCTCGCCAAGCCCACCTCGCGCGCGCTGCTGATGAGCGCCGTGGCCAACGTCGCGCTCGGCTCGCCGCACGAATCCGGCACTTACTTCGTGCAGTTTGCGAGCAACGTCGAGTCGGAAAGCGACGGGGCAACGGGCCGACCCGAGGCGATTCGGGGCCCCGCTCAGAGGTCGCCCCGGAGCTCGGGTAACACCCGGTAGGCCGATCCGAATAAGACCTAACCGGCGTTCGCCTTGACGCTTCGCTGCGACGCGTTAGGCAAACGGCCATGACGCAAAGTAATCGCCCGGCGGACGCTTCGGGCAAATTGACGCTCGGGAGCGACCTCACCGTCAACCGACTGGGCTATGGCGCAATGCAGCTGACCGGCTCGGGGGTCTGGGGAGATCCGAAGGATCCAGAGGAGGCAGTCCGGGTTTTGCGGCGCGCGGTCGAGCTGGGAGTGAGCTTCATCGACACGGCGGATGCATACGGACCCTTCGTGAGCGAGCAACTGATCAGAAAGGCACTGCACCCCTATCCCCAGGGCTTGGTCATCGCCACCAAGGCCGGCCTCACACGTCAAGGTCCGAACCGCTGGATCCCCGTAGGCCGCGCCGAATACCTGCGGCAACAGGTGGAGCTGAGCCTCCGCCACTTGGGCGTCGAGCGCATCGACCTTTTGCAGCTGCATCGCATCGACCCGAAGACGCCGCTCGCGGAGTCATTGGGAGAGCTCGTGAAGCTTCAGAAAGAGGGCAAGATCCGCCACATCGGGCTGAGTGAGGTGAGCGTGGCAGAATTCGAACAGGGGCGGAAGCTCGCCGACATCGTGTCGGTGCAGAACCTGTTCAATCTTACTAACCGCAGCGCCGAGAAGTTGCTCGACCACGTAACGAAGCTCGGCGTAGCGTTCATCCCCTGGTTCCCACTGGCAACGGGCGCACTGGCGCGCGAGAGAGGTCCATTGGCGAAGCTCGCGGAAAAGCACCGTGCTAGCCCTTCGCAGCTTGCCCTTGCTTGGCTCTTGAAGCGATCCCCCAGCATGTTGCCCATTCCGGGCACTTCGACCGTTCAACACCTGAACGAGAACATGGCCGCGGCGGAGCTGTCGTTGAGTGAATCGGAGCTCGCTGCCATCGGGGACGCCAAGTAGGAACGAACGCGCTGACGAAGGCGCTCAGGGTCGCCAGCACGTTGCGCTTCGTCCACGACGCCGAAGGCTTTGCCGAGCTCCGACGGCAGGGTGACTATCAAACCCCGCTCGAGGATTTTGAAATGGTCACGGGGCGCGGCGGAGAGCACTCAGCCTTCGGCGTCGCGGCCAACTTCAATCGACTTCGCTCGGTCGAAGCTCCATCGACTCACGCGTCCGCGGATGCGTGCTGTTCGAAATCGCGGGAACCTGCGGAGTCCGAGCGTTCGGTCGCTAGCAAGACGGCGCGTGTCGGGAGGTCGTCGAGGGTGCTTCGAGCCGCCGTGGAAGCCCGAGCGTGAAAGCGCGCGGTTAGCGCGGCTCGACGCGGTAGGCCGCCCCGAGCCGCTGATCGGAAACGTAGAGGGCGCCGTCCGGGCCGACGGCGATGCCCGCGAGTGAACCGGCAGGTAATCCGGTATCGATCGAGCCCATCGGCGTGCCGTCACGTTCGAAGTACCAGATCAAGCTGGTGGCACTGTCGGTGACGATCAGTTGGTCCGCGTTGAAAGCGATGCCGCTCGGCAAAGACAGCGTGCCGGGCGCCACCACTTCTTCGAGCTGAGCGTCGTTCATGGCCATGTGCACCCGGATCGGATCGAGCGCGAGCACGTCAGCGCCCGGTGTACCGCTCTTCGTCAGTAATCGAACGACGCGACCGTGTCCGGTGTCCGCCACGTACAGCTCGCCGCGCGCCGAATCGAGGGCGAGGTGGCTCGGGGTTTCAGGCACGCGCTGGAGCTGCCCTTCCACGTAGCGATGCAGCTCACCGTCGGAGTGGTCGTCACCACCCACCACGTGCGGCGCGTGAAAGTCGTAATGATCGAGAGCGCCGAGGGCGCCGTTGAAGACCCAGTACACGTTGTCTCGCTCGTAGGCGACGCCCATACAGAACGGGCTCTCGTGCAGCATGTCGATGTGGGTACCGTTTTGCCCCTTTTGGGGTTCGACTCCGAAGATTTTAGGATCCGACGACCACAAGGTCGGACCCGAATAGTCGACCGACTCGTCTTCGTAATTGTCCGTGCGCGCCTCGCCGCAGGTCGCCAGGTTGCCGTTTTGGCCGAAGGCAATGGCCGTCGGGCGACGCATGAAGTGCCAGGCGTTGCCGTCTTCTTTCAGCGTCAGCTGCGGCGTCGGCGAGGTCGCTTGCTGGACCAACGCGATTTTGCCTTCGAGCGCAGTGCAGCCGCTTTGCGCGGTTTCCGAACAAGGCTCGTTGCTCGGAAACTGACGCAAGGTCACCCACAGCTCGCCCGCGCGCAGGGGGTCGAAGGCGAGCGCAGTCGCGCTCCACTTCGCCGGCGGTTCGTACAAGGAGACGAGCGCTACAGCGCTGGGCAGCGCCGCCACTGGCGTGGTGGTCGTTGGCTCCCCGCCCATGCCGGCGGTGTCGTCAGTCCGGCTGAGCGCGTTCGACCCGCAACCCGCGAGCAGCAGGCTCACTCCGAAGCTCGCCACGCCCCGCGGCACAGAAGGCATGCCTGAAGGGTGAAGCGCGGCGAACGCCTTGTAAAGCGAGCCATTTCACGCTGGCCCGCCGTCGAATTCGTCTTCCTCCGGAATTTCGTCCAAGCCGAGCCCGCCGCGCACCGGGATGGCGCGGGCATGGCCAACCTTTTCCAGGACGACGGCGAGGGCGGCGCGATCCTCGACCGCGGGCAGAAAGCTCCGCGTGCCGTCCCATAGGTCGAGGGCGATGAACGGGAGATCGAGCACGATGCGGTCGATCTGCGCCCATTTGAAGCGCCGCGCGCGGGGCCAGCCGAGCGTGGCGTCGCGGTAGTCGACGCCGTCCGCGCGCACGCGCACGCCGCGCATGTTCGTCCGCAAAAACGAGGCGAGCGCGCCCGCCAAGAACAAACCGGCGCATCCGCGGGCGCTCAGAAAACCGCGCACGCCTCGTTCCACGATGTTGACGTACAGCCAGCTATTCGAGGAGCTGTGCTCCGCTAGGACCACGGCGGCCACGGCTGCCAAAGCCAAAAACAAATAAATGAGCGAAGGAATTCGCACGGCGAACGGCGGACCGAACGTGCTCTCGGTCGGGCGGTACGTCATGTCGAACCCTGGCGGACGTGACGGGCGAGCCATGCATCTGAAACGTAACTCCGACCCACACCCTTGGAAAGGTTGGGCCGCTAGCCTCGCCACCCTGGCCTCGGTTTGTGAGACACCGCAGATGAGCTACGGCGTCGAGACGAATGTCCACCTCGGTCTTGCGCCGCGCTCCCGGCTCGCCTGCCCTGCCTCTGGCCTCGGTGCGCCGCATTGCCGATGCCATGCTCGTTGAGCTCGAGCTGCAAAATGCGGAGCTCAGTGTCCTGCTCACGAACGACGCGCGGATCCACGCGCTCAACTTGCAGCACCGCGCGCAGGACAAGCCGACCGACGTGCTGTCCTTCGCCCTCGACGAGGGCGGCGCGGCGGATGGCGCCGTAAGCGGCACGCGCATCTTGGGCGATGTCGTGATTTCACTCGATACCGCAGCGCGCCAAGCCCAGAGCAGAAGGCGTGAGCTGCTGCTCGAAATCCGCTTCCTGCTGGCTCATGGGCTGCTGCATCTGATCGGCTACGACCACGCCAACGCCGTGGATAAAAAGGCCATGGACGCCATGACCCGGCGTTTGGTTCGGGCGGTCACGACGATTTCGCTGAAATCGCGGAAAAGGCCCGCTGTTTCGTCAAAGGGGGGCCCGAGGCGGGATCCGGCCAAGCGCCCGCCAACGCGCGGAGCGGCGAGCACGGCTCGGGCAAGGCATGCGAAATGATTGCTAACTCCTCGCTATGTAACGAAAAACCCGCCTAGTTCCGGGCGTCCCTCACGGGCCAGCATGGAACAAGGGGCCGTTCGAAATGACGTCGTCGATCGGGCCTCGCGGACGCCTTCTCAGCGTTACCCCTCGCCTGGCCAGCGGAAAAAAAGGTCGATCGAGGGCTTGGGCGAATTTTTCCCCTTGAAAGGGCGCTCATAACCCTGTTATCGCTTCGGCCGTCCCTTGGATGACGGAAACGGCGGCCTAAAAGACCGCCGCCAAAGTCGGTGGCCGCGTTAAGCGGCCGAATATTGATTTTTTCGAACTGGAGGAAGCACATGGCTGGCAAAAGGTTGACGAAAGCTCAGGTTATCGCCGAGCTCGCAAACGCATCGGATTTGGACAAGAAGAGCGTGGGGCGCGTGTTCGAAGGGCTGCAAGAGCTCATTCGCAAGCAACTGTCCGCGCGCGGGCCGGGCGAATTCGTCGTCCCGGGGCTCGTGAAGCTCCGCGTGGTCAAAAAGCCGGCGACGAAAGAGCGCCAAGGCATCAACCCCTTCACCAAGGAGCCGATCACGATCCCGGCAAAGCCCGCGAGCAAGAAGGTTCGCGCCACCGCGCTCAAGAACCTCAAAGACCTGGTTCAGTGAGCTGTCCGCGCTCTGCGCGGTAAACGACTTCGTCCCCGGCTTCGAAAGAGGTCCGGGGACGAGTCGTTTTGTGGGACGAAACGAGTGGTCGTCGCCAAGCGACGTCGGAAATCACCAGTAGAACGTCGCGCCCAGCCTGAGCAGGCCGCCGCCTGAGGTGTTCGTGGCGCGATGAGTGTCTGGGTCGATGAACTCGGGGGCCCTGTCCGCGTGATCGTCGGTTCGACCGCGAACGAAACCGACGATGTCGCCGGAGATAGCGACACGGCGAGAGAGGCGAACTTCGGCGCCGAAGCCCAGTTGGCCGCCGAAGTAGGAGTAGTGCTCGTCGTGGCTGTTGAAAGACGCCTGACCGGAGCGCGGGGCACCGGTCACGTTGGCCCCGCTCAGCCCTAGGCCGCCCAACGCGTAGACCTGCACCACGTCATGTGGATTGAAGAAAACCAGGGCGTTGACGAGCAGCGCGACCTCACTCCGGTCGTAGCCATTGAAGTCAGTGCCGGTGAGAAAGTCCAACCCGGCCTCGAACGCCAGTGGCGGCAGCGGGCGATAGCGCAGACCCACTCCGAGGCCTGCCATTCCTGCGTTCGACGCGCGCTCGTGCTTGCGGCCGAGCAGCGCATCTTCGAGGTGCAGGTTGAGGCCCCATTCACGATCATGACGGCGCCGACGTCGGCGCGGGGAGGGCGGCTCACCCGTCCCCTGCGCGTCGAGCTCTATGCCCGCATTGCCTTCATCGGGCACGTAGCCCGGCGGCGGGTAGCTCGGCGGATGATCAGCAGGGGGGCCGAGGGGACGCGGCGGCCGGGCCGCGCCCGAGGGCGCACGAGCGGGGCGAGCGTTGGACGGCGCCGCCCCGGGGGACGCGCCGGCAGCCGCGCCTTCGTCACAGAACCAGCCATCGGGGCAATCCTCCGCGCCAGCTGCCGCGGCACTGGTCGGAACGAGCGCAACGAGCGCAGACAGCAAGGCAAGGACGGGGCGCGACATCGAGAAGGCTCCTTGTGCGCTTCGGCGAAAAAGGCACACAGCGCAGGTTAGCAACGACTTCGCCGGCTGCCAGCGGCGAACATGCTCCAATCGGACGATCGAGCGGTGCCGATAAAGATCCGTTCACACGGCTGTGGCACGGGCCGCAGTCGGTGTAGATAGCGACGGTTCCCCATGGGCGCCGTCGTCATCAAAGCAGGTCATGTGCAGCCGGTCTGGGCCGGTCACCCGTGGGTGTTTGCGCAGGCCATCGACCGAATCGAGGGCGGCGTCGCGCCGGGCGACGAAATCGTGGTCCGCGACGCTCGCGGTAACACGCTCGGCCGCGGATTGTATTCTCCGAGCTCCGCCATTCCGGTGCGACTGTTCACGCGGGACGCGACGACGCCGATCGACGGCGCGCTCTTCGCGTCGCGCATCGAGCGCGCCTTGGCCCGGCGCGCCGCGCTCGGCTTACCTTCGTCGGCCACCAGCGCCGTGCGCCTCGTCCACGCCGAGGGCGACGATCTCCCGGGGCTCGTGATCGATCAGCTGGGGGATGTCGTCGCGGTGCAGATGGGCACGATTGGCCTGAAGCTACGCGAGGGTCTGATCTTGGATTTGGTCGCGCGATACTTGAAGCCGCGCGCCATCATCGACCGCACCCCGCTCACCCATGCGAAGACCGAGGGCTTCACGCCGACTCAGGGCGTGGTGCGCGGCGATAGTCGGATCGACGCCTTCGATTTCAGCGAGCGCGGTCTCAAGTTCCACATCCCATTCACGCTCGGGCACAAAACCGGCTTCTACGTCGATCAGCGCCCGCTGCGCGCGCGAATCGAGGAGCTCGCGCACGGCCGGCGCGTGCTCGACACGTACAGTTTCGTGGGCGCGGTCGCCTTGTCCGCCGCGCGCGGAGGCGCTCGAGAAGTGCACGCGGTGGACGCGAGCGCGCCGGCCTTGGAAGTGGCCGCGGAATGTGCCGCGCTGAACGGCCTATCGGCGCGCGTGAGCTTCGAGCGCGCCGACGCGGTAGAGGTATTGAACCACGCCGGTCGCCAGGGGGGCTACGATCTGGTGATCTGCGATCCCCCCAAGCTTGCTCCTTCACGCGCGGTCAAAGCGCGCGCGCTCGAAAATATGCGCAAGCTCGCGGCCAGTGGCTGCCGAGCCACGAAGCCCGGCGGGCTACTCGTGATCTGCTCCTGCTCGGCGGCAATTGGGCTGCACGAGCTCACGCGCGCCGTCGCGCTCGGCGCGCGTGACGTGGGGGCGCATGCCTTGGTGCTCGAACGGTTTTTTCAAGGGCCGGATCATCCGGTGCCTGCGGCCTTCCCGGAGGGCCTATATCTGTGCTCTTTAATCGTCGAAGTGGTGGCAGGCTGAGATGATCCCGATCGCCCAATTGTCACGGCTGGCACCGCGCCTCCTGCGCGGCTTCTTATTCGACTTGGATGACACCTTGCTCGATCACAGCAAGCTGAGTGAAGCCGCCTACTCGTCGCTTTTTCGGTTGCGTGAGGCGGGCTTCGAGCTCTATGCGATCACGGGGCGCCCGGCCGGTTGGGCGGCGGTGATCGTCAATCAGTGGCCGATCACCGGTGCCGTAGCCGAGAATGGCGGGCTCGCCTTCTTCACCAATCACGCCGGCCTTCACACCATGGACACGGTTCTCCCGAACGAACGAGAACGGCGTCTACAGGCACTCTCCCACCTGTGCGCGGAGATTCGCCACGCGTTCCCCGATCTCGTGCCCGCGGACGACACACCCTTGCGTCGCACCGATTACACGTTCGACATCGGCGAGCACCAGCACGTGCCGAGCGAGCGCGTTGCGCAGGTGCGACGCTTCGCCGAAGAGCGCGGCGCGAGCACCCTGGGCTCGAGCGTGCATTTGCACGTGAGCTTCGATCGCACGGACAAAGCGAGCGGCGCGCTGCGCTTGATCCGTGCTCTGCACGAGGTCGATTCGAGCGCAATTCTGACGCGCTATGCCTTCATCGGTGACAGTGAGAACGACGGCAGCTGTTTTGCGGCCTTTCGGCACAGCATCGGGGTGAGCAACTTGAGTGGGCGGCCCACGCTCACGCCGCGCTACATCACCACGCGCGAACGCGGCGCAGGCTTCGTCGAAGCGGCCCAGGCGCTGTTAAAAGCGGGCGTCGCGCCGGCGGTGGCCTGAACACGCGACTCCCCCTTCGCGGCACGGGGTCGACCGCGCCCGAGAAATGCTACAAGCCCGGAGCGATGACCACCGAGAGCGAGCTCGTGCGAGCCGGGCAGACGTACCTCTATCCGAACTACCGTCAGCCGCCGTTCGTGTTCGTCCGCGGGCAGGGCTCCCTCCTGTTCGATGGCTCCGGCAAGCGATACCTCGACATGTATGCGGGCATCGCCGTGAGCACCCTGGGCCACGCGCATCCAAAGCTCGCCCAAGCAATCGCGGAGCAGGCGGGCAAGCTGCTTCACGTCTCGAATTATTTTTACAACGAGCCAAACGTGCGCTTGGCCGAGAAGCTGTGCGGCCTTTCGGGCATGGATCGCGCATTTTTTTGCAACTCGGGCACGGAGGCCATCGAGGCCACGCTGAAGCTCACGCGTCGCCATTTTTTCAGCAAAGGGGAAGCGGAGCGTCAGCGCGTGATCGCCTTCCGCAACTCATTTCATGGCCGCACGCTCGGCGCGCTCGCCGCGACCGGCCAAGAAAAATACAAGGACGGCTTTGGCCCACTGCCCGGCGTCAGCCATGTCGGCTTCGGGGACATAGACGCCGTGCGCCGGGCCATGGGTCCCGATGTCGCCGGCATTTTGGTGGAACCGCTCCAGGGCGAGGGCGGCGTGCTGCCGGCGCCGCCCGGCTTCTTGCGTGAGCTTCGCGCTCTCGCCGACGCGAGCGGCGCATTGCTACTAGCGGACGAAGTTCAAACCGGCATCGGACGCACGGGAACGTTTTTGGCGTTTCAGGGCGAGGGCGTGCAGCCGGACGTCGTGGCCCTCGCCAAAGCGCTCGGTGGCGGCGTGCCGATTGGCGCCATGCTGTGTCGAAAGTTCCTGCAGGAAGCCTTACCGCCCGGCAGTCATGGCTCGACCTTTGGTGGCAACCCGCTGGCCTCGGCGGCGGCGCTCGCCGTGCTGGAGGTATTGGAGAACGAGGGTCTGATGGTGCAGGTGAAGCAACGCGGTGAAGAGCTGAGCGCGTTGCTCGCCAAACTGGCGGCAAAGTTTCCGAAGCTAGTCGAGTGCGCGCGCGGCCGCGGCTTATTGCAGGCGCTAGTACTGCGTGAAGGCGTCGACGCCCGGAAGGTGATGGGCTCTCTACAAGAGGCCGGCGTGCTGCTGACGATAGCTGGCGGGCAAGCGCTGCGCTTTTCGCCGCCTCTGATCGTGAGCAAGCTCGAGCTCGAAGAGGCCGCGGCGATCTTGGAGCGCGCGCTTTCGACGTACGCCTAGCTTCGGAGCGCCCGCTGGTGGATCTCGTCTCGCTTGCCCAGGTGCCTCCGCCAGCGCGTGAAGCTACCCTGCCCTGCGCGTCCTGTGGGTCGCCGGTCGACCCGCTGCGTGCCTCGCGTGTGGCATTCCATCGCGAGCGCTTCCGTTACTTCTGCAGCATTGGCTGCCGCGAGAGGTACGACATGAACGCGGCGGGCACGCCGCTGCCGTTGCCCCGTGACAATGACGAGCTGCGCGCGCGCTTTCGAGCCGCCGGCTTGACGGACGCGCCGCCCGAGCGCGAGCAGTCGAAGCCGAGGGACAACCGGTCAGTGGCTCAGCCGGAGTCGCTCGCAGCGCCTGAATCTGAAGGCGAGCGCGTGACCTTCGATGACGAAGGCAGCGACGGATTGCGCGCCGCGCCGCTCCCTGGCCGCGGCCCACTGCCCCCGTCAGCGGACGTGGGCAGCGTTCTTCTGCTTCTCGCGGTGCTCGGCTCGGTATTATCCGTCGCTCTGATTTTGGCTGGTGACTCGACGCTGGCAGAGGCCGCGCGGCTGATCGTCACGAGCGTCGCGGCGCTGTCCCTGGCCGCCGAGTCACTCATGGGCGCGCGCGGGCCGACCGAGCTGCACCCCGCCGCGCTCTTGGCCGCGCCGCTTGGCGCAAGCGGCATCGCGCTCGCATTTCGACTTCTTTCCGAGCCTCACACGGGCAGCGCGATCACGTTGGCCGCGGTGATCATAGCGGGCAGCGCGGCCGGCGCGGCGGCCATGCGCCGAGCGCGCCAGCCGCTCGACGCCGAGCGCGCCCACATTGCCAGCGAGCTCGACAAGGCCGTCCACCGCGTCGTGGGCGACGAGCTCGTGAGCGCGCGCGCGGCCGACTTGCGTCCGGGCGAAGAAATCGTGGTCGAAAATGGCGAGCTCGTGCCAGTTGACGCAACGATCACGGCCGGTACGGCGGAGGTCTTGCCCTGGCTCGGCGCCACCTCGAAAGCCATGCGCCATGAGGGCGATGCGATCGTGGCCGGCGCCCGGATCGAGAGCGGGCGTCTGCGCGCCGTGGTCGGCTGGGCTGGCTTCGACCGCGCCTTCATGCGGCTGACCAACGATCCTCGGCGGCGCGCAGATGTGTTCGCTCCGCTGTCGCGCCTGGGGCGAATGACCGCCGAGCGGGTAGCGCCGATCATCGCCGCTTGTGCCGCGCTGGCTGCCTACGCGGGCAATGCGGACGGGTTGCAAATTTTGCTACTCTCGGTGGCCGTGCTCGGATCGTTTGCGCAGCCAGGCGTCGCCGAGATTGCCGGTCTTCACGCCGCGCGCCGGGTGCTCGAGTCTCTCCGGCGGGGCATCGTGTACCGCTCGGCGGCCGGTTTCGAGCGCGCGGGCTCGGTGACCGCGACCGTGTTTTCAGCGCGCGGCACGTTGCTGTTGGGTGAGCCGGAGGTCGCCAACATCGAGGCCTTTGGCGCCCTCGATCCGAAACAAGTGTTGGCGTTGGTCTCCGGTGCCGAGAGCGCAGAGAGCCACCCGGTAGCAACGGCGGTGCTGCGAGCCGCGCGCGCCCGCGGCGTGCGCCCGGACGGCGTACGCAGTCCGAACGTACAACCCGGCTTGGGCGTGACCGCGGTGGCCGCGAGCGGCCAAGCCCTCGTTGTCGGCACGCGCGGGCTCATGCTCCGCGAGCGCATCAGCGTCGCCGCGGCAGAGGGACGGATCACCGACCTGGAAACGATGGGCCGCAGTGTGCTCTTGGTAGCCCTCGGCGGACGCTTGGTAGGGCTCGTCGGCCTGCAAGACGGCTTGCGGCCAGGCGCGCGGGCGGCCGTGCAGCACTTGCTCGACGTAAGCGTGGAGCCCGTGTTGCTCTCGGGCGATGCACGCGACACCTGCGAAGCCATCGGTCGCGCCCTCGATATCGACCATTTGCGCCCTGAAATCCCGCCTACTGAACGCGGCGATGAGATTCGCCGCTTGGCGGACAGCGGCGCGGTCGTCGCCGTCATTGGCCGGAGCCCGGTGGACGACGGTGCGCTCGCCGCCGCAGACGTGTCCATCGCTTTGTCCTCGGCGGGCTCGAGCACGGCGGAGTGGACCGTGCAGCTCGCTTCGGACGACGTGCGCGATGCCGCCTATGCCGTGCGGCTGGCCCACGAGGCGCGGCGCGAGGCGCGTGTGGGCTTGCTCCTCACGCTCGTGCCCGCTTTGGTGGGCACGGTGCTGGCAACACTGAATCTGGTGCCGGTGGCGATCGCGCCATTGTTCAGCATGGCGGGCACGCTGGCGGCGGTGCTCCGCGCGAGGCTGTGACCGCACTTCGCAGAGGAAGTACGTGCCAGGTCCCACTCGATGTGGCCCGGGCGGTCGTGCCGCGGTCCCGCAGGGGCGGCGCGGCGTTTGGGTGAGGTGGCCGACTTCGACGGGCCCCACGTTTGGCCGCGGGATCGCGCGCACGCGGCGGCCGGCGCGGCTCGGGCCTTGACCCACCGGCCCGCGGGGGGGAAAGTTAGCCGGTGAAAAGCGGGGAAGCCCATAGCCCGCACAGCGGAAAAAAGCTCAAGGCGCCCGATGCGGACCGGCTGCGTGCGGATCTAGAAGCATACATGACGCGGCGCGGGCTCCGCTCGACCGAGCAACGCCGCGTGATCATCGACACCTTCTTCGGCTCTGCGGAGCACATCACGATCGATACACTGCTGCGAGAGGTGCGCGCGGTGGACGCGCGGGTCGGTTACGCAACGGTGTATCGGACCATGAAGCTCTTGACCGAGAGCGGCGTCGTCCAAGAGCACAAGTTCGGCGACGGCTTCACCCGCTATGAGTTATCGGACGACGACGCCCACCACGATCACTTGATCTGTTTGGAGTGCGGCAAGATCACCGAGTTCGAGGAGCCGGCGATCGAGGATCTTCAGCAGCGCATCGCCAAGCGCCACGGTTTTCAGGTGCGCGCTCACAAGCATGAAATGTACGGCGTGTGCGCCGAGTGCCAGGCAAAATCGCGCGCTCGGCGCTGAGCTCGCCACGGCTCGAGCGCCCGATTCAGGGTTGCAGCACGCGTTTGTCGGTGACGACCATGTGGCTCGGCACGTCGCGGTCGGTCACGGGCAGCTCGCCCAGCAACTGAAAATCGAAGACCACGAGCAGCGAGCGTGCGGGAGGACAAAAGTCCGGCAAGGTCGCGTCGTAAAAACCGCTGCCGTAGCCGAGGCGATGTCCGTTCGAGGACGCCGCCAGCGCCGGCACGATCAGGAGATCGATCTCGCCGCGCGCGGCGCTCGGCGCCTCCGGGGGCGGCTCGCAAAAGCGCTGCCCGCGCTTCGCGAGCTCGGACACGGCGCTCACCGGACGGTAGCCCGTGCTGAAGCCCGTTTCGGTCGGCGTCAGGTACGGGAAGTAGAGACGCTTGTGAGCGGACAGCACGGCGTCGGCAACGGGCCGCACATCCACCTCGCGGCGCTCGCTCATTGGCCAAAACAGGCCCACGCCGCCGGCGCTGGCGAATATCGGCAAGGCGAGCACATTCTGCACGATGCGCGCCGAGGCCTGCGCCAACACCGCCTCCGGATACGCGCTGCGCAGCCCGCGAAGCCGCGACCGCAGCTGCTTTTTGGCGCGAAATTTCAGGTCGGCAAGGGTCTCCGCGTCGAATGGCTGCACGCCTCGGTCTTTAGCAGAGGCGCGCCGGGTACGCCGTCCATCCCGAGCCGTGCCGCGCGGTCAATTTGAGATAGGCTGCGCGGCGGTGAAAGTTGGTTTCGTGATCCCCGCCTATCAGGCGGGCAAAAGCGTCGCGAGGGTAGTTCAAGAGCTGTTCAGCGAGCTCGGCGCGGGCTCGACGGCGCCTGTGCTCGTGATCGACGATGGCTCGACGGATGATACGAGCAGCGCCGCGCGCAGCGCCGGCGCGCGCGTCCTACGGCACGACCGCAACCGCGGTAAGGGCCACGCGTTGCGCACGGGCTTCGCGGCACTCGAGGAAGCAGGCGCCGATGCCGCCGTGTGCGTGGACGCCGACGGCCAGCATCCGCCGGCGGAGGCGGTGCGCCTTTCGCGCCATCCCGCGCCTCGCGCCGCGCTGGTGCTCGGAACGCGCGATCTGCGGGCCGCGGGGGCTCCCCCAAAAAATATCTTCTCGAACGACTTTTCGAATCGGTTCTTGTCGTTCGCGCTCGGTCGCACGCTGTCCGACACGCAGTGCGGGTTGAGGCGATACCCGTTGCCCGAGACGCTCGCCTTGGGCGGGCAGGCCAGCGGTTACGGCTATGAAGCGGAGCTCATCCTGCGCGCGGTGCTGCAGCGCTGGCAGCTAGTGGAGGTGCCAGTGCGCGTGATTTACCCTCCAGAGCACGAGCGTGTGACGCACTTTCACAACGTGAAGGATCCGGCGCGGATCGTGTACCGCGTGCTCTACACGCTTTTGACCGCGCCCAGGCTGCGCGCATGAGCTTTTGGCGAAGACGTTGGGGCACGCTGACCCTCGCCACCTTGCTGCTCGCACTGGCGGCGCTGCACGTGGGCGTGGGCGCGCGGGCTCGGCTCACGCCGCCTTCGGTGCAGCTGCCGAGCGGCGCGGAAACGCGACCCACCCCGCTGCTCCGGCGCTTCGCTGATTCGTACGCTTTGTCGCGGGGCAAGCTGCTCGAGGTCGGGTTACGGGGCACCCCCGAGCAGATCGGATTTGCTCATGCGCGCCTGCTTTATCCGGAGATGGTTCAGAACGAGGGCATCCTTTTAGGGCGTTTTCGCGAGCAGGTATCGAACCCGGTGCTCCGCAACGTGCTCCTCGACTTGGCCGAGCTCCGCTACGCGCACGTGGATCGCGGCATGAGCCCGGCGCGGCTGAGGGAGATTGCGGCGGGGGCGCGTGGCTTCGAGCCGGACCCTTACCGCGCTGTCTTTCCGACTTACCAGCGCTTCGTGTACCTGAATGCATTGTACGACATTGCGCTCTCCTTCGAGCATTCGCCGCTGATTGGCTGCACCACCTTCACGCTCGGGGGTGACGCGCTGGTCGGCGGCGGCGGCATTCTGGCGCGCGCCTTCGATTTCGAGGTGGACGAAGTCTTCGACGATCACAAGGCCGTCTTCTTCGTGCAAGAAAGCGGGCAAATTCCCTTTGCCTCGGTGGCCTGGCCAGGGCTGATCGGCGTGGTCAGCGGCATGAACGCCGAAGGGGTAGCGGTGGTGGTGCACGGCGCGCGCGGCGGCCAACCGCGAGCGCAGGGAGAACCCGTGGTCCACGCGCTGCGGCGCGTGCTGTCCACGGCGCACACCACCGAAGAAGCGCTGAACGCGCTCGCCGCCCAGCCAGCGCTGGTCAGCCACATCGTCATTCTGACCGACCGGACTGGTCACGCCGCGGCGGTGGAGCGAGTGCCTGGTGAGCCGAACTTCGTGCGTTTTTTGGCGCCCAAAGCCGCCACCACGAATCACTTCGAAGGTCCGCGTGCAGGCGATCTCAAAAACCTTCGCGTGCGTGCTCAAACCTCGACTTTGCCGCGCCGCACGCGGGGCGACGAGCTTTTGTCGCGCCTGCCGGATCGTCTGACCGCGCCGGAAGCCGTGACCGACGCCGTCGCGCTGCTCCGGGATCGCAAAGGCACCGGCGAACGCGCGCTCGCGCTCGGAGATCGCTCCGCGATCAACGCCCTGATCGCCACCCACGGCGTAGTCATGGACACCGGGCGCCGCATGCTCTGGGTCAGCGAAAGCCCGCACCTGCTCGGGCGCTTCGTGGGCTTCGATCTGAACCGCGTTTTCGACCCGAGCTACGCTCCCGAGCAAGCGCCGCCGCTGCTCGGCATCCCCGAAGACCCGCTCTTGACGAGCGGCGATTACGAACGTTACCGGGCAACGAAAAAGTAACTCGGAGCGAGTTTGAAGGGCTGGTTTTGTAGTGACCCCAGCCGCGCGCCGGAGCCTCACCCAAGTGCGGTCGACCCGGTCAGCGCTCGAGGCCGATCCAGGCGCCACCGCAGGCCAGACCAAAGGCGAGTGGGGCGACGGCGAGCGCAAACAACACGCCGATGGGAGCCGTCATGAACAACATGGTGACGAGCGCGGTCAAAGCGAGTGCCGCCGCCAATGCAGGCTCCAGAACCGTGTGGGCGGCGCTGGCTTTCGCCACCAAATAGCCCGCCAGGGGAAAGGCCAAGAGCACGGCGGCGCCGAGCAGAATCAGGGGCCCGGAAGAGCGCACGTCGGACTCGTCGGCGAGCGAAAAGTCGACGCCCAGCCGATGACCGAGGAGGACGGCGACGGTGAGCAAGGCAATGATCAAACCGAGCGTCACGAAGGCCCCGATCAGGATCCAGCGCAGCATCAGCTTGTGATCGACGGGTCGCAGCGCCTCGCGCATGCGGTGTAACGTAGGCGGGTCGGGCAAGAGCGAGCGCGGGTGCGGGACGGAATCGGGAGCCACGTCGCGCAGCGCGACCCACGCGCCCACACCCATGAAGACGAAGAGTGGAATGACCGTCACCAGCAAGCCCGGGCCACGGCCCCACACGATGTGGTCATAGAGGCCATGTAGCAACGTCGCCAAGAGCCAAACCCAAGAGAACCAGTGGCCCGCGCGCGCGCGGGGTGAACGGCGCGTGCCGAGCGCGTAGCCCCACAGCCCGGCAAAGAACAGCTGCGCGGGGGCGCTGACCAGCGCGCGCAGCACGCCGATACCGGCACCTCCGCCCAAGCCCACCGCCAAGGCGCCCTTGACGGCCGCGAATCCGGCCCCCGCCGCGCTCGCGTAAGCCACGCCCAAACGCGGACCGTCGATGCGGCGGCTGCGATAAAGTGGCCAAACTACGGCCACTTTGACGGCCTCTTCGAGCGGCGCGGCGAGCAGAAACATCGCCAGGAGCGCGCCGCTTTCGCCGCTGACCGACACTTCGAGCGAAAGGCCCGTGAAGGACAGCACGGCCCGCTCGAAGTACGCTGCCAAGCCCGCGCCGAGGCCGCCGCCCACGGCCATGAGCACCGTCAAGCGGCGCGATACCCGGCCGAGCACGCTGACCCGCCGCCACACCAGATACGCCAGCGCGAGCGGTAGAAGAAAGAGCAGCGCCGCCGCCGAGGCGATCATGGCATCACCGTCGCTGGCGCCCGCGGAGCATCAGAAGTGCAGGCCCGCGACGACGCTGAGCGTGCCGCCCACACCGATGCCGGATCCGTGCTCTCCACCATTGACCGCTGCGGCCGCGTCTTGCTCCGGGCTGGTCGAAACAGGGATCACGAGGCTTGTCGAGCGGCTGAGGAACAACACGTCGGTGGTCAGATTGCCGCCCAGCGAAAAAGTGTTGCTCAAATACAGATCGAGGCCGAAACCCGCGCGGGCGTCGAAGCCACGGGCATGGTTTGACGCGACGCCGACTTTCGGACCGAAATCGCCCAAGGACGCATAGCCGCCTCCGAGCGTGACGTACGGCTCGATGCGTCCGAGCGGGAAGTGCATGCCGGCCTCGGCGTTCAGCGTCCAAAGCTGGTAATCGGAGAAATTGGCGAGCCGAAAACGCGCGCCGAACGTAAATACCAGTAAGCGCACGCCGGCACCGGCGCCGTACGACATGCCGGCGCCCTTGCTCGAGCTCGAATCGACCAGGTGCTTGGCGCGCAGAGTTTCGAGGCCAAGGTACTCCGGCCCAAGCTCGGCGTTCAGCCACACGAACTCCAGACCACGGCCGCTGTCTTCTCTGTCTGCGCGGTCTAGCCTCGCCTCGGTCGGCGCAGAAGGCATGCTGCTGGCGTCGCTCGGCACGGCCTCCGGCGGTCTCAGGCCACCCGCTTGTAGCGACGAGCCGCCCTGCGTATCGACCGCCCACGCGGAGGTGAGCCCACCGAGCAATGTGACCAACCCGCAGGACCACGCCGCGCCTCGTTTCATGATTGCGGCTGATGCTAGCATAGCGGCTTCGCACGGCGCCGGCTGGTGATGAGCGTCAGTGAGCGAGCTCGGTCACACGCTCGATCAGTGTCGCGTCTGAAAGCTCGGCAGCGATCGCCGCGAGCGGGCCCCGCGAAGCGCCGCGGTAGGCCAAGTCCGCCAGGGTCTCGCTCAGGGGCACGTCCGTGCGCAACGTGGCCAGGCGCTTGTACAGGAGGGCGTCCAAGCGACAGCCCGCGAGACTTTCTGCGAGCGCGCTCGCGCCGCGAATAGTGACGGGCCACGCGCTCGGCGAATCGGGGATATTCTCCAATCTTCCGCACGCGGTGAGCACTGCGGCGGCAGACTTCGCGCCCCAGCGCGGAACGCCGGGAATCCCGTCCGCACTGTCACCCACGAGCGCCAAGTAGTCGGGTATCTGCGCGGGCGTCACGCCGAACTTTAGGCTCACGCCCGGCTCGTCGAGCAATTTCTTGCGCATGCGATCTAGACACACGACGCGCTCGCCGATCACGCACTGGGCCAGATCTTTGTCTGGAGATGCAATGAAGACTTGGTCCACCTCTGGCTCCGAGGCGAAGCGCACGGCCGCCGTGGCTAGCGCGTCGTCTGCTTCGAATTCGACCATGGGCCAGACCACGATGCCGAGCGCCGCACAGACCCGCTCCGCCAATCCGAACTGTCCCCACAGGTCAGGGTCGATGCCCTCCCCGGTCTTGTACCCGTCGAACAACTGGTTGCGGAACGACTCGATGACGTGATCGAACGCAATTGCCACGTGGCTGACACCGGGCTCGCGCAGCAGCGCCAGCATGCTGCGCGCGAGCCCCCGAGCTGCGCCGACCTCGACGCCGGCCGAGTTTTTAGCCGACGGCGCGCCGTAAAATGCGCGAAAGAGCTCGTAGGTCCCGTCGATCAGGTGCACGTTCATGGGGCATTCCCGGTGCTCGGCGAAAAAACGAGCTTAGACTAACCTGCCCCCCTTGCGTTCGCGCCCCTAACTTGAGAAAAATGGCGGCCCGCGCGTCTTCGCGCCAAGGTATCTCAATGCGTTCAGTCACCCTCTCTTTGGCCCTTGCCTCTTTCGGCGTGTTCGTTGGCGTTTCGAGCTGCACGCTCCTTACGGACGTGGATAGGAGCAAAATTCCCACGGATGACTCCAACGTCGGGCCTAACGGGGGCGGCAACACCGGCGCCGCGGGCAGCGGCAACTCCGACGCCGCGGGCAGCGGCAACTCCGACGCCGCGGGCAGCGGCAACTCCGACGCCG
>CAHJWM010000067.1 GCA_903642325.1 Myxococcales bacterium | reverse complement strand
CGGGCGGCGGAGGCTCCTCTGCGGGCGGCGGCGGTGCGGCGGCCTGCCCTGGAACATTCTGCGACGGTTTCGAGCGCACCGCGCTCGGGCCGGATTGGACTTTGGACAACAGCATTCCCACCAACAAGATCGAGCTGGTCTCGGACAAAGGCCACAACAGCGCCAGCTCCGTACACATCACCTTGGGCACCGCTTCTGGCTCGACCTTCATTTCGGAGACCAAGACCTTCCCCGCTCCGGGCAATGTGATTTGGGGCCGCGCCTGGGTTTACACCATGGTGCCATTGACTGCGCATCAGGTGTACGTCGAGGCACGAAATGCCGAGAGTAAAACTGGAGTCCGTTCCATCAATACTGGCGTCAACGGGCAGGACGCAGTTCTAGGGGTCAATCTCGAAAATGGAGACGCCGGGAAGACTTCGAAAATCGCCATGAAGATGGGCGCTTGGGTATGCTGGGAGTGGCAAATCACGGGCATAGGAGGAATGGGCGACTTTACCTCTTGGGCCGACGGCGAGCTGATCGGCACGATAACCAAGGCCGCAATCCCCGCGGTGACGCGGGAGCGCATCGGCATGCAACGCTTCGGGACGGGCCCAACCGCAGGCGAAATGTGGATCGACGACGTTGCCTTCGGCCCTGCTCGCCTCAATTGCAACTAAGGTATCGGCAAATCCTCTCTCGACGAGGCTGCCTTGCCACCGCCACTTATGAGCGGCAGCTCGGCGGCCTCACCGCTGTTGTCGGGTAGCGACGAGGCGGTTGGGCGATCGCGATCCAGCGTTGCACCTCCAATCGCGCGCGGTTCGCGACGCCTTCCGCTTTTATGCGTGTTCGAGAGGGTGACTTCGCTGAGCATAATTCGTGGCCCGGCGGACTCCGCAACCCTGCAAGCTTTCAACTACTTGCAAGTAAAGGCGGCAGCGCTCCACGACCCTATGCGCCGGTCATTCGCTATACTCGTGCGCCATGGCCACGCATCTCCTCGTCGGAAACCCAACCGCGCAGAGCGGTAAGAATCAGGAGCGCATCGACCGCGCCCTCGCCCTGTTGAAGGACGCAGGGATCGCCACCGACCTCCTCCCCACGCTGGCCGAAGGCAAGACCATCGCGGCCGTCCGCGCGGGGCTCGATGCAGGCTCATACCGGGCGGTCATCGCGATGGGCGGCGACGGCACGTTCCGCGAGGTCGCCGCCGGTTTGTACTCGAGCAAGCGACGCGAGGACGTGGCAATGGGCATGCTTCCGACTGGCACGGCCAACGACCAAGGCAAGAGCTTCGGTCTGCAAGGAGACGATGACGCGCTCGCGCGCAACGTCGACGTCATCCGTGCGGCACATGAGACCCGGCTCGACGTGGGGATCTACCGCGCCGGAGACGCCAGCGCCGCCGCCGAATTTTTCTTCGACTCGTGCGGCTGGGGCCTGTCCGCGCGCGTGCTCGCGCAACGAAACAAGGACCGTGCGCTCGTCGAGACACTCGGCCCTCTAAAGGAGCTTTATCGCGACCACATCGTCTATGCCGGGGCATTCCTAAAGACGTTCCTCGAGTCCTACGTCATCGAAGATAGGATGCGCGTGGTCGCTACCCTGGATGGACGGCGCGTCGAGCTCGAGGGCCTGAGTGATTTGATCGTGAAGAACACGCGCGTCTACGCGGGCGCTTGGGTGTTCGACGAGAAATCCGAGCACGACGACGGTATCTTCGAGCTGGTGCCTTTCGTGGGAAAGAACGACTGGGTCTCGAAGGCGATCCGCGACCTAGAATTCGTTCCGCTCAACGAGGACATACTCCAAGACCTGGGGCTCGAGCACTCCAAGACACTGCGTGCTTCGACGATGGATCTAGAAATCTTCGCGCCCGAAGGCGGCGCGCCACTGGCCACGCAGTTGGACGGGGAGGAGTGGCCCGCTAGTCGCCGAGTCCGCATCGAGGTTGCCAAGCGGGGCATTCGGCTGATCGTCCCTGCCCCCTGAGACGCGTAGCGCGAGAAGTCCGCGGGCACGAACGCCGGCGGCACGACTTGCCAACCGAAAAATAAGAGACATCCGCGTTCCTGGAGCCCAATTCGTGTCTTCCCTCGGCGGAGCAACCCCCGGTCTGTTTTACCCGAGCCGGACAAGCTACGGTCGAGTGACCATGCCACAAAATGTACCCGTCAAGATTGGTGATCAACTGTTCGAGCGCGAGGACGGCGCGGCGTTTGGCGCCGTGGTCGCTGTGCATGAGCACGAGCTCTTGGTCGAAATCGAGGGCGTTGGGCAGACCGTGCTCCCGGGTGCGTCCATCCGCGCCGTTCACGATGGCAAGCTGATCGTCAATCTCTCGCTTCTGCCGGCGCCGCTCCGCGCTTCGATCGAGCATGCACATGATCACGAGGCACGGTAATCCGCCGGCCGAGCGCCGGGCGCAGGCGCTACATGAGTGGCGCGCTCGTGAGAACCTGCCGCTACTTCCGTTTACACCTTGCGACAGTCGCGGGAGCGACGGCTCGAGCTAGGCCCGTCCTCCTCTTCGAGGGACCGCAAATGACAAGACTACACTGGAAATCCCGCCTCGTTCAGCGACGACTGGCTGCTATTTCACTCCTCTTGACGGTCGTGCTCGGCTGCAGCAAGCACACGAAAGATCAGCCCAGTAATAGAGTGGTGAAGCTCGCCTTCGTCACCAATACTGCCTCTGAATTTTGGAAAATTGCCGCGGCGGGTATTCATAAGTACGAGAAAGAAGCCAGAGTTCAGGTCGACATCAAGATGCCGCTCAACGGCACCCCCGAAGAACAGAATCAAATTCTGCAGAATCTCGCGGCTCAGGGCTATGACGCCATCGCTACCAGTGTCGTCGCACCGGACGACCAAGTAAGCGTGCTAAACAAGGTGGCCACACAGTTGAAGCTCACGACCTTCGACTCCGACGCACCAAAGTCCAAACGCCTCCTCTATATCGGAACCAATAATTACGAGGGCGGACGCGCGCTTGGCGAGCAGATTGTCCAGCTTTTGCCCACGGGCGGCAAAATCGCGGTTTTCGTCGGCAATTTTTCGGCGAACAACGCCGCGCAACGTCTGAAGGGCATCGAAGATGCCGTCGCCGGTCATCAGGTCGAGATCGTCGATAAGCGTGAAGACAACGTCGATCGCGCGAAGGCCAGATCCAATGTCGAGGACATGATCAATGCCCATCCTGACTTGAAGCTGTGCGTAGGCCTTTGGTCCTACAATGGCCCGGCGATTGCCGCCGCAATCGAGGGCGTCGGGAAACAAGGCAAGGTACTTGCGGCCGTGTTCGATGAAGAAGAGGGCACGCTAGCGGGTATCGAGCGCGGTTCGATCCAGGTGACGGTAGTTCAGAAACCTTTTCAGTTTGGCTACCTCTCGGCAAAGTGGATGAACGAGCTGGCAACCCAGGGCTCCGCGGCAATGGCGCGTATCCCCAAGAGCGCCAGCATCGACACCGGCGTCGAGGTCATCAGCAAAGCCAACGTCGCCGATTTCGAGCGCCGGCTCACTGAGCTCAAACGCTCGGCCCAATGAGATTTTGAATTTCAATGTCAAATTCATCCGACACGCCCGTAATTCGTTCGCTGGCCGCCTGCGGTCCACGACGAAGACGCGAGCGAATGCCCTGAGAGGGGCCTCGCGACCTCAGACCTGAAGGGTGGCGGAAACCGACCGTAGGCACGGTAAGCCGTGCCCGCAGAACGCAACTTCAGCCCAGGACTTGCCACCGTAACGGTATTACTGCTGGACGGTCAGAGCTATACCGGCCAGATACCGCGCTTCTCGCCAACCGTCGCCGATCTCCCGCTAGCGGTCGCGAGTGGAAAAGTAAGCATCGCCGCGGAGCGCATCGCTTATGTCGGCTTTCATCGAGCAGAGAGCGGTCCGCCCTCGCCGCCGAGCGAGCGCCGAGGTGCCCTCAAGATCCATCTGAGCCGCGCCCTCGTCTTGAGCGTGGATCCGGATCCGGAGCCGCCTGGCCCGCTCGGCTTTTACGCGTCGCCCGCTCACGCATCACCCTTCAAAGAAATATTCTTTTACAACCACGGCATTCGGCTGCGCGAGCTGAACGAGCCGTTGGGCGAGATGCTGGTAAAGGACGGTCGCGTCGGATCCCCTGCTCTCGCGCAGGGCCTTCAGGCTCAAAAGGACCAAAAACGCACGCCAATCGGGCAGATCTTGGTCGAGCACAAGCGCGTCGACAGCGGCGCCGTCGAGCAAGCCGCGCTGCTGCAGAAGCGCAAAGGCACTCGTCTCGGCGAGGTGCTGATCGAAGCGGGGCTCGCGGATGCGGCCGACATAGAATTCGCCCTAGCGGAACAGCGCAAGCGCGGGGGCAAACGCATTGGGCAGATCTTGGTCGAGCTCAGTTTGGTTTCCGAAGTCGATTTGTCGAGCACGTTGGCCCGTAAATTTCAGCTTCCCTTCGTGGACCTGGACAGTTGCTCGGTCAACTTCGCGGCGCTCGAGGAATTGCCGCGCGATTTCATCGAGAAGAACCGAATTCTGCCACTCGACTCCGACGCGCGGTCGATCACGGTCGCGATGAGCGACCCGCTCGCCATCGACGCCATCGACTCGGTGCGCTTACATGCGCACAAGCAAGTTTGCGAGGTGGTCGCCACTCCGTCTCAGCTCGACCGTTACATCCCGACCTATCTCGATCAATTGGACGCTAAAAAGCGCACCAGCGAGATGGAAAACATCTTGAAAGGGCTGGCCGCCGACGACGTTCAAGCCATTCAAGAGACCGAGCAAACGGACACGGGCGGCGTCAAAGAGTCGGATAATTCAATCATCAAATTGGCGAACCAGATCGTGATTGACGCCTATCGACGTGGCGCTTCCGACATTCATATCGAGCCGAACGGCAAAGACCGAACCGTGAGTGTGCGCTTTCGCGTCGACGGCGATTGCGAGGCCTACCAGGAGATTCCGTCGCACTATCGCTTGCCACTCGTGGCGCGCTTCAAAATCATGGCCCTGCTCGATATCGCCGAGCGGCGAAAGCCCCAGGACGGAAAAATTCGTTTTCGTGTCGGCGAAAAGCAGATCGAGCTGCGGGTAGCCACGATCCCGACCGTGAACAACAACGAAGACATCGTGCTGCGCGTGTTGGCGGCATCGAAACCAATTCCGCTCGACAACATGGGTTTGAGCGCGCGCAATTTGCAATCGTTGAAGCAGGTGGTTCGAAAGCCGTACGGCTTGGTCTTGTGTGTCGGCCCGACGGGCTCCGGTAAAACCACGACGCTCCACTCCGCGCTCGGCTTCATCAACACCGTAGACATGAAAATCTGGACCGCCGAAGATCCGGTGGAAATCACTCAGGCCGGGCTGAGACAAGTGCAAGTGAACCCCAAGATAGGCTTCACCTTCGCCCATGCCATGCGCGCCTTTTTGCGAGCTGACCCGGACGTCATCATGGTCGGTGAAATGCGCGATTTGGAGACGGCGGGCACCGCCGTGGAAGCTTCACTCACCGGCCACCTAGTGTTGTCCACACTGCACACCAATAGCGCCCCCGAAACCGTCACGCGCCTGATTGACATGGGGCTCGACCCGTTCAGCTTTGCCGATGCACTGCTCGGTGTGCTTGCTCAGCGCCTTGCCCGCGGGCTGTGCAAGCAGTGCCGCGAGCATTACGTGCCGGATGACAAAGAGCTCAACGAGCTATCCGTGCTGTACGGCGCCGAACCGTTCGCGGAGCTGCTTCGGAGCGAGCATTCTTTCGGTCTCAAGCTGTGGCGCGCCAAGGGCTGTAACGCCTGCGGCAACTCGGGCTATCGCGGCCGTGTCGCGCTGCACGAATTATTGGTCACCGACGACCCGCTGAAAGTCGCGATCCAGAAAAAATCATCGATCGACGATATCCGCAAGCTGGCGCGCGCAGCCGGCATGACCACGTTGCTGCAAGACGGGGTTCAGAAAGTCATTGCTGGGCAAACGGATCTCAAGCAAGTGCTGGCCGTGTGTAGCCGCTAGGCCGATGGGGTGGAAGCCCATCCATCATGTGGGCGGCGCTAATAGCGACGGCCGGAACTCGCCCATGTTTGCTGTTTCCGGGCTCACAGAGGGCGGCGTCGGGATATTATCTCGATTGTCGCGGGAGTCAGTGCGTACTTGCGGCTCATCGGCTGCCCGCCTTCGAACTCAGTGGGTCAGATAAGCGTAAAGCGCCTGCACCTCTGAGTCGGTGAGCTTAGACATCGCGCGCCAAGGCATGGTCTCGGCGAGCTTTCTACCGTCCGGGCGCGTGCCGTGGCGCATCGCGCGCTCGAAGTCTCGATACGACCATGAAGCCAGCGCCTGGGCGCGGATGTCGGCCGCTCGCGGGGTACTAGGTGGCATACCGGGGATCGCACCTCCGGCGAGGTCCGCCGCGTGACAGCCGAAGCAGCCCCCGGTTTTTGCGAGATACTCACCCAGAAGGCGCGCGGCTGACGACGCTCGCGCACGCTTCCCGCATCACCAAACAGTCGATGAGCGCGCTCGTCGATCACCTGGAAAAACACGGTTACGTCGAGCGCGTCGCTGACCCGCAAGACGCCCGCGCTAGTCTCGTTACTCTCACCTCGCGCGGGCGCGCATTCACCCGCGCCGTCCGCGCCTTCGTCGAAGAGCAGGAAAAAGATTGGACGGCGCGCGTGGGCGCGCGCCGCTTGCAGGACCTGCGCGTAACGCTCGAAATGTTACGACGCTCATGGCTTGCGGAGGGCTGAACCGTGCGCGTTGGTGTCAGGCGAACGGCGGGCGCGGGATTAGGTCCGGTCCGGCGGTGCAGGAACTTCGGCGTCAGAGCGACCCGCGCCGCCTGGGGCGGGGATAACCAGACAACGAGAGCCGCTGCCACGAACGCGTCACGAACATGTCACCCGTGGGCGCGCGCCCACGGCGCATTACTAGGCGATGCACCTGCTACCGAAAGCGACCCACTTTTTCGACGAGCTCGAGCAGCACACGCAGTTGATCGTGAAGAGCACTCAAATCTTGCTCGACGCGGTGAGCGCCAAGAACGATGTCGCCGATGCGGCCCGCGATATCAAACGAATCGAGGCTCAGTGCGACGACATCACACGCCGCATCGTGCTCGAGCTGCACAAGACCTTCATCACCCCGCTGGACAGGCTCGACACCCACGACTTGATCGCGCGTTTGGACGACGTGATGGATGCCATCGAGGAGTCGGCCTATTGCCTGACCCGCTACAAGGAAGGAAGTCTGCCGGGTGAGGTGAAGGAGCTCGTGAGCTTGGCCAACGGCGCAGCAGGCAAGCTCGCCGAGGGAATTGGGCTCCTGCGAAACCTGAAATCCGGAGCGAAGATTCTGGATATTTGTAGCGAGCTGCGCGCGTTCGAGGCTAAGTCCGACGCCATTGCGCGAGACGTGGTCGCGCGTCTGTTCGATGACGTACGCGATGCAATTCTGCTGCTGAAGTGGAAAGAAATTTACGAAACGCTCGAGCTCATCACCGACCGGTCGAACGACGTGGCCGACGTCTTGGAAAACGTCGTTTTGGACAACGCCTGATGACCGCCATCTATGTGATCGTCGCGATCGCCCTCGTATTCGATTTTTGCAACGGCTTTCACGACGCCGCGAACTCCATCGCCACCGTCGTCGCGACCCATGTGCTCAAACCGCACTGGGCCGTGATTTGGACGGCCTTCTTCAACTTCATTGCATTCCTGATCTTCCCGCTGCATGTCGCGCGCACCATGGGCGAGGGCATCATCGACCCGCATGTGGTCACGGACGCGGTGATTGCCGGCGCGCTCGCCGGTGCAATTGGCTGGGATCTCATCACCTGGTGGCTGGCCATCCCCACGAGCTCGTCACACGCGCTCGTGGGGGGGCTGATTGGCGCGGGCTTCGCCAAGGCGGGCTTGTCCGTGATCAAGATCAAAAAGCTGTTGGTCATCATCGCGTTCATCGTGGCTTCACCGATGATTGGCTTGGTCCTATCGAGCAGCTTGATGGTCGCCTCGGCTTGGCTTTTGAAGCGACAAACGCCGGCCGCCGTCGGGCGCTGGTTTCGGCGGCTGCAGCTCGTTTCTGCGGCTGGCATGAGCCTCGGTCACGGTGGGAATGACGCGCAGAAGACGATGGGTATCATCTTCGCTTTGCTGATCTCACACCGCGTACTGAACGCGAGCTCGCACATACCGCTCTGGGTCGTGCTCGCCTGCCACGCGGCGATGGGGCTCGGTACGCTGGCTGGCGGCTGGCGCATCGTACGCACGATGGGCATGCGCTTGACCAAGCTCAAGCCGTATCAGGGCTTTTGCGCGGAGACGGGCGGCGCGATCTCGCTGTTCATCGCCACCGCATTGGGCATCCCGGTGTCCACCACCCACACCATCGCCGGCGGCATCATCGGTGTTGGGTCCGTGACACACGCCAACACGTTGAATTGGAATATTGCGTTGAAGGTGGTGTGGGCCTGGCTGCTCACGATTCAATGTGCCGCTCTGATCGCTGCCGTGGCTTATTTCGTCGTGCGGGCGTTGGGCGTAGCCGGTTGATGCGCGGCGAGCGTCGAGACCGAAACCGCGCACTCGAACCGCCGATGTCCCACACTCTGGCAATCGCGGAAGCTCAGCCGACCCCCGCCGCAACGTGCCAGCCTCGAGGTAGGATGAGTTTCAGGGACCCGCTCTTATCTCGCCTTGCGGCTAGGCGTATCGAAGAGGGTCAGCATGGGAATTTTGCGAATCGGCGCCGTGTGCGTGCTCCTTGTATCGTCGAGCTGCGCTACCGCCATCGATGCACCGTTGAATCGTTCTCTGCTCGAGGACGACGGTGGTGACGCAGGCTCCCTCGGGGACGGAACATCTGGTGCGAGCGGCGTGAGCGAGATCGGCACGGGTGGGTCCGGCTCGGACGCTGACACCAGCACGCGGGGCGGCAACGGAAGCGTTGGTTCTAGCGGGGGCAGCGTAGGGGGTGCGGGCGGGCTCGGCATCGGTAGCGCGGGGGGAGCCAACGGCCGCGGCGGAGGAGGCGCAGGCGGAAGTAACGGTCCCGGCGGTGGAGGCATTGGCAGCGGTAGTAGCGCCGGAGGAGGAGGAGGAGGCGCGGGTGGCAAGCCCGGCTCTTCTGGCAGTGGAAACGGAGGCGTCGGCGCGGGTGGCGGAAGCGCCGGAACGGGCGGCTCGCAACCGACGATTCAGCCAAAAAGCCTGAGCGTCGGCAGCACGAAGAATGCGATCGTGCACCAGACCGGAACCAGCGGTGGGATCAGTCGGGATGACGCCTGTCCGCAGGGTCAGGTGTTGATCGGTTTCAATGGAACGTTTGGAACCGACGCGGGTTATCTGCGAAGCGTGTCTGGCATTTGCGGTACGTTGACCATGGGGGCGCAAGCGCCGTATGCAATCACGACCAGCCAAGCTGGCGTCTTGCCCGTTCGAGAGGCATCCAAGTCGATGGCGCAAACGGCGCTCTGTCCCGCAAATCAGGTGATCGTAGGCTTTCAGGGGCGCAGCGGCAGCTTCATCGATGCCTTATGGTTCAAGTGCGCGCCGCTGAGTGTTGGCCCGGGGCCCGGCTATGCGCTGGTCATCGGTGCGACGACTGACACCGCGCTGATCGGCGGACAGACGGGTGGCAGCTCGTTCAACGGGATCACGTGCGCCGCGAACCAAATCGCCGTTTCACAGCAGCCCACCGGCGGGAGCGGCAATACCTTGAACAGCTTCGGTCTCGCCTGCTCGACGATCACGGTCCTCAAGTAAGGGCACGCCCGAACGTCCAGTGCTTGTTCAAGACGAAGCCGCAGCCGAACACGAGGGTCGTGGCCACTGCCTGGGCAACGACGTAAGCTAGACCGAGCTGTTCGGTGGCGACCTTGAGGACAAGGCCGTCGAGCAGCATGCCTAACGCGGCCACGGTGAGAAAGCGTGGCAGCGTCACGCCGTGCGCGGCTTTACTGGCGAAGGTCACGTGGTAGTCGAGCACGTAATTTACGAGCGCTCCCACGCTGGCGCCTAAAACGGACCCGAGAACGGGCTTGAGTCGAAGCACCTCGACCACGAGGTCGAGCACGGCGAAATGGAAGCCGGTGCCGACGGCGCCAACGGCCGCGTAGCGAACGATTCGCGAAGTCATGAGCTGAAGCGCGCGGCGACGTTTTCCGTGCCGAGAATACGTGCGGAAAATCAGCCCCATTTCCCCGACCGCGCGCAGGAAATCGACTGGGCGAACTTTCGACTCACCGACATCCGACCAGCGGTCTAGTGGTAATTCGTAGATGCCCACCAAACCTGAACGCTCTCGACAATAGCGAGCGATCAACTCGACGTCGAAAATCCAGCGCGAGCCGAAGGGCGTGGCGAAAAGAGTTCGCGCATGGTCGTTCACCCGAAAGAGCTTCGCGCCGCATTGAGTGTCGTAAACGGGAAGGGACAAAACGATACTGGCCGCCGTGGCAAACATTCGACCCAGGTAGTGGCGGCTCGCCTTGCGCTCGATTTGTCTGCCCAGCAGCGCGACGCGTGCTCCGAGCACGATGTCCACTCGCGGCAGACGGTTCAAGACGTTAGCGAACACTTCGATGACGTCTAAAGGAGTCGCTAGATCCGCATCCCAGAATCCGGCGTAGTCGAATCGTTGCCCTTCCATCGCGAGCAACATGCCGCGGCGAACCGCCTCTGCCTTGCCCTGATTGGGAGCCACATCCAACGCGCGAATTCGGTCCGGATGCTTCGCGGCCAAGCCCTGAATTATCGAAAGTGTCGAGTCTTTGCTCCCGTCATCCACGAGCACGAAACATACGTCGATCGTATCCGCAACGTACTGCTCGAAGGCCGGGATATCCAGGCGCTCTTCTTCGTTGTAGCAGGGAACGACTATGCAGGTGCGAGCGACGTGACGGTCGAAGCGGTCCATCCTAGACGGGCGGCTGAGGTGAGCGCCTGGACATATCGGAGCACTCGTAACTCAAAATGCCGCAGGAGTCACCGCCGCCCGCCCGACGTAGCCGGTCGTCACGAGGCCGGGTCGGCGACCAGCCGTCACAGTCACGGGGCCCCGAGCCTACCGCGCGCTAAAAGCGGTTCAAACCGTAGTCAGCGGCTGACCCATGCGCGTCGTCAGGAGCTCACGTTCTCGTATTGCCGCCTCATACAACTCCTGCTCGCTCGCCTTGTGCGCGAGACTGAAGCGAACGGCCACCGCACACGCCGATGCGCCCAGCACGGTCAGCCCTAGGACGGCGAAGCAGGTTTGCACGTTGCCCACCGCCTTCAGCAAGAAGCCTGCGGCCACCGCGCCGACGTTGCCGCCCGCGCCCACGATGCCTGCGACGCCGCCCAGCGATTTGCGATCGATGAACGGCACCAGCGCATACGTGGCCCCACACGCCATGTGCGTAAAAAGCCCGAACGTTATCATGGCCACCACGGCGGCGGTCGCCGTATTGGTCTTCGAAAACCAGAGCAGGCCTAGACCTTCGCCCAACATCAATGCGAAGAGCAGGCGGGCGCGTGCATCCAGACCACGCAAGCGCGCGAAGCGATCGGACAGGATGCCGCCTACGGCGCGCGCGAACAACGCCAGCAGCCCAAACGAGCCGGCGGCCATGCCCGCCGCTTGTAAGCTCAGCTTGTAACGGTCCACGTAGTAGCTCGCGGCGACGTTGTGGACGAACAGCTCCACGCCGAAGCAGGCGCCGTAAGTGATGAATAACATCCAAACCCGGTAGTTCTTCATTGCGGCTTTGAAGACCTGCCAGCCGCCCTTTTTCCCGCTGATTTCGATGCCCTGCGCGCGCAGGTCACGGTAATTTCCCTGCGGGCAATCCTGAGTGAGCTTCCAATAGAGCGCCGCCACGATCAACATCATTAGGGCGGGTAACAGCATCGAGAGCCGCCAGCCCAAACTTTGGGCCACGCCTAGGCCGAGCACGCCCGCCAGCACCCACGGCATCACCGATTGCGTCACCCCACCACCTGAATTACCCCAGCCGGCGCTCGTCGCATTGGCCGTGCCCACGACGTTCGGGGCGAACATTACCGACGTATGATATTGGGTGATGACGAAGCTTGCGCCCACGCCGCCGATTAACAGGCGGCAAATCAAAAAAGACTCGTAGCTGTGGGCGAGCGAGATGCCGGCGACCGGCAACGCGCCGAGCGCGAGCAAGGCGACGTACGTACGCCGCGGCCCGTACTTGTCCGCGAGCGGACCCACGAGCAGCCGCACTAGGACGGTAATGCCCACGGCCGCGATATTGATATTGGCGATTTGGACCTTGCTCAGCCCGAACTCCTGCTTGATCACAGGCATCAACGGAGCGAGCGAAAACCAGGCGAAGAAGCAGACGAAAAACGCCAACCAGCTCAAATGGAAAGCTCGCATCGCCGGCGTGGAGAAGGAGAAGAGATGGATACGCGTAGCCTTCGTTGCCGATGCATCGACCGAGCCCATGAGAGTCCTCCTTCAGTCGTTCAGCGTGATCAGGATGTGCCCGCTTGCGTCGAGCCGAGCGGGAAAGGTCCGCAACGTGCAGTCACTGTTCTGAGCAGTCCCCGTGCGTAAGTCGAACTTCAGCGCGTGCAGCGGGCAGATCAGCGTCGCGCCACCGAACAAGCCGTCCGCGAGCGGGGCGCCACGGTGCGGACACGAAGCCTGCGTCGCGAATAAGTTGCCGTCGCGGCTACGAAACACCGCGATGCGCTCGTCGCCGACGCGGTAGGTGCGGCCTTCTCCTTCGGGGATGGTGGCGATGGGCCCTAGTCTGACTTCCATGCGCAGGCTCCTTACTGAACGATGGAGAGGGTCTCGGTGAACTGATGCGAGGTCGCCGGCGCGTCCCCCTCCAGCCACGGATCTTTGTACGCGTCGACCGAGCGCTGCATGGCTTCGTCCAACAGGTCAGCAATACCCTCGCTGTCGTCGACCACTATGGCTCGGACTTTTTCGATCCCGATGCGCGGTACGAAGGCGTACGTGCGCTCCAAGTATCTGGCGTGTTCCCGATAAAATTGCATGAAGCGCCCAGCAATTTTCAGCACGTCTTCTTGAGAATCGAGCGTGCACAAGAGGTCGCCCTTGCGAATGTGCGCACCGGCCGCGCCGCCGACGTAGAGCTCCCATCTGCCGCCTTCGACCGCAACCGCGCCAATGTCCTTACAAAGGGCCTCCGAACAATTGCGCGGGCAGCCGGCGGTGGCGAGCTTCAGCTTGCCTGGTGCATCGAGGCCTTGAAACCGCTGCTCGACCTTCTGTGCGAGCCCCATGCTGTCGCCCAAGCCAAAGCGACAGAATTCCACACCCACACAGCTCTTGCAGGTGCGGTAACGTTTTCCGTAAGCCGAGCCCGAGGGCATGCCCAGATCACGCCACACGTTAGGTAGGTCCTCGCGCTTTACCCCGAGCAGATCGATGCGCTGGCCTCCGGTGAGCTTCACCAATGGCACTCGATACTTCTCCGCGACGTCGGCAATGCGGCGTAGTTGAGCCGGGCTAGTGACGCCGCCCGGCATTTGAGGAATCACACTGAACGTGCCGTCCTTCTGGATGTTGGCATGCACGCGGTCATTGATGAACCGCGCGTCGCGTTCGTCGATGTAGTCGCCCGCCCACAGCGTGCTGAGCAGAGACGCGAGGCCAGGTTTACTGGCGGGATCCTCGACTCCGCCGGCGAGCTCACCGAACACGGCGGAGACTGATTTGAGCTTACGCTCGCGAATTTTTGCCACTAGCTCAGGCTGCGCCAGCGGCACGCCCGGCACGAAGTAATGAGCCGAGGGATCTTCCTCGGTTGCGCCGCCGCAGGCCCATTCGATCACTTGGGACACGAGCGCTTTGCACGCGCCGCAGCCCATGCCAGCGCGCGTGGATTCCATGACCGTTTTCAGGCTTCGCTTGCCTTGCTTCACACACAGAGAAATCTTGTCTTTGGTGACTCCGTTGCAATTGCAGACTTGCATTTCTCCCGGCATCGTCTCGACGCTCGTGGCCTCGGAAGGTGCGCCGATGTCGAAAAGCAGGGACAAACGTTCTTCGGGCACGGGCGTGTTCCGCTCGTACGCTTGCGCGAGGTACGGCGCCTTGCTGATGTCCCCGAGCAGGATGCTCCCCACCAATCGGCCATCGCGAATGATCAGCTTCTTGTAAGTGCCTTTTTTGGCCTCGGTGAATTGCACGACCTCATCGCCCTCGTGGGCCGGGTCGATGATGCCCATGGACGCCACCTCCACGCCCATCACCTTGAGCTTCGTGGCGATTTTAGAGCCGTGGTAAGCGGAATCCGGATTCGTGCCGGTGAGTTGGTCGGCGAGTACTTTTGCCTGCTCCCAGAGCGGGGCGACCAAGCCGTACACTTGCCCACGGTGTTGTACGCATTCGCCGACGGCGAAAATGCGCGGGTCGTCGGTCCGTAAGTGGTTGTCGACCACGATGCCGCGCTCGACGGCGAGGCCAGCGCGCGCCGCGATCGCGCTGTTCGCCTTGATCCCCGCGGCGATTACCACCAGCTCACAGTCGAGCTTGCTGCCATCCGAAAACTGCAGGCCCTCTACCCGCTCGCTGCCGATGATATGACTGGTATTTTTGTCGACGTGGACCGCGATGCCGAGCTGCTCGAGGGTGGTGCGCAAAATGGCCGCCGCGGGCGAGTCCAATTGCTGACTCATGAGCGCGTTGCCGCGCTGAATGACGTTGACCGCGAGTGAAAAGTTCTGCAGACCGCGCGCAGCCTCCAGACCCAATAAGCCGCCGCCGATGACTGCCGCCGCCCGCTTGTTCATCGCGTATTCGGTGATGCGATTGCAGTCGTCCAAGCTGCGGAACACGAATACTCCAGGCTTGTAGCTGCCATCTGCACCATACAGACCCTCGATCGGTGGGATAAAGGGCACGCTGCCCGTGGCGATGATCAGCTGGTCGTACGGTTCCATCTCGCCGTTCTGACCAATGACCTGACGCGCTCGGCGCTCGATCTTTTCCACGCGCACGCCCGCGTGCAGCTTGACGCCATTGTCGGCGTACCAGCTCAGCGGGTTGAGGAAGATGTCGGCCGCATCGTGCGAGCCGTTCAACACCTCCGAGAGCAAGATGCGGTTGTAGTTGCCGTACGGCTCGTCCCCGAACATCGTAATTTCGAACTGGTCGGCACCGCCGCGCGCGAGGATCTCCTCCACCGCCCGCGCCCCCGCCATGCCATTGCCAATGACCACGAGCTTTTGCTTGCTCGCCATGGGCGTCAGAGCTCCACGAGGCCCAAATCCACGACAACAAATCCGCTGCTGCCTTCGGCCGCGCCCAAGCACAGCTCGAGCTCGCTCTCGGGGTCGACATCCTCGACGATGGCGAGTGGAACGTGGATCGCCTCTTTGGCCCCCACCGGGAACAGCCTAATCACCCTCCCAGACTGCTTCAGCGCGAGATAAATCAGCTCGCCACTGGAATTGCCGGCCCGCAGGTAGACCAACTGCGCGCGTTTATCGAACGGGACCTGATGGGTTGCAGGCGGCTGCAACGGGACGGCGCGTTCCAGCCCCGCACCACGGAAGGAGTAGACCCCTTGAATGAACTTGGGTGTTTCAGCCATGAAAGATCTCTGATGCTGAGCATGCGTGGGCCTGGTTTCCGCCACGTGTTCGGCGCGTTCCACCATCCTTCCGATCGTTATTTCAATGTCGTGGCGTCGCGGCCATCCTCGTTCGCCAAAAGCAACCTGGCCGCGGAAATCTTGAACTCTGGAATTTTCGAGACGGGGTCTACGGCGGTGGTGGTGAGGGTGTTGGCGCGCCCTCGGCCGGCGTAATGAAAGGGCATGAAGAGCGTGTCGAAGCGGATAGCTCGGCTGTAGCGCGCCTTGCAGGTGGCGCGCCCACGTCGCGTCTCGACGTGGACTAGCGCCCCGTCTTGGATGCGCAGGCCCGCGGCAGTGTCCGGATGCACTTCGACGAACGCGACCGGCTCCGCCGCATTTAGTTCTTCAACGCGGCGTGTCTGGGCGCCCGATTGGTATTGCCCCATGATGCGCCCGGTGGTGAGGTACAGCGGGTATTGCTCGTCCGGTTGCTCCGCCGGACCGCGGTATTCCACCGGAAAGAAGCGCGCTCGCCCGTCGGGGGTAGCAAAGCGTTCGGCGAAAAGGCGTGGTGTGCCACCAGGGTGCGCGGCATCGCACGGCCAAAATACACCCTCTTCTGCCTGGATTTTGGCATAAGTGATGCCGCTGTAGTCCGCTTTGCCGCCTGCACTCGCCCGCCCGAGCTCGTCGAACACCGCCCTCGGCTCGACGCTCGTATATTGCTCGCGCCCAAGTGCCGTCGCGACCAAGTGCATGACCTCCAAGTCGCTCCGTACCCCAAGCGGCGGCGCGAGGGCGAGCCTCCGATACAAGACGCGCCCTTCGAGATTGGTGGTCGTGCCTTCTTCCTCGGCCCATTGCGTCACGGGAAAAACGACGTCGGCGAGCGCCGCTGTTTCCGACAAGAACAGGTCGCATACGACCAACAAATCGAGTTTGGCCATGCGAGCTTCCAAGGACTTTGCGTCGGGCGCAGACACAACCGGGTTCGCGCCCATCACCCAGAGGCCGCGCACGCCTCCCCGCTGCCCCAGAGTCTCGAACAGCTCCATGGTCGGTAGCCCCGGCGGTGGTAAGTCGTCGGGGTCCATGCCCCAAACCGCGGCGACATGCGCCCGGTCCGCGGTGCTCGAGAGCTTGCGGTAGCCGGGCAATTGGTCCGCTTTCAGACCGTGCTCGCGTCCGCCCTGACCGTTGCCTTGCCCGGTGAGGCAGCCATAACCCGAGCTCGGCTTGCCCACCTGGCCTAGCGCCAAGACTAGGTTGGTGAGTGCGATGACATTATCTACGCCGCGCGTCTGCTGCTCGGGACCCCGGGCACTGATTATCATCGCATTCTTCGCCTTTCCGAGCAGACGCGCGGCTTGAATCAGGCTCGCCGCCGGCACGCCGGTGATGCGCTCGACGCGGTCTGGCCAATACGAAGCGACACTTTTCTGGACCGCGGCGAAGCCGACCGTGCGCGCGGCGATGAACGCTTCGTCAATCAGTTTTTCCCGAATCGCGATGTGGAGCAGTCCGTTGGCGAGCGCCCCGTCGCTGCCTGGAGTGAGCTGCAGATGCAATTGGCAGCTCTCTGCGGTCGGTGTGCGTCGTGGATCGGCGACGATCAGCTTACCTCCGGCGGCGCGTTGCGCTTCGAAGTATTGCATCAACGGCGGCATGGTTTCTGCCGGGTTGCCGCCGGCGAGGAGAATCACGTCGGCACCCGGAATGTCGCTCAGCGGGAAGGGCAGCCCCCGGTCGATACCGAACACACGTTGGTTCGCGACGGCCGCCGAAGCCATGCAAAACCGCCCGTTGTAGTCGATGTTCTTGGTGCGTAAGACCGCGCGCGCGAACTTGCCGAGCGCGTACGCTTTCTCGTTCGTTAGCCCTCCGCCACCGTATACGCCGACCGCGTTCGGGCCGTAGCCCCGTTGAATGGAACGCAGTGACGTTGCGACGTAGTCGACCGCCTCTTCCCAGCTCGCAGGCGACAGCGCCTGGTCGGGGCCGCGCCGCAGTAATGGTGTGGTCAAGCGATCTGGAGCCCGCAGTAGCGCCGCCGCGGTCCAACCCTTGCGACACAAACCCCCTTTATTGGTCGGAAAATTTCGCGCCGCTACTTCGAAGGAGTCGCCGCGAGGAACCAGGGTCATGCCGCATTGCAACGCGCAGTACGGACAATGCGTCTCGACTCCTCCCTGAGCATCGGCGTTCACGACACTCGAGCTCGTCACCCAATGACGGTGCGCTTGCCGTGTTTTGGGAGTGTGTCCAGCGCGCTTCACGCAGCGCACGCCACGCCGCCGGCTCCTGTTCGATCATCAACGACGCGGCGAAGGCCGTTTTCGCCACACCGAGCGTTCCGAAAATATTAGTGATGGTCAGGCGGTGCGGCGAGCTGCGTCCCAGCCTTCGGCGTCCCGGTCGACCAGCGCCGTGGCTTCTGCGGGGCCACGCCACACTGCGCCGCGTTGAGTGATCGCACGGCGCGGGTAGTGCGGCTCAGCGCAGCGGCATGTCTGCGCTGACCAACTCTCAATTCGACCCGATAGCTCCGCCAGCTCCGGAGTCGCCGCTTTCCGGCGCGTCCCCTGCGCCGGCGGCACCCGGCTCGTTCCTCTTGTTTTGCAGGCAGGTCGTGTACGTCGCGTAGTCACTGTTGCAGGCATCGTTCACGGAATCCGCCAAAGAGTCGGACACGCCCGCGTCGCTGCACATCTTCGCCGAGAAAGCGCATTTCGAATAGGCGACGAACGCGCTACCGCAAGTCGGATCGCGGCCCAGAGCCTCGCAGGCCTTGGCCTCACTGGTCGAAGGTACCGGGTCTCTGGGGCACGGGCCCTTGGCGGAGCAGCTATAGCCCGCCTCGGGCGGAGCATCGTCGGAGCTGCAACCCGAGCTGGCCAAGGCGGCCACAGAGAGCGACACAGAAGCAATCAGAGTTAGAGTTGAACGCAGAGTCATAGGATTTCCTCACACTAAAAGATGTCGTGAAAGTCGAAGAGGGCGCGCCGCTCAGCGACGCGCCCCAGGATCGCAAGTCGACACTCGCGCCGCGCCGGGCAGCGCGAGTTAGGCGTCGAATCAGTCGACGTCGTTCTGGCGGCGGCGGCGTCGCGCGGCGGCTAATGCAATCCCGACCGCGGCCAGAGCGCCAAGATCGGTGGAGCCGGGGGTATGGCTCATGCTACATCCACCCGAGCCGGCCGCAGGCGTGGTCGGTGTGCTCGCAGGGTTAGCGCCGAGATAAGGCACAGGGATGACCGTCACGTCGAAGCTCGACGTGGCGACGGTCTGAGCGACCTCATCGTTTGCGTTGCAGGTGACTTTCGTCGTGCCCGCCGCAAAGAAGCTGCCAGACGCAGGGGTGCAGACCGCCGCGATCGGCTTACCCTGCGCGTCCTTTGCCGTGACGTCGAAGCTCACGTTGGCCCCGGTCGCGATGGCGGTCTTCACGACGATGTTCTTGTTCTCCGGCAGGGCGATTGTCGGTAGAACTTGCAAGACCACCTTCACGACGAAGCTCGACGAGGCCGAGTTTCCTAGGCTATCAACGGCCGTGCAGGTGACCTTGGTCGAGCCAGTCGGGAACGTCGAGCCGGACTTCGGCACGCATGTCGAGCCGAGCTGGCCGTCCTGCGCGTCGTAGGCCGAAATCGACGGCCAGCTCACTGGCACGCCGCTATGGCTCGGCGCGTAGGCGAACAGATCCGCTCGGGGCGCCGGGAAAAACGGCGGATCCGAGTCGACTCGCACCACGAAGGCCCGTGACGGAGCGCCCGGGACGCCACCGACCGAGCTCTGCACAGAGAGACTATTCTGACCCGCTGAAAGCCTCGCCGTGATGGAGTACGTCCCGTCTGCGCCGGCTGTGACCGTACCGACCACGACGCCGTTGTCGAGCAGTACGACCGTCGCTCCTGGCACGGCTGTGCCGGTGATGGTGAGTGGCGCTGCCTTTTGCTGGCTGACGGGGTCGACCGGAGAGGCCACTTGCGGCGCCGAGGGCGTTTGGTTGTACGTGACGCCGCCCAGTGCGCTGGTCTGCGCGTTGACGGTCTGCGACACGGACAGCTGGTTCGGACCCGGCACTAGGTTGACGCCCACCGAGTAGCTGCCATCGTCACCGGCAGTCGTGGTCGCGACCACTTCACCGCCACGAAGCACGTTGACGGTAGCGCCCGGAGTTGCGACGCCACTCACGGTCGTCATCATCGTGGTGAACGTGGTTCCGGCAGCGGGACCCCCGACCGTTGGGGCCGTTGGCAGCACCGTCACCTGCGAAGTGGTCGCGCTGCTGGCCCCGCCCGGGCCTGTCTCGACCACGCCCAAGGTATACGCCCCCGGGTTGAGCGAGAACGACGCACCCCAGGTTCCGTCCGGGCCGATGGTGGCGGTGCGCACGACTACCCCGTTGGCAACGATGGAGATCGTGTCGCCGGGTGTGCCTGCCCCACTCATGTTGTACTGACCGCTCGTGCTCGACGAATGGTTGGTGATGCCCGCAACGACGGGTGCGGGGGGCACCGGCGGCTCGACGTCTAGTGTTTTGTCGGCGTGGGAAGCGCCAAACACGATCGCGTCGGAAGACCCGAGGTAGGCCGCGTGAAGCGTGTGGTTGCCCACCGGCACTTTCGGAACGAGGTAGCTCGTCACGAAGCCATCCCCCGTCACCGGCACTGTCGCAAATACCTGGCCGTCGAGCGCATAGGTCATGGACCCCGCGTGGACGATTCGCCCCGCCGAGTCGGTGACACCGGCGGTGAACGGCACCGTCGACCCGATATTCACGAGCGTTGGAAAGTTAGCGAAGCTCGTGGTGGTCGCCGTGAGCGCGACGTCGGCGACGCTGCCGATCGCGGTCGTGTACGTCGCCGAGACCTGAGAGGCCGCGGAATCGCCAGAGCTCGCAAACGCGACAGTAGCAATGAACGGGTAGGAGGTGTTGGCCGGCAGCCCCGCAGGGAGCGTGATATTCACCATCACCGCCGCGCTGGCGTCACCGGCAAGCGTGAGCGAGCTCGCCGAGAGCGAGATGACCGCGCCCGGAGGCCCGCCCTTGATTACGATCGAGGCGACGCGCGCATCCGCTGCCGTGTTCGTCACGTTGAGCACGGTGCGGAACGACTCGGACACGGGGGCGCTCGGACTTCCGTTCGCGGTCAGCGGATCGAACTCTGCCGTACCGAGCGCGTTCGAGACACACGCCACGGCAAGCAGTGCCCAGCTCGAAGACACGGCCGAGTTGTGCGGAGGCAGGAGCCATGAGCCGTCGTCCTGTTGCTGGGAGATCAGCCAGTCGAGGCCGGCGCCCACCTGGGCGTTGACGCGGGGACGAAACCCGAGGCGGCACAGCGCGTACAACGCTTGCCCGGTGGTCAACGTGTTCACACCAGCGAGGGTGCCGTCGGGTGAGCGCGGATCGCTCCAGCCTGAAGCCGCCGTTTGCACCGCCAAGAGCTGCGCGCCGATAGCACGCGCGTCTGCGGTCGAGGCGCGCCCCGACTCGGCCATGGCGATGGCGGTGAGCGCGAGCTGCTGCACCGTGGAGGTAGCGAGCGCGCGCATCGTCGTGCCCTGGAGGGCATCGGTGTACGAGGCCTGTTGCGCCGAGAGTGTCGAAACGTTCGCGGCGGCGAGGGTCTTGTCCAGATCGAGCAGCACGCGCGTGGCAAACACGCTTTGCGCGGTCGGTAAGAACCAGTCGAACATCTGAGGCGAGTCGACGAAGTCGTTGTTCAGGTAGGTGCGTTGCGCGCCCGCGAAAGAAACCGAGTCGTTCGGGAACGTCACGTTGGACGCCTGTGGAACGAGCCAAAGCAGGCCCCTCTTCACGTTTGGTAAGACGTCGATCGGGCCGCCCGCGCGCGCATAACCGGCCAGAGCCCAGAGCGACTCGCCGCTCATGGAGAGAGTGCTGCCGCTGTCAGTCCATTGACCAGAGTCTTGCTGATTGCCGGTGACCAAATTTGCAATGAACCCGGTGCCAGTCTCGGCAGACGTATCGAGCGTTACACCAGGCAGAAGTTGGGCCGAGATACTTGCGCTGATGAGCGTGTCCGGTTGACGATGGCAGGATAAGCACGCGTTCGCCTGGGTGAACGCGATCGCATCCGGAACCATGAAGTCGATGGCCTTTTGCGCGGACACCGTGCCTTGAGCCGTCGTAATCAACGCCGATGACGATTTACCTACACCCTCGACGTTCGCCGCCGTGCCGCCATTGGAGCAAGCCGCCGCCGCCGCCGACACCGCCGCCAATGTTGCAAGCTCGTAGCGGCGACCTTTCATACGCTTGCCGAGCGTGCGTCGATTCTCATAGATTTTCGTCATGAAGTTCCTCTCGCTGGGTGTCTCGAACGAGAAGCCCATTGGTGATCATTGTGCTGACCCAACGGCTCACGCTTAGTCAGGGAAAGGCCGCATCGATAAATATCGATATTATAAATCGAGACTTGTTTGCCGCCATCGAGGCACTCGCCATATTGCAACGAAGTCGGTTTTATCGCGATAAGTCGGCAACTTTTTGGTCTTCGAGCGGATTCGACACTAGCGCTCCGAACACGCACGTGTGTAAGCAAAAGCGCTTATCGAGCTTCGGTGTTGCGATGTAGTCGGTATACTCGAGCACATGTTGCGTTATGGTTCTCCAGATTTCGGCGCTGAGCATCCATATGGACGACCGCGAGCAACCGTGTCATGGCCACGTGAACGCGGCTCGCGAGAGCTCTTGGCCGAGGCAGCTCGAACGTGACGTTCGGCGGGAATGCGCGTCGCGCTCGACGGACGCATTCGCTGCCTCAACTCGGGTCGAATTGCATTGACCTGCGCTCGCGCCGCGAGCTTCGACGCGCGACCGCTCGCTATTCATCCCGGTTCGTGCCTCGTCACATCGGCAATGGCTGGTTCGCCGAGGCGCTCCTTCGCGTTCGGGATATTTTCAGTTGTGTCGGTCGCACTGACCAACGCAGCCGGACCGCCGGCGTGGCCTAACTTCGTAGGTCTGGTGAGCATGCGGCTCACTCGACCACGGCTTTCGAGTCGGGGGGCGCGCTCGAGTAGGTGTGTGACGTGCCGGACCCGAGCGCGCGCGCCGCCGCATCGCCGCACGAGTGATATTAGTATCGATCAGCGGCCGACCTTCGGGCGTGCGGCCAGGGGAACCGCGTGCCGGAATACGACCGCCTCCACGAGCCGTGACGGTGTGCTCGCGCCGGGTCGGCAAGGGCCAGCGGATAGGCCCCCAGAAAGTTCTCGTGTTATCGGAGAGAAATCTCGCATGAACGTGGCGGGCCTTGTCCTTTGGCTTCCCGCGCCCGGCTACACTCAGTTGCATGCGATGGCGTCTTTGGTCCTTGGTCACGCTGTGTCTCTCTTCAGCCTTGGGCTGTTCTTCGGAGCCTCAGAGTCCTCATGTGGCGGTTGCCACGCCAACTGCGGGGGCGGGCGGCTCGCCAAGCGAAGGGACAACGGCGGGCACCGGCGGTGCAGAATCGATAGCTGGCTCGACGAGCACCGGCGGCTCGGGCGGCTCGGGTGGCGCGAGTGGCGCGGGCGTCGTCATCGCGGCGGGTGGGCAGGCGGCGATGGCCGAGCCGATCCAGCTCGGGCTATACAACGTCGTGAGTGCGCGTATCGAGCCTGGATACGAGACCCTGGGACCTGCGCTCCAGCGCGTGGAGCTGCCCCCACGCTTCACGCTCGCGGCCCGCGTGCCCATGGCGACCAGAGCCGTGCGCTTCAGCATCGACGACACCACGCGAATCGACTCGCAAGCGCCCTTTCGTTACGACGAAGATGCGAGCGGCCAGGCCACACCATGGGCCGCCGCAATCGGCGTGCACCACGTCACCGCGGCGGCCTACGCTGACGCAGCCGCCCAGGGCCCGCCGCTCACCCAGCTCGACGTGCAGCTCGAGGTGCGCGGGGCGGGCATGGACGCTGGGTTCACGCCCACGAGCGCGGCCATCAATAGCCAGTGGCTGAGCGCTCACCTGAACGACGTCATGCAAGCCAAGACCTTCACCGGCAGCGTCGGGACGATGCCGTACCGCTTGTACACCCCCGAGAAGTACGATGCTTCCGTCGCTTATCCGCTGCTTGTATTCTTGCATGGCAGGGGAGAACGCGGCGTCGACAATCGGGTCGCCATCTTTGGCAGCCAGCTGTTCCACGGCCCGCTGTCGATCGTGTCACCCAACGAACAGCATGATTTCCCGTCATTCGTCGTCGTGCCTCAATGCTCCGACATGCCCGACACGCAGGAGTGGGCGCACTGGGTCGGCAGCCTGGGCAAGGACGGCTCGTATCAGCAAGCTCCCGACCCGTCGCCGGCCGCCGTGCTCGTCAAAGAGCTCATCGCGTCAATTCAACGAGCCGAGCACATCGACAAGGGCCGTATTTACCTGGCCGGTGAATCGATGGGCGGATTCGGCACTTGGGAATTCACGACACGTTGGCCGGAGATCTTCGCGGCCGGCGTGCCCATGGCCGGCTACTCGGATCGCAGCAAGGTGAGCCTCATTCTCAAAATCCCGTTCTGGGTTTTTCACGGAGGTGCTGATGGCACCAATCCCGTTGCAGGATCGCGAGCCATGACCAAGGCCATCAATGACGCCGGGGGCTCGGCCAAATACACCGAATATCCGGGGCTCGATCATGCACCCACCTTCAACCGTGCCTGGAGCCAAGAGGCCGAGCTCCTGCCTTGGATTTACTCGCAGCGCTCGACCACGAGCGCGACGCCAGCTCCCACCCAGTAGCGCAGTCGCCGGCGCTCGACGACCCAGCATCGATTAGCGACGCTGCGAATCGTCAGCGCAATTTTTCACGCATCGCAACGCCAACGGGAGCATCGTGCTATTGAAATGACCTTGGCGATCCGCCGCAAGCTGACGCAGCTTTCCGCCGCTGAAGTTTCACCTTTGCCCTGGCAGTCAAACACATGGCCGGATTCATCTGCTCGCACACCGCAAAATTCTTCATCCTAATCAGCGTCCTCAGCGCCCGCTCCGCAGTCGCCCAGGACGCGGCCATCCCGGTGGAAGGGCTGGAGCTTTGGGTCAAAGCCGATGGTCCGATGAAGACGAGCGGGGGTCAGATCACGGAATGGTCCGATACGAGCGGCAAAGGCAACCACGCCGTTCACGACGCGTTTGGCGCCGCCATCCCGGCCCTGGCCACGGCAAACGGCAAGCCCACGCTCCACTTCAATGGCGGCTACACGGGGTTTCACTTCACCAAGATCAACAACGTGCGCACGGTGTTTGCAGTCCTGTCGAAGGACTCGACCTCGTGCTTGCCGACTCTGCCCAACTACGGCACGCCCGCGAAGTTCTGGCTCGGCGGCAACGCTGACCCGACTTACTTTCATCCCGAGCATGGTTGCGCCATCTACAACTCCAACCTGAGTGAGGTTTCACCTAACCTCGTCAATGGCAAAACGTATCTCAACGGCAAGCCCGTCGAGGGAAGGACAACACGCTTTCCCTTCGAGCTAGGCCTATTGTCCATCGTGGCCAAGGGCGATGTCGCAGCTGACACTATCGCGCGGGATCGCAACTTCAACGATCGCTCGTGGCAAGGCGATATATCCGAGCTCTTGGTCTACAGCCGAGCACTCGACGATGCCGCCCGCCTGAGCGTCGAGACTGCACTCTCTCGAAAGTATGCGATCGGCCAGCAGGCAGCCGGCGGCGCGGGAGCAGGCGGCGCGGGAGCAGGCGGCGCGGGAGCGGGGCATCCGCGACGGGCTCGCCGT
>CAHJWM010000066.1 GCA_903642325.1 Myxococcales bacterium | reverse complement strand
CCCGCGCCAGCCCCTCGTACCCGAGCCCCGCGCGGCGCGTGCAGCCGCCACCGGGCCAGGGCATCAAGCCGTGCCACACGTGCTCGACGCTGAGCGCGCCCGACAGCTCGAGCGCGTCCGCGCGGTCGCTCAGACCCACCCAGAGCGTGCCCGGTATCGCGACCGTGGCCGCGGCGATGGGCTCACGCAGTGGGGTCGCAGCAATTGCCGAAAAATCCGCCCAGTTCAAGCTGGCCCGCGCCGCGAAATGACCGTGCTCGAATCGGCCGACCTGGACCGTTTTGCGGCCTACGGTCGCTATCTCGCGAGAGCCGTCGCCGCGTATATCACCGCAGGCCAACGCCACGACGTCGCGCTCCGCGAGTGTCACCTTGTCTATTCGGGTGACCACGAGCGGGATTGGCGGGAACAGGGCGCGGAGCTCGGCGTCGAGCGGGCTCGTGGCAAACCCGTGCGCCGCCAGCCGCAAGCCCGGTGAGCGCACGCGCTTCCAAAAGTGGCCAGCACCCAGGTAAACATCGGCGCTCACGTCCAGGCGATCCCGATAGAGGGCAGCGGTCAAGTACACGAGGCCTCGGCCTGGGTTCGCTCGGTGCGCGGCGTCGCGAGCTGACAATGGCTCGCTGCTGGCGTACGCACGGGGGCCAAGCTGCGCCGCGACGAGCTGCGCGAGCCGTTGTAAGCTCGTCGCGGGTAAGCTCAGGCGCTCAGTCCCCGGAGCGGTCACCGCAACCACCAGCGCTTCGTCGGCTCCTGTAAGCCCACTGGCCAGGGTGCACGCGGCTTTGCCGAGCGCGGTCGATTCCTGGTCGCAGCCGGCGGAAGCGCGATTGGCAACGCCCGCCGGCTCGGCCGCGAGCGACTCTGTTGCGAGCCAGCTGAGCGCGCCAAGCGCTACGAAAAAGCGGCGGAACATCGGCCAGGCGAGGTTAGCGCGGGTCGCAGGAGAGCGCGCTTTGGTGCCGTTTTGGCGAACTAAAGCGCGCTTATGGCCTCACGATCGGGCAATGGGCCGGTCGGGCGCGGACTGTCGAGCGAGGGACCGCCGAAAGCCGAGGCTTCTATGTTATCCGGTGGAGTGACGTGCTCTACCGCTTCTTTCCCCGTCTGTTAGCTGTGTTGGTGTGTGCGGCGGTCGTGATCGGCGCGCCTGCGCGCGCAACGGCGCAGTGCGTGGATGAAGCGCTCAAGGGTCAACTGATCGGCGAGCGCGCCTATCGTGGAGTCGTTCCGCGTTTGATCAAGAAATCCCTGCGCCATGAAGTGTCGGCTCAGGGTGGGTGGTTTGCGGGCGACCTGTCGGACGGCGCGCCCGCCTACGGTGGCGCGTACACCTTCCATTTCACCGAAGATCTGGGCCTCGAGGCCAGCTACCTGCGAAGCCGGGAGCGTTTCGGATTGTTGGACGCGATTATCTCACGGCAGCAAGGCCTCGTAGGCATCGTCAAGGCACGAGAAAATCCCGTCCAGTTTTTCATGGGTCACCTCGTCTGGTCCATTGCTTACGGCAAAGTCCGCTGGATGGGCGGCGCCATCAGCCGATTCGATTTCTATTTAGCGCTGGGCGGCGGAGCGACGGTCGAGCCGGGCGATATCGGTCTTACCGGTTCGGGCGGCCTCGGTATGAAGTTTTACGTTACGGAATGGCTTGCCCTGCGCTGGGACGTGCGCGACGCCGTTCATCAGCAGAAGCGTGTCGACCTCGGCATCGAAAAGGTCGTCAATGATCTCACTGCCACCGCCGGCTTGAGCGTGTTGATCCCTTTTCACAGCTGATACGCGGCGGTCCCTATGCCGGAGCGCTTTGCGCCGTGCGAGTTTTGCATTATCGAGAATGCGCGCGCGACGCGCTCGCCAAAGGCCTAGATGAAAAAACTCGTTTTGCTTCGACACGGTTTGAGTCAGTGGAACAACGAAAATCGCTTCACCGGCTGGGTGGATGTCCCGCTCAGTGACGCGGGCATCGAGGAGGCGAAGAACGCCGGCAACCTGCTGAAGACCGAAGGTTATACGTTCGACGTCGCCTACACGTCCGTGCTCAAACGCGCGATCAAGACGCTGTGGTTAGTGCTCGAAGAAATGGACCTGATGTGGATCCCGGTCCACCGCAGCTGGCGCGTCAACGAGCGCATGTATGGTGGGCTGCAAGGCCTGAACAAGGCCGAGACGGCGGCGCGTCACGGCGACAAGCAAGTGCTCACGTGGCGTCGCAGCTACGACGTTCCGCCGCCCGATCTCGAGCAAGCGAGCCAGTACTGGCCCGGCAAAGATCGTCGCTACGCGGGCATTTCGCCGGCCGAGCTGCCTGCCGCGGAGTGTCTCAAAGATACGGTCGCGCGCTTTTTGCCTTTTTGGGAAAGCGACATTGCCCCCGCCATTCGCCGTGGCGAACGCGTGCTCGTTACCGCTCACGGCAATAGCCTGCGTGCGCTCGTGAAACATCTGGACAACGTGAGCGACGACGAGATCGTCGAGCTGAACATTCCGACCGGCATTCCGCTCGTGTACGAGCTGGACGACGACCTCAAGCCATTGAAGCCGCGCTACTATCTGGGAGACCCCGAGGCCGCAGAAAAAGCTGCCAAAGCGGTCGCCGCCCAAGGCAAGGCCTAGCGTACCCCAGCGCGCGCGGGCGGGCGTATGCACGCGGCGCTACGCGCGCCTGAATTACCCCAAAGATAGGCCGCGGCCGAATGAGCTTTGGTGCGCCCGCGCTTCTTCCTGCCGAGCGCGCATGGTAGCGTGAGCTCGCATGCGCATCATTCGGTACGCTCTCTTTGCGGCCCCGCTGCTCCTGCTCTCTATCGTCGCTCTCGCGCAACCGAAGCACGCTGCCCGCGAGACCGCCGGCCAGACGAACCAGGCTGAAGCGAAGGCGGAGCCCTCGGCCAGCTCCGCCAGTGCAGAGAGCGATCTCGGCGGCCCGCCGCCCAAGACCGTTGCCCCAAGCGAGAGCAAGCTTTCCCCGTTGAATCCGGAGGCCAATGAGCTCTCGAATGGCGTTCCGCAGGCGCCGCCTGCGGATTACGACAAACTACTTGGTGACATCGCAACCCTGCGGAGCCGCGTCTCGGCCCTCACCAGCACGCTGTTTGCAAGCAAAGTCCGGGTCGCGGTCGAAACACGCGCCGCAGACGCGCGGGTCGTAAGCCTGAGCGTGACCTTGGACGACGGCGTCGTATTCACGGCTCCTGAACAGTTCGTATCCGAAGACGAGCGCACCGTGTACGAGCACGCGGTTGCGCCCGGACATCACGTGCTCGGGGTGGACATCGAGCGCTTCGACGCGCGAAATAAAGAATACCGCACGTGGCAGAGCTCGCGCTTCTCGATCGTCATCCCAGAGAGCAAGCTCGTGGACGCCCACTTGATTATCCAAGACAGCTCGGACATGGGCAAAGATTTTCCGGATGACCAGGACGGGGAGTACGACCTGCGAGTCCGGTTGCGGGCGCGAGTGGAGCGATGAGCGGGCACGCATGGCGCCGCACGCTGCGCCGCGTTTCGCTGGCTGCGGGTGCGTGGGCCGCTTACACGCCACTGGCGCACGGTCAGGGCGTTGCGGCGCCCAGCCTGTCCCGCGCCGAAAGCACCGAAAGCGCGGCACCGGCCCCGCCGAGCGTGACCGCTGACATTATCGACACCCACGGCGCGGCGATGCGTGCATACCAGGCGGCGCTCGACCGCCAGAAGCTCGGCGCAAGCTCGCCGCTCAGCGCGCCGCGTATCCGCGACGAGCTCGGCCTGATCGAGGAAAAGCTCGCGACGGGGAGGCGTGACGAGGCCATTTCGGATCTGGTGTACATCGTGGAGTCGACGCGCTTCGAGCCTTTCAAAAGATCGGACGACGGCCGAGCCGCTACGTATTGGTTGGGCGACGCACTCGGCCGTGGCGGCGCATACCAGCCGGCGCGCGGCTACCTGACGTCGCTGCTGTTCGCCCCGCCGACGGACGTTTGGTATCGCCGGGCCGTTCATACCCTGGTCGATCTCGCTCTCGAGAGCGACGAGCCCCAGCTGCTGTTGGGCGATCTACAAGGCGTCGCGTCAGGCACGTCGGGCGCGTCAGGCGCGTCAGGCGCGTCAGGCGGATCAGAGGAGGTGACGGGGGATGTGTGGTACTTGAGCGGCCGCGTTGCGGAGCGCGAAGGACGGCCGCGTGATGCACTGGCGGCTTACGGCAAAGTCTCCGAAAAATCGAGGTTTTGGGCGCAGGCCACGTATCTTGCGGGGGTGCTCGCCGTGGAGCTGCGCGAATACAAGCGAGGTGAAGCGCTGTTCTGCAGGGTTGCCGACCCCAAACAAACGCCCAAAAAGGCCGCACTTTTCGGAGGCCAAGACTTCTTTCGGGTGCGCGACCTAGCTCGCCTCGGGCTCGGGCGCTTGGCCCACGAGCAGTATCGTTTCGACGATGCGCGTTATTACTACTACCTCGTGCCGCACGATTCGGACGAACTGCCCGAGGCGTTGTACGAGACGGCAACCACGCGTTACGAAGCCAAAGATTATCAGGGCGCGCGCGATTCGCTCGAGGAGCTGAAGCGCTTACGGGTCGACAACTCGTACGAAGACGAGACATACATCTTAGACGCATACATCGATCTCGCGACGTGTCGGTTTGCGCAGGCCGACGGCAAGCTCGACGCATTTCTGCGGCGCTATGACCCCGTGCGCGACGCGGCCCGCCACTTGCTCGGCGATGGCGCAGCCATGACCGCGCTGCTGCAAGCCGTTCGCACGAGCGCCGACCCGGCGAGCGTTGGCCTGGGTGTGCGCGCGGAAACGGCGCGCGCGTTGGGCGCATTACTACGCGTCGACTCGGGGTACGGCCGCGCGGCTCGGCGTCTCGCCGACCTCGATCATCAACAGAATGGCCTGCGGCGGGCCATGGGCGAGCTCGAGCAGGCGATGGCACGGCTGGCATCGCCGCGGGCGCTCCGGCCGCAAACTTACCTTTCGCGCGCCCAAACAGAACCGGACAAGCTCGAGCGAATCGAGACACAAATTGGCGAAATCAAGCGCCTGCTACGCGAAGCCGAAAACGCCTCACGCGCCGGCGCAAACGGCGAGCTCGAGGGCATTCGGCAAGAGCTCGCCGCGCTCGAGCTTCGCGCTCGAGCGGCGCGAGCTAGTATGCCGCCCGCCTCTGGCAACGTGGCGGCCCAGGGGCAGGATCTAGCGAGCCTGCTCACGGCCGATCGCGAGCACGCAAACGCTCTGTACGACGACGGACAAAGGATGCACGTGCTGCTGGAGCAGCAAGAGCGGACGCTTGCCACCGATGCGCTACTGCGCCTCGAGCGGCGGCTATCGCGCTTGTTGCGGCGTGCGCGTCTCGGCCGCATCGAGACGGTGCTCGGCAAAAAACGCGCGCTCGAGGTCGAGGTCGAAGCGTTGGGGCAGGGGCTCTTGCCTCAGAGCATCGTCGATTCATTGGACGCGGCGCGCTACCTCGGCGATAACGAGGAGTACTGGCCCTTCGAGGGCGAGGACTGGGCGGACGAGTACGTGGGCGGTGAGAATCTCAATTGATGGACGCTCGCGACGAGCTCGCAGGTCTGGGGCGCAGCGTTGGCGCCCTGCCGTCGGCGAAATACGCGCATTGCACCGGCGAGTGAAGGCGGCCACGTCGCAACGCGTTGCCGGGCACGCCTTCGCGCTGTCCCTGCTCGGGCTCGCTAGCAACGGCTGCTTAGCCGCACGCATCGTGTATTACAACACTCCAACCCTGGCCGTTGCCGAGCATTTCGATAGTCGCCTGGTACGCGCGTCGCGGCGGCCCGTTCCGTTCGCGCGCGCCGCCCGGGAAGCAGTATTCTCGCAGCCGGGCGGAACCAAGCGGAATGGACCGCCGGCATCGTTCGACGAATTTTTGGAGCACGCGCAGACGCGAGTACTTTTGGTGCTGCACGATGACCGAGTCGTGTACGAGCGCTACTTCGGGGGCGTGACCGCGACGACGCAGTTACCCGGCTTCTCGATCACCAAGAGCTTCGCCGCGGCTCTCGTGGGGCGCGCGGTGAGTCAGGGCGTATTGCCTGCGCTCGATCAGCCGCTCGTCCAAGCCATACCCGAGCTGCGACCGAGGCACGGTTACTCTGGGATCACCCTCGAGCAGCTATTGCGAATGACCTCCGGTATCGGCTTCGACGAGGCATCGCTGGCGGGGGCAATGCTTTACTACAGCACCGATCTGCGTGGTCTGATCTACTCGTACGACGTGAACTGGCCCGCGGGTCGCCACTACCTGTACGGCAGCGTGAATATTCAGCTGCTCTGGGATGTGCTGCACCGGCGCTTGGGTGGCGAGACGGTGGCTCACTACTTCCAGCGCGCACTTTGGGATCCCATCGGCGCTCAAGACCCCGCGTCGTGGTCGCTCGACAGCAATAAAAATGGCGTCGAGAAATTCTTCGCCGGTTTCAACGCGACCGCGCGCGACCAAGCGCGGCTGGGTCTTCTGTTCCTACATGGCGGGACCCTGAACGGCCGCGAAATTCTGCCGCACACCTGGGTCGAACGAGCGCTGACTCCCGATCCGGTCGCGGGCTGGGTGCATACCACCGATGGCTGGGTAGGCCGCGGCATGTATCAATGGTTTTTGACGCCGAACGGCCGAGGCTACTTCGCGAAAGGCTATGAGGGACAATACATCTTCGTGGTCCCCGATCGCCATGCCGTCTTCGTGCGCTTCGGAGAGGGTTACGGCGGTATCGATTGGACCACGCTTTTTCTCCGACTGGCAGACACGCTCTAGCCCGGCCGAGGCAAACGTTCCAGGGACCGTCGTGAGAAGACGCTCTTGGAGAGTGAGGCGGAGTTAGCATGTGTGCCGGACGCCTACCTTTGCTTAACAATCGTTGGCACGGTTATTCTTCGGCTTCGGGGCGCCGCTCTATCACCGCACATGCGCAGGATCGCTCGCTTGCAGGATCGAAGACCTAGAGCGGCGCTCGGGCCGTGCCGAAGTTTGTGTGCAGGCGCGCTCATGCTGGCTATCGGCGCTCAAGCGAGCGCGGCGGAGCCCAACGCGGCTCCAAGCATGGTCAGCGAGAGCGCTCACATCACGCCCGCCGGCGAACGCAGTATCGGCGCTCAGCAGCGGCCGACGATCAAGAAGAAGGTGGCGGAGCAGGCGCGTGAGCAGCGCGGCTATCGTGTCAGCCTTCAGATCCCAGAGGCACTCCGTAAAGCTCTAGATCGTAAAATCGATCGTCGGATTCAACGCAATTTGCTGAGAGAGAACCAGCTGCGTGGGGAGGCAATGAGCCTGCTTGCCAAGTTCATCGACGAGACGCCCGAGAGCTCGAGCGAGATGCCCGAAGCGCTGCTGCGCATGGGCGAGCTCGAATGGGAAGGCGCGCGCGATCAATTTTTAGCGCGCTTTCAAAGCTGGGAGGCTCTTCCGCCCGAGCAGCGCGCGGAGCAGGAACCGCCCACTCCGAACTACGAGCGAGCGCGTGCACGCTTCCTGCGCGTTCTAAAAAATTACAAAAGCTTTTCGCACTACGATCTCGCGCTGTACGTCGATGGCTTTTTGGCCAATGAAGAGGCAAAGTTCGAGCAGGCCCTATCCCGCTTCGACGACCTCATCGAGTGGTTTCCGAATAGCCGCTTCATCTCTGACGCGCACATGGCGCGCGCCGAGTACGAGTTCACCAAGGAGGCGCCCAACTACGAGACTGCATACCGAGAGTACGAAGAGGTCCTAAAAAACAAGACCAGTGAGCTTCATGACCTCGCCCTATTCAAAAGCGCCTGGACCTTATGGCGGTTGGGTAGGACGGACGAGGCCGCCAAGCGCTTTTTGGTCGTGTTTCGTGCTTCCGCCGATCAAGGCCCGAAAATCGGAGGCAAGCGTCGAGACGAGCTAGACGAGCTTCAAAACGAGGCGCTGAAGAACCTGGTCGCGGTGTTCGTGGAGGACGAAAATAACCGCGCGGAAGACATGTACCGCTTCTTGAACAAGGCGGGCGGGGCGAAATTCGCCGACAAAATCGTACGCGCGCTGGCGGATGCGTTTTACGATCAAGCCCAATACGAGAGAGGCATCGAGGCCTATCGGCTGCTGCTAAAGCTCGAGCCGGCGAGCGCAGAAGCGTATCGGTTTCAACTGCAAATAGCTCAGGGCCATTCCACGCTCGAGGCCTGGGGTGCGCTCGAATCGGATTACGCGCTCAGTTTGCGCGACTACGTGGCGCCCGACACGACGGCGGGAGCTTCGAAGGCGGCGCCGTCCGGTTGGGTGAGCGCAGAGAGCGCCGAGACGCTCGCTTTGGCGGAGGCCGCGACGGAGAAGCAATTGCGGGAGGACGCGGTCGGGCTGCACGCCAAAGCGCAGGCCGACAAAGTGAGCCGCGCAGAGTTTCAGGGTGCGGCCAACTTGTACAAGCTCTACCTAGGGCGATTCGGTGCGGGGCCGCACGCCTACGAAGTCTCCTACAACCTGGCCGAGATCTATTTTTATCGACTCGACGACGCACCGGGCGCCGCTCGTGCTTATCTGGCCGCGGTTCGGCAGAATCCACGCGGCCCGTACTCGCGCACGGCCTTGTACAACGCGCTGGCGGCGTTGGAAGTAGCGCGAGCAGCAGAGTTCGATGCGGCCAAAGCCGCGGGCAAAAAGCAGGAGGAGTCGCCGACGGATCGACAATTGACCGAGGCGATGGAGCTCTACATCGAGAGCTACCCCGAGGATCAGCAGATCGCCGAGCTCCTTTTTCGTCAGGGCAAGCTGTATTACGACTACCAGGTATACGACCCAGCCGTACGCCAGTGGGGCCTTTTGCTCGGAAAGTACCCGACCAGCAGATACGCGGTCGGCGCTGGCGAGCTCATCCTCGACTCCTTCAACAAGAGTAAGGACTACGGGAATATCGAGACCTGGGCGCGCCGGTTGAAGAGCGCGCCGGCGTTCCAAACCGTCGCCCAGCAGGGCCGGTTGAACGCATTGATCGTCGCTGCTGTGTTCAAGGAAGGCGAACGGCTCAGCGAGCGCGGGGAGCACCTGCAGTCGGCCGCGGCCTACTTGCGCGCGGCGAGCGAGTTTCCGAAGGAGCCACGAGCCGCACAGGCGGCCGTCAATGCCGAGGTGGAGGCCAAAAACGCCGGGGATTTAGCGACCCTGTCCGCGGCAGCCAACCGCCTAGTGACGGATCACGCAGAGCGCGAGGAAGCCGCTCAGGGTGTATGGATCGCCGCAACCACCTTTCAAGCGGTGGGCTTATTCAGCAAGGCCGCCGACTACCACGCGATCATCACCGATAACTGGCCGAAGAGCGAGCACCACAAGGACGCGGCCTTCAACGCCGTGCTCCTGCGCGCGACGGTGGGTGAGCACGACAAGGCACTCGACAGCGGACAAAAGTTTTTGAAGTACTACCCGCGCGACGAAGAGGCGGACGAGGTCATCTTCTTGATGGGCAAGGCGCACGAAAAAGCCGGCAAGAAGCAGGACGCCGCGACACTCTATGATCGATATTCGAAAAACGCACGCAGCGTGAATGGCCAGATCGAGGCCTTGGTCCGCCTAGCGACCGTAAAACCGGACGCTGAGCGCGGCGAAGCTGGGCCCTTAGAACGCGCGCTCCACGTTTATACCCAAAGCAAAGGTCGCCTCAGCGATCGCGGCAAATACTATGCGGCTAAGGCGCGCTACATGCAGGGCGAAGCGGTGCTCGGTAAATATCAGGCCGTAAGCATCGTGGGCGACGTCAAGCAACTCAAAGATCGTTTGAAAAGCAAATCTGCACTCCTGAAACGAGCCGCCGAGACGTTCCTCAGCACTGCCGAAATGGGCGTCGCGGAGTGGACGACGGCGTCGCTGTATCAGATCGGCTTTGCGTACGAGTCGTTCTCGACCGCGCTACGCACTTCGCCGTCGCCAACCAGGCTGAGCACGGACGAGCAAGAGCAATACCGTCAGTCGATAGACGAATTCGTGGTGCCGATCGAAGAGCGCAGTCTCGAAGCGTACGAGAGCGGATGGCAAAAGGCGGTCGAGCTCGAGATCTTCAATGCATGGACGGCCAAAATGCGAGAGGCGCTCGGCCGCCTGAACGCGGAGCTTTACCCTCCGCTCGAGGAAACTGGCTTCGCACTCCGCGCGCGCGGCGCGAGCGCCCTGCCCGCGCTGATCGACGGCATCCGCCGCACCGCCGGCGGCGGTAGCGAAAGATTCTTGATCCCGACCGGCGCCAGCACAGGAGCCGAGAAATGAATTGCTTCCAGCGTTTCACGACGCTCTGCGCTACGGCAACTCTGATCTGCGCCTGCGCGGGTGCGCCCAAGCGGCCGGTGTTGCCCGCGGCGCCTCCCGCTCGTCCGCAGGCCGTCGGCAAAATGGTCGAGGGCGTGCACAGCGCGCGAGAGGCAGCCGGGAAAGAGCGCGCCATTAGCTTGTTTCATGACGCCGTGACGGCCGATCCCAGATTGTGGGAGGCGCACTACAATTTGGGGGTGCTGTTGGCCGACAAGGGCGATCTGAAAGCCGGCGAGCGCGAGCTCGAAGAAGCCGCCAAGCTTGCCCCCAATGCCGAAGACGTAGTGGTGGCGCTGGCGGTGGTGCGGCGGCGCGCGGACGACGCCGTAGGGGCGATCGACGCTTTGCAGACGTTCGTGAAGCAAAACCCCGACGCCAGGGTGGCTCCGATAGCGCTCGTAACGGCGTTGCGCGAAGGCGGCCAAGTTAGGCAAGCCATCGAGCAAGCCCAGCGCGTGCTCGTCAACCATGCGCGTGACTCACTTGCTTTGAGTGAGCTCGCCCTCGCCAACGTGGAGCTCGGCGAGATCGATACGGCAGAGCTATTGATCGACGAAGCCCTGAAAGCGGATGCAAAATCTGCCGTCGTGGAGCGCGCGGCGGGCTTGGTCTCTCTGCGTAAGGGCGAAGACGCCGTCGCATTCAAGCACTTCTTGCGCGAGAGTGAGCTCGACCCCGAAGACACCACGGCGCGCCTCAACACGGGCACCGTTCTGCTCGAGGCCGGTGTGTACGACAAGGCCGCGCAAGAATTCCGCGGCGTGCTCAAGATCGAACCGGAGAGCGTGGACGCCATGCTCGGTCTAGCTGCCGCTCGGCGCGGCCAGGGCAAGCGCGACGACCAATCCGGGTACCTCGAGGCCGAAACGCTCCTCAAGAGCATCTTGCAGCGCGAACCGAAAAACCTCGACGCCACCTTCAATTTGGCCGTCCTTTACCGCGCCTATCTGAAGCGTCCAGCAGACGCGACCCCGCTTCTTCAGCGCTTCTTGGCGGATGCGCCAAAGACCCATCCGGGGCGACCTGCGGCCGAGCGCTGGAGCTCGGGCCTGCAGCCTTCGAAGAACTAGCAGGGCCGCGCGCCCCGTCGCGGCCGAGGGCGTTCATAAACCTTGCAATCTCGAACGTATTCTTGCCAACCTCGGCCGCGATGCCAGGGTCGAAGGTAAAGTTTTCCGCCGTGCTCGCCTTGCTCGCGTCGCTGCTTGGCCTGCTGTTTTCATCGAACTCGACGCTCGATTACGCAAAGCACCTCGACCGGCGGCTGCACGACGTGCACTGCAGCTTCATTCCCGGCGCGCCTGCCACCTCCGAGGCGGAGGCGTGCCGCGTCGCGATGTACAGCCCGTATTCTGCGCTCTTCAAGGAGCACTACTGGGGCGGCGTTCCGATTTCGCTATTCGCGCTGGGAGCGTTCGCCTTCTACGCCGCCTTTTCGGTGTATTTGCTGGTGTACGGCTCGCGCGCGCCCAGGCGGGCCTGGCAGTTCTTCGGTTTCGTGAGCTTACTTCCGCTCCTGGCCTCGCTGGTCATGTTCACGATCTCGGTGACCAAGCTCGGCACCGTTTGTAAGACGTGCGTCGGTATCTATATCTCGTCCGTCCTGCTGGCCGTGGCGGGCGCGCTCGGGGCGCTGTCCAGTAAGACGGAGTCGGCGAGCGAGCCGCGTATCGTAGTGGGACCGGTCCTGCCGCTCGTCTGGCTGATCTCGCTGGCCATCGTATCGCTCGTCCCCGCGTTGGTGTACGCGGCCAGCGCGCCCGACGAACGTCCCTACATCACGAACTGTGGCGAGCTGAAGGTACCCAAAATCAAGAACGACGAATTCGTGAAGATCGCCACGACCCGTCCCCTGCAGCCGACGCTACTGTTCGAGGACCCGCTCTGCCCCACATGCAAGGCATTCCACGAACGACTAGTGGGTGAGAACATCATCGAGAAGCTCGACGTCAATCTGGTGCTTTTCCCTCTCGACAGTGAATGCAACTGGATGCTCGATTCGGCGCTGCATCCAGGAGCCTGCATCGTGTCGAAGGCCGTGTTGTGCGGCGGAAACCAGGCCCGCCAGGTACTGGAGTGGGCGTTCGAGGAGCAGGAGTATCTGACCCGCGCCGGCAAGCAGGGCCCGGACACGCTGCGCGCCGCGATCAAACAAAAATGGGGCGACACCATGCTCAAGTGCGTGGACGATCGCAAAACCGATACGCGCTTGAACAACCACCTCCACTTCGCGTCCGACAACAACATCCCGGTGTCGACGCCGCAGATGTACTTGGGTAGCCGTCGAGTCTGTGACGAAGACACGGACCTCGGGCTACGCTTCACCCTCGGCCAATTGGCTCCCGAGGTGCTCAAATGACGCAGCCAGTGAGGCCGGGCTTCGGCGCGGGCGCGGCATCGCACATGCCCGTGGCGGCCGCCGCCGGCCTCGGCGCGGGGGCGCTGTTCGTGATCGGTGCGGCCATCGCCGTGCGCATTTGGGTGGCCGGCGCGGCAGAGCGCTTGACTACGCCAGAAGCGGAGCAGCCCAAGGTCGCCGTCGCCGATCAATCGGAGGTCGGTTACTGCACGCCGCAGTTCAAACAGGTGCTGGAACGCGTGCTGCATTCCTGCGGCCTCGCCGAAGGTGATTCGCGCCGGGGTTGTCAGCCGGCAGATGTGAAGACCTTCGCGTCCATCAGTGACGACGACTTCAACGCGCTCTTCACGCCGCTCAAGGATCGCGGCGCCGTGGTCATGTTCGATGAGGGCGAGGACAAGCTGGACGTCAAAGCCCAAAAGCTGCTGGAGGACAAATGGTTCGCTCGCAAAGGCGCGCGCTACTTCTTCGTCGTGGCCCGCGCTTCGAAGAGCGGCAATCAGGCCAAGAACCGTGCTCTCTCCCACCGCCGCGCGAACTCCGTCATGTTTCACTTGAACGAGGTGGCGAGCGACCCCGAAATCGAACAAAAGGTCGGGCTCTTATGGCTAGGTAACGAGTTCGCGCAGCTGTCCAAGGACTATTGCGCGTGGCCCAGCTCGCGCGGTGACGTGAAGTGCGACGAGGCAGCCATCAACCGGAGTGCGTTCGTGTCATGGGTAGACTGCCGACTCTGAGCTCGGGCTGGCGGCTCGCGTGGTTCTTCGCAAGCGTCGCGGCGTCGAACGCATGTGACACCGTGTCTCGAAAGGATGCGCCGATGGCGACCAACGAGCGAAGTCAAGCCATCACGCAAAAGGGGCCGGCCCCCGTCAGCACTCCCATGACGATTGCCGTGGCCACGCAGTCGGCCGCGCCGAAGCAGCCGCGCAAGCTGTGCGGTGAGCGGCCAGAAGAGCCTGCCCACACATTTCCGAAGAAGCGTTTATCGCGCGCCGCCGCCAACGATGCCAGCGAGTTGCCCGAGGCCTTGCCGGTCGGCTCGGGCAAATGGACCTGGGTGAATTTCTGGGCCGCTTGGTGCGCGCCCTGCAAGGAAGAAATCCCGCGTCTGCTCGGGTTCGAAAAGCGGCTTGCGGCCGCGGCCGCACCGTTTCGTCTGTCCTTCGTGTCACTCGACGACGACGCGCGTCAGTTGCGCGATTTCCTCGACACCCAGCCCGCCTCCGGCCTGCACGCGAGCTACTGGCTCAAGGAGGGCAGCGAGCGTGAGGATTGGCTGAAGTCGGCGGGCCAGAGCCTCGACGCGCCGTTACCCTTCCATCTGCTGATCGATCCTCGCGGCAAAATTCGTTGTGCGATCCAGGGCGCAGTGGAGGATGCGGATTACTCCGCCATCTCCGCCATCGTTGCTGGCCATTGAGCGCGCCTCCAGTAGCTCGCCCAGAGCGCTGAAATGAGTCACTTTCTGGCAACGGTTTGATGCCGGACCAATCTGCCTTACGCTGACCGCGTACATGTCGCATCGCACCGATCCGGTCGCCACTTGGGTCTGGCCGGGCCTCAGCACCGTTCGCCAGCGCGTGCGCGCACTCGGCCCTTGTGCCTGCCAACCGCCACGCGGGGCCGCGCTCGGAGCCGAGCTGAGCGTTCGGCAGAGCACCGGCCCGGCGCCGAGTCGCTCCATCCAGACGTGACCGCGCCGTTCTCGGGTCCGTCGCTAGAGCTACCGGGGCAACTCAAACGGGGGCTCCAGGCTGGCCATCCTTGGGTGTACCGTGACCACGTCCCGCGCGGCTTTCAAGCGGCCTCGGGCACTTGGGTCCGGGTGCGCAGTGGCGCTTACGCCGCGTTCGCGCTCTGGGACGAGAAGTCCAAGATCGCGCTAAGGTTGTTTTCGGAGCACGCGGTGCCCGACGCCAATTGGGTGCACGAGCGTGTGGCAAGGGCGCTCGAGCTGCGACGCTCCATGCTGCACGAAGACACCTCGGCGTATCGCCTGCTATATGGCGAGGGTGATGGAATACCAGGTCTGACCGTCGACATCTACGGCGCGTTCGCCGTGATCGTCACGTATGCTGATTCGCTCGAGACGGTCGTGCCCTGGGTGGTACGCGCGTTGGTCGAGCTGCTGAAGATGCACGGTATCGTGCGGCGGGCTCGGCTGCGAGACGGCGAGCCGCCGCGCTTGGAAGTGCTGCATGGACGGCTCCCACCGCGCGAGCTGATCATCGCCGAGCATGGGCTGCGCATGCAGGTCGACCTCTTTTCGGGTCAGAAAACTGGCCTCTTCCTCGATCATCGGGAAAATCGCCGCTTCCTGGGCGAATTGTGCGCGGGTAAGCGCGTGCTCAACTTGTTCTCTTACACGGGCGCGTTTTCATTATACGCGGCGCGTGCGGGCGCGTCGCGCGTCACTAGCGTCGACATGTCGCAGCCCGCCGCACGCGCGGCGCGCGCCAACTTCGAGCTGAACGGCCTCGATGCGGAGCAACACGAGTTCTTGTCGGAGGACGTGTTCGAGTTCCTGGAACGCATGCGCCAGAAGAGCGTTCGTTACGATGTCGTGATCTGCGATCCTCCGAGCTTTGCGAACTCGCGCGAACAGCTCAAAAATGCGCTCCGCGCCTACGTCAGCGTCAACAGCGCCGGGCTACGGGTGCTCGAAACCGGTGGCCTTTACGCCGCCGCGAGCTGCACCGCGCAAGTCAGCTCGGAGGTATTTCGGGGCGTTTTAGCCGAAGCTGCCGTCAACGCGCGGCGCCGCCTGCAAGTCTTCCACGACGCGGGGCACGCGGCCGATCACCCGCTGTTCGTGGGACATCCAGAAGGTCGGTACCTGAAGTTCGTGGCCGCCCGCGCTTTGCCCATTCCATGAGACTGAGACTGGCCCGCTATCGTCATCCGGGGTCTGACGCGCCACCCACGCCGCGCTAGGCCCACGCGCGGCGGGTATCGTTGAAGCTGGAAACCAAGTCGTGCGCGCCGCTTTGGCGCGCGACGACGATGGCCTGTTCGATGTACCCGATGGCTTCGGTCTCCCGCCGGCGCCCGTGCGCGACGTGCGCCAACGCCGAGAGCACGCGGGCGCGGTCGGTCCCACTCGGGCCCGCCACATCGAGTGCCTCTCTGAGCACGCCTTCGGCATCGGCAAAATTGCCCGCGCGCGTGAGGGAAGCGCCTAGCTTGCGTCCGAAGATCAAGACGGCGCGCAGCGGGTCGTCGAGCTCGCCGCGCGAGATTTCTTGACGGGCAATTTCGAGGCCTCGGCGCAATGCGAGCACCTCCGTTGCCGCGTCGCCGCGCGCGGTGGCGCGGTCAGCCACTTGCTCCAAGAGCAACAAGGCCTGAAATGAGTCGCTCGCGTGGTACGCGTGTTGGGCGCGCGCCTCGATCGGAGCACCGATGCGCTCGCAAGCGCGTAGCGCCTTGGCGTGCAGCTCCTTGCGTGCGGTGGCCGGCACGCCGGAGAGCACGATCTCACGCAGTAGCGGATGCGAGGTAGACACGCGCCCGGCCTCGAGCTCCACCATACCCGCGCGCTGCAAATCCGCGAGCATGCCGTCGAGATTGTCGGTCTTCGGCAGCAGCTCGAGCACCGTGTCGGGCTTCATCTCGTCGCCGATCACCGACAGCGCTTGCAGTGCGCGGCGCGCGTTTGGCTCCAGGGTATCGACGCGCAGGGCGATCAAATCTGCGAGCCGGCTCGGAGGGTCGCTGCCGCCCTCTTGCGAATAACGCAGCACTTGCTCGATATACATCGGCAGTACACCTTTGGCGTCCTCGGGCACGCTGCGCGTGCCGTTGCGGCCGGGGCGCAGCAAGCGCGATACCGCCGGTGGCGGCAAGCCGGAGAGGACTCGGGCGGCAGCATCGGAGCCCCAGCCTGCTTCGAAGCCGGGGATGTGCGTCGCAAGGAGCAGCGCAGCGCACGCCGGCGGTTCGCCGACTACGTCGGCAAAGGCGTTACGACTCGGCCCGTCTACCCGGTAGATGTCGTCGATGGCGAGGATGACGCGTTGCTTGCCGGCGCGCTTGGACGCGCTCATGAGTGCCCAACGCAGGGCTTCCGCGAGCGCGTGGCGCCGCTCCGCCGGCGAGCGCACGTCGCTCCGTGCGGGCGCGCCCGAGAACACTTCTTCTAGCCCGGCATGCGCGTCGGGAGCCGCGCCATCGAAGCGACGCTCGTCGATCGCGTCGGGGCCGAGCTGAGAGAGTTTTCGGATTGCTTCGCGAAGTGCGTAGTACGCGACCTCGGCATAAAAAGGATCCGGACCGGTGAGAACGGTGAGGTCTCCTTCGGCGCGCGCGCGCCCGAGTAGCTCCCGCAACAAGCGTGTTTTGCCGGCGCCTGGCTCGCCCACGAGTCGGGCTCCGGCCAAACTGCCGCGCACGCGCTGCCGCCGATCTTCCAGCCAATTCAGGTCTTCTTCGCGCGCCACGAGCGGCAACGGCAGCTGGGGCAAGCTCGGATTTTCCGGCATGCCGGTGCGCAGAGGAAGCCGGGCGCCACATTCCAGGCAGAATTTGGCCATCGGCACGACCGACTGGCACGAGCCGCACACGATGGAGCCGAGGAGTGAGCCCGGGGCATGTGACAGTCGCTGCTCGGGCCGCACGCTCTCGGCCAAAATCAATGCGTTCTTCAACGCGTCGGAAAACTCAGCGGCGTCTTGATAGCGCTTCTTGGCGTCCTTCGCGAGAGCCTTCCGCACCACGTCCACGAGCGCATCGGGGATGTTGCGTTCGGGCGCAACCTGACGAGGATCCGGCACTGGGATGGTCAGGTGCATCATCACGACTTGCGTCGGACTTTCTGCTTCGAACGGTAGGCGACCGGTCAGCAGTTGGAAGAGAACGACACCCATCGAGTACAGATCGCTCCGGCCGTCGATCGCGTCGCCCCGGCCCTGCTCGGGCGCCATGTAATCCGGTGTCCCGCATACGATGCCGGGGCTCGTGACGCTGGGGCTTTGGGCGTCCGCGCGCAGCTTTGCCAACCCGAAGTCCACGACCTTGACGAAGTCTCCGCCGCGCCGAAGCGGCTCCAAAATCATGTTCTCCGGCTTCAAATCCCGGTGCACGATGCCGAGATCGTGCGCCTCACTGAGGGCGGCCAGGGCTTGGCGTAGGACCTCCACGATGCGCGCGAAGGGCAGCGGTCCTTCCTCGTAAGCCACACGTGCCAAGTCCTTGCCGCGCAAGAACTCCATCACCAAATAAGGCTGCCCGTCGTCGGTCCGGCCAAAGTCGAAGACGGCGATCGAATTGGGATGATTCAGCTGACTGGCGGCCCGAGCCTCGGTCATGAATCGAAGCGCCGAATTTTCGTCCGATAGCAGGTGGGGGTGGATGATCTTGACGGCCACGGTGCGGCCCAGGGCGGCCTGCTCGGCGCGATACACGCGGCCCATGCCACCGACGCTGATCAGGTCGAGGATATAATAGCCGCCGGGCAGCGACTTACCGACGAACTTGTCGTCGGTGGTTGCGCCCATGGTGCCCACTGGAAAGCCACACGCCGGGCAATATTGATGCTCGGCATTGCAGGTGGACCCACAGTGCGGGCAGACTCGACTAGACGCTTGAGCTGGCAACCAACGACTCCGGAGTTCTTGGCTTCGTTCGCCTGCTACCCGGCCAAACGGTGGACACGGGTGCCATTCTAAGCCCGCGCGGCTCTCAGAAACCAGCATTTGTCCGCTGGGTAGGAGAGCGTGAGAGGGCGTGCGAGAAGCGCAGACCTTGTAGGCATGGCCGACCGCGGAAGCCGAAACCAAGTCGGCGGCCAGGGCCGAGAAATTGCGCTAGTTTTCGGAGATTGGGCTAAAGTTTTGGCAGCCATGGTTCCCGTACGCGTCCGGCTGGGCGAGCTGTTGGTCGAGGCCCAGATCGTGAGTCGCGCCCAGCTCGAGGAAGTACTCACTGCGCAAAAGCATGACGGTCGTCGCATCGGGACTTTACTGGTCGACGCTGGGCTCGTAACCGAAACGCAGGTCACTCAAATTCTGAGCCAACAACTCAGCGTGCCGTGGGTGTCGCTCTATCACATCGATTTTTCGAGGCAGCTGCTCAACTTGGTGTCGCGTGAGCTCGCCGAAAAGTTTTGCTTGGTGCCGATCTTCGTGCGCCGGGTTCGTGGTCTCGGTGAAACGCTGTACGTCGCTATGGATGATCCGAGCGACGAGCCGGCACAGCGTGAGGTCGCACAGTGGGCGGGGCTGCCGGTGCGTGCGATGATTGCACCGCCCACCGATATTCGCTCCGCTATTCGCGTGTATTACGGCGTCGGTAAGAACACGGCGTCGCTCTCCGAAGCAGTGGCGGAGCTGGAGGCGGAAGATGCAGCCGGCGCCCGTTCCCGAAAATCCAGTCCGCCGCTCAGCGAGGACGCGCCACCATCGAGCGAACGCGCGACCATTCCGGGCGCTCGGTCCGCGGCCGACGCATCGGCAGAGCCCGCCAGCACGAGCGCGGCCCCGGCCGAGGAACGAGCGCCGCTCTCGGAGCCGCCAGATTCTGGCCCGCAAATCGAGGCGCGTGAAATCACTATGCCGGCACCCAAAAGAGGCGGCGCGCGCATGGTGACCTTGACGCTTCTGGACGGAACTAAGGTGAATCTGCCAGCCCGTAATGCGGCTCCAGAGCGAGGCGCGGCGAGGTTGCCGCTTTCGCTTCCTCCAGATCAGTCCGATGGTGCGGAGCTGACGGCTCGTGACCTCATCGCCGCCCTGCGCGCCGTTTCCCACGGCGCAGACGCCACGGAGATCCTCGGAAACGACGTGCATTGGCAGGCGCTGTTTTCCGCGCTCTTGTCGCTCTTGTTGAAAAAGCACTTGATCGCAGATTGGGAATTCGTGGAGGAGTACAAGAAGGCGTGACGCGCGTGGCGCTCCGCGCGTCACCCGTGCTGCAGAAAACGGCGATTGGAGACCGGCGCGTCCTGCATCTCGGGCTCCAACGGGTCGGGATGACCGCTCGGGCTCAGGTTCCGGGAAAAGCGGGCGGGAATCCCGGCGACGAGCGTATTTTCTGCCACGTCGCGGGTAACGACCGAGGCGGCCGCGATGATGGCTCCGGCGCCGATGCGAACCCCAGGCAGCACCACGACGCGCGATGCCAGCCAGGCCCCGTCACCGATCTCGATGGATCCAAACTTGCGGCTACCCGAGCGCATCTCTTCTGGGCCGACGTCGTGGTCGATGGTGAGCAAAGACACGTCGTGGCCGATGCTCACGCGATTACCGATCCGAATCGGCGCGCCGATGTCGACGTGCAGCGCGCCGCTGATCAGAGTGAATGCCCCGATGGACAGCGCTTGGCACGGGTTGCCACAGCCAGTGACGCGGAGCGGGCCGTGGACCAGTGAGCCTGTGCCGATGCGAATCCCGGCCGCACGCAACATGGCCGTGCGAGTGCGCCCGAAGGCCTGGGTGGGAAAGCCGGTCGCAAGATGAGCCAAGACGCGGCGCGAAAGGAGCGAATCGAACTCCTCCGAGACAACGCGCTTGACGTGTGGCCAGAACGCTTTTGCGTGCTTCAACTGGTGCTCCATCGCTATTGGTTCGTGTGCCTATGCTCGCGAGAAAACGCACGTAGTCACAGTACCCGCATTCCGCACGCTCCGGTGACAATTAAGTGACGAATGGCCACAAGCTTCTCGCGTGTTGCGTGTCTGTCACGCCTCACGCCTCACGCCTCACGCCTCTGTCGCGCCTCGCGCTTGCCTGTCGCTCGTCTTGCAAGTGTCTCCGTTGCGGGCCCTCCGCCTCCGAGCGGGGACCGGTCAGCTCACTCTGCTGACTCGTTAATTTTGCGCACATCGCCAGAGACGCACATGCATCAGCATGAGGCGCTAAACGCTCGCCGCCCTTCACACTGCGAAGACGGTCGGCCAGGATCTTACGAATGTTGCGCAAACGTTTCTTGCACTCATGCGTCCGGTGTTCCGCGCTGTGACCCTGAACGGCACACGGCCGTGAATCTGAAGGGCGGTCCTCGCAGCGCGGCGGCGCTCTCATCGTGCCGGCGCCGTACTTCGGCATTGACCCTGCTGCGTGCAGCGCCACTGCTAGTGCTGGTGTGTGCCGCTCAGCCGTTGCGGGCCACTGTCTCGCTCGCGGCTCATGCCGTCGGGGATACGGGCGTGTTGGTCGCGGCTCGGCTCGAGACGCTGCAGGCGGGGTGCGGAAGCGGGTCGCTCGACGTCCGGCTATCGTCGGGCACCAACCGGACCGGCGGATTGCGCCGCTCCTGCCAAGCCGGTCGCTGGCGGGCGAGGCTCGGCAAGCGCTGTGCAACCGCGCTGAAAGTTTCCGCAAGCGTCCGGAAATCATCACGAAGCGAGGCGCGACTCGCACGAAAGCGCGGCCATTGCCGCAATTGAACACTAGGTTTAGCCGCAGCCCCCCATGTCGAATTACGCCCGCCGTGCGCTCCTCTGGCTCGGCCTCGGCCTTTTCGGATGCGGTGCTGGTGCGGGTTCGGAACACTCCGCTGGCGGCTCCGCGACAGGCGGCGCCGGCAACAGCGGCTCGGCAAGCTCGGCCGGTTCGGGGTCGCTCGAGGGAGGCGGAGCAGCGGTCGGCGGGGGCGCGGCTGCAGGTGGGACAGACGGCGGCGGATCCGCTGTGGGAGGCAGCTCGGCGACCGGCGGCGTGAGCGGCGCGTTTGCAAGCTACGGCGGCTCGCCTCCGGCGCTCATGGTCGACCCGGACAACGTCGTCTCGGACGCTCCGCTGTCCATGCTCGAGCCCGCGTTTCAAAGCGCCACGCACGCGCTCAAGCCGCATGCGGTGTTCGGCGGGCATGCCGCGCCGCTGCCCACGGACGCGTTCTGGGAGAACATGGTTCTCGGCGCCGGCGACTTTTTGACGAACACCTTTCCGTATCACGTGATGGCCCAGGCCGCTGGCCTCGCGCTGTCTCGACCGGAGATGCTCACCGTGTCCGATCGGTACGTATTCGAGTCCGCGCCCGTGGCGGTCGTGCTCGGTGCTGCCGAAGGTTTCTCTGCGCATATCGTGAGCGGTTGGGATGCGCTGTCAGTGACGCTCAAGTACACCACGGCAGCCGGTTCGATGAGCTCTCCCGTGGTGTACGGCATGGCTTACGCGACTGGCCTTTACGAGGGGCTCACGCCAAAGATTTCGCTGCCCGTCGGGCTCGGCATGGTCAACGGCATGGCCTCCGGCGGCGCGCGAGGCACACGCTTCGAGCTGTCGTTGAAGAATGGTCAAAAATGGATCGCGTACACCTCGCAACCGGTGAGCGTCAGCTGGACCAACAACGCCCTTACATTTTCTGCACCGCTGAAAGGTTCGGTGCGCGTCGCGCTGCAAACTGCCAAAGTGCCGGCGGCTCTGCTCGATGCTCACGCCGCCGCAATTCCCATCGGCGGCGCGCTGCAGCTCTCGGCCTCCGGCGACACCGGCGTGGTCGAATTTGCATGGAAGAAACAAGGTACCGGCGAGATCCTGGCTTTTGCCCTGCCGCACCATATGGACCACTTGGCGTCGCCCAACGTGGTGACAGATGGCTTCATCAGCGTGCGCGGGCAAATCCGCGGAGTTTCTGGGGATCGCTGGCAGTTGCAGTATGCGCTGAGCCCGGCGTCGCGCGCCGCGCCGCGGCCCGTCGACCCCACGCGCAAAGCCGCGGTCGTCGCGGCCCTGAACGATGAAAAAGGCGCTCAACCCAATGCCGGCGATTCGTACACATTTGGCAAGCAAGTGGGTCGCGCGGCGGAGCTTCTGCTCATCGCGGAGGCGCTCGATGAAAAGGCGTCCGCCGACCAACTACGCGGCGCCATCGAAAGCTCGCTCGGCACGTGGCTCGACGGCAAGGGCATGGATGCCCTGCGCTACGACGAGACGTATGGCGGCGTCGTGACCAGCAAGGGCATCGGCGCGTCCGGCAATGATTACGGCAATGGTTGGTACAATGACCACCACTTCCATTACGGTTACTTCATCTACGCGGCGGGTGCGGTCGCCAAGGGCGATCCCGCCTGGGCCGCCAAGTACAAAGAACCCGTGCTGAGCCTGATCCGAGATATTGCCAATCCGAGCGTGAGCGATCCGTACTTCACCCAGTATCGCATGTTCGATTGGTTCGACGGCCATGGCTGGGCGGCTGGCTTGTTCCCCTTTCAAGACGGTCGCGACCAGGAATCATCGTCCGAGTCCTTCAACGCCTGGGCCGGCATCGCGCTCTACGGTGACGCCATCGGCGACAAGAACATCTCGAAGCTAGGGCGAATCATGCGTGCCACCGAGGCCGCGTCGGTTCAGCGCTATTATCATATCCGGAAAAACAGCGACATTTACCCGCAGCCGTTCGCCAGTGGCATGGTCACGGGCGTGCTCTGGTCGGACAAGGCGGAGTTTGCGACCTTCTTCAGCGGCGGCGCCGCGCAGGTCATCGGCATTCAGCTGTTGCCGATGACCATCGCTTCCGAAGAGCTGATCGACGGGGCCTGGGTGACCGATGCTTGGCCGGCCATGCAGGCCGCGGGCGGCGGCGACAGCTGGGGGGGCCTGATGACCATGGCCCACGCGATCGTGGACAAGGCCGGCGCTTGGACCGCGCTCAACGCCATGACTGGCGTCGAAGCCGGCAACAGCAAAACCAATACCCTCTATTGGGCGGCCACCCGACCCTAAACGCGTTGTCGGTCGCCGCGCCTTCGTTCTGAGCTTGTTTTAGTGGTCACGCGGCGAGCTCGGCCGTCTTAGCCTTCGGCGTGCAGGGCGGCTTCGAGCGTTTCATGTAGTGAAGAGCCGGCGGCTCGAGTACGGACGCGTCGAATCAAGGGTAGGTAAGGCCGAAACCCAACGCAAACAGCGCCGTGTAGCCGGGGGCGTGAATGTTGGGTTGAGCGTCGAGCTTGGGCCAGCTGTGGCTGAGCTTGCCGCTGGGCTTCACCGTGCCGTACAGAATGTCGGCCACGCCGTCGCCCTCGGTGCCGGGCAGCCAAGCCGCAATCCATGCGTCCGCGTTGGCCAGGTGATCGGTAATGATGACGGGGCGCCCGCTGAGCACGATAGCGACCACTTTCTTGCCGGCGGCATGGGCGTCGTCCACGGCTTTCAAGTCAGCGGCGGGTAAGGTGTTGATGCTCGCCTTGTCACCGAGGAACTCGGCATATGGGGGCTCACTCAAGACCACCACGACCACGTCAGCGTCCGCCTGAGTCGCGGTCACGGTGCCCGCCTTGGCGATGGCCTGGGCGATGGTGGTGCCCGCGGTCGTTGCGCTCGAGCTCCCCATGGTGCCCACGCCCATGCCCTGCCAGGAGAGCGTCCAACCGCCGCACTGGTTGGCAAGGCTCGCCGCGCCGCTACCGGTGACGAAGATCTTTTTCGCCTTCACTAGCGGCAACACGGCATTGTTGTTTTGAAGCAGCACCAGCGACTCGGCGACGGCCTTGCGTCCGACCGCGCGGTGGTCCGCGGAACCGACGCTGGCGAGCAGGGCCGGATCACGCTTGTAGCCGAAGAGGCCGGCCTGACACTTCACATTCAAGATGCGGGTCACGGCATCGTTCAAACGCGCGTCGCTGATGGCGGTGCTGTTGGCGATGGCGGTAATGGTGCCCTTCCAGCTGCCCGCGCTCGGGCCTGGTTGCATGAGAATGTCAACTCCAGCGTTGACGACCGCGGGTACACCGCCAGCGGTGTCGGCGGCGTTCCAGTCGGTGGCGACGAACCCCTTGAAGCCAAGCTCGGTTTTCAGAATATCCACGACCAGATGCTTGTTCGAGCTGATGCTGGCTTTGTTCCAGGTCGCGTCGCTGACCATGATCGAGCCCAAGCCAGCGGCGATCGTTGGTAAGTACGGCGCAATCCCGAACTGACGTAGGCCCGCCTCGTCGAGTTGGATATCGCCGCGATCGACCACGCCGCCCTTGGCGGACGTGCCGGCGGTGGCTTGACCATCCCCCGCCCAGTGCTTGCTGCAGCCGACCAAGCCAGGCGCACCCGTGCCGAGGCCGCCTGGGCCCTGGAGGCCGCGGGTAGCGGCCGCGCTCATCAACCCCGTGAGCGTCGGCTCTTCGCTGAAGCTTTCGTATACGCGGCCCCAGCGATCGTCCCAAGCCACGCTGACGACAGGCGAGAATGTCCAGCTGATGCCCATGGCCGCGACCTCTTGCGCGGCGACGCGCTCAACTTGCTCGACGAGCGCGGCGTCCTGCGTGGAGCCCAGGCCGATGTTGTGCGGAAAGATCACGGTGCCGCTGGCCGCGTTCATGCCGTGCACGGCGTCCACGCCGTATAGAATGGGAATGGCGAGCCGACTCTTCGAGGCGGCGTCGATGTAACCGTCGACCATAGCCGCCCAATTTTGTGGCGTGATGCCACCAGGCGGCGCCGCGCCGCCCGGTGAGAACACCGCGCCGGGAGCCAGGCTCGTGACCTCGGAGACGGTCGGCGGAGAGCCATCGGGGTTCCCCGCCATCACCATTTGCGCGGCCTTTTCTGGGCGAGTCATCATCGCCAGCAGGCCCGCGGTCTTCGCTTGGCAGGCGGCGCTTGGCCAGGCGGTTGGACTGGACGCACCCGCGGCTCCGCTCATCCCGCCCGCGTTCATCCCGCCCCCGTTGGATGCGCCGCCCGCACCGCCGCTCGCGTTGCCGCCCGCGTTCATGCCGCCCGTGCTCATGCCGCCCCCACCGCCGCCCGCGCTCATGCCGCCCGTGCTCA
>CAHJWM010000065.1 GCA_903642325.1 Myxococcales bacterium | reverse complement strand
CTTCGGCCACGCCGCTGAGCCAGCCGCGATCCGGGAGCAGCCGCAGAAGCGTGCTGAGCGGCGAGGGGCTCGGCCTTGGCTTGCAGCGGTCGCACGCGCGCTCGCCGCTGGTTCCCCCACGTCCGGCGCAGCCGGCGTCAGGGGGAACCCGGCGCGCGCAGCTGGCGAGCACGCCGGGACGTGTCGTGCCGGACCTTGGTGGGGCAGCCACCATCGACCGGCGAAGTCACCCGGCTGCGGATTGCGCGATTTGCACCGCGCAGCCTAGCGCTGACTTCGACGCGTCAGACACCGCGATCAGGAGTAGGTCGTGCTCGACCCGACGCGGGGGGCCAGTGACTCAATAGGACTCACGTGTTCGGCATGAGGTGACGACTCGCCTGGAGGAGACCTTGTCGCAGCTTAGCCAGACGAGCGCGTGTGACTCAGATCAGCGTGCCCCCCGAGACCTCGATGCGTTGCGCGTTGATCCAACGGCTGCCGTCCGAAAGCAGGCTCGCGATTGCGCCGCCCACGTCGTCCGGGACGCCCACGCGGCCGAGCGCGGTCATGCCGGCAATGGTCCGCTTGAGCTCCTCGTTGTCACGCACCGCGCCGCCCCCGAAATCCGTCTCGATTGCGCCGGGCGCAATGGTATTTACGGCGATGCCGCGCGCACCGAGCTCCTTTGCCTGGTAACGGGTGAGCACCTCTACCGCGCCCTTCATGGCCGCGTAGGCCGCGTAGCCCTCGAACACGAAGCGAGCGAGGCCGCTCGACACGTTGACGATGCGCCCGCCGTCTTCGAGCAGGGGCAGGAGCTTCTGGGTGAGGAAAAACGGACCTTTCAAGTGCTGCGAGAACATGTCATCCAGCTCTGCCTCGCTCGTTTCTGCGAACGACTTGTACACGCCGCCGCCGGCGTTGTTCACTAGGAAATCGAAGCGTTCTCGGCCCCAAGTGTCTTTCAGCACCTTTTTCAGCTGGCCCGCGAAGTCGCCGAACGAGCCAGTGCGTGACACGTCGAGCTGCAGACTTTGGGCCTTACCGCCAGCGCTCTCCACGAGCCGCACCGTTTCTTCCGCCTCTTTCTGCTTCGACTGATACGTGATCACTACGCCGACGCCCGCTTTGGCTAGGTGGACGGCCGTGTTGCGGCCGAGGCCTCGGCTGCCGCCGGTTATCAATGCAATGCGTGATTGACTCATGTTGCCTCCTTTTTGGGCTCAAGCCACCTGGGGCCGGCACAGGGTTCGTCAAGCAGCGAAGTGTGAGCGGGCGTCTTGGCACCGACCCGTGGCGTTAGGCCCGCTCTCCACGGTACGCTCGCGCGATGACACGGCCTTTGGTTTGCTCGAACGGGGCTCGCCGCCAAGCAAGCTTCGCCCTGCTGATCTTGCTCGCGTCGAGCTCGGCTTGCGGGCGTGAGCGCACTACGCCGGCCGCCGCGAGTGCGCCCGTGCCGGTCGCCTCGCCGACGGCCGAAGCGGCGCATCATCGCCACGAGCTCAGTCTGCCGCCGGTCGGGCCCGAGGTGACCGTCGTGTTCGAGGGTCAGCGCGTGGACATCGCGATCGCTAGCTTGCCGCATGCGGGCTCTGAGCTTCCAATCTTGCAATTGTTCCACGCGGCGTTTCCGAACCAAGACACCGCCGCGCTGCGCTTCGACGTGTTCGGCTCGGACGGTTTTCATCCGAGCTCACGCCCGCCCTGCGCGCGCCGGCTTGGCGCCGTCGAGCTCGCCGACGCTCGGCTCGACATCGTCACGCACGACATGCGCTTCGCCGAGAGCGTTCAGCTTCCCCGTTGCTACCACGTTCGCGCTGTCGTTCGCCTCGAAGGCAACCGCTGACCATTCCGCTGCCGGTGGCGGGGTCCTTGCTGCGCCAGCAAAGCTGACTCCGAGAGGCGAGCGTACACGCTTGATCATCGCGGGGCGGCTTCGGCGCGCTTGGGGCTCGAATCCCTGGTGACGGTCATTACGACGGAACATCGTGCTGCAGTCCTTCGCTCTTTTAAGAGACGTTAGTCCTTGACAGTGAAATATCCGGAAGCGTACAAGCCGCTAGAACCGCAACACACCGCAACATTACTGCCTTCGCCGGTGACGACGAGGCAGCCGGGACTCGTGTATCCGTATCAGGCCTGCGAGCTAGCGGCGAAAAGAGACTTAGCACCATGACTTTTCGTTTTCGTTCTCATCTCTTGGTCCTCACGTTGGGGACCGGGTCTTTCGTCGCGTCCGAGGCGCCGAGCGTTTTCGCGCAGAACGCCGGGGCGCCAGTGCCGAAGCCCAACGCACCCGCCGCGAGCCCTGCTCCTGCCCCTGCTGCCGCGTCTCCTGCTGAGCCCGCTCCGGCCGCGCCGCCTGCTGAGCCCGCTCCCGCCCAGGCTCCTACTGCTGCTGCGCCTACGGACGCCGCTGCGCTTCCGCCCACGGGCGCTGCTGCGCCTCCGCCCACGGGCGCTGCTGCGCCTCCGCCCACTGCCGAGCCGGGCGCCGTCGAGCCGAACGCGCCGCCAGGACCGGATGCGTCAGTGCCAACCCCAGCGCCCGCGGCTGACGCAACGGCGACGGTGGCCCCGGAGAGCGATCTCGGGACAGTGACGGTTACCGCCCAGCGCCGAGAAAACACGGTGCAAAAGACGCCGATTGCCATTACCGCGTTCGGCGCAGACGCCATTCAACAAAAGAAGATCGCGGACTTTCGCGATCTCTCCGGGCGCGTCCCGGGCCTCACGCTTCCGCTCCGTTCGACGGCGTACACGACTCAGGTATTCGCGATTCGCGGCATCGGCGAAATCGACACCTATCCGGAGCCGTCCGTCGCCCTGTACGTGGACGACGTATACATCGCGCGATCCGTCGGTTCCATTTACGATACTCCGGACTTGGAGCGCGTCGAAGTGCTGCGCGGTCCGCAAGGCACGCTCTACGGTCGTAACTCTGCCGCTGGCGCGATTCGCTTCATCACCAAGGATCCGAAGGCAGAACGCACCGCGGGCCTGAGTCTCACGCTCGGCAACTACAACAACGTTCTGATCAAGGGCAGGCTTTCCGGTGGCATCCTACCCGACGACAAGCTCAACGCGTCCGTTTCCGTAGTGCGGCATCAGCGCCGGGGTTGGACCTACAGCGTGCCGCTGGCGCAGTGGGTCAATGACTTGGATATCTGGGCGCTGCGCGCCAAGGTCAAGTCACAGATCACCGATAACTTCAGCGCTACCCTCGCGGGCGACATCATGTTCGACCGCTCCACAGCCAGCTATTATACGCCCATTTATCAGCCCAACGGCGTCGACACGGGGGTGAAGACGGACCCGAATCTGACTTGGTCCAATACCCTTTCACAGAACAAGACCACCGTGTACGGCGGTTCGCTCACGTTCAAGTACGCGTTGAACGATAATCTTAGCCTGAAGTCAGTGACCGCGGTGCGCGGCATGCACGGCCCGATTTATTACGACAACGATGGCGTGACTCAAATCAAAGGCGACAGCTACGCGGGGTTCAATCAAAACTACGAAACTCAAGAGCTCACGATCAACGGTGACTACGAGAAACTGAACTTCGTCGGCGGGTTGTTCTACTTCAACGAGTTCTTCCACAATAACCGCCTCAGTCAGTCAGCGAGCGGCACGGCGGATAACGTGGGCGTGCAAACCCACGCCAACAGTTACTTGAAGACGGAGAGCTACGCCGCGTTCGCCAATGCGGACTACAAGCTGACCCGTGACTTGTCAGTCACGGCCGGCCTCCGCTACACACTCGACCACCGCGGGTTCGCAAACGACGGCCACGTGCAGACGGGCGCGCCGCTCATCTACCCGTTGCCCGGCAACAACGATCCCGGGCTATTCGACTCGATCTTCACGGCGGCGAACGCGACCAGCTTTCAAGCACGACCGGCGGCCAAGAACTACTCGGCGTTGACACCCAAGGTCGGCATCAACGAGCAACTCACCGAAGACGTGCTCGTGTACGCGACTTACTCGCGCGGCTTCAAGAGCGGCGGCTATGATCTGCGCGCCACGAGCCTCAACGGCTCGGTGACCCCATACAAGCCTCAGTACACGAACGCCTTCGAGCTTGGCTGGAAATCGTCGTTTTTCGACAATCACCTCACCGCCAACATTGCCGGCTTCTACAACCAGATCACGGACGTGCAAGTGCGTGCAACCAGCCTAGGCGCGCTCGGCATTCCGGTGAGCTCGCTGATCAACGCGGGCAACGCGCACACCTACGGCGGGGAGCTCGAGCTCGCCGCTGTGCCGACGCGCGGGCTCACTCTCGGCAGCGCCGTTGCTTACTTGAAGACGGGCTATAATACGTTCACCGCCACGTTGCCCGCGAACGCGCCCGCTCGCACCACGCTCCTCGGGTTGGATTTCCCGCTAGCGCCGGTCTGGCAAGTCAACCTCAATGGTAACTACCGGCTACCGTTCCCAACCGAAGGCTCGTGGCGCATTGGCGGTGACGTGCCAATCCAGACTCGATACTTCACGGACATTTACAACACCTCACAGACGCGGGTGCGGCCGCAGGCCTTCGTGAACGGCACGTTCAATTACACGCCCAAGGACGAGACTTGGTCTGCGGGCGTTCAGGTCAGCAACTTGCTCGACACGCGGCGCCGCCAGACGGGTGGCTATGCACCGGCGAACGCAGGCGTGCAGCCGCTCTGGTACGCGGCTTACAACCCGCCGCGCTTCATCAACTTCTTCATCAACATCGGCAAGATTTGACGCACTGGCGCTTAGGATACCGAGGACACCATGACGACTTTGCGTATTGCTTTGACGATGGCCGCGCTCCCCGCGCTGTTCGGCAGCACCTGCCTAATGACTGCGTGCGACGATGACGTCGACACGCCGTTTTGGCTGCCGAACTACACGGCTAGCGGTTACGGAGGCGCAAAAGGGGGGGCGGCCGGAGCCGCCGGTGCCGCCGGTGCAAGAGGTGGAGCGGGAGGTGCGGCCGGGAGCGCGGCCGGTTTGGGTGGTGCGGCCGGCTTGGGTGGCGCAGGCGCCCAAAGCGAGGCCGGAGCCGACAGTGGCGGTGAGGCCGGCGGCGCTCCGTAGCCCCTCGGCTTTCGCCTCTCCCAGTCGACTTGGCTGTGGACTAGATGCCGACGGCGAGCGGATCCGTCGAGCCAAAACTACCTAATTTTACCGGGGTCTGCTCTGGTCGTCGGCAAGGAAGGCGTGCGCATCGCGCGGCTGGCGCCGGCGGGCGCGTACACTGGCAAAACGTGCGCGTAGAGCGTGAGGACGGCTCGGAGGTCGAGATAAGTCAAGGGCTGAGCGCCGCTGACTCGGTCATCGTCAACCCCGCGCCGGACCTCGTCGAAGGCGCGCTTGTTCGTCGCTGCGCATGACCAGCCAGGTCAGAGGCCACGTACTCAGCGCGTGACCTCCGAACCCGAAGTTGCGGCTCCGCGGAGCCGCTCGAAGAGCGAGCTCAGCGAGAACGGCGACGGCGAAGCGTCACGCAAGCTGCACCGAGCGCGATTGAGGTCGCAAATAGGTTCCACGGGGCATGTGGGCCGGCCACCGAGCAAGAATTTTTGTCGTCGGTGCCGGGGTCCGGCAGGTTCACCGCTGGCACGGCCGGTGCGGCGCCGCCACCTCCACCTTTGCTGGCGCTGCCGCTCGCGCCGCCGCTTGCCCCGCCTGAGCCCACTGAACCGCCGCTGATCGGGGCCTCGCCCGCCTCCCCAGCCTCGCCGGTTGCGCCCGCGTCGCTGGCGGCGTTCGAAAGTAGTGGATGAAGTGCGACGAGCGCAAACGCCGCCGCTGCAAGTGTAAATCGCATGTAATAAGCCTCCTTTTAACTGCCGCTGAAGGATGTTTGGCCTGCTTCACGGCCGCGGCTCTCCATGCCTTGCTTGGCGCACAGAATCAAGACTTTATAGACAAAGGTCTCTAATAGTAGACGGAGCAAACGCGCGCCCGGCACTCGGGTTCTGGCCTTTCGTCAAGCATCCAACCAGGCGTCGTGGAACTCGGGAAACCCGTGGACGTCCACGTTGATTCCGTGGGCGCGCTTGGAGACGCCCAGGTTGTAAAGCAGGACGTACACCGGTATCGCATACGTCTTTTCTACGATCTTGTGCTGCGCGCGTCGATAGAGCTCCGCGCGCTCGACCGGGTCCGCCTCGCGGGCGCCCTGCGTGAGCCACTCGATCAGCTCGGGATCCACGACTTTGATGCCGGACTGGAGGCTGCGCGCGGCCGGCACGTAGCTCTGGCGCAGTATATCAGGGTCGACATGGAAACTCGCCGAGCCGAACATGTCAAACTCGTTCGAGGCGAGCTTGCTCGAGGTGACGCCTGCGGGCTGACTATCGATACTGAGCGCAAAGCCGCTCGCGGCCAATTGACGGCGAACCAGCTGCACGACATCCAGCCGCTTTTCGCGATTGCCCTGTGAGTCGATGAACTTGATCGTGAGGCGCTTGCCGTCCTTTTCGCGCACCCCGTCGACGCCCGGCTTCCAGCCCTTGCGTTCCAGGATGTCGATGGCTCGTTTCACGTCCAGTCGCCACGATTCGCTGAGCTGTTTCTCCGCTGACCCGAACATAGACGGTGATAGCGGGGACCAAGCGCGGGGAAACGTCCCGAGGTAGATGACCTTGACGATGGCGTCGATGTCGAGCGACAGCCTGAGTGCGAGCCGAATTTCTTCGTCGTCCCAGGGTGCTTTGGCGACGTTCAGGCAGAGCGAATAGTTGGTATTGAGCAGCTCTTTCTCCAGCACGATGAAGCGATCGTCCGCCTTCAGCGCGGCCAGGTTTTGGGGCGGAATCAGGTCGGCCGCGTGAACCTGCCCGCTCTGAAGCACCGCAACCCGTGTGGACTGCTCGGGCACGTTCTTGAAGGTCAAGCGCTCGAGATGAGCCGCGCCGCGACGAGCGCCCGCGGGCGCCCAATCGTAGTCGGGGTTCCGCTCGAGCCGAATCTCCGTACCGGACTTCAATCCGGCAAAGCGGAAGGGGCCCGTTCCGACCGGATTTTGCGCGAAGGTCGCCCCGTACTTGGCGACCGCCGCCGGAGAGACCAAACCGAGCTTAGTCATGGACAGGTTTCGCAGAAACGGCGTGAACGGCTGATTGAGTGTCACCCTGATGAGGTCCTCCGCAACGACCTCCGAACTAACGTAGGGCCCGAGGCAAGGGCGAGAGCTGAGCGTGTTTGCAGGATCGTTCAGGCGATCGAAGTTCGCCTTCACGCTGGCTGCGTCGAACGGCGTGCCGTCGTGGAACTTGACGCCCCGGCGCAGCTTGAATTCGTACCTCAGGCGATCGGGAGACGTCGTCCACGACTCGGCCAACCATGGTCCAATTGATTGATCCGGCAAAAGCCGGGTCAGGCTGTCGAATATCGAGCGCATGACGCGGTTGTGCGGCGCGAAACCCGAATTCTGTGGATCCAGCGCAAAGTTCGCAACCGCAGCGCCATCGAACGCAACCAGCAACTCTCCGCCCGCACGAGGAGTACCGAATCCGGTGGTGCTTAGCCGGCTCGCCGCGCGTCGGCCGAGCGTGCCGCGCGCGGCGAACAACGCGCCCACCGCAGCGAGCGCGCTTCCAATCAATAGTTTCCGGCGACTCGGGCTCGTGGGCAGCTCTTCAGTCAGTGTCATTCCTGGAGGCCTCCTTTGGGCTGGACACTCTCCTGAAAAAAGCATCTATGTCTATTAAAATAGACATAGCCCCGCCCGCCGCACGGAGAAGTCGAGATTGTCGAGAGAGATCCATCATGATAGACGCCCGCCATGAGGTCACGAAAGGTTCCCGGTTTACTGTTCCTCTTCGCTTTGGGCTGCGGCTCCAAACCCGCCGCCGAGCCCGCTCAGCCAATCCCTGTTCCCCCAGCGCCGGCGGCGTCCTCGAGTGTGGAGACACCGCCCGCCAGTGACGCCGTTTCGGCGACCCCCAAGCCGCCCAGCGATGCAGAGCGAGTGCAACTGGCCAAAGCGAAGGTGGATGCGGACCACCAGAGGGAGGTTGCGCGTTGGACGCCCGAGCTGCACGCCACGGCCAAACACTTGGCGGAGGCGTCCTACCCCTCGTTTGACGCCGCGCTCAAAGCGGCCCTCGCGAGCCCGCACCGTCAGCCAGGCAACGCGGACCGCGACAAGTATCGGCATCCGCTCGAGACGCTGGAACTGTTCGGTTTGAAAACCTCGTCCCACGTGCTCGAATACGGCCCCGGGGGTGGGTGGTACACGGAGTTGCTCGCGCCGGTGCTGGCGAAGAAGGGCAAGTTGTCGGTGACCAGCGATGATCCGAATGGTCCGCCCAATGAACACTCGGTGTCGGGTTATCGCTTGAAGTTACTGCTCGACACGTCATCCGAGCTGTACGGCAAGGTGGAACCCGTCGTGTTCGACCCAAAGAACCCGACCCTGCCAGAAGACGGCACGCTCGATGTGGTGCTCGTGATCCGCGAGCTCCACAATCTCGTGAACGACGGGACGCTCGACGCCTGGCTCGCGGCGATCAGGCATGCGCTCAAGCCGCAGGGAGTGCTCGGCATCGAGGACCACCGCGCCGCGGTGGGGGCGGACGTCACTCAGACTTCGAAGCGTGGCTATGTGCCGGAAGCCTGGGCGATTACCAAGATCGAAGCGGCCGGCTTCAAGCTCAGCGGCAAATCCGAAATCAACGCGAACCCCAAGGATACGAAAGACTATCCCGACGGCGTTTGGACGCTTCCGCCGAGCTACCGCTTGGGCGACAAGGATCGCGCGAAGTACGCGGCCATCGGTGAAAGCGACCGCTTCACCTTGCGCTTCGTCAAGAGCGACCCGAGCGTGGCCAAGCCTGCTCCGAGCGCAGCCAAGCCCAGCCCGGCGAGCGCGGCCACGCCTGCGTCGAGCGCGGTCACGCCCGCCTCGAGCGCGGCCAAGCCCACCCCGGCCTCGGCCCCGGCGAGCGCGGCCACGCCTGCGTCGAGCGCGGCCAAAGCGAAGCCGTAATTCGAGCGCTACGGCTTTTGGGCGAGCAGCTTCTCGATCGTACCGCGCACTTCGATCTTGAGCTGCTCGTGCGCTTTGCCGGTTGCCTTGCTGGCAAAGCCAGCGTGCGCGCCGTGCACCAGCCCGTCACGGCCAACGAAGAAGGTGGCGGGCCAGGTATTCAGGTTCACGGCCTGCGGCGAGCGCGACCGGACGTCTCCCGGCTCGCCGCCGAGCAGTGTGATGTACGGCACGCGGTAGGTCTGAATGAAGGCACGGAGGCGCGTCGGGTTGGTGAGCTGCTCTCCGTCCTCGAAAGAGAGCGCGACGATTTCTAGGCCGCGCGCGTGGTAGCGGCGGTACAGCTCGACGAGAAAGGGCGCCTCGTCATGGCAATTGGGGCACCAGCTGCCCATGATGTTCACGAGCACGACCTTGCCCTTGAACACGGGATCCGCCTCGCTGACGATTTTGCCAGTCAAGTCCGGCGCGGAAAAGCGTAGCGGCTGAGTCGGATCCTTTACGCTCGTCCAGCGTGACGGGTCGGCTGGCTCGGGCAGGTGTTTCGATCGAGCGGCGGCGCTCTTCAGGGCCGAGTATCTCTTCTTGCCGTCTTCCAGCAAGCTCAGCGAGCCGTCCGGCTCGGGCGTCACCTCGAGCAAGAGCGGTCGCGCGCCCGAAAAATGGCTGAGCACGAATTTCCCGTTTTTAAAACGGCCCGCCAAAAAGCCCGTGTCCCCGTCGACGCGCAAGATGCTGGCCGAAACTTCCGCGCCGGATTGACGCACGAACAACCACCATGCGTTCTCGCCTTTAGGACCGCTGATTGCGATTTCCCACTGCCCAGCGATGCTCGGCTGGTTTGCGCTGATTGCGGCGCGGGCCGTGTGTGGCACCGCGGAGAAGGCGTAAGATGAGCGCCCGGCCCGAGCGTAGCTGCCACTCAGGGTTTGCCCGGCCCAGGTGGCCTCTAACGTCGAGCCAAGTTGATCAAACCGCAACGACAGGTGGTTCCCGCTGTAGGTGCCACTCGTGGAGCGCACTCGATCATCCCCGTTGAAGAATGCGCCCGAGGCATTGGCAGTCTGCGCCGCGCTGAGCTCGAAGCGAAACGGTACCGAGACGTCGTTCACGGCGACGGTCGCGTCCCACTCGCCGGCTGGCAGCGCTACGGTCGGTGCCGCGCTAGGCTCAGTTGACCAGCTGAAGACGGCCAAGAGCCAGCCGAATGAGGTCCCGCATTTCACGTCGAAAACCTAGTGCGCTGCGGTCTGCCTCGCAAGCCGAGCTGGCTCCGGCTTGACCGCGCTCGTCTTCTTTGATGAAATACTCACACTATAGTAGACGCGATTCATTTCACGGGCTGAGCCAGCTGGGCGGCTCGGTCAATTCCGCAGCTTGGAGAAATCGGTATGAGTTCCGTTTTGATCATTTCCGGCAGTCCCTCGAGCACCTCGCGCACGGAGCGTTTGGCGCGTTCCATCGCCTCGCGCATCAATGCGCACGGCGCCGAGGCCACGCTCCTCGACGTGCGCAGCTTGCCGGCGGACGACTTGCTGAATGCACGCTTCGAGGCGCCGAGCATCCTCGAGGCGACGGCGCGCGTGGCCGCGGCCGACGGCATCGTGGTGGCGACGCCCATCTATAAGGCGGCGTACTCGGGACTGCTGAAGACGTTTCTCGACGTGCTGCCGCAGTTCGCTTTGCGCGGCAAAGTGGTCCTACCGCTCGCAACGGGTGGCACGGTCGCGCACGTGCTGGCCATCGACTACGCGCTGCGACCCGTGTTGAGCTCACTCGACCCGTTGCACGTCGTCAACGGTTTGTTCCTTTTGGACAAGCAGATCACGGTGCTGGAGGACAATCAAATCCAGCTCGAGCCAGAGGTCGACCAGCGCCTGAACGGCGTGATCGATCAGTTCTTGGCCGGCTTGAAGCGCGTCGCCAGCGCCGGGATATGAGCCGCGAGTGAGGCGCAGCCGAGAGGTGCGTTGCTGGATCGCGAGCGCCCCACTCTGGCTGACGCTCAGTACCCCGCCTGCTTGTCGACCCGGTTCATGAGCGGGTCACCGGCCACGAAGCGCGCCAAGTTTTCCAAAAAAATGGCGGAGGCGCGCTGCGCGTAGCCAGGATGCGCGCCGGCGTAGTGGGGCGTGATGATCACGTTGTCCGACGCCCACAGCGGGTGCCCGGGAGGCAGCGGCTCGGGGTCAGTGACGTCGAGAGCGGCGCCCGCAATGCGGCGGCTCTGAAGCGCGGCCACCAGGGCGTCGGTTTGCACGGTGGCGCCGCGGCCAATGTTGATCAGCACCGCGTCGGAGCGCATGGCGGAGAGCTCACGAGCGCCGAAGAAACCGCGCGTCTCCGCCGTGAGCGGCAGCGCATTGACGACGTACTCCGCTTGTTTCAAAAATGGCAGCAGTTGGCCGGGGCCGAACACGCGCTCCACTCCGGTTGCGCTCTCGGGCGTGCGCCGGAGCGCAATCACGCGCATACCGAACGCGCTTCCGAGCTCGGCAATGCGGCGCCCGATCGCGCCGATACCAACGATTCCGAGCGTTGCTCCCGCCAGCGTCGATACGTTCGCCTTCAGGTCCGTGTCCCAGGCCCCCGCGCTTTGTTTTCTCACCGCGCGCTTTAGTTGTCGCGAAAACATGAGCACGAAACCAAACACATGCTCCGCGATGGGCTGAGCGTGAATGCCACTCGCGTTCGTGATCACGAGGTCTTCACGCCGCCGCACTTCCGGCGAGAGCAACCATTCCACCCCCGCACCGAAGGTTTGTACCCAGCGCAATTGCCGGGCCTGTGCCACACGTTCCGCGGCAATGTGGCTCGTGTAAAGTACATCCGCTTGGGCCAGCAAGGCCGGCCGGGCCCGAAATTCGGGCTCGGTCACGACGGTGATGCTGGCTGAAATGTCGCGAGCGCGAGTCAGAACGGAGCCTGGGACCTCCGCGTTGATCACGACCGTCAGGGCTCCGCTAGGCATGCTGCGCTCTTCGTTTGCTCTAGGGTGAACTTCGGCCCTAGGCGAGGCTTAGGTCAGCTTCTCGGTCTCGAGCGCGGCCTTCACCGCCGGACGCGCCACGATGCGATCGAAGTACCGCTTCAGTACGGCGCGCTCGGCGAACGCGGCTTCACCTTCGAGCTTGCGCAAGCTGCGCAGCACGTACAAAGCGTAGCCGTCCGCCACGGTGAATGTGTCGCCGAGCAGATAGGACTTGCCCTCCAGGTTTTTCGACAACACGTCGAAACGCAGGAACAGCCGGGCTTTCAGGACCTGACGCAGCTCGTCATTGGCTTTCGGGTTGTTGATCGGGGCAAAACCCTTTTGCAGCTCGGTGGCGATGAAGTGCAACCATTCCTGGACCCGGCGCCGCTCCGGTGTGCCGTACGCGGGAGCGAGGCCTGACTCTGGCCGCTGGTCGGCGATGTACTGCACGATGATCGCGCCCTCGGTGATCAGCTCTCCGTCGCCGGTGAGCAGGGCCGGGACGTAACCCTTCGGGTTGATGGTGAGGAAGTCCTCGCCGTATTCGGTTTTCTTGGCGGCAAGGTCTACTTGCACCAACTCGAAAGGCACTCCCGCTTCGCGCAGCGCGATGTGCGGGGACAGGGAGCAGGCACCGGGAGTGTAAAATAGCTTGTTAGTCATGGCCTTGTAGAGGTGTTTAGACGACCCTGGGTGATTCAGCGGACCGAAGTCTATTATAATGGAGCGGCGGCTGTCCAGCCTCAACCCCTAGGGCCCGGCGACGGGCAAGCCGCTTCGCGGTTACCGATGGCCGAACGCGACGCGAGCACGATGCTCCCGTGTCCCAACCTCGAACTTCGTGCTCCCGTGTCCCAACCTCGAACTTCGAGCCGGCCGACCGCGGCTTCGCGGCTCGATCAACGCGAAAAGGCGTCCGGGGGGCGCACGAGCCCCAGGTGATGGCGCAGGGTTTTACCCTGGTATTCGCGACGGAAGATCTCGCGGCGCTGGAGCTCTGGTACCACCTGCTCCACGAAGGCATCGAGCCCGCCGGGCAGGTAAGGAAACAGGATGTTGAAGCCGTCCGAGCCGCGGCTGACGAGCCATTCCTCCATCTCATCGGCGATCGTCGTTGCGGTGCCGACGAAGGATAGCCCGCTGTAACCACCCAGACGCTGGGCGAGCTGTCGCACCGTGAGCCCCTCACGCCGCGCGAGCTCGACGGCGCGCTCGCGCCCGCTGTGGCTGGCGTTGCTCGGCGGAATGACCGGCAGCGGCGCGTCCGGGTCGAAGCCGGAAGCGTCGTGGCCGAGGGCGATCGACAACGAGGCGATGCTGCTCTCGAAGTGCACCAAGCTATCCAGCTGGGCGCGCTTTTCGCGTGCTTCGGCAACGCTTTCGCCAACGACGACGAAGGCGCCGGGCAAGATCTTGAGCGAGTCAGGAGCTCTGCCGACCTTTGCCAAGCGAGCCTGCATGTCCGTATAGAAGCGCTGCCCCGCCTCGAGCGTAGCCTGGGCGGCAAAGATCACTTCTGCGGTCTCGGCGGCGAGCTGACGCCCGGCTTCCGAAGCGCCCGCCTGCACGATCACCGGCCAACCCTGTACGGGGCGTGCGATGTTCAACGGGCCGCGCACCGAGTAGTACTTCCCGCGATGCCCGAGCACGCGCACCTTTTCGGGGTTGAAGAAGGTTCCCGATGGCACGTCGCGCACGAACGCGTCATCGGCGAAGCTGTCCCAAAGGCCGGTCACTACGTCGTAGAATTCGCGCGCGCGGCGATAGCGCTCGTCGTGCTCCATGTGCTCTTCGAGGCCAAAGTTGAGGGCGGCGTCGGGGTTCGAGGTCGTGACGATGTTCCAACCCGCGCGGCCGCCGCTCAGGTGGTCGAGCGAAGCGAAACGGCGTGCGACGTGATACGGCTGGTCGAACGTCGTGGACGCGGTCGCGACCAAGCCGATGCGGTCAGTGATGGATGACAGCGCGGAGAGCAACGTGAACGGCTCGAAAGACGTCACGGTGTGGCTGCGTTTCAAGGCCGAGAACGGCATGTTCAAAACGGCCAGGTGATCCGCCATGAAGAACGCGTCGAAGCGCGCGGCCTCGAGACGCTGCGCGAAGTGCTTCAACGCAGGGAGGTTGAAGTTTGCATCCGGGTAGGCGCCGGGGTAGCGCCAGGCGCCAGTGTGAATGCTGGCGGGGCGCATGAACGCACCGAGTTTCAGCTGCCGCTTGCTGCTCATGGCGATTCATCTGGAGCCGTTGGGGCTTTCTGTAAAGCTCGAATATCGTGACTATTGCAAAGCCATCAGCGCGCTTCGCGGCGCAGGCAGGGGCAGCGCTGCCTCGCCGGTCTGCAAGCGCCAGAGGCTTTGGTACTGCCCCCCTCGCGCAAGCAATGACTCGTGCGTGCCTGATTCGACGATGCGTCCCCCTTCGAGCACGTGGATCAAGTGGGCGCGGCGCACGGTCGATAACCGGTGGGCGATGATCAAGCTAGTGCGGCCGAGCACCAAGCGATCGAGCGAACGTTGGATCGCGGCTTCGGTTTCGTTGTCTACCGCACTCGTTGCTTCGTCCAGCACCAAAATGGGCGGGTTTTTGAGGATGGCGCGCGCCAAAGCGATGCGCTGGCGCTGGCCGCCGGAGAGCTTCTGTCCGCGTTCGCCAACGCCGGTGTCGTAGCCGCTCGGCAGGGCCATGATGAACTCGTGCGCCTCGGCCGCGACCGCGGCCGCGACCACGTCCTCGCGCGCGGCATTCGCCAGGCCATAGGCGATGTTCTCGGCGACGGTCGCGTCGGCCAAGAAGCTGTCTTGGGCGACGTAGCCAATCGCTCCGCGTAGGTCCTGCAGCGCAAAGGTTGCGAGCGGCGTGCCGTCGAGCCGGATGCTGCCGCTTTGCGGTTCGTAGAAGCGAAGTAACAATTTGACCAGCGTGCTCTTGCCGCTGCCCGTGCTGCCTACGAAAGCCACGGTTTGCCCGGCTTCGATGTGCAGTGAGACATCGCATAACGTCGGGCGATCGGCGTAGGCGAAGCTCACATTGTCGAAACTGAGGGCGCCGCGCACACTCAGCGAATCGAGTGGCTGGCCGTCGTAGCCGATGGTCACCGGCGTTTCGAGCAGGTTCATCACCCGCTCGACCGAAGCCATCGAGCGTTGGTAAAGATCGGTCATGTCGGCCAGGCGCGTCATCGGCCAGAGCAGGCGTTGCGTCAGGTACACGAGCACCGAATAACTGCCGACGCCGATCTCTCCGCGCAGGGCGAGGAAACCACCATACAGCAGGGTGGCGGTGAAGCCGGCCAAGATTGCCATGCGAATGATGGGCGTGATCGCGGCGGAGAAACGAATGGCGGCCGAGTTCGCCGTGCGGTAGTCGCTGGACGCGGTTTGCACCTGCCTCGCTTCGAAACCCTCGGCGGTGTAGGCCTTGATCGTCGCGATACCGAGCAAGTTGTTGTTCAGGCGGGAGTTGAGCAAGCCAGCCGCGTCCCGCACCAACGCGTACCGCGACGCGAGCCGCGCCTGGAACCAGAAAGCGCCGTATACGATGAGCGGGATGGGGATGAGCGCGAGTACGGCAATTTTTTTGGTCAGCGTGAAGAACACCGCGCCCACAAGCGCGGAGCCCGTCACCACTTGGATCAGGTCGTTGGCGCCGCCATTCAGGAAGCGCTCCATCTGGTTGATGTCGTCGTTCAAGATCGACATCAGGCTGCCGGTCCGCCGTTGCTCGAACCAGGCCAACTCCAGCCGCTGCACATGGCGGTATGCTTCCATGCGCAGGTCATGTTGCAGATTCTGCGCCAAATTGCGCCAGCGCAGCGCGTACAGGTACTCGAACAGCGATTCGCATACCCAGATCAGGACCGTTCCGCCGGCGAGCCATAGCAACTGATCGCGCGGCTCACGGACGCCAAAGCGCGCCATAAACGACGCTTTCTTGCTCACGACCACGTCCACCGCCATGCCGATCAGCACCTCGGGCAGGACGTCGAACACCTTGTTCAGGACCGAGAAGAGCGATGCTATCGCGAGCTCGCCGCGGTAGCGGCGGGCGTGATCGAACAAGCGACGTAATGGGTGAGTCATGGTCGTTCGAATCGAAACGTAAGCCGTGATGCCGCGAAGGCGGTGAGCGAGCGGCGCTTCAGTAGCGGATCGCCCCCAAAGTACCACCGCCCGTAGCGATGGTGTCCCCGTTGATGGCGACGCTCTTCGGCGAGGCCAAGAATGCCACCACGTAGGCGACTTCTTTGGCGTCGACGATGCGCCCGATGCCGTTGCCTTTGGCGCGCTGTTCGGAGGCGGCATCCGTGCGCTCGGTGCGCGTAGCGCCGGGGTGCAGGGCCACGACGTTGATGCCTTTCGGGCCGAGCTCGTCAGCCAGGTTCTTGGTCAACGCCGATACACCCACGTTGCGCAAAGTAGCGATGGGGCGCCCAGTGTTATACGCGGCAAGCCCTCCGATGTTGATGATCCGCCCCCAGCCCTTCGCTATCAAGTGCGGGGCGAGCGCGCGGGCCGTGCGTAAATAACCGACCACTTTGACGTTCACGTCCAGGAGGACATGCTCGTCTTCGATCTCGATGAAGGACGTGGCGCTCGAGCTGCCGCCCGGCACGGCGGCTGAGTTTACGAGGATGTCCACGCCTCCGAGCGATTCGATGGCCTTCTTCACCGCCGCGTCGACCTGGGCCTTGTCGGAGGTGTCGGCGACTAGGGGTAGCACGGTCCGCCCGTAGGTGCGGCTTAGCGAGCTCGCCGTGGCCTCCAAGGCTTCGCGACCGCGCGCCAAGATGGCCACGTCCACACCTTCGGCGAGCAGCACCTCCGCGATGATTTTGCCGATGCCCCGACTGCCGCCGGTGACCAATGCGCGCTTGCCCTCGAGCTCCAAATCCATGACTCTGTCCTCTCTGCGCGAGAATCTGCCGGTTTTCGCATCTTCTATAGTATCGCAGTGTCTGGTATGCAAGAACCATCTCCAGGATGAAGCCTGTTCGCTGGGCCTTGGGTTTCGCTATCGGCGTTTGGCCTGCCGCGTGCGCGGCCCCGAATCGCTCGGCTTCGGAGGATGCCGGCGCGCATCCGCAACCGTCGGCGACAGCGGCGGCAGCGAAGGACGCGCCGTTTCGGCTCACGGCCTCGATTCGGGAACTGATGGACTCTGAAGTCGACCCGGCCGCTGATTACTTGTGGGGCTCGGTCGCGAGCATCAGTACGCGCGCTGGTTTAGAGGAGCGGCAGCCGCACACGGACGAGGAATGGCTCGAGGTACGGCGGCACGCGATCACGTTGATCGAAGCGTCGAACCTGTTGGTCATGAAGGGTCGACGAGTGAGCGCGACCTTCGTCCCGGCTGGGGGAGCGGGCGAGCTGGACAGCAATCAGGCTCAACAGAAGATCGATGCCAACCACGACGTGTTCGTGTTGTTGGCTCAGCGCCTGCAGGAAACGGGTATCGACACGCTGAGCGCCATTGACGGCAAGGACCCGGCGAAACTCTTCGAGCTCGGCGGGGCAATCGACGAGGCATGCGAGTCATGTCACGTGACGTTTTGGTACCCGAACCTCGGCACGACCTACAGATAACCGCCGAGCCGCCAGCCACGCGCCGGTGACGCTAACGCAGCTCACGCCCGCGAGCGCGAGCATCACCAGCACGTCCCATAGGGGGCGGGCGCGCAGCGTGGGCGTCAGATCGAAACGGTGTACGCCATCGACCCAACGCTGGGCGCGCGCGTTGCGGTCGACTTGGGCTTCGATCAGCCCCGTTACGGCGTTCAGATAGAGGTAGCCGTGCTCGGGGTCGGGCAGGGCGACTCTGTACACCGGTAGCGCAATGCGCTCGTCATGATGACTGAACCAGAAGTCGTCTTCTTGGGTCAGTCGAAGCACCGGTACGCGGCTACCCAAGCGGCGCGCGAACGCATCCACCTCGGCCGTGCCGAGCGGCGCAGACTGTCCGGATATGTTGAATCGTTCGCGTTTCCCCGTACCGGTAGTCGCCACGAAGAAGGGCTCGGCGCCCAGCGCGGCGGAGCCGATTGACACGACCGAGCGCCCGAGTTGGGGCGACAACGTTCGGATGGCTTGCGGTAAGTCGGGCGCGGGCTCAGTAGCAAGCGCCGCTCGAGCTGAGCTACGACTCTCTAGGAAGCCCCAGGGCTGCACCGAGAGCAAGCCCGTAAAGACCCAGCTCAAGGCGAATATACCGAAAAGTAAGCCGCTCGCATGGTGCCAGCGGAGCCGACCCGGCGCCGCACTACGGCGCCAAGGCAGACCCTGAAGCCCCAGATACAAGCCGGTTAGGCTGAGGAATGAGCCAATCAGGCCCGCCCCAATCACGACCTTTTGCCACAGCTTGGGTTGCTGGCGCAGCTCCCGTAGATAGAGCCAATGAGGGATCGGTCCGAGCCAGTTCCAGAAGCGCTGTTGGGCGCTCGTGGCTTGCACCACGCGCCCCGTTACGCCCGAGACATACACGCGAGTCCGATCCGCATCGCTCAGCGCGAACAGATAAAATGGGCGCTCCCGGCCGAAGTGCTCCGAGACCGTCCATTGATCGCGGGTGACGCGGCCGAGGAGCTCGGGCTCCGCACCAGCAAGCGCGGGAAGGAAGTCACGCGCGACCCGCGCCGCCTGAGCCTGCGAAACGGATTTGAGGGGCTGCCCAGTGCGGAGCGAGACCAGGCGTACCTCGTTCGACCCCATGACGCGCATCACGGGCTGTCCGTCCAGCATCTCGATATTGAACGGCGCCGCCGCGCTCGGCGGTGACAATGCGAGCCGCGCGGCAAGCCTGCTGAAATCGAGCGGTTTCAGGCCGGCGAGACGCCGCTCTTCCGTGAGGCTCGGGTAGGCGACGTACATCATCACGAATCCCGACGCGCACCACAGCAGCATGAGTGCACAGCCCGCTATCCCGAGGTAGCGATGGATCAGCAGCACTGCACGCAGCATCGATGCGCTCAGAAGTCGTAACGGTAGCGAGCCTCGAACGTGCGTGGCACGCCCAGATGCCAGTAGGTGTAGGAGCTGCCGTCTGCGTCCCGGGTGGCGCGAGCCAGGGCTGTAGCGTACTCGGTGTCGAACACATTCGCTAAGCGAGCGCTGACCGTGTGGTGGCGCGGGTGGTCGAGGAAAACTCGCCCCGCGAGATCGACGATCGTGTAGTTGCCGAATTTCTCACGGCCATCATCACCGAAGGTCTTGTACACGGAGCCGACCTGGTTGGCCGTTGCAGTGAGGCCGAAGGGCAATTCTGCCGGGTGATAGTCGAGCCAGAGTTTTGCGAGGTGCTGGGGCACGCCATCCGTTTGAATGTCGCCATTCTGGCGCGCCGACGTGTACGTATAGCTCGCGTTGATCGACAGTGCGCGGAGCGGTCGCGCCTCCACGAGCAGAGTGCCGCCGCGAACGCGAACGGTGCCGTCGGTATTTTCGAACACGGACTGATTCGTCGCGTCGTCGAAGCCAGAGCCCGAAATCAGATTCTTGACGTTGCGAACAAAGCCCACCGCTTCCCAAGCCAGGCCGCGATCCGCAGCGTCGAGGTACTTGCCGCCGATGGAGGCGTTGAGATTGAGGCTTTTTTCTGGCTTGAGGTCTGGGTTGCCGCGCTCGTCGTCCGGGTCGTTCGCAAACAACTCCTCCGCGGTGGGGAGCCGGAAGGCCGTCCCCACGGTGGCGCGCACGAACAGCGCTTCTCCCAGCACGTCATATTGCCCGCTCGCGTCCCACACTGCCGCGCTCGGCCCGAAGCTCGGCGCGTTGTAGCGGAGGCCGAGCGCGAGGTGTGCCAGAGCCAATCGTTCGCTCGTCCGCAGTTGCGCAAACAGCGCGTTCACGTGCTCGGTCTTCTTTTCGATCACGAGCACGGCGTCATCGCCGCTGTAGCTCTGAAGGTCGTAGCCCAGGGTTCCGGACAACCACGGCCCGATGCCGAACTGGCCGAGCGCATTCACGCCGTAGTCTCGGTAGCCCCAGGCGTCGTCGTTGTCGATGTTGGCGAGCGTGTCCGCACTTCCGACCACGTTGTCGAACTCGGTGTAGTGGGAGCGCCACTTATGCAGGTAAGCTTTGGCGCTGAAGCCTGCCGCGTCACTCGGCGTGTAGTCGAGCTTCGCGGTCAGTATGTCTTCTTGGCGGCGGTTGTAGGCGGTCGCGATGGCAAACGGCGACGCAAAATCAAGCCGCGCATCTGTATGTTGGTACAGGGCGCCGAGCCGGAGCTGACTCGTGATCTGATAAGCGTACTTCGCGCCGAGCGTCAGCACGTCGTAGCTGCGATGGCGATCCGTCGAGCTCGGCTGGTAATCGCGGTCACGGAACGGCTTGAAGCCCGTCGAATGATCACTCGAGCCGTAGACCACGAATTGGTGCGGCCCAACGCCATCTCGCACGAACGCGTCCAGGTGACGGCCGCCCAAAGTATCCGTGCCTATTGCCACCGAGCCGCCAAGCTCCGAGGCAAACGGCTTGGTCACGACGTTGATCGCGCCGGCTACGGCTTGAGTGCCGTAAAATAGGGCTTGAGTGCCCTCCAATACTTCGAGTCGGTCGATGATCGACGCGGGGAAGGTATCGAGGGGCGTGGTTCCGCCGTACAGACGATTGTTTAGGCGTATGCCGTCGAGCAACCAAAGTACGTCTTGTGTACGCGAGCCCTGAAGCGACACGTTCACGTAGTCGAAGGGCCCATTTTTGGGGGTTAGGTACAACCCCGGAATGGTCACTTGCAAGGCCTCGGCGACATCGACCGAGCCTAGGTTTTGCACCTGCGGACTCATCACGCGAGTGACGCGCACACCGTATCTGCCGAGTTGGGCTGGCTGCGAATCATCGAGGGATTCACTGACGACGACCGCCGGAAGCGCGTGCGGTTCCGCGCTACTTGCGGGTGCGGGTGCGGGTGCGGGTGCGGGTGCGGGTGCGGGTGCGGGTGCGGGTGCGGGTGCGGGTGCGGGTGCGCTATCGCTGTGAATGGGCTCGGCGAGTGCGGGGTTACTGGCTTGCGCCTGTGCGGGCTGAGAGGCGAGCAGCAGCCCCGCCGCCAGCGCGAACGCGCTGGCAAAATAAACATTCGAGTGCATGGACGAAGCTCGACGATACGTGCGTGATCGAGAAGCGTAGGTGGAGTCAGCGCTGCGTTGGGACAGGCGTGGCGCGCCGACGGCGCAAGATGAGCCCGAACCCCAAGCCCAGCACAAGGGCGGCAGAGGCATCGCTTGCCGGTAAGGAAGCCGGCATAGAGCAACCGAACCAGCTCTTTTTTGGTGCGGCAGCGCCGTTTTTGGCGCTGTTGCTGTCGTCCGGGCCGTAGTTGACTCCGCCGTCCGCGCTCGTGCTCAGCGGATTGGCGAGCAAGATCTTGCCCGTGTCCAAGGTCGCCTTCTTGAACGAGCCACCGTGCCTGCCGTCTCGGAGTGGGTTCAGATTCACGATCACGTGGTCCCCACCCTTCAGCGAGTGCTTGGTCCAGCCCATCCGTCCCAAATTTCCGGGGCTCGTTGGGAGCTCGATCGTCCAAAGCGTTGGCGCTTCTCCGGGCGCGGAGGTGCCCGTGACCCACAAGAGCACGTGCGGGTTCGTCCACTGAAAGTTGGTCACGGTGCCATCCACCGTCACGAGCTTGGTCGAGTCGTACATGGCGAAGGAATGGTGAGCGCACGCGCCCCCCGCCCAGGTCGATATCAACATGGCTAGCGCCATAGCGAGGCAAGGAGCAGGCGAACGCGCGCGCACGGCGCTAGCAAGCGAGGGCCTCAGTCGACTCGTAAACGCGGGCTGCAACATGGCGTCTTTCAAAAGGGAAGGGGCGCTCCGCCCTCTTGGTGAGGGATGGGGACGAAGATCGCGTTGCCATTCGCGTCGATTTTCTCGAGAAAATCACCCTGGCGGCAGGACGCTTCCACGATCTCCGCGTTGCGGTTGGCTTGGCGTTTGAAGAGCCGCGTCACCTTCCAAGGCGCGGCTAAGACGTGGGGCGCGGTGATCTCGAGCTGGAAGCGCAGGGTGTCTGGGTCGATCAGCTGGATGTGCTCGGTGATATGCAAGTCACCATTGTTGGGCAGCGCGGCTGATTGTCCGACGGGCAGAAAAACCTCCGGCAGAATTCCAATGGTATCGACGACGAGCGTGCCGCCTTCCCAGTGTCCAATCGAGTGGCCATTGAAAGTGGGGTCTGGGTCGGCAGGGTGCTTTCGCCCGTCCGTGTAGATGCGCCGTAAGCGGTTGCCGTCGAATTCGCCCAAGATGGTGACGCGACCTGGAGTGAATAAAAATTCTGTCGCGTTCAACGTCATCAATGCCCAGCTGGGCATGCCTTCGGGCAAGCAGTTGATGTAGATGTTGATCGGGTTGCCCGCCTTGTCCAATGCGTTTTGCGCGTCGATCTGCTTAGCCGCGTCCGCTGTCCAGGTGGGGTCGCCTTTTCCCCAAGGGTGCTTGGGATCGCTGCGGTCCGGAACCCATAGCCCGCCCCAGTCCGGCAGCCTGCCGAGAGCGGACCAGGCCGGGCGATCTTGGCGATGTTGACGTAGCGCGTACAGGCTGACCAGCACGAAGGCAGCCGCGAATACAATGGTCAGTATTTGTTGTAGACGAGGCCGTGCCATGGGCAGCTCAGGGGGTAGGGACCAGCGTGAAGCCGACCCAGCGTCCGCAGGCGACGATGCCGACCCACATCACGAGCGACAGCACGCCGGATAGTTTGGCCTGTACCGGCGTGCTCGCCGCGGTGTCCCAACGGGGCAGCGAGCGCGCAGTGAAGGTGTGAAAGGCGAACGCGTTCAGGCCGGCTGCCGCCAGCATAGCCGCCTTCATTAGGAAGAAGGTGTTGTGCGCGTACGTGGGCGCGTTCGACGAAAACAGCAAAAATCCGCTCAACGTAGCGAGCCCGAAGCCGCCCCAGGTGACCGGCAGCACGTCTTTCAAGACGCGGCTCACTGGGCGATTCAATGAGGTCACACCGATCAAGCGTAGCTCGATTAGCGCAATCGTACCGATCACGACGGCCACCGCCAAAACGTGAACCGATTCGAGCCACGGGAACAAAGAGGCGTTTTCTCGGATCGCAGTGGCGAAGCTCGTTTCCTTCAACCAGTGCAGTAACCAGTCCAGTCGTTCCATGACTCAGCCCGCCTGAACGTAGGCAATCCAGCGCCCTGAAAAGACGACCCCGACCCAAAGCCCGAGCGTGACGAGTGCGATCAGGCGGCCCACGCGACGGCGGCCCGCTGAAAGCTCCCAGAAGTCCGGGTTGCGCTTGAGCGGGACCTGGTAACCGAGGTTCACGGCGATGCTTGTGAGGAGCAGCGCCATTTTCAGCGCGAAGGCCGGGTTCTCCAGGGAACGCGCGGGCTCGGCGGTAATCATCAGCAACCCGGTGACGAGCAAGATCGGCAGTGACCACCAGATGACCCGGAGCGACCGCAAGTTCACGGTCGCTAGCGTTTGGTCAGGCGCGATTAGGCCGAGGGCCCGCAACGTAAGGATGAGCCCCGAGCCGACAACGGCGCCAATCGCCAAGATGTGGACCGTTTGCACGGCGGGCACCACCCATTCCGCGGATGAAAGCGCGTTGGCGAGTGGAGTAACCTTGAGCCACTCGCAAAAGTGATCGAGGTGTTCAGGCGCGGTCACGATCTTGCCACCGGCAGTCGGCGGGCGCAGCAGGGCGTGGGCATTTCGGGCGGTTCCTGGATGGGCGGTTCGATATTCCGCGCTTGTGTAGGTCTGTTTTAGATTCTCTGTCAAGGACCAATGTCTACCATATGAGACACAGCCTCGCCATGCTCCGGAGCGTTGCCATTTTTTCGACGATGGGGGAGCCGCTTCTCTTATAACAGACATTTGTCTTGACCCAGAGAAGGCAAGTCCCTTATAGCCTCCGTATGTCGAATGGCAGGTCTTTTAGAGCCCTACCTGTGGCGCTCATCGGACTCAGCTCGCTACTAGCGGCCTCCAGTTTTGCCGAGGAGCCCGCGCAGAACAAGGCGCCCACCCGCGCGGATTGGCTGAAGCTGAGCGCCCTGCCGGACTGGAGCGGTGTTTGGACCCCGAACGTCAGTGACCAAAACGCCCAGATCAAGACGAACCCTGTGCCGTGGGCGCCCGGGATCGAACCGCAGATTGCTTACTTGGTTGCGGAGGAAAAAGCGGGCCGCCCACGCGGGCTGTTCGTCAACTGCCTGCCGGAGGCGATGCCTTCGTGGATGTTAATCTCCCACAACGCGCTCGAGATCCTGTTTACACCGGGTCGGGTCACCTTGCTCGGCGAGGCAGACGGGGGGCGTTTGCGCCGTATTTACACCGACGGGCGGAAGCATCCGGATGACCCTGACCCAACGTTTCACGGTCATTCGGTCGGGCATTGGGAGGGCAAGGCGCTCGTCGTGGATACCATCGGCGTGCTGCCCGAGGCTTACCTGGCGGTCAGCGAGGCGGTGGGAATTCCCAACAACGGAGATCTACACGTAGTCGAGCGCATTCACTTGTCGGACAAGGACAAGGACGTGCTCGCTGACGACATCGAGATCACCGCGCCTCACGTCTTGACGAAGCCGTGGCAAACCACTCGCTCCTACTTCCGGCAGCGCGCACAGAAGTACGACATCGAGGAAGGCGTGTGCCTGCAAGGTTACTTCGCGGAGCGCAAAGACAAGCAAGGCAACGCGGTGTGGCTGCCCGCTCCGCAAACGGCGGACGGCAACCCGGCGGCACCGCCCTAACGAGTCATGAATCATCCAGCAAAAATGTTCAGGCGCGCTTTCGTTGGCTTGTTTTTTCTCGCGGCCGCCGCGGCATCTGGCACGGTCTGGGCACACCACTCCTTCGCCATGTTCGACTTCACTCGAGTCGTCACCGTGAAGGGCACGGTGAAGGAGTTTCAGTGGACTAATCCTCACGTCATCCTTTGGGTGGACCCTGACCCGACGAGTGGCGACAAGCCTGCGCCTTGGTACGCGGAGTTGACGAGCCCAGGAAATTTGACGCGCGCTGGTTGGGATAAGCATGCCTTCAAGGGCGGAGAGCACGTGGAGCTCGTGATTCACCCGCTGCGCGACGGCAAGTTTGGGGGGGCGTTCAAGCAAGCCACGCTGCTCGACACCGGCAAGGTGTGGTCGAGCGACCTGCGCGCACAAGAAAAGCCGGGGCTGAAGTGATGTCCACGCGCGTCTGTACTTGATTCGCGCGTGCGCGTCCGGGCGCTTGTGCGCGAAGCGTTGACCGCGTGCGCTGGCGCTCCTGTATCTGTATCTGAATTAGCTAACTTGAATAGGGCGGTAATGACGATGATCGTACGTAGTAAGCGATTTTCCAGTGGACTTGCGTTCGTTACTTTCTTGGCGGGTGGCGTGCTCGCGGGATCTGCTCGGGCGCAAACCAGCGATCCAGCGGATCCGCCTGCTGCTGCCCCACCGGTAGACCGTGCGGCGCCTGAC
>CAHJWM010000064.1 GCA_903642325.1 Myxococcales bacterium | reverse complement strand
AGCACGCGGCGCCGATGCGGGGCGAGGGCCGGCTGCTCGCGTCCAGCCGGAAAACGCGATTCGACGAGCACAGGGCGCGTCTGAGAGGTGCGGCGCTGGCTCGCGATCGCCCCCTCTCGAAATCCTCTAGACCGGCCAGCGATCGAAGCGCGGCTATGACGCAAAATTCTCTGCCCTGGCGGGTTTCGCCCCGTCCGCAGACCGACCGACTTCTGCGAGACACTCGCCAGAAACTCAGCGGCCCTTACAGAACTCAGCGGCCCTTATTAGTCGAGAAAAGGTTAGGCAAAAATGAGTGGACTGGGCGGTCTGAACAAATCACCGAACGGTGTGGTGGTGGGGTTGGTGCAGCTTCAGCTGCCAGTAGTAGTCACGCCAGCCGATGTGAAAGCCCAGGCCGAGCGCATTGCTTCGCTCGTTGGGAAGGCGCGGCGCGGTTCATCCACTATGGATCTGGTGGTGTTCCCCGAGTACTCGCTGCATGGGCTGTCCATGGACACGAACCCGGCACTCATGTGCAGTTTGGATGGTCCGGAGGTAGCGCTGTGGCGTGGCGCTTGTCGCGAGCAACGCATCTGGGGCTGCTTTTCGATCATGGAGAAGAACAGCGAGGGCAGTCCGTACAACAGCGGCATCATCGTGGATGATCGCGGTGAAATTGAGCTTTACTATCGCAAGCTGCACCCTTGGGTGCCGGTTGAGCCGTGGGAGCCGGGCAATATCGGCATTCCCGTATGCGACGGCCCGAATGGCAGCCGGCTGTCCTTGATCATCTGCCACGATGGGATGTTTCCCGAAATGGCGCGTGAGTGCGCCTACCAGGGCGCGGACATCATGATCCGCACGGCCGGATACACGGCGCCCATCCGGCATTCCTGGTCGATCACGAATCAGGCCAATGCCTTTTGCAACTTGATGTACACCGCTTCCGTGTGCATGTGCGGCTCCGACGGCACGTTCGATTCCATGGGTGAAGCCATGATCGTAAACTACGACGGAACGCTGCTCGCGAGCGGTGGTGGTCGGCCAGACGAAATCGTGGCGGCCGAGCTGCGGCCCGATCTCGTGCGCGAGGCGCGCCGGGTGTGGAGCGTGGAGAACAACATCTACCAATTCGGGCACCGCGGTTACGTCGCCGTAAAAGGTGGCGCTCGGGACTGCCCTTACACGTACATGACGGATCTCGTAGCCGGTCGTTACCGGTTGCCGTGGGAGGAGGAGGTCCTGCACAAGGACGGCACCTCCTGCGGCTTCCCCGAACCTACGCGCGAGTATGGCGGCCCCCTTGCGCCGCCCTCTGCGGTCGCTCGGGTCGCCTGAGCGCGTCGCTTGCCGCGTCCGCGCCGAGCGGCCGAGTGCCTGATGCGGCAAAGGGCCGATCAACTTAGCGAATATCGACTCTCCGGCGCTAGCGGCGTAACCTTAGGCGAGCGGGTTGCATCAGACCGGAACGACGAAGCGCCCGGCCCGCTCGCCGCCGAAGCTCCGCCGTCATGTTCCCCGAATCGAAAATCCCCGAGAGCGAGATCACGCCAGCCGCGCTCTATTTCAACCGGCGCAGCTTGATGCGCGGGGGGCTCGTGGCGGCCAGCGTCGCGGGGACCGCAGCACTGTATCGAAGCCTCAATGGAGTGTCCTCCGTCGCCGTGGTGGCTCCGAAGCTCAAGGGCCTGAACCGCCCCGCGAGCCGCGCCGCAGTGCCGAACCAGAGCGAGCTCGGTGAAGCGCTCACCACCTTGGCAGCGGTGACTCACTACAACAATTTCTATGAATTCTCGACGGACAAGGAGGGCGTCGCCGACGCAGCCGCCCAGTTCGTCACCAAAGGCTGGCGCCTCGAGGTCGGCGGCTTGGTGCACAAGCCAAAGACCTTCGATCTCGATGATCTATCGAAGGTGAGCGCGCCCGAAGAGCGCATCTATCGCCTGCGCTGCGTAGAGGCGTGGTCGATGGTGATACCGTGGGCAGGCTTCTCGCTCGCGAAGCTACTCGATCAAGTGCAGCCCCTGAGCTCGGCGCGATACGTGGCGTTCGAGACCCTCTTCGACCCGAAGCGCATGCCCGGGCAAAAAGCGGCGATCCTCGATTGGCCTTACGTCGAGGGTCTGCGCCTCGACGAAGCGATGCACCCGCTCACATTTCTGGCGAGCGGCCTATACGGCCGGGAGCTGCCCGCGCAGGATGGTGCCCCCCTGCGTCTCGTGGTGCCCTGGAAGTACGGCTTCAAAGGCATCAAATCGATCGTGAAGATCTCGCTCGTGGAGGGGCAACCACCGAGCTCCTGGAACCGCTACGCCCCGCGTGAATATGGCTTCTTCGCCAATGTGAACCCGAACGTGGACCATCCTCGGTGGAGCCAAGCGACCGAACAGCGTATTGGCGAGTCGGGCCGGCGGCGCACCTTGCCCTTCAACGGCTACGGCGAGCAGGTCGCGCAGCTGTATGCCGGGCTGGATCTACGTGCGAACTACTGAGAGCGCGCCGCGCTTGGCGCAGGTTTCTACGGATCCCCGCTTTTTGAAGCTGCTGGTCCTGGCCAACGGGGCCGTCCCGATCGCGATCCTGTGTTGGGATGCATATCGACATCGGCTCGGGGTCAATCCGACGAATTTCGCGCTCCGCACTACCGGGCTGCTCGGACTGCTGATGTTGCTGCTTTCGCTCACGGTCACTCCGATCCGGAGATTGACGGGCTGGAGCACACTGATCGCGGTGCGCCGGGGTCTGGGCCTGTATGCGTTCTTCTACCTGTGCGTGCACCTTGGCATTTTCTTCTGGTTCGACCGGGCGGCGAACGTGCGCAGCACCGTGCACGAGATCCTCGCACGCCGTTATCTTCAGATCGGCATCACTGGCTTCTTGCTGCTCGTGCCACTCGCGCTGACGTCGACCGATGCCATGCTGAGCCGCCTGGGGGCCAGGCGTTGGAAGGCGTTGCACCGTCTCGTGTACCTCGCGGCCGCCCTCGGCGCATTGCACTACTGGTTGCTGGTCAAGGCGGACGTGCGTCAGCCTGCCTTATTCGCGGCCTTCCTCGCTCTGTTGCTCGGCTTTCGAGTCGTGCGGTTCTGCTTGGATCGACGCGCGCTTCGGAACAAACGCGCGACCGCCGCCCTTCGGCCGCGCGTGCCGCGCTTTTGGTCTGGGCTTTTGACGGTCCTGCGCGTGACGCGTGAAACCCCCGACGTGCTCACCTTCCGGCTCGGGTCGCGCGACGGATCTGGCCTTCCCTTCCTTCACCAACCGGGACAATACCTAAACCTCGCCCTCGAGATCGACGGCGCGCGCATCAACCGCTCATATACGATCGCTTCTTCGCCTACTCGTCCGTATTGCGAGATCACCGTGAAGCGTACCGCGATACCTCGCGCGTCTCGTCACGTGCACGCCCTCCGTGAAGGAGAAGCCGTGCGAGTGTCCGGTCCCGCAGGCCGCTTCGTCTTCACCGGCGCCGAGTCCGAGCGTGTCTTGTTGATCGCGGGCGGCGTCGGGATAACGCCACTGATGGCGATCATCCGCTACCTGACGGATTCTGCTTGGCAGGGTCGGATGGTGCTCGTATTTTCGGTTCGGACGCAGCAGGACGTGATCTTTTCGGCGGAGCTCGCCGAATTGCAGCAGCGCTTCGAAAATTTACGCGTCGTGATCACGTTATCCGAACCGTCAGACCCGTCCTACCAAGGGCCCCGGGGTCGCATCACGGCCGCGTTTTTGGCCGAGATCGTACCGGATATCTCGACCTTTCCTGTTTATTTGTGCGGGCCGGAGCCAATGATGATCGCGGTCCGGGCGCAGCTCGCGAGCCTTTGCGTGCCCGAAGCGCGGATCAAGACCGAGGCCTTTGTCTCTCTGGCGGCAGATACGGCGCGCGACCGTCCCACCGCCCGCGCCGCCTCCACCGTCGAATCGATACGCGTCGCCGAGGAGCCGCTGCTCGCGAACCGTATGCTGCCGATCATAGACTTCAGGCGCTCGATGAAGCTTGCCGAGCTCATGCCGGGCCAGACGATTCTAGAGGCGGCAGAAGAAGCAGGGCTGGCGCTCCCATACGAGTGTCGGTCGGGCATCTGCGGTCAATGCAAGACAAAACTTTTGGCCGGTAGCGTGACGATGGATATCGAGGACGCTCTGAGCGCAGCCGACAAGCGTCAGGGATTCATCCTGGCTTGTCAGGCGCACGCGGAACAGAACGTGTCCGTCGATGCTTGAGCGGCGCGAGGGATACGAACCGCGCAAGCCGCGCGTGGGTCAGTGCGGGACGACGCTGGCTAGCGAGACACTAAAGCCGACGCGGTCGACCCAAACGCCGGCCGAACCGAACAAGCCACTCGCGACGCGGCCGGTGGGGATGGCGTTCGCGTAGTTGTACGCTTGCATGGGTGAGCACTTGGCGCACACGATCGGGCCAACCGTCGTCTCTTTGCTGCGGTCTGAGTCGAGAATGGTCTTGCTTCCCGCAGCGATGACGACCAGCGGGGCGCAGGTGATGCGGATGCCGAGCAGATGGTCAACGCCATCTTCGGTCGTCGTGCCGTCGACTCCGGCCAAGACCGAACCTTCCGCGCACATGAGATCTTGAAGTTTGCCATTCGGGTCCACGGGGGTGGCGGGCACGGTCGGCATGTCGACACGCGCGCCGAGCGTGGCCGAGAATGTACCCGCCTCCGCATGGATCGCGACCGCGCGGCAAGTCGCCGCCACCTGATCCAACCAGTTTCCGGCGCCCACGCGGAAGCCAGTCAGGACCGAGCCGACCGCGCACGGTTCGAGAAACATCACACCGCCAGTGGGGTGACCAAATGCGTTCGTATCGGGCTCCTTCGACCAGGCAACCGTGAGCTCGCAGCCCTCGTCGACGACGCCGTTGCAATCGTCGTCGCCGCCGTTGCAGACCTCGGGACCCAGTACGGCACATGGCCCCGCGGGGCCGCCGCCGGAATTCCCCGCGCTCGAGCCAGAATCACCTCCGTCGCCGACAGGCCTGGCCGGGGCCCCGGCTTCACCCCCGTCACCCAGGTGGCTCGCGCCACCCCGGCTGCCAGCGGCAGCACCCGCCGCAGAGCCGCCTGAGATGCGGTCGCTCAGCAGGTGGAGCGTGACCTCGCTCTCGCAAGAGGCCAGAGCGCACAACCCCGCGCAGGCCGCCAGCGACCAGCGGCGCCTCATCGCCGAGGGCTCGCCTCGACGCGACTGAGTGCCGCGCGCGCATCGGGCGCGAGCGGGGAACGCGGATATTTTTGTAAGAGTTGCGTCAGGGCGTCGCTTGCGTCGGCGGCCCTGCCTTGCCGCTCGGCGGCCAAGCCTAGCCGCAGGAGTTGCGCTTCCTGCTCTAAGGTAGCTTCGGGGAGCGTCGTGCCCAACCGCGGCCGTGCGCTCGGGAGGGGAGCCGCGTTCGACAAGGTTGGCGAACCGGAAGCGGCCGCCGTGAGCTCAGGCCCGTCCGATGGACTGGACGGCGCGCTGGACCAGCTCGCGGGCGCTTGCACGCGCGTCTCGACGCCGCCGTGCCGCACCATGACTTCACCCTCTTCGACCGAAACACGGGTGGCGCGGTTCGGCCCTTCGATACTGACGGTGAACACGGTGCCGAGATCGACGACGGTCACGTCCGGGGTGACGACACGGAAGGCATGGGCCGCGGAGCGGCGTGGCACGCTGCACCGTACGACGCCGCCGAGCAGCCGAAGCTCGCTGGAGCTCGAACGAAGCTCGCCCAGTGCAACGCGCGTCTGGCTCTCCAACTCGATTCGGAGACCGTCCGCGGTACGCAAGCTGGCGTGCGAGACCGCGGCCGTCTCCAGCTCTCCAGAGGCCGCGATCTGCGCGTTGGTCGCGACCTTGGCGCGCGTCTCACCGTCGGACTGCGTTGCACTGCCCTCAGACACCATGAGCTCGAGCGGTGCGCTGCTGCCACGCGACCAAACCCTCGGCCCCGCGAGGACCAGAGCAACCCCCGCTGCGGCCAGAACGGCGTAGCCGAGCCAGCCGTGACGTTCGCGCGGCTTCACCCGTGCCATACACGCGAGTAGGCGTTCGCGGTCGACGCGAAAGCCCTCGCCGTGCAGATCGACTTCGCGGTCGCTCATGGGCGCCAGTAACTCACGCAGCGACACTTGCGGGCTCATTTTCGAACCGCCTTGCTCCGCCGCTCGGCGCGCCGTTTCAGCTCCAAGTGACCTCTCGAAAGACGCTTTTGCGCGGCAGCTGGCGACACCTCGGTCAAGCTTGCCACTTCCCACAGGTCATGGCCTAGCACGTCGTGTAGAAGCACTGCCTCGGCTTGCTCGGGGTTCATGCCCGCGAGTGCGCCTTGCACCCAGGCGAGCTCGCTGCGGACCGCAAGCTCGCGTTCGAGCGTTGGACCCGCGACCACCGCCACCTCGTCGCCCACCTCGGCATCTCGGTTGATGATGCGCCGTTCACGAATGCGCGCGCGCAGTGAATCCAGAGCCACTCGGGCCGCGATAGCGCTCGCCCAGGCAGCGAGATTTTCTATCTCGCGGGCTCGTGGTTTTTGGAGGGTGCGCACAATGAGCTCGAATGAGGTTTGGACCAGGTCTTCGTAGTCGTGGGTTTGGTGCAGGATCTTTTGTAGCGCGCGAGCGACGATTGGATACAAGGCGTCGTACAATGCCGCGTACGCCCAAGGCTCACCCGCCACCGCACCACGCAGCACCTCTGCTTGGGAACGGCTTGGCGGAGCCTGGGGCATTTCCGCCACTGCGGCCCTGGGCAGGGGCTTCAGATTAGAAGCTCGCACCTAGGTTTAACTAGCACGTTTCTGACTCTCGACAGGATAGACGAGCGAAGGGGGCGCCAGCAGACAGTTTTCGCGAATGGCTGCGAAAAAAAATCAGGGCTGGAAACGGGCTCCGATCAATAAGCTCAAGGTGGCAGAGGGAACGTGGGTGGGCTCGTCGTTCGCGACGACGAACCGGATACGAGGCAGTACGAGCGCGCCATCGACTCCGACCATTAATGAGCAATGGCGCCAACTTGCCCAAACCGCGTCGACGCCTACGCGGCCGCCCCAGCCGCTTTGACCGATACTGTCGTGCAGGGCGCCGCGCTCAACAGCGATATTCGTGCGTTCGAAGACGAGCTCTCCACGTAGCTCCAAATCGAAGAGGGAGGCCCGGTCACCGAGTCGCGCGCCGACGCCCGCCGACAAGGTCCACCACGCCAAGCTCGGGTTACCGGGGTGAACCGCGTAGCGACCCGAAAGCAGAGCAAAGGGTAAACCGTTGAATGCCAAGCGCGCCCGGCCGAGCCCGCCCAAGCGGTAAGGCCCGTCTCCAAACGTGGGCGCCGCAAGTGCCGCCACGTCAATCGCCCAATTTACCGCCCGCGGCGGCGCGGCCGGCTCGACGGCACGGACAGGCGGCTCGACGGTAGGCACGGCGGCGGGCGTCATGTTCGCGCGCTGCGCCGCACGGGTTGGTGGTGCCCCTTCGCGAGCGGCCGCGAGCGCCGCGATCACGCTGCCGACGGACGCTAGGCGGCCCTTTGCGCTATCGCGCGGCGAGAAGCTGATTGACCGTTGTTCGATCAAGACGCCGTCGACGGTGCGATCTCGAAATTCAATGCGTACGCTCGACAGCGCGCTGTCGTTCGGATGCACCACCGCGTACCACGCGGCCACCGTGCCAGGCTCGAGCTCGCTAGCGACCGGACAGCGTTGCTCGCCAATGACCTCTTCACACGCGGCGGCGATGACTTGGACGGCCTGAGGTCCATAGTCTGTGTCGGAGTCGACGGCGATGGCGACGTTCAGCATGCAGATGGCCCGCGCACGGCCCGAGGTTTATCCCTAAAGCAGCCTGATTGGCGCGGCTTCGCCCGGTTCTAGCAGACTCCTGCAGAGTTGTGCCGGGTCGCCGCCCGGACGAATGCACGCAATCCGCAACGACCCGCCGGTCGATTTCCAAGAGCACGGCGACGGAGGGCGCTTGGTCGGCCGGTGGCCCATGGCTTGCTCAGAGGCCCATATTGGGCCGGAGGGCGGCCATGGGCCAAAGTCGGGGCTCAGACGCGGTGGGGCTCCGCTTGGCGCTTTACGCCGCGCGGGCCATCTCCTCGAGGGCGAGCTCGGAAGCGCGGCGCTGCTGCGGGCGCAGATGGCCATAAAAGACTACGTTCAACACGACCAACCGGAATAGTAAGTAGTACTCCGCAACGTCGAACGCGATGGCCACGGCGAGACCAAACACCAGCGAGCCGAAGCCAAAAAAGTTACGCCAGATGCGCATCAAGGCGCCGGCGTGTTTGCGATAAATGGCCGCATGGCGCGCGTTGAATTCGGGGTACTCACGAAGCAGGCGGATGGAGTTTGGATCGAACCTTTCGACGTTGCTGCGCTGTGCGCGCATGTAGAAAAAATAAAATGCCCACACGACCCGCCGCCCGAGCGACCGGACTACAGGCTCGCTGTGGTAACGCCGCTCAGCCGCGCTCAGATCTTCACCGTCGCGATAGCTTGGGTGGGTCAGGCGGAGGAAAACGTTCTTGAAGTGATCGTACATGCTGGTGTGGAACGAGCCGGTGATGATCGTGAGCAAGGCCAACAGCCCAGCCACCACGGAGTGCCACGCCGGGTGCTCGAATTTTCTGATCACCAGCCAAGCCGCGCCGCCGACGACGACCGTGGACACCAGGTAGTCCGCGGCGCCATCGAGCATGCGACCGAACGCCGACGAGCTCTTACGCATGCGCGCCAATTGGCCATCAGCGCAGTCGAGCACCGCCGAGCAGAACACTAATAACCCGGCCACCGGCAGGTGGCCGCGGAAGTCGGAAAAGATCGCCACGCCCGCCGCCCAGCCGAGCGCGATCGAGCCTATCGTGACCGTGTTCGGCGAGACGGGCGTCGGCAAGAGTAAGCGCGCCAACAGATAGGCCGGCGGTCGGTGCACCCAAACATCGATCGGCTCTTCGACCTCTAGCGGCTTGAGGCTTCGCACATACCCGCCCCAGAACCCCTGTGCGCTCGCCGCGTCTCTCAAGGCCCGCTGCATTGCAGCAAAGTTGAATCGGTGATTCTGTTCAACGCGGTGTTCATTGCCGGTCCGGGACCCGTGCTCGAACATTTCGACACTTCTTTCGCTAAGGGGGGCTAGTCAAAGAGGTTGCATGGGCCTGGTCCGGCCCCATGCCAAGGGGTACCCGCGCTAATCCTACCGACTGATGAGCGAGCCGTACAGATGCACATCGCCGCCACACCACGTGTTCGGCCGGGTCGCCGCGTTAGGTCCTTTGACGCACCGCTGCGGCATGAGCAATGGGTTACACCCTGCGTTCTCACGACGAGTCGGCGTGTTCGAGATTGCGAGCGTCATCGGCGCTCGAATGTGCGTCGGCCCGCAGCCTCGCAGACGTCCTCAGTCACGCTGAAGGAGCTCGCGTACGGCGGCGCATCGACATTCGATCAGACGCCTCTCTGACGCTCCGATCCATCAACCAACCCGTCGAGAGCCATGACCGAAACGCAAGCCGACACGGCTGCGTCATCGAACGTGATCTCGCCGCATCGTGATCGGACGAAACGGTGCCGGACTACGCGCTCGAAATAACTCGCAGTCGCTCGATTACGACGGCTCGACGCACTGCGCGCGATCAGCCGGTCTATCGACAGGCAGGGCACCTAACGGCGGCGGCGGGCGACCAACTCGTGAGCGCTACAGCGCTGCGACCGGTGGCTCCTCAGCGAATCCGCCGCGCCATCGTTCAGCGTGGTCCAGTCCCAGCTCGCACGCCGCGAGTGCAGGCGAGCGCAGCGAGTCGCCAGGGTCGGGCGCCAGCGGGCCCTTTCTGAATTTCGTGTTGCGTACGTTCGCTCTCGATACCTCGGTCGTTCGCGCGCGCGGCATAGATCAGCGCGCTGAAGATGGATTCGGCGCGAATACAGCGCCCCACACTCGATCGATGAGCGCATGAGCGCTGCTCGTTTTCAGTCTGATTGCGAATTGCTGGGTCGACCTTGAAGGGCGAGCTCTCAAGCGGATCCTGCCGTTGCCAGACATACTGCAAAATTATGGTGCGGCGGCGCAAGCCGATGAGCGCGCAGGCCGACGAGGTAGGCAGGGCGGCGCGACCGTGCACTTCGGTAGAAGCGGCCAGGCGGGCCGAGCGCAGCTTGCTCAGCAATCAGGCGGCATCATGATCTGGGAGCTCAGCCGAAATGCGGCTAGAGGCGGCTCGTTACGGCGTGCGGTCACGATGCATCGTGAAGCAATCAACACATGAAAACATCGCTACACTCTAAATCCTCACTGGGTCCCGGTTTCGACATGCGCACCACTCGCCGTCGCCTTCGCGCAGTATCGGCCGCGCGTTCAATGGTGCTGGCCTGTGCGCTGGCCGGATGCAGCAGCGGCAGCGACGGGGACACACCAGTCGCAAACGGCGGCGCCGGCGGCACCGGGGGCATGAGTAGCGGTCAGGCCGGTGTTGCGGGCGCACCCAACCCTGGCCCGGCCGGAGCAGCGGGACTGTCCGGCACCGGCGGCTCGGGTACGGGTACGGGTACGGGTACGGGTACGGGTATGGGGACGGCAGGCTCGGGCGGAACGGCAACCAACGAACCGGCCTTCGACGCAACGCACTTGAGCGTGGTGGGAGATAGCGGTGCGGCGCTCTGCCGCCTGAGTGCCGATCGTCAGTCCTTGCTCGTCACCGTCGCAAATCAAGGCACGACGGCCACGGGCGCAACCACGGTGCGGGTGGCCAGCGGGATGACGACGTACGAGCTTCGCCTCGATACGCCGCCGCTCGAGGCTGGAAAGACCGCCGAGCTCGCGTTCGATCGCGGGCCGCTCGCCGGCTTTACCCCCGGCTGGGCCTTTTCAATCGTGATCGACCCCGATTCCAAACATGGCGCGGCACACGCGCCGCTGAGTGGCAGCTGCAGCGACCTGCGCTCGCGGGCACAAGCGGGCATGGTGCCCTTGAATGCACGCTACGACGTACCAACCGGTTTGTGGGACAGGAACGCGTGGTGGAACGGCGCGAGTGTGCTCGAAACCAGCATCGATTACATGCGAGAGACGGGCGACCCTACGTACGTGGATTTGATCGACAACTCCTTCGTCAAAAATCAAAGTCATAGCTCGCTGGGCAACACGAGCAATTTCCTGAATGATTATTACGACGACGAAGGCTGGTGGTCGCTGGTCTGGATCAAGGCGTATGATTTCACTCACACGCAGAAGTATCTGGATATGGCCAAAACCATTTTCCAGGACATGACGGGCGCCTGGAGCGACGCCTGTAGCGGTGGGCTGTTTTGGACCAAGAAGCGAACGTACAAGAATGCCATCCCCAATGAGCTATTTCTGACCATCGCCGTACGCCTGCATCAACGAACCCCAGGCGATGCGGGGCCAGGCAGCTTCATCGACTGGGCCCAGCGGGATTGGGCCTGGTTCAAAAATAGCGGCATGATCCGCGCGGACAATTTGATCGTCGACGGCACGAACCTGAGCACCTGTAAGCCCACTGGCGCCACCTACACGTACAACCAAGGCGTGATTTTGGGCGCGCTCGCAGACCTTTCGCAGGCCACGGGCGACAGCACTTTGCTGACGGAGGCAGACACCCTGGCACACGCCACCATGGCGAAGATGGTCGACAAAAATGGCATGTTGATCGAGCCGACGTGCGATGCCAAATGCAGTGGCGACGCGGAAGTGTTCAAAGGCGTGTTCGCTCGTAACCTCGCCCACCTGAATCTGATTAGCCCGCATCCCGAGTACCGCGCCTTTCTGATCAAGCAGAGCGACGGAATCTGGGCCAACGACCGCAGCACCAAAAATGAGTTCGGCGTCGCTTGGGAAGGCCCGTTCGACCGGGTCAGCTCGTCTCGTCAGGGCTCAGCGCTGGATGCGCTCAACGGCGCATTGGTCGTTGCCGAGCCGAACCTGGCCTTGCACGGCAAGTTCACGGGGTCAGCGCCATGCAGCGCGGCAGAGTCCGCAACGCAAGCTGGCGATGGCAGCTCACGCTGGGACAGCCGCTGGTGCTCAACCGGCGCGTCCGGCCAAACGCTGGATGTGGACTTGGGCGCAGCGCACACCATCGTCGGGTTCCGCGTGCGTCACGCTGGCGCCGGCGGTGAAGACAGCGCCCTCAATACCCGGGATTTCGAGCTGTCGACCAGCGCGGACGGCGTCAAGTTTGCAACCGCCGTCACGGTTACCGGTAATACCGCAAGTGTCACTAGTCACCCAATACCCGCGTTGAGCGCGCGTTTCGTCCGCCTCCACGTCACTTCAGCACAGACGTCAGCGGCTGCACCCTCTGCGCGCATTTACGAGCTGGAAGTGTTAGGAGTCGGCCAATGAGCTACCTCCAGCACCAGCGTTCGCCCCTGTTCCCCGTGATCGGGCTTTGTGTTTCCGCCGCCGTGAGCAATGGCTGCGGAAAGAGCGGGAGTGACGCACCGCCCGTCGCGCCCACCGCACCCGTCGGGGCTGTCGCGCCCGCCGCGACCATCGCTCAGGCTCCGGTGGCTTCCGCGGCCAGCCCGGCCACTCCGTCCATCCAGAGCGTCGCCTGGGGCAACGTGGACGGCAAACCAGTTACGCTGTTCACGCTACGGAACAAGCATGGGCTAACCATGAAAGTCGCCAACTACGGCGGCGTGATCACCGAGCTCAAAGTGCCTGATCGAAACGGCAAGCTCGACGACATCGTGCTCGGCTTCGATGACCTCAAAAGCTACGTGAACAAGAACCCGCACTTCGGCGCGATCATCGGACGAGTGGCCAACCGCATCAGCGGCGCGCGCTTCACGTTCGAGGGTAAGACGTACCCGCTGGCGGCCAACGACGGCAAGAATTCGCTGCATGGCGGCGCCAAAGGTTGGGACAAGGTGGTTTGGGACGCCGAGGCGTTCGAAAGCCCGGCCGGCCCCGCTCTTCGGCTCACGTACACGTCCAAGGATGGGGAAGAGGGTTATCCAGGCACTATCCGAGCCAAAAACACGTACACCCTCAGCGACGACAACGAGCTCCGCGTGGAGATGGAAGCGACTTCCGAGAAAGACACCGTGGTCAGCATGGCTCACCACAGCTACTGGAACTTGGCCGGTCACGCGTCGGGCACGGTGCTCGAGCACGAAGTTCAAATTCACGCTGACAAGTACACGCCCGCCGACCCGAAAACCAAGACTTCCAGCGGAGCGATCGCCAGCGTTAAAGGGACTCCATACGACTTCAACACCCCCAAGCCGATCGGCAGAGACCTGAAAGCGGTAGGCGGGGATCCCGTCGGCTTCGATATGAACTACGTCGTGAACGGAGACCCGCACCAGCTGCGCGAAGCGATACGCGTGAAAGATCCGAAGTCCGGCCGCGTGCTGAGCCTAAGCGGGGACCAACCCGGGTTACAGTTTTACTCGGGCAATTACCTCGACGGTACGAACGTAGGTAAGGGCGGAACGGTGTACGCACAGTACACGGGCTTCTGTGTCGAGACCCAAAATTTTCCGAACGCGATCAACATCCCCGCCTGGCAGTCGCAAGTCGTGCTCAAGGCAGGGCAGACGTACAAGAGCACGATGGTGCACGCGTTCACGACCGAATAGCGTCGGGTCAGAGCCCGCAGCGTGATGCGGCATTCACATGATGGGCGATTACACCCAGGCCTTCAGACTCGGCGTAATCGCACTCGGGCCTAGGACACGGCAGGCACGGCTAGAGCGGCCCGAAAACAGACTGGGAGTCTACGGCAGCGGAAAAACGTGGACGGGAATCTTATCGGTCTTGGAATTATCGCTATAATCCCCGACATCGTAATAACTAAAGCCTATCGTTGTTCCGGTACCGGCGAAGAGTAGGTAGTAACTGTGATCTTTGCGCCAGGGGCCCCACCAATAACGCCGGGGCGTTATCGTGGGATCTGATTCGTCGACACCGAGGCCGTAGTCGACGTTTTGATCGCCGATATCGACCTTGCCTTTGCCGTCCGCGTCCCAGTCCATCCAGTCCGCATCGCCAAGCCCGAGGTTATTGCCGCCAGTCTTGCCAGATCCAACCGCCTGTAACAGGTAAACGGCGGAAGCGGACGTGACCATCGTCGAACGCACCGTCGGCTTGGTGACGTTGGCCATGACCGTTTCAAGGGCCGGGGCGAGCGCGGGCGCCGACGGGGAAAGGCGAAATACAGAGACCGTGACCGCGCCGGTCCCCGTGCCCGCCGGCGAGACCAACTTCAGCGACAGGGGCACGCCGGAACCGGTGAGAATCACGTAATACGTATGGTCAGTGCGGTAAGTGCCAAACCATTTCTTGCGGCCGGCGGTAGTGCCAGCCGGCGTACGCTCCACCTTCACGCCGATGTCCACACCGACGTCCGCGCCAGAGATCGAGTCTTGCCCGGCAGCGCTTGCGGTGAAGCCGCCGTATTCTGCGTCGAAGGCTACACCCGCCAAGTCCACCGTTCCGGTGGCCCTCAACAGAAAGAGCTCCCCATTATCGAGGCTGGCCTTGCTGGATACGACCAGACCGTCGGGGCGCACGGCGAGCGATTCAACCGCGTTGGTTACGGCTGGCTGCCCGCCCGACCCCCCGGCGCCTGAAGACAAGCCTCCCGTCCCGGCGGTGGACGAGCCGTTGCCGCCCGATGTGCTGCCGCCTTGACTCGCAGCACCTCCGGCACCGCCGCTCCCACCCGTGGCGCCGCCGCTATCGCCGGTGGCACCGCCTGTCAACGAACCACCAGCCGGTGCGCCGGCAACTGCGCCAGCATCGCCCCCGCTGCTAAGAGCCATGCCTCCAGAGCCGCCGGATACGATGGGCGAGCCTGCCGCTCCTCCACCGTTCACCGCGGCCGAGGGGTCACTTGCGCAGCCGACGAGGCCACTGATTATGCAGAATGAGGCAAGCCGGCCGTACATAGTATATTGCCGAACAGTATAGCAGTGCTTGAGTCGATGCGCTCACCTGTCTGCGACTCTGCGGCCCACTGCTTCCGGGTAACCGCCACAATTGACCGCGTCGCCTGGTCGAGTTTACTGGGCGGCGTCCAAATGCATCAGCCCAATAGACGTTTAACGAGCCGCCGCTCGGCAACGTTGAGCCGTCGCTGGATGGTCGAGGGCGATAGAGACGTCTCTTTAGCGATCTCATCGATACGCAATCCCTCGCCGCGCCGCAGCCACAAGCAGCGACGCTCTTCTTCGGGCAACCCATCCAGGGTCGCCAGTAACCGGCGGACGTCTACGTGCACGTCCGGAAGCGGCTCATGCGCCGGCAAGACCTCGGGGTCGCTCCCTCCGAGGAGCAAAGGGCGCTTGCGCCGCGCGCTGCGAGCTCCGCGTGTCACCGACCGTTTAGCGACGACCTTTAACCAACCGACCAACGCTGCCGGGTCGCGCAGTGCCGAAAAGCTCTCGACAGCACGCAAGAGCGCCTCTTGACTCAAATCCTCCACGTCTGCGCCATCGCTTGCCCAGCGACGAGCGACCTGCTTTGCCACGACCGCGCAGTGTGCCCAGAGCGCCGCGCTCGCTCGCGGATCCCCGAGACGCGCCGCCGCCGCGAGCTCCGCCAGTGAAGATATGCTCGCTGGATCTAGCGGTGGGCGTCCAGCTTGCCGCGACTTCACTTGCAAACAAAACGCCCTCCAAGACGCCAAGTCAACCGGTTGTATTACGAAGTTTCATGCGGATTAACTACAGATCTGCGTTCATCGAGAGCGCTAGAACCTGCGCCGTCTTCGGCGTTCCGGACGGTCTAAACGGCACTCCGGCCACCGACTTGGCGCGCGCTATGACACGTCAGCGCGTCGCATGATCGAGCGGCCAACTATCAGCGATGCCTACCGCTCGATCGCCGTTAAAAAACGAGCTCAGTAGACGCTCAGACCTCAGTGAGCGCGGCCGTGCCGTCACCGAACTGGACGCCGGTAACTCCCACTGTCTTCAAGGTCGTCAGCAGCAGATTTGCAACCGGAACGTCGCTCGAGACGGGCCGTGTCTTCCAGGACGGCGCAGACACCGCCGACCCATACCGTACGTGCTGGCCCGGGTTGAGCACCCCGCCACCATGCCCGCCCAACAAGATCGGCATGTCGTCATGGTTATGCCGATTGCCGTCAGACACGTCGCTCGACACGAATATCGTCGAGTTGGTGAGCATATTTTCGCCCGAGGCGCCGTCAGAGATGCCCTTCATCTTGGTCATCAGGTAGGCGACTTGCTCGAAGGTCCACGTGTTGATGGCGATCAGCTGTGCAATGCTGGTGGCGTTGCCGCCATGATGGGAAATTTCATGATGCGCACGGATAATCGGACTACCCTGAGCAGTTAAGAACGGATAGGTTTGATTGCTGCCGGCGTTGCCCAGCATGAACGTGATTACCCGCGTCGCATCGCATTGGTACGCGAGCACCATCAGATCGAGCATGGATTTGACGTGGCTGGGATAATCAACCACTTTCGCCCCCGGTGCCGTGCCTTTCGCGCACGAGTTCATCGGGGCAGACGTGGTCAGCTCCAGCTCGAGCGCACGCACGCCCGTCAAGTACTGGTCCAATTTCGCCTGGTCCGTTTTACCCAACTTGGCGGTCAAAGAGCCGATGTCCCCCACGACGGAGTCCAAAACGCTCTGATCGTAGGCTTGGCGCTTAGCGATATCAGCAACGGACGCGTTTGCGTCATATCCTTCGAAAATCTTATTGAACGCCTGTAGCGGATCAGTGATCTTCGGTAGCGGGGTGGTGGCATCGGCCCAGGAGACGTTCCTGCTGTATGCGCAGCTGTAACCGCTATCGCAACCGCCCGCCGTCCCGCCTCCGTCGATGCCGAGCTGCAACGATGGAATTCGGGTCTTGATGCCGTTTTTGATCATGCCATTGACGGCAAGCTGATCGGCCGAAATTCCGAGATTGATCTTGGAATCCGACTTGAGCGCGTGGGTACAGGTGATGAACCCGCTCGTTCCGGCCGCGTGGTCCCCAGCCTGGTCGGGAACCGCGGGCTTGTTGTCCAGGCCCGTTACGACTGAGAAGTCCTTGCGAAGAGGCTCCAGGGCGGAAAGCACGGGAGGCATGGTGTAATTGGGCCCGACTAGATCCGGGCGGAAACTATCCATCCAGATGCCGTTCGGGATCCACATGTACAGCAGCCGGGTAGCCGCCGCCGGGCTAGCAGCGAAGGCCACTCTAGGGACGAGGGATTCCAGGAACGGCAAGCCGATGGTGACGGCGCCCCCGCCGAGGAACAACCGCCTTGAAAGACTTCTAGCTCGTTGATTGTGATTCATGGTCAACCTCCCTCCCCGCGCCGGGTGAGGAATGTGGGGCTACTAACGACGCCAGCAACTAGGTCCTGAAATTTCAGGCCGCTGCCGCTAAACTTGCTGGCGATGCTGGAAAGCACTGCCGTGTCCATATGGTTTGGATTTTCAGCCGGCTTCACCATCGAGCGACCGAGCGCGTAGCTGTACACTTTGCTCGCCATGCACGCGGGGAAGGCGGGGTTCTTCGCAATCAGTTGCGTGAGCTCAACTAGGCCATTGAAATGCTCGCCGGTGGCGGGAAGCGTCCCCGTAGCATCGACCGGAAGCTTTCCTTCCATCGTGCGATAAGTGCCAATGGCATCGTAGTTCTCCATGCCAAACCCGATCGGATCCATGAGGCTGTGACAAGAGCTGCAGACAGGGCTGTTGACATGAACCGAGAGAACTTGACGTAACGTCTGCGCGCCCGTGGCGTCAGCGGTGATCATCGTGTTCACGCTTGGAGGCGGAGGCGGAACGTCCTGGCAAAGCAATTCGTTCAGCACGAACTTTCCGCGTTTGACCGGTGAGGTTCGGTCGCCGTGGGCGTTGATGGTCAAGAGCCCACCCTCCGTGAGGATGCCCCGGCGTTGGGTGCTGCCGCTGAGGTCCACGCGTCTAAAATCCGAGGACCCCGTCGTCGGCAGGCCGTAAAATTTGGCAAGCCGGTCATTGACGAATGTGAAGGTCGCAGTGAGGAGTTGATCCGCGGGCAAACCGTTGAATGCCACCTCTCGAAACAGCATCTGCGATTCGGTTTTGAAGGCCGAACGCAAGCTCGAATCGAATGCGGGAAAGAGCGTCGCATCCGGCTGCGCATCGTCCAACAGACGCGTGAACAGCCACTGCCCAGCGAAGTTATCAACCAGAGCTTTCGCCTTCGGATCCGCGAGCATGCGGGTCACTTGAGCGGCAAGCTGGCTAGGCTCGTGGAGGGTGCCGGCCTTCGCGGCTGCGAACAGCTGCGCGTCCGGCATGGAGCTCCATACGAAGTACGATAAGCGCGACGCGAGCTCGTACTCACTGAGCGCGTGCGGCGCTATCGACGCGGGCGGGTCGAGCTCTGGACGGAAGATGAAATTCGGTGACAAGAGAACGACCCTGAGCGCAAGCTTGAAGCCGGCTTCGACCGAATCGCCCTTGCTCGTCGCCAGAGAAACGACGGTCATCAACTTGTCGATCTCGGTGCTGGCGACGTCTCGGCGCCATGCCCGCGGCACGAAGGCCTCCAACGCGGTGCGGGCACAGGTTGCCCCCTGAGCAGCGAGGTCACACGCGACCACTGCGCTCCGTTGCGAAGTAGACGCGAGCGCAGCTGCAATGAGCGACGTAGTGGCAGCATTGTAGCTGCTCACGTGCAACGGAGAGACGGTCAACACGTCCGAGGCGTTGTCGAAGTCTGCGCCGCGGTCGTCGGCTGGGAAGTGAAAGTCCCCGCTCGGGCTCGTAGTGGTGCCCAGTAGGTCCCGCATCGTGTTGTCGTATTCGGCCAAGTTGAGCCGATGCATGGTGACGCGACCTGGGTCGGTGGCGTTGGCGTTGGCCACCGCCGAGTTGCCCGCACCACCTGATCCTGTAGCCGTACCGGCGGCAGCGCCGCCGGTCGCTGTTGGCGTCGACGTCGTACTGGAACCGGGGGGGGTTCCAGTCGTGGTGCTCGCACCTTCGACCGCGGCCGTACAGCCCACCAACGCCGAAATGCCCAGCAGCGCGCCGAACAACTCCGCTCTCGCCGTGCCTTTGATGGCTCGAGTCATACTTTTGTTTCTCCGAATTCGTAATTGGTGCTGCACGCCCCAACGGGGGTCCGCTTATTGTAAGGGGTGAACGGAGCAGGATCCGCACCACAAAAAAGGGCAAAGTCTTGGCGCTTTGTGGTCGCCGGGGCTTGCCTGACCACCTGAGTTAAAACATTATTCTGACGCACGATTAACGCCTTCCGCGTAGATGGCATCACGTAGTACCCAGTCGAACGACGGCCACCGCCCAGACTTAAATCGACGCGATGACCTAGCGCTTTCGCATAGGCGACGTACATAGTTGGGGACGGCTTTAGGCAGCGTTTGCCGTGCGTTCACAGATGAATTTTCTAGCTCTGGCGTGCTTGGGGTGACACGCCGGCTGGGCGGCCTGTGTGATCGGAAATGTACACGTGCAACACACGTAGGCTGAGCCGAAAATTAGTTAGTCTGCTTATAAGGTTAGTGTCGACCGTCTTCCCGTCAGTTAATTCCCCGCAGAAATCTCATCAACACTTGCGAATCGATTTCACGGTGATCCCGTCATGGCGGAAAAGACCTGACACAAAAACAATCTCATCGTACCCTTGAACTGAGCGGATTAGGTCGGGGCTGGCGTTGGAAGAATTCCGCTCCGAACCCGAGCATTCACTGTTCTAGGTCAGCAAGTTAAAGCGGCAAACCAGAATGTCAGCGCGATCATTTTACAGCAGGTTGTCGGCCTCTCCGGCACAAAAGAGGGCAATGAAAAAGCGATCAGGATTTCTAGCCTCAGTCGGTTTGAGCAGTGTCAGCCTGCTGCTTGCGGCCGGCTGCACCGGTGTGCTGAGTGATGGAGGCACGTCGGACGGCGCGACCTCAACCGCCGGCGGGTCGTCAGTCTCGAACCCAGGTGGTCCTGGCGCGACCGGGACGGGTGCTGGCACCGGTACGGGAACGGGCACGGGCACGGGCACGGGTCCTGGCACTACAACGGCTTCGGGTCAGTGCGATCCCAATGCTTCGCTCGCACCGGCGCGCGTTTGGCGGCTCACGGACCCTGAATACGTCAACGTGGTGCAGGCTGTGTTCGGCGTCACGATGCCGCCGGAAGTTAGCGGTCCGCAAGTCAACACCGGGGACTACGACAACTTCGCTGAAAAGGCGCAAGTCAGCGACGGCATCACGTTCAACTATCAAAAGTCCGCCCTTCAGGCGGCTCAGCAAGCGGTCACATCGCATCTGAAGACGTTTCTGCCGTGCGGTACGCAAGCCCCATCGGATGCGTGCGTCGCGCAGTTCATCCAAAACCGGGTGAGCCGCGCTTTTGGGCGACCCGTCAGCGATGAAGAAACGCAGGGCTTGCTCGCGGTGTATAAGACCAGCGGGGTCGACGGCCCGGCCGTGGGGGTAAGGCTCATCATCCAGGCGGCGTTGCAGTCCGCCTCGTTCTTGTACCGTTCGGAGCTCGGTGCGCCCGTAGCGGGTGGCCCAACGGCCAAGACCACGCTGACTCCTCACGAGATCGCCAGCGCGCTTTCGTTCTCTCTTCTGGATTCCGCTCCGGATGACGAGCTGTGGAACGCGGCTGAGGACGGCTCGATTGCGACGCCTAAGGTACGCGCCGCGCAGGTCGATCGTCTACTTGCCATGCCCGCGTCGCAGGCGCACTTGAGTCGTCAGGCCGGCTTCTGGCTTGGTGTCGAGAAGGTGCCGTTGGCGGCTCATGATGCAGCCGCTTTCCCGCAATTCGCCGCATTGAAGAACGATTTGTACACCAGCGCTCAACTATTCGTTCAAGATCTGTTTGCGCACGGCACCGTCAAGGACTTGCTGACTTCCCGTCGCATGTACTTGAACGAATCGCTTGCCAAGGCTTACGGTGTTTCTGGGGTTACCGGCACCAGCCTGTTGCCGGTCGACGTTCAGCTACCGGAACGCGCTGGAGGCATCCTGACCCAGCCCGCTGTGTTGGCAGCTACCGACCAGCACCCTGTCGAAAGTGACCCGATTCACCGTGGGTTGTTCATCTATAGGTCGCTCGTGTGTGGGTCGGCCATCGGCTCCCCTCCTGCGAACGCAACAGCCGTTGACGCGGCGCTTCCTGGGACGCCCACCCAGCGGGAACGTTCGGACTTCCGCACTGGGCCGACTAGCCCGGGCTGCGGAGCCTGCCACGGTATGTTCGATGCGTTCGGCTTGGCGACGGAGGCCTATGACCCGATTGGCCGCTACACCCCGAGCGTCGATAGCACCGCGACGATATCCGACCGGTTGGGCCCCGCTTTGGCGGGCCACGTTTCCGGCCTGCCGGATGTAATCAATAAGCTCAAGCAGGGCCGTCTAGTTTCGGACTGCGCCGCCGCCAACCTCGGCGTAATGGCTCTGGGCCGCGAAATTCAGCGCGACACGTCCTGCGCTGTCCAAGCCGTCAAGGACACCTTCGCCACTTCCGGATCTTTCTCGGACTTCTACCGCGCCTTGCTGACCTCACCCGGGTTCATTACGCGCGATCCCGACGCTGCTGCTCAATAGAGAGGAATGCCATGACACACCGCCGTACTTCCAGCTTCATCCCCAGGCGCTCCATGCTCGCAGGCATGGGCGTCACCGCGGCCGGCATGTTGTTGCGCCCGCTGTTCGCTGCCGCGGCAGGCGCCGCGCCCGTAACCCGCTTGCTCATCGTGCATCGGCCGTGTGGTACACGGCCTGAGGTGTTCTTTCCCATAAGCGGAGACAACAAGAGTTTCACACTCGATTTCAGCGCAAAGGTCGGGGATCTGACGATTCCTTCGATTAGCAAGCCGTTTACTCCGCTGATCAAAGACATGGTGCTGCTGAACGGCATCACCTGCCCCCGTGATCATTCGTGGAATGGAGACCAGCACTCGGCGGGTCTAATCACGATGATGACTGGCAAGCGCTTCATCGCTATCCCAGGCACCAATGACGTGGCCAACGACTCGAACGCGAAAACTGTCGTCGCGGCCGGCGAGTCCATCGACCAGCTGTTGCTGAAGGCGCCGGCTGCCAAGCTGGCTGGGCGTCCCGTTGGTTCGATTCAGTCCACCGCGTATCGGCCTTCCAGCGTGAGCTTGCCGGCCTTCCGGGTCATGTCCTACACCGGTTCCAACGCGCCGTTATTTCCGGAGAGCCGCCCCGCTACGTTGATGGACCAGATTTTTGGCTCCGGTAGCGCGGATCTAACTCCCGAAGCGCTGGCGCGGCTGCGGACTCAGAACAAGAGCATCTTGGATTTCGTGAATGCGGACCTAACGCGACTCAAGGGCCACGTACCCGCGTCTCAGATCCAAAAGCTGGACGCACACTTGGCGACGATCCAAAAGTTGGAGGCCGCGGTAGCCACCTCCGGCGTGAGCCCGGGAGCTTCATTCACCAAGCCTGCTCAAGTAGCGGTGCCTGCTTCCACTGGCAATCAGTCCGCTGATGACGAAGCCCAACATTTGGGGACGGCCAAGAACCAGCTGGCGATCATCGCTGCCGCCTTCCAGTTCGACCTCACTCGTGTCGCTACGTTCACGTTCGCCCACGGTAACTCAGCGCTCGATTTCTCGCACATCATCCCCAACGACGTGAAAACCGGCGGCGGGCATCATGATGTCTCTCACAACACGGGCGCCGGGTTGGCTCAGGCCAGCATTGATCGGCAGTACTGCCAGGCTCTGGCAGACACGTTGGTGCAAATGCAGAACACCCCGGATGTACAGGGCAGCCTTTTGGACAACACCTTGGTCGTGTTCTTCAACGAGGTCAGCGACGGCAATAGCCACGGCATCGACAAGATGCCCGTGGCCATGTTCGGCGGAAAGAACCTTGGGCTGCAAACCGGTCAGCATCTCCACTTCAACAACGCGTGGATGAACGACGTCTGGTCCGCGGTCGCGGGAGCCTTCGGCGTGCCGCAGAAGTTCGGAGACTCGGAATTTAGCAGAGGCGCCGTTTCGGGTCTGTTCGCCTGATTCAAAGCGAGAGGAGCAACGGTAATGCGGGTTCTGATATCTCCGTGCTTGGTCAGTCTGTTGTTCCTCTCCGCATGCGGCTCCGATTCAGGCGGTGCGATTAGCGCGGGCGGTGCCCCGGGCGTAGGTGGTACGGGTACAGAAACTGGGGGCGGCCCCGCGGCGCCAACGGCGGGAACCGGTGCAACTCCCAGTGTTGGCTCAGGGGGCACAGCACCGAGCTCTGGCGGCAGTGGAAACGGCACTGGCGGAACCGCGGTCGCGTCGGGCGGTTCAGGCCCGCCGACCACCAGCGCCAGTGGCAAGGGCAATGGGGACGACGGGGACTTATTCCCTCCAGGTAGTTATGTCCCATTCGACCCGAACGCAGGTGGAACCACCGGTGGCCCCAGCACTGGTGGGGGGACCGGCGCAAGCACCGACGCGACGGTAACCTCACAGATCGGGGGAAGTGTGAACGGTTCAGCGAAGTTCACCCAAAAAGGCACGGACGTAACCGTCGTGGTCAAACTGACGAAGTGCTCCAATGGCACGCTCGGCATTCACATCAACAGCGGCGATTCCTGCGATAACACTGGCACCGAGGGCAAACCCTGGGACGGCAAGCGGGGCAACATCGGCGACTCCGGCAGCATCGTGTGCAGCAACGGCAGCGCCAATCTGACGTACACCCGCTCTGGCACCGATCCCGCGCTAAACTGGACGATCGGTGATCATAATCTGAAAACAGATATCACCAACTACGTCGTGATCGTCAGCCAGAATGCCGACGGTAGCGGCAACTACCTCGGCTGCGGAAACTTTTTCAAGTGACATGTGCCGCGGCAGTGCGGCGGTCCTTCGTCGCACGCCGCGGGAGTCCAAGCCAACGTTCTCGTCGTACGGCGCGCAGCCGCCCCGCTCGGGTCGTCGCCGCTTGGGCTCGATTCAACTGCGAGCTCCGGCGGAGGTCCATGAACGCTACGGTTGCTGACGTCGCCAAAAAGGCCGGCGTGTCAACGATGACCGTCTCACGCGCTATCAACGGCGGCGTGGGCGTGCGCCCCGAAACCAGGCGACGCGTGGAAAGCGCCGTTGCAGAGCTCGACTTCGTACCCAATGGCGTCGCGCGCGGGCTAATGACGCGGAAGACCGGAACGCTCGGCCTAATCGTGCCCGACATCGTAAACCCATTCTTCACGATGGTCGTCCGCGGCGCGGAAACGGTGGCGCGGCGCGCAGGCTACCGCTTGCTGCTTTGTAACAGCGAGGCGGACGTGAGCCAGGAACGCGAGTACGTCGAGCACATGATCTCGCATCGCGTGGAGGGCCTACTAGTGGCCCCCTCCGGTGACCGCTCCAAAGCGAACCTGAGCTTGCTGATCCGACGCAAAGTTCCGTTCGTGCTGATTGATCGATCAGTTGCCGGGCTCAAATGCGATCTGGTCCATTCCGACGGCGTCACAGGCTCCAAAAGGCTCATTAATCACCTGGTTTCACTGGGCCATCGACGCATAGCCGTGATCATTGAAGCGGATGACGTCTCCACCGCTCGTGAACGTTTGCAGGGGTACCGTGAGGCCCTGAAGGCGGCGAACTTGAAGTTCGCTCCTGAAGCGATCATTCGCACGACTGCGGACCGCGCGGGCGGGTATGAGGCGATGCGGCAAATTTTGGAGCTCAAGCAGCCAAGCACCGCGGTGTTTGCGGTCAACAACATGACCGCGCTCGGCGCGATGCAGGCGCTACGTGAGCGCGGCTTATCGGTGCCAAGCGACATCGCGCTCGTGTGTTTCGATGACGTGGAGCATCTCGCGGTGCTATCCCCATTTCTCACGGTTGTGAATCAGCCCACCGAGCTATTCGGCGCTCACGCTGCGCAACTTCTGCTCGACCGGATCAGCCGCGACGACGGCGGACGCCGGCGGAACATCGTGCTGCCCACGGACCTCATTGTTAGAGGGTCGTGCGGCGCCCAGAAAGAAACGACGTCGTCCCGCGTCGCCCGCAGGGCGGCCGTCGCAGAGCCACTCCGCATTCGATGAGTCACGACCTACGTGACGCGCCGCGGCCGTTTCATGACTCTAATGCACTGACGCAGTAGCATTCCCCCCCTACAAGCATGCCTCACTCAATTGATGAGCGATCTGGTGATATTTGATGAATAACGCATTTGATTTACACTTGAAACGCGTCGATGTTAGCGCTACCATTCACTCCCGGAGCTGCGGGCAGAGCTCCGCACTTCTCAAATCAATATATATATCTGGAGGCTCCCGATGATTCGCAAGCAGCATGTGGCGACGGCCGGATTTCAACTAGCTCTGCTGGGCATGCTGAGTTGCTCCTCGGACCCCAACGTCGTCATCACCCCGCCCGCGGGCGGCGGCGCCCCGGCGGCCACGGCGGGTAGCGGTGGCGAC
>CAHJWM010000063.1 GCA_903642325.1 Myxococcales bacterium | reverse complement strand
ATTTTTCTTTGCTGCATTGGCGGAACTCCGAGGAGAATAGTCTCTTACGGGATGTCCACCAAAGCGGGGCAAGCTCAGCTCGGTGGCCGCTTCATCGTTGATTTCTACGCTTCGGCGGCCGGGCTGGTCGTTGAGGTAGATGGCCGGCTACCACTCGCGCCGCCGCGGAGCGGATGCGAGCCGTGACCGCAAGCTCCGCCGGCTCGGGTATCGCATCTTGCGCATTAAAGCTGAGCTGGTGCTGCGCAATCTGCCTGCGGCCGTGGCGTTGGTCCGCGCGGCGCTCTGAAGCGAGTCGTGCCCGCGGCGCACATCATCCACTCAGCGGGCGAACGTCACGCGACGCTCAACGACTACCTCCCTCCACGCCGCGCGCAGCGGCCGCTGCGGCCGCGAGCACGGCGTTTGGGGGAGGTCGGCGGCGCGCAGCAGCCGAAGGTTGCGAGCACCGACGGGTGCCAGCGCCGCTCACCGACGGATTACGAGGGGGCAACACCACACCGACGCGTGCCAGCGCCGCTATGCGACGCTCACCGAGGGGGCACAATCAGCGGAGAGGGAGGGATTCTCTGTCTTGTTAGGTTCGAATCCCTCCCGCCGAGCTCGACCGAGATCGGTGCAGCGCGGCAGGTTCGACTCTAACTTTAGCGGAGAGGGAGGGATTCGAACCCTCGGTACGGTTGCCCGTACACTTGATTTCCAGTCAAGCACCTTCGACCACTCGGTCACCTCTCCAGGGGCGTTTTGGCGCGAAGCGGGCGGAATCTGGCAGTCGGGGGCGGGGGTGTCAACGGCAGACGATGTTTGGCGGCGCACCGTGGTAGCGCCCCGGTAATTGTCGGGGTTTGGGCGCTCGCTCGGAACGCGCCCGCGCCATGCGGCGTCTTTGAAGCTTGCTTAGCGTGTCTAGCCGCGCTTTCAATGACGGGATGTTGAAAGCGGCGGAGCTTGGGCGCGCGCTGGGCAAGCCGGAATACGACGCTGCCGTCTCGGAGCTCCGCACGTCGCTCCTCAAAGCGCAGGCGGAGCTCGCGAACGCCAAGTTCCCGGTCGTGGTGCTGATTCACGGTGCGGACGGGGCGGGCATGAATGAGACGTTGAACACGCTGAGTGAGTGGTTCGATGCGCGGTTTTTGCGCACCGAAGCTTACGAAGCGCCGTCTCAGGAAGAGCGCGCTCGGCCAGAATTTTGGCGTTATTGGATGTGGCTGCCCAAGGCGGGGCAGATCGGGCTGTTCCTCGGCTCGTGGTACACCCAACCGATCCTCGAGCGCGCGGTCGGCGGTGGCAAGGCCGATCACTTCGAGCAGGCCCTGGCGCGCATCAACGATTTCGAACGCACGCTCGCTGACGGGGGCACGCTCTTCATCAAGCTCTGGTTTCATGTCAGCAAGAAGACGCAAAAGAAGCGCCTCAAGGCCGAGGAGCATTCCGAGAGCACGCGGCTCTTGGTCACGCGCGCGAACTGGCAACATCACGAGCACTATGACGAGTTCGTGTCCGCAACAGAGCGCGTTTTGCGCGAGTCCAGCCCCGAATATGCGCCTTGGACGGTGATCGAGTCGGGCAATGACCACTATCGCAACGTCACGGCAGGCTTGACCATTCTCGAGCAAATGCAGCGGCATTTAGCCGCGCGGCGCGTATCCGAAACGCCGCGCGCGCAGCCTGCGATTGCCGATCCGACGACCCTTCTCGATCGTTTGGACATGTCGCTCGCCCTCGAGAAGCCGCAATACGAGGAGCGCTTGGCCGAGCTCCAGGGCAAGCTCGGCTCGCTCGCGCGTAAGCTCAGAAAGCGTAAGCGTGGCGCGATTTTCGTATTCGAGGGCTCGGACGCTGCCGGCAAAGGCGGCGCGATCCGCCGTTTGGTCTGGGCTCTGGACGCTCGCCAGTACCGCATCATTCCCGTTGCTGCGCCAACGGAAGAAGAGCGCGCTCATCATTACCTGTGGCGCTTCTTCCGTCACTTGCCCCCGCGCGGTCGGATCACCATTTACGATCGCAGCTGGTATGGGCGCGTGCTCGTCGAACGCGTCGAGGGCTTCGCCAGTGAAGTCGAGTGGGCTCGCGCGTACAAGGAGATCAACGACTTCGAACGAGAGCTCACGCGCGACGGCATCGTGCTCGTCAAGCTCTGGTTACAGATTAGCCCCGTCGAACAATTGCGCCGTTTCCAAGAGCGTGAGCGTCAGCCTTGGAAACAGCACAAGATCACCGCGGAAGATTATCGAAATCGCGGCAAAAGCTTTCAGTACGAGGCCGCGGTCGCCGACATGATCGAGCGAAACAGCACCGAGTATGCGCCGTTCACCATCGTGGAAGCGGAGGACAAGCGCTACGCCCGCATCAAGGTCCTGGAGACCGTGTGTCAGCGCCTAGCTGCCGCCCTATGAGTAGGTTGCGCCCGCGACGTCTATCGGCGACGGCTCCGGCGGTTCGCCCGGATACTCCGGTGAGTCCGGCGTCGGCTCGCCCGGGCCCGGGCCCGGCTGCAGCGGGGGATCCTCGATGGGAGGTCGCGGCAGTGGCGTCAATCGTTCGACTTCGTCAGCGGATTGGGGGAACCAAGTAGGCATGGGACGTTCCAAGAGCAACAACCGTTCCGCTCGCGCGACGCGCGGAGCGCGGGCAAAATCGACGGTTCTTGCCGCGCACGCCAGAGCTTTGGGGTGCGAACAAGCCGCACTGAGGCGGAGCCGCTCGCCTGCGGCCCGCGCGTTGCTATTCCAGCCCAATCGCACGCCGCCATTCGGGCGTGGGCAAGATGAGCTTGCGCGCCTGGGTATCCCATTGCGCAATCACGAGCTTTCCCTCGCAGCACACTCGATCGGAGTCGTCGATCAAGAGCTGCGTCATGCGGCCGATCTTGCCTTCGTAACTATCGATATAGCTGCGAATCAGCATGTGCTGCCGATTCCTCACCTCACGCACGAAGCGCAGCGAAACCTCCAAGATCACTGGGCCCGTCCCCGATGTCTTCACGAAATCGAGCCCGAACCCATTGTCGGTGATCAGGTCCCAGCGCGCCTGCTCGAACATCTCCAAATAACGAGCATTGTTCACGTGGCCAAACGTGTCCAAGTGCTCCTCCCGAATGACGATCGCTTGCTCGAAGACGCGGTTCGGCATGAGCCGAGGGTGCGGGCTCTTCGGCGGTTTTGCCAGCGGAAAATCGAAAGCCAAATATCGGTCGCCGAGCGAAGGGTGTGACGCTAGTGACGTCTGGGGGCTGTCCGCGGTCCCGGCCCATCGCGCGCGCCTTGGGCTCGCTTCCGATCGACGCTCACCGCATCGACTGGTTCCGGCGCAGTTCCCCGAGGCATCGCCAGATTCCCCCCGGGCGTCTTGCGGATGATTGATGGTCGCGCGTTCCTTCGAGCCTCGTCTCAGCCTTCGGCGGCGCGTGTCGGCTGACGCGGAGCCGCCCCGACGCCGCCGCGTGTCGACTCATGAGAACGCGCGACATGCCGTGCGCCCGCGGATCGCGGCGGCACACTTTGGCGCAAGATTGCTCTTAAAAATCCGCTAAAATGGCCGGTATACCTTGGTACGAAAGGTGCTGTTACCGCTTGCCCATGACCCTACGCACGCTCCTGACCGCCGCCGCATGTCTCACGACCATCATTGGTTGCTCTAGCTCCACGAGCCCCGCCAAGGGAGGTCAAGAGGACGCGCCGGCGGTCGCGCGGTCGAGCATTGCGCGGGTCTCCGCCTCGGCCGTGCCCGCGAACGACTTGAGGGTAGCGGTCGCGGCAAACAACGCCTTCGCGGTGGACCTGTATGCGCAGGCGCTCGAGCGTGAGCGAACGAACAACCTCCTGACCTCGCCGATCAGCGCGACTTTCGCACTCACTATGACCTACGCGGGAGCCCAAGGCTCGACCAAGAGCGAGATGGCCAGCGCGCTGCACCTCGACCCGAACGCCGGCAACTCGGTCTTCGCAGGTCAAAATGCGCTGAGCCAAGCGCTGAACGGCCGCGGCGCGGCCGCCCTCCAAAGCGCGACGCTCGAAGCCAGTCGCAGCGGTCAGTCGAAACCCGTGGCAGGCGATTATCAGCTGCAAGTGGTGAGCTCAGTCTGGGGCGAGCGGACTTACACCTGGGAAACGCCCTTCCTCGACACGCTCGCCGAAAACTATGGCACCGGCGTCTTCCAGGAAGACTTCGTGCACGCCTTCGAGCCCGCACGCGCCGCGATCAATCAGTGGGTCAGCGCAAACACGGGGGACAAAATCAACGACCTGTTACCGGCAATGGCGCTCGACCAGTACACGCGCATGGTGCTCGTGAATGCGCTTCACTTGAAGCTGCCCTGGGCCACCGCATTCGAAAAGTCCGCCACGGCAGCCGGGGATTTCAAGCGCGCCGGCGCCAGCGCTACCTCGGTGAGCTTCATGCACCGCGCAGCCGAGCTCCCCTACACCGACGATGGCAAGGCGCAGATCGTCTCCCTACCGCTGTCGAGCTCGGAGCTTTACCTGGTCATCGCGTTACCGCACGCTGACGTGCCACTGGCCGATTACGAGGCCGGCTTGAAGGCCTCCGGTGAAGGCTCCGCGGCGTTGGCGGTGCCGAGCGATTCATCCCTCGTCGAGCTCGCGCTGCCCAAAGTGACGTTTACATCGGCCAGCGTGTCGCTGGCGGGTGCGCTCCGGGCGCTGGGCGTACATCAAGCGTTTGCTCCTGACACGGCAGACTTCTCGGGCCTGTGTAAGAGCCCGCCGGATGGCTACCGCTTGTATATTGCGGACGTGTTACAAAAAACCATGTTGGCTATGGACGAAACCGGAGTCGAAGCGGCCGCGGCCACCGCGGTGATCATCGCGGGCGACTTGGCCGCCATCGCCAACCCGATGCCGATTGCCATGACCGTGGACCGGCCTTACTTACTGGCCCTGGTCGACGCCCCCACGGGAGCCGTTTTGATGCTCGGTCACGTTCAAGACCCGACCGACTCCGGCGCACCCTAAACGCGCGAGCTTCAAATCAGCGGCGGACGGGGTGGGGCGCTACAGCGTGCGCAGGGGCGGAGAGAGAGGGATTCGAACCCTCGGTACCCTCACGGGTACACCTGATTTCGAATCAGGCACCTTCGGCCACTCGGACATCTCTCCGCGGCGGAATATGGCCGGCTGGGCGCGGACTGTCAACGGGGCGGGGGTGGGAGCGGGGCGTGCCGAAGGGAAGCGATAACGCGCCCAGTTCGGGGTGTTCGGCGCTCGATGCGGGACCGGCAGAGCGCGCATTGCGCGATCGCGGGCCGCGCGCGATAGTCGCCGTCATGCGCGCGTTGGTTAGCGGGTCGGCACTCCTCACCACCTGCTTCATCGCGAGCCAGTCCGTGGCCGCTCCGATCGCAGAGCGCCCTGCTTCCCCGGTGGAACAGGGCCCGCCGACCCCCTCACCGACGCCGCCGTCATCGCCCTCGCCCTCGCCCTCGCCCTCGCCGGCCGCCCCCACGCCGAGCACTTCGGAAGAAGCTCCTGCCGCCCCGCCAACGGGCACTCCGACGCTGCCTTCTTCGCCGGAAATCACCGCCCCCTTCGACGACCGGCGTCCGGCGACGACGCTCGGCGCTTCCGCGCAGCACACCACTGGCCCCGGCGCTCCCCCGAATCGATTCGCTCGCAATTACGGCGCACTGCTGGGAATCGAGGCGCGCTTCGGTTTCAACACCCGCTTGCGCAGTCGCTTCGACTCTTCTGCAAACGAGCAACTGCTCGATTCCACCTTTGCGCTTGGGGCCTACGTGGCTTGGAGCCCGAGGTATGCACTCGGAATCGAGCTCGAGCATGCCGGCTTGGGGCGCGTGCGTGGCCTGAGCGGCCAAAGCTCGCTCGACGCCGACTACACCGCGAACAGCGCGTTTCTGGGCGCTCGTTTTTTTCCGTGGCGCAGCGATCGTGTGGATTTCTTCGTGAATCTGCGCATTGGCTTGGCTTGGCAGCACGTCGACGTTTTAGGAACGCGGCAAGACAGCAGCTCAATCATCGTCCCGCCGACCAGCTTCACGTGCAGTGAATGGGATGGGCCGGGGCTCGGCTTGGGCGGCGCGGTCGGTGCCGCCCTTCGCCTTTCGCAGCGCTTCTCCGTGCAGTCGCGCGTCGATGCGACGGCCTTGCGACTCAACGGCGACGCGTTGAGCAGCTGTGCCGGAGGCATTGGGTCTGTCGCTACGATCAGCGGCACACTGGGCCTCGCCTACGACTTCGAGCTCGCGGCCCAATAGCAATCGCGCTGTTTTCGCCGCTCCGAAATCGAGGCGGGGCCAGGGTAGCCCATGCCAAATGTCCGTTAATGGCCGCCTGTTTTGAGCGAGCTGTTCGCTCGACGGCGATAGTGCTTTGCTTCCGGCGTGAACGAGGCACGCCCCCACGGATCAGAGACAGAAGGTCAAGGTTCGGTCGAGTCTGTCGCATCGCGTGGCTCTGCCGGGTCTGACCCGTCTGACTTGTCTCATGGACATGGCGGACATGGGCATGGGCATGGGCATGGGGCGCATGGGCATGGGCTCGAAAAAAGCCCGCAGCTGGCACTTACTTTGGCGCTCGCCATCACCAGCGCCTTCATGCTGGTCGAGGTCGCGATCGGGTTTTGGAGCGGTAGCCTCGCGCTTTTGGCGGACGCCGGCCACATGCTGGCCGACGCCGGTTCGCTGGTGCTCGCGATCGTCGCTCAGCACTTCGCTAGCAAACCACGGACAGATCGTACCACTTACGGCTTTCGGCGTGCCGAAGTGTTGGCCGCCTTCGTAAACGGGATCGCGCTCGCTTTCGTGGCGCTCTTGATCGTGAAGGAAGCCGTCGAGCGCTGGCTGACTCCGATCGATATCCACGGTCGCCCGATGCTGGCAACGGCCGTGGGCGGGCTGATCGTCAACTTGCTCGTGGCCTGGATGCTCACACGCGGTCAGAGCAACCTCAACATTCGAGCGGCCATGGCGCATGTCCTGACCGACGCTCTGGGATCGGTGGGCGCGATCTTGGCGGCGCTCGCCGTGCTGCTGTGGGGCCTGACGCGGGCGGACCCCGTGCTCTCGGCGTTGATCGCGATTCTGGTTGCGTTCAGCGGCTGGCGTGTGCTCCGTGAGACCACCGGTATTTTGCTGGAGGGCGCGCCACCACACCTCGACGTCGCGGAAATAGAGCGTGCAATCAAGGCCTGTGACGGCGTTGCGGAGGTGCACGACCTCCATGTTTGGCGCATCTCGGAGCGTTTCGATACGCTGACTGCGCATGTCACGTTGCAACGCGGCCGGCATGGCACGGACGTGTGCCGCGAGGTCGCCGAATGCATGAAGCAAAACTACGGTCTCAGTCACGTCACGATTCAGCCGGAGCCGCCGCCGCCGGACGAGGTCGTGAGCGTCCGTGCTAGCCGAGACGGCGCGCCGATCCGCGCCTAGAAGCGTGATAAGCTGAGCCCGCATGATCCAGAGCAGTCAGGATTTAGAGGGTTACTTGCATCGTCTCGAGCGCCGCTTCGAACGCGCGGAGGACGGCACGTACCTGGTCTCCATGGGTGCGGATCGCCCGCTCCTCGCACTGCGGATGGCCCCGCCCGTGCTCGTGGCCCAAGTGGACATCGGTCCGGCGCCACCCGCAGAAGCAGCCGGCGCCGCGCTCTTTCGAAAGCTCTTGGTGCTCAACGCCACGGCCCTGATGCACGCCGCTTACGGCATCGAAGGAGATACCATCGTGCTCAGCGCTGCGCTCGAGTTGCGGAGCTTGGATCTGAACGAGCTGGAAGCCGTGCTCGCCGATCTAGACATGGCGCTCGCCAATCAAGTGCCTACGCTTCGCGCCACTAGCTCCGACAGAGCCTCCTAGGCTCAGCCAATAAAGCAAAAGAACATGGGAATTTTTGCGCGCCTCGCTGCCCTCATCAAAAGTAACCTGAACGATCTGATCAACCGCTCCGAAGATCCGGAGAAGATGCTCAATCAGATCGTGGAGGAGATGAGCGCCCAGCTGAATGAGGCCAAGCGCCAAGTCGCAGCATCCATCGCGGACGAAAAACGCTTGGCGAAACAGGCCGAGCAGGAAAGCTCGAACGCCGCTGAGTGGGAACGCCGCGCGATGCTCGCCATTCGCTCCGGCGATGACGCGCTCGCCAAAGAAGCGCTCTCACGCAAGAAAGAACATCAGTCGCTCGCCGAGCAATTTCAAGATCAATGGCAAAAGCAGAAGAACGCCGTTGAACAGCTGAAGCTCGCGCTGCGGGCATTGAACAACAAGATCGAAGAAGCCAAGCGCAAAAAGAGCCTGCTCATCGCGCGGAAGAAGCGGGCTGAAGCGCAAAAAGCCATTCAAGAAACCATGACCGGTCTCAAGAACGCGAGCGCGTTCGAGACCTTCGATCGCATGGCTGGGCGGATCGAGCAGATGGAAGCCGAAGCCGAAGCGCACGCCGAGCTGAACGAAGAGGCGTCCGGTGACACGCTCGCGCACAAGTTCCGGGAGCTCGAGGTCACCCGAGGCGCGGACGAGGATCTGACCGCCTTGAAGAGAAAGATGGGTCTGCTCCCACCGGAGCCCGAACCGGTCAAGGCCGCTCCGGTGCGCGTCGAGCAGGGCGCGCCGCTCGACCTGGCGGAGCAGGACGAGCTGGCGCGCGCGCTCGCCGACTTGGATACCGAAGAACAGCAACAGCTGCGCTTGAAAAAATAGCCGTCAACGGAAACAGCGGCCAGAGCATTCGCCGCTCGGCCCACGCGAACGGATCAGGGTGTCGCGGGGCGGACACTTTGAGCGGGCACGCCGCGCTCGAGTATTCATTCGGTCCATGCGCGCGCCGTACGGTCGTCTAAAGGTTTGGTAATGATGAATCAGTGTGCCCGCTCTGCGTTGGTTTTGGGTGTTCTCGCGGCGTTCGGTTGCGGCACGTCGGACGGCACGGGCTCGAACGTGCACGGCGGATCGGGCGCGGCGGACAGCACGGGCGGCATCGTCGGCGTGGGCGCGGCCAGTGCGAGGGGCGGCAGCGGCAACGGCCCAGGCGGCATCATGATCAGTCTCGGTGGCGGGTCCGATCCGGGCAGCGGCGGCGGGTCGGGCGGCAATGACGCAGCGGCGACCTGCAACGGCATGCTCACCGGTTACATCCGCGATTTCCTGGCCGCGAAGTCCCAAGACTTCGAGCCATGGACCACCCGTTTTCCGAACCGCTACATGCCGCTCAAGGTCGACCCCGCGGCGACCATTGGCATGCCGAACACGACCTGTGCATCCGGCCGACCCTGCCTCGAGACCGGCATCGTGCAGCCCATGCTCGATGCCAACCGCAAGCCCATCTACGCCAAGGGCGACGGCAGCACGTCGCTCACGACCACGGGCCAAACCAACTTCGACACCTGGTTCCACAATATCGACGGTCTGAATCTGGGCATGGAGCTGCCGCTGCAGCTCATGCCGGATGCGACGGACGCGACCGGCCAAACGTATGTTTTCGACAGCACGCCCATGGGCGGCTTCTTTCCGATCGACGGTAAATTGCTCGGCCCGACGACTACGCCCCCGAACGAAGGCCAAGATCCCGATCACAATTTCAGCTTCACTCTCGAGCTACATACCAAATTCGCTTACAACCCGGGCCAGAAGTTCAACTTCGCCGGCGACGATGACGTTTGGGTGTTCATCAACGGTAAGCTGGTGGTCGACCTCGGCGGCATTCACGACATCGGAAAGCAGAACGTCGATCTCGACACGCTCGGCCTAACCGCTGGTAGCACCTACCCACTCGATTTCTTTTACGCGGAACGTCACTGTTGTCAGTCGAACTTCATCCTCTCGACCTCGATCGTGTTCACGCAATGCGGTGAAGTCATCGTGAAGTGACGGGTTCCGTGTTCGGGGCGGCCATTCTCTGCTAGATCTGCCCTCGAAATGCGGAATTGGTCGGCCTTCGCGACGGGGCTTTCACTTCTGTTGTCGCCCCTCTCGGCGTATGCGGCGGGGCGCATGATCACGGCCGAGCCCATGGCCGGAGAGACCGTACGAATCGACGGCGATCTGCGCGAATGGCCGAACAAGATGACCGAGCTCGGGGAGACCCTGGCCGGAACCGCCGGCCGCGATCCGCGCGCTGCCGTCACCCTCGGTTACGACGAAACCAATCTGTACGTCGTGCTCAAGATCTTCGACAAGCGCATCGTGCGCAGCGCCGCCGCAGGGCCCGACGAAGATCACGCCACGCTCTCCCTGGCGTTTCCGCGCGGTCGTGATTTCAATAGCTACGAGCTCGGGCTTTTCCCAGGCAACCCTGGAAAAGTTGCGGCGGTCGTGAAGCTGAACGGCACGCCCCTGAACACGGCCAAGATCGTGGAAGCGCCGAGCGACGGCGGCCTGCATGTGGAAGCGCAGATCCCGTGGTCGGCGTTCCCGGACGCGGCCACGGTGCGCGTGGGGCTCCGCGCCGCCGTCACGTACACGGACGTGGATGCCCCTGGCTCGATTGCGGGCGTCATTTCGACCGCACCAGGCCGGGCGGGCCGGGCTTTGCCGCCGCTGCTGCTCGAAGCGGAAGAGGGCCTGGAAACGCAGCTCTTACGTCCCAAAAAATTGAGCCATGCCTCGCGCGAGGTGTACGGCAACGTAGCGGGGGACGGCATGTACGAGCGCGTGGCGGTATTCGGAAACAGCCTGGCCATCGTGGGCTCGCACTTTCGCGGCGGCAAAGAATTCTACTTCGCGGACCTGGGCGTTGCGGACGCGAGCATGGTGACGCGGCTGCAGCTAATCGATTTCGACGGCGACGGGCGCGATGAAATCGTGATCCAGAAGCGCGTCGGCACGGTCGAGAAGTACCGAGAGGTCGTCACCGTGACCAAAGTCGGTGCAAACGACACTCCGTTTCAAGCGTTTGCCCAAGAGGTCGCCATCAAGACCGCGGAAGGCAAGATCGAAAATCGCGTGTCCTTCGAGAATGGGGCGATCGAACTTTCACAAGGCACCTCCGAGGGCTTCGCAGCGGCCAGCTATGCCGAAGTCACCCCCGGAGACATGGGTTCGGCGCTCTTACCGTGGGAGAACGTGGGCACCCGCACCTTCAGATGGCAAAGCAAAGGCTTTGAACAAACCGAGGCAACCGCGCTCGCCGCCAAGAGCCCGAGCGGTGCATCGCCCACCATGAAACACCCCGGGCGGCAAAAGCTTCGGCAAACAGCCGATCAACCAGGCGCTCCCCCGGCACCCCGTCCGCCCAACTCCGATGAGCTGCTCGATCGCGTCTACGCCCTTTACCGTAAGGACCGCGCGGCGACTGGCAAACCGAGCTTCGACTTCGTCACCGACGTCGCTGGCGACGGCAGCCCCGAGCGCGTGCTCGTGCACGGGAGAGACTTGGTCGTCTTCGGCAAAGGTTTTCGGGGCGGCCTGAGCTACGCATTCATCACCATCGGCGCGTCCGACCCGAAAGACATCGTGGACGTCAGCGCGCGCGACCTCACCGGGGACGGCAAGGCCGAAATCATCGTGCGCGCCGTGCTCCACGCCAAGGCGAGCAAAGCGTTGGGCGGCGATACCGTGGAACGGCGCGCACTGATGATCTACGGCGTCGAGGACGACACGCTCGCGCGCGTTTTCGCCGCCGAAACCAGTCGCGCTATCGGCGCAAAAGCCGTGCTCGGCGCCGTCGCCTTCGAGCCCGGCAAGCGGGGCCTCGATATCGAGCTACGCCCGGCGCGCGCCTTGGGCTGGACCGAACAAACCTATCCGTTTCCCGCCGACACGACCACCGCCGGCGGCCTCGAGCCCCTCCTCTTACCCTGGGGCAGCCCCCACCCCAGAACCTATTCCTGGAGCGGCACCAGCTACGAGCTGCAATGACCGCACGCGGGCCACGGCGTTCAGCGTGCGCCAAGGATCGCGGTCGGAAGCGGCATTGAAGCCGTGTGGCTAACGCCTCCTCAGCACGAGCTGGCCCATGCCGAGCGAAACCGGCGCGACGGTCACTTCACCGGTTGCGATCGACTCGAGTGTTTCGCCGAGCTCCGCTAGTTGCTCGAAGTTGTCGCGCGCGAATGGATCGCTCGACCATGTTCGTAGATTGAGCCAGTGCAGACGTGCCATGTCCTTCGCGGGCAGTGCAGAGTGGGCAATCTCCGCGCTTTCTACGAGCCAATCAGGCGAGGCGCACAGTGCTTCGAGCTCGCGACCGATGTACGTGCGCTGCCCGTAGTGCGCCTGCATGCGCTCGACGAGTGAGTAGTAACGAGAAAATGCTGGATGCTCGCCGCTCATCGACGCCGTCTCCTCGAGCACGAGGCGCCCCTGCGGCGCACACGCGTTGGCCCAGCCGCGCACCACCTGCGACGGCTCACGCAGGTGCGTCAGCAAGAAGCGCGAGTACAGAAAATTCGCGGGCGGCACCGGAAACGGCGTGCTCGAAACGTCGCACTGTATAAAAGACAAACGCGGATCGCTCCGCTCGCGTGTCGCTTGCTCCAGCAAGCGCCGCGACTGATCGAGCCCGATGACGGATCTTGCGGGCACGTGCTGGGCAACTAGCGCCGTAGTGTAACCAGGGCCGCAGCCCAGGTCGAGCGCGAGCTCCCCGCCCAGATCGGCCGGCCGAGCCAACAATCGTGCGGAACCAGGCTCGAAAACACTCGCCAAAAGCCGCAATCGCGCCGCCGCCAAATCCGAATCCCCGAAAGTGTAATGCGCTTTTTCGACCATGCGTTCTCCCGCGGCACACGCCGAACGCTCGAACCACGAGATAGGCCCGCTCGGGCGAAGACCAACGCCTAAAATTACTTCAAAACCAATGTCTGCACGGCTTGTCCGGCAATGGTGCCGTCGACGGCCTGGCTCCCCAAGCTGATCGAGTAGTCGATCGCTTTGCCGGTTTCGTTGAACAATACGACCGCCAGACTGGCATCGGGATTCTGAGCGGCAACGGCGAACAACGCTTGTCCGTCTTGGGTTGCAAGACCGTCGTAACCGAGCTTCGTCACGTCCGCGGCTAACGTCACCGTGCTGGTCAAGATCTTCGCTTGCGGCTGAATGAATTTGCTAAACTGCCGCATCACGTAGAAAATTGGAGTGTAATAAATGATGGGCGTCGCGGGCACGGCTTCGTCGACCAGGATGCCGGCGGGCACGCCGTTGGCAATGTGACTGATGCCGGGAGAGCCAAACGGTTTGGCCCCGCCGTGGCTGCTGTCGAGCGCACCGTATTTGTCGAGCACTGCATTCCAGTCGATCCATCCCGTGTACCAATGGTTCAAGCCGACGATGAGGTCTCGCGCGTAACGGTGCGCCGTTTCGTACGCTGGGTGAATGGCCTTATCCGCGTAATCGTAGCCCCAATCGTAATTGTCCTTCTTCCAGTACCAGTCGTCGTTTTGCCACCAGGCGGCGGCTTTCACGTCGGTCTTGTTGAAGATGAAGCCGTCGGCGGTCCCTTCATCGAACAAGATATCTTTGCTCGGATCGATGGCATGCAGGGCGTCGAGAGAATCTTCGAATACTTTGAAGGTACTATTGTACCAGTGCACCGCCGTCCCCGCGATCTGCGGGTTTGGCGTGGCGGCGCCAAATAGCTTCGTCGGCCAAGTGATCATCTCCGAAGTGGCTATGTCCTTGTTGTGATCGTAGACGAATAGCTTGCTCGCGATGCCGTCGGCCTTCAGCTGTGGGCCCAGGTTCGTGCGCACGAAAGCGTCCATGGTTGCGGCGGTCCAGACCATGCTTTCGCGGCTGCCGCCGACGCCGAGCGGTTCGTTGGTAGGGGTCAACGCCCAAATATCCAAGCCCGCCGCCTTGTACGCGGAAACGTACTTCGACAAATACTTGGCGAATACGCCGTAGTTGGCCGGCAGCACGCTGCCGCCGTAAAGCGTGGGCGTGGTCGTGCTCGATAGGCCGCCGCCCGTCGCGTCCGGCGACTTCATCCAGGCTGGCGCGGACCACAAGCTGGCCAAGATTTTCAACGAAGAATTCATGCTCAAAGCCATCTTTAGGCCTGGAATCAAGTACTTGTTGTCGTAGTCGATCTTGAAATTAGCCAGCGTCGGATCGGCGGCCCCGTCGTCGTACGTGTAGGCGCTCAGCGCAAAATCGCAGCTTCCGATGTGGGTGCGCGTCAGGTTGTAGGCCGAGCCCGCGGGCGAAAAATACGCGTTGTAGATCTCGGCTTGTTTGTCGGCGGGCAGCACGGCGATGGTGCTCGCGGTGACCTCGGTCAGCGCCGCGCCGAAACCCGTGATCGTCTGCCGCGGTTTCGTGGCGTCGATCGCAATCGTGGTGCGCGCGGCAGCGGCTCCCGCTCGCAACTTCGGAGCGGTGATGGCTTCGCAATGTTCCGGCTTGTTCCCCGAGCCGGCGTCACGCGACGTTTCGAAGACCTGAATCGCCGTATAGCCGCCCGTCGGGGGCGCCGTGGTCTGTCCACCGCTCCCGGCGCTCCCGGCGCTTGCACCCGCACTACCGCCGGTAGCGCTGCTTGCGCCGGCGCTACCGGCGCTCCCGGCGCTTGCCCCCGTGCTACCGGCGCTTGCGCCGCCTGCGCCCGCGCTAGCGCTGCTTGCGCCCGTGCTGCCGGCGCTGCTTGCGCTTGCTCCCGCCGTTGCTGAACCCCCGTTGCTCGGCGAGCCGCCGCCGCCGGCTGCGCTCGGCGACGATGAAGCACACGCCAGCGCAGAGAGGGCAGAGAGGGCAGAGAGCCAATTCGTGCGGACCGAACTCGTAAGCTGACGAACCATGCCCGAGGTCTAGCACCTGAGCCTTCGGCGGTTCCGGACGCCGGAGAATTAGGAAAATTCCTGTGCGGGTGCTTGCAAACCGCGGATCCGAGCGCCAGCGCTGCCCGCTTGGGCAGATCAAGCCGGTATCGGGCCAGACCGCTGTCACTTTGGGTCAACCAACCGGTGAATGTCGCAGACTCGAGTTGTCCGAGCGAGCGCGCGGACCTTCTCCGCGGGCATCTATCCGACGGCCTGATTGATACGCGTCGCCTCGACGGGATAGAGCGCGCGCAGCGCGTCGTGCTGGCGAAGGGCGGTCGTCCTGTTGCGGAGCACGAGCACCGCGCGCTTAATCCAGCGCTGCACGTCACGAGAATGTCTTGCTACCGCCCTCGGCGCCGCCGCCTCTTCGGGCGGTTCATCGCGACGGCGCCGGCATTTAAACGGATGACCGTGATCGACGATGGTCGCGTGCAGTCGATTGCATTGGTCGACCATTCGAGTGTTCGAGCCGAAACATCCGAATGGCTCGCTCGTCGCAGTTTGAGGCAAAGGCCTGAATGCGGGGGATGCGCGAGGATTTCTTGAATTGTTCGTCCCGGGCGAACGTCGCTTAGTCTTTGAAAAAACCGGGCCCGGCCTCGCAATCGGTATTGCTATGAATATCAGGTTCGTCTAAAACGAATCTGACGGGCGCTCGGCCATTGGGGCACTCAGGGGCACGAGCCATCTACAAGGAGGAGTGGTCATGTGGAAACGGAGAGGGCGTTCGCACAAACGGTTTCAGCTCAATCGCCTAGTCATCGGAGTGGGTTGCGCAGCGTTTGCCCTCGGAGTCGAGGGCGTCAATCGCAAGGCTCTCTCTTCACTCGCAACGCCACCAACGTTCCTGGAGAACTGAGCTGGTTAACTGCGTACGAGCTCGTCTTCGGTCCAGTCACGTTCATCCACCGTCGCGCCACCGCGAACTCACGACCGCCGCAAGCTCATTGGTACTTCTTTAGGCTAATTCTAGCCTTGGCGAAAGGGCGATGTACGCGCCGGCGGTTAGTCGTTCCCCGCGAGCCACTACCCAGTGAGAATGAAAGGAACAAAAAAAGGGCGGGGCTCCTGGAGCTCTACATACGGGGCGCAGTTCATTTGTAATTGAAGTCGCGGGAAAAAGCTCTCGGCGTGGCCAGAGAGACAAGCACACTTTAAGGGGGGTTAAATATGTCGAACAGTAGAACCCATCTATCGATTTTGTTTAGGCGCGACTTTGTCGTCGCTCATCGCTGGTTGCACGATGATCCCGGGATTAATAAAATCGGGCCCGGATACCGCGAAGATCGCGCGTGGCTGTCCCGACACGTCATCGATGGATGCGATCGCGAAGATCGACTTCGCGGACGAGTTTTCGTTCGATAGCGCAGTGGCCGCACGCGTAAAAACAAGCGTCATCGCGACATCCGCGTTGAAAGACCTGGGTAAAGGCATTGACGCAGACCTCATGGCGGGCTGCTCCGGGCTGGCGAAGGACCTGGGCGCAACCGGTACTTTCAAGACCGGTGTCGATGCTTGCAAAGCTGCCGTAAAGGCCATGGGCGACGCGAAGGCAAAAATGGGGGCGGTGACCGTGGCGGTAGAGGTGAAACCGCCCGTCTGTTCGGCGCCAATGGCCCTGGTAGCGGACTGCGACGGGCAGTGCGATCCGTCGTTGAAAGGCGCTAAAGCGGACCTCACCTGTGAGGACGGCGACATCTCTGGAAGCTGCGCTGGTGTGCCTCCGGTCTTCAACTCACAGGTACCGGAACACCGTCCTGAGCACGTTCCCTGCGCAGCAGACTCGCATTTGCCAACACACTTGGCGGCGCACGGCCCATTAACCGTCTTCTTGTCACACTTGCCGTCGCATATCCCGCCACACGTCCCCGAAAAATCCGCATCGCATTCTCCATGACAGACGCCCGAGCAGGTAGACCCGGTCGGTCGGCGCCCAGCCGGCAAAATGGGTTCCCGATACCGCTTTAGGGTCGAGTCGTAACCGTCGAGAAGCACTTGAACTCTTAGAACATCATGCATATTGCGAAGCCGCCTCTCATGGGCCGCGCAGGCGCCATCCTGCGAGCCGATTTAAACAAGCTTGCTCCGAGGCGTCGACGCCCCTTCCAGCCATCTGGGGCCTTGAAGGAAGTTGACGGCAAAGCGGCGTACGCAATTCGGGGTGGCCGTGGTGGCGCCTTGCACGAGCACTTCGGCGGTCGGGATCGACCCGTACGCCGCTTAGAAACCAAATATGGAGCACTGGAACAATGACTCGAATTCAGATCGTGGCGGCAACGGCGGGGCTGTATTGTTTATTCGCAACCGGGTCTGCGCGCGCGGCGGAGCCCTCGCCCACCGCGGGTCACTACAGCGGGGCCGGGCTTATCGGCTACGGATTCAACGACGGCTACAAGCTCGGCATCGGCGCGCGCGGCGGCTACACGCTGCCAGCGAACTTCTACGTGGGCGGCACGCTCGTGTACCACTTGGGCTCGAGCCAGGCCACGTCGTTTGGTGATTTCAAATATCACATTGCTTACTTCGGTGCAGAAGGCGGCTATGACCTCGTGGCAGGTCCACTGATCGTCCGCCCGTACTTGGGCCTCGGGTATGCGGTGCTGACAGCGTCGCTCGCAGGCTTCAGCGCTTCTAGCAGCACTCTGGCGCTGTGGCCGGGCGCTACGGCGCTTTATCCCATGGGCAACTTGATGCTGGGTGCTGACGCGCGCTTCGTGATCACGGGCAGCACCACGAACACCGATGGAAGCTCGCAAGGGTTCAGTGCCCTTGGCCTCTTCGCCACTGTCGGCTACCAGTTCTGATCCATCCTGAACTTGGGGTGAATCGCTGAGTGGCAATTCACCCTGGTCGGCCTCCCCCCAAGGCAGTGACGTCGGTCGATTATTAGCAGCGCGGTCGGCGAGCCAAAGCCTGCAGCCGCAATGAGACTACGGGGGTGGCGGCGCGGTAGCAGTGTTCGCGTCACTCGGCTCGGCCGCCATGCCAAGCGTGGACGCGCCGGCGCTGCGCGCGCCGTCTAGCGCCTCTACTAATTTCTTGTAAGGCGCTTCGTCCTCCGGCGCGACAAACACGACGCGGTCCACCAAAGTGCGGGGCCATAAGCGCTTGTGCAGTGAATCGATGTACTCCGAGGCCGGGGTAGCCACCCCATTGATGGTAAATGCACCCGTGCGTTCGACGCGTACGACGATTTGATCTGGCGGAACGTCGATTGTGGTCTGCACTGTCTCGAGCGTCGGAATGCGTACGGCCAAATCCTTTTCAGACAACGGCGTGACGACCATGAAAATGATCAACAACACCAAGACGACATCCACTAGCGGGGTCACGTTGATTTCGCTCTTCGGCCCGGCGACAGGCTTGACGAATGAGGTGCGGTGCCGCTTTTTCACCGCTTGACCTGCTGCACTGCCAACGAAACGGACGTGGCCCCCGCCGCCTTGGCCTCCGCCATCACTTCTCGCACGTCCCGCACGTTTAGCGTTTCGTCCCCCTTGACCAGCACCTTGCGATCGGGGGAGCGGCGCAGCGAGTCGTGCACGCGCTCCCGCAGCGACTGTTTATTCACCAAGGTTGCCTCGACGTAAAGCTGTCGGTTGGCCAAAATTGAGATCACCAAGGTGTCGGGCTTCTTCTGATCGTCACTGGTATTTGCTCGGGGCAGGTGCACGTCCTTGCCGCGCTGGAGCAGCGGCGTGACGACCATGAAGATGATCAGCAGCACGAGCACGACGTCTACCAGCGGTGTGACGTTGATGTCGCCCTTCAAGCCTCTGGAGCTCGAGCCAAATGCCATAGTCAGTCAGTGCCTCACTTGGCGCTGGCCAATGCTTCGGTGCGCATACGTCGTGATACGACGTCCAAAAATTCGTTGGACGATTCGGCGATGTCGACAGAGCGTGCCTCGACCCAATTCTGCAAAAAATTAAAGGCAAACACCGCCGGTATGGCCACAATGAGCCCAAACGCGGTGGTGACTAACGCCTCGGAAATTCCCGCCGACACGGTGCCGAGCCCGCCCGACCCGGACGCCGCCATCTGTTGGAAAGCCGTAACGATGCCCATCACCGTGCCCAGCAGACCGACGAAGGGCGCGGTCGAAGAGACGGTGGCGAGCACGCCTTGACCGCGGCGTAGCTCTTGGACTTCCCTTTGGGCTTGGCGCTCCAGCGCGCGGGCGACCGTCTCCAGCGTGAAATCCTCGTTGCGGTCGGGGCTCGTTCGGTACGCTTTGATGCCGGCCTCGATCACGCGACCCAGGTGGCCCACGTCGTCTTCGCCGCCGGCGCCGGTCAGCTCTCCTCTTTCCAAGGCCGACCCCATCTTGCTGGCGTAAACCTGGGACGCCTTCTTCGACCGCACGAAGACAATCACTCGTTCACACGTAACGTACACGGATGCGAGTGACATGAGCATCATCAAGGCGAGGATGACCTTGGCGAAGATACCAATGCTGGACCAAAGCTCTGATACCGAAAAGTGCATGAAGACCTTTCCGCGGCGATTGCCGCCAAAAAATGAGAGTGAGCGAAAGGTGACCGGTGGCTAAGGCAATTTGAAATTGAACGTGAACAGATACTGAACGGGGACCGCTCGCCCTTGATAACTTACCGGCGTGAAACGGCTCCGGCGCAGGGTCTCCAGGGTCCCTTCAGTCAACATGGGTAATCCCTTGATGACCGAGCAGCTTTGCACCGCGCCGTCCGCGGTGATCACGCAGCGGACCAACAGCTTGCCTTCCACCTTCGCAGCGATCGCTTGAGCCGTGTAAATGGGTTGTCCGCCCGAGAGCTGAGCGGGGCGTGTCATCCCTGCGCCGAAGGGCAGCACTGCGTTGCCCGTGCCCCCTGGAGTGCCCCCGACTACCCCCCCAGGGACGCCCCCCAGGACACCGCCTACTGTGCCGCCGGCGGTGCCGCCCTGCACACCACCGGAAACCCCACCAGAAACGCCAACGTCGCCGCTTGGTTTAGAGTCAGGCGTCTCTTCTGGCTCCACCTTGGTCTCCACCTGCGTTCGAGCCGCGGTATCCCGCTTCCGCTCGACAGGCCTTTTTTCTGGCGCCTTCCGGACCGACCGCTGGCCGCCGCCAGCGGGAGGTGGGGGTGGGGGTGGGGGTGCGGCCGCCGCCGCGGCGAACAGCGTCACTTCCACAGGTCGCGAAGGGACTGCGTCGCGTCGCGAGAAGAGGAAAAACAATGCCGTGCCCAGCACTGTATAGATCCCAAAGGAGAGACCAGCGCCCGCTAACTTTCCTCTCGGGAGAGTTCGTCTCGCAAGCACTGCGTCAAACATCCTGGTCAATGTGCTCAATCGATGCGCGCAGTGCAAGCTCAGATCTGGCGCGTCCCGGAATGCACTGGCCCCGCAATGTTGCCGCATTCATGTGAAGGCTTCGCAATCTTTGGTCAAAGCGCGACACGCACGCAGGAGTCGCCGCGCATTGCCGCACTTTAATGAATTAAAAAAAAAACGTCATGCGTCGCTAGGGTTCGGTCGCGGAAACATCCACGACGCGGGCGAATCATAGGTTGGGGTCATCCAGCAGGACTCTCACGAGGTCGAACGCATGATGTTCCTTGGACACCGGCGCAGCTCATGAATCCTCACACTTCTCATCATTGGGGATTGCGGCTCTTTGCCGGCAAATCTGCGCTAATGCGCGGCGTGTCGGTGCTTGCCGCATTTGCCGTTTTCGGTCTGGCTCGCGCCGCTTCTGCTCAGTTGGGCGTGGGCACGCTCACCGGCAAGGTCAGCGACGTATCCAGCAACGGGTCGCTCGCAGACGTGGTCGTCACGGCCACTTCGCCGTCATTGCAGGGCGAGCAAACGGTGCTCACGGACAAGTCGGGTGCTTTCCGAATTCCCAATCTCCCGGCGGGTGAATACGCCCTACGCTACGAAGCGGAAACGTTTCGGCCGTACTCGCGGGGGGCCATCCAGCTGCGCGCCGGCAGCACCCTACGGGTAGATGCCGAGTTGTTACCCGAGACATTGAAAGCGGAGGAGGTCACTGTCGTGGCCAGAGCGCCGACGGTGGACGTCGGCTCGACGCGCAGCGGAGTCACACTCAACTCGGACTTTTTCAGCCGCGTTCCCGTCGCCCCGCCCACCGGCAAGGGCGGCGGTATCCGCTCGTTCGAACAACTGGCCGACGTCGCCCCCACCACGCGCAATGATCTCTATGGCGCGTCGGTTGCCGGCACCACTTCGCCCGAGAATATGTATCTGATCGACGGCCTGTCGGTGGGGGACCCAGGCTTCGGCTACAACGGGTCTCCGCTCAGCATCGACTTCATCAAGGAGGCTACCATCGTCACTGGGGGGTACCTACCCGAGTACGGTCGTGGCGGTGGCGGCGTTTTGGACGTCACCACCAAGAGCGGCTCGAACGAGTTTCATGGCTCGTTCTTTGGCAGCTACACGCCGTGGCAAGCGAATCCCAAGTTCCCGCCGCCCCAGGACACCATCAGCACCACGAGCAAGCTATCCTCCATCAGGGATTTTGGCTTCGACCTCGGCGGGCCGATCATCAAGGACAAGCTCTGGTTCTACGTGGGCGCGGACATCTCGCGTACCAGTTACACCATCTCGCGTGATCTCAACGTGCTTCGCACGTACGGCGCCGACGCGGGCGACGACGCCGGTAAGTACATTTACGACAGCAACGGTTTAATCGAATCCGACCGAATTCCTGGCACGCATCGCGACGACCGCGCGGAGATGACGCAGTTTCAATACCTGGGCAAACTCACTTATAGCCCCGGCCAAAATGACCGCATCGAGCTCACGCACCGCGGCACCCCGAGCCGGAGCGGGGGAGATGGCAACTATTCCATCGACTACCAAACGGGCTTGCCCGAAATTTGGGGTAACCCAGGCCGGACCACGAGCCAGATTGGCGCTTATGGGACGCAAGCCTGGCGGCAAATCGCCGACGCGTACGACACGACCGTGCACTGGACGCACTCCACCCAAGACAAGAAGCTCAGCTTCGACACGATGCTCGGTTGGCATCACGAGCGCACGGCAGACCTTGCGGCAGACGGTTCTAGCCTAGGCGGCGGTGGCCTGTCTGGCACGCCAGAGTTCGTGTTCGCGCGCACCAGCCCCGCGCCTCACAGTATTACCGAGTTCGAGAACATTGCGAACCCGGGGCAATGCGTCAACCCAGTGGCAGACGGCGACGCCAAATGCCCGGTCGCCGAGTACGCCATCGGCGGCCCGCAAATCCTTCAAGATCGCAGCTTCAACCGCTATCAGCTGCGCGAGGTGGCCACTTACGTCACGCCCGGCCTCGGGCACCATATCGTGAAGGCGGGCGTCGAGCTGGAGTACCTCGGTTTCTCGTCGGCTAAAGGTTATCCAGGTGGCCCATTCCTCGAGGAAAACGCCAGTGGCTCCGCCATCAATGACTTTCGGCGTTATGGCGGCTTGACCGCTCCTGACACGCCGTATTTCAACGACGTACTGCGCTACAAGACGCAGTCCTACAGCTTCGGCGCTTTCGTTCAGGACAGCTGGGCGATCCTGGATAAGGTGACGCTCAATGTTGGCTTCCGTTATGATACCCAGCAGTTGGATTCTGATCACGGGCTGGGGCTGTCGCTGCCCAATCAATTTTCGCCGCGGCTCGGCATCATCTTCGATCCAACCCAGAAGGGCAGAGCCAAGCTCTTCGCTAACTATGCCATTTACTACCAGTCCATCCCACTCAGCATCATGGATCGCGCGGGCTCCGGTGAACCGGAGGTCCGAAACCGGCGCTCGCCCGCCAACTGCACCCCGGGCGGCGTAGGCTACCCACAATCTTGCGATGACCCCGCGAACCTGGTCACGAATCCAAACAACGGCCCCGCGTCCCCCAATCAGAAGTCTTTGTACCTCAGCGTCGGGCGGCTCGCGGTCGATCCGGACCTCAAGCCACAATCTAGCTCGGAGTTCTCGGGCGGTGGCGAATACGAGATCATCCCCAATGGGCGTCTCGGGATCACCTACATCCGCCGCTGGATGAACAACATCATCGAGGACATGAGCCGAGACGAGGGGAATACTTACTTCCTCGGTAACCCAGGGAGCGGTATCGCGTCGGATTTTCCCAAGGCGGAGCGCACTTATGATGCGGGCATTTTGGCGTTCACCAAGATCTTCGCCGACAATTGGCTAGCGCAGGCCAGTTACACGCTTTCTTACTTGCGCGGTAATTGGGAGGGCCTATTTCGTTCCCAGACGGGACAGCTGGATCCGGGGACGAACTCGGACTTCGATCTACGTTCGCTGCTCATCAACCGCAGCGGTCCGCTCGATGGGGATCGTCGGCACGAGCTCAAGCTATATGCCGCGCGCGACATCGCCTTTACGCCGCGTCAGCACATGACGGCGGGCGTGAGCTACCGCGCTCGCTCCGGCGGCCCCACGAACTACCTGGGCGCGCATCCTACTTACGGTAACGGTGAAGTCTTCTTGCTGCCGCGCGGCTCAGGCGACCGCCTACCGTGGGTACACAACATCGATTTGCACTTGGGCTACACCTTCTTCGAGACCAGGGCTCAGACGTTTTCGCTCACGGCAGACGTGTTCAATCTGTTCAACTTCCAAGCGGTCACCGGGCGAGGTCAGAGCTACACCTTACGCTCGGTGGATCCCATCACCGGCAGCGCCGCCAATAACCCTTACCTCGGCAACAAGAAGAACATCGATCCCGCGTTGATCCGGCCTTCGGACGGAGACCCGCGGCCCTTCGGCGCCGCCGACAAGAACCGTTCGTTTGGCGCACCGAACGAATATCAAGACCCAATCAGCATCCGATTCGGCATGAAGACTACGTTCTGATGACCAGCCTTCATGCCATGTCGTTTCGCGCAGCACTTCCGCGTTGGTCTTTCAGGAGGGTCCCGTGAAAGTTACACGCATCCGGCAAACTGTCGTCCCGTTGTCGATCTTGAGCTTGGCTGTCACCTGCTTCTCGGGTTGCGCAGACGAGCCAGAGCCAAACTGTATCGCATCCCTCTCGACATTTGCCGTCAAGCTGATTGAAACGGATCGGAGCGCAAGTAAGAAGGGCGCCTGCGACGCCTACGGTCCGGCGGGTTTCAACGCCGATCCGGAAGTTGGCCTCGCTCCGTATTACGAACGCGACAGTAAAGGTCAGCCAGATTACGATAAAGGCTCGCTCGCGATTCAGACGTACGAAGTTGGGAGCCTGTTTTTCTACGCTCAAGACAGCGGCATCGCCAACTCAGCAATGGACGGCACCGTGTACTCGTTGGGCAAATTTTCGTCAGCGCGCCCGGACGGCGACCACTTCTGCACCGTACCGAGCATGTCCCCGACGCACGTGGTGCTGGCGGAGGTGCCCGCGGTCCCGGACGACCCAACGACTCCCGATGACGACGAAAGCAAGCCCGCGCAGCCCGCGCAGGACATCACGCTCGAGTGGTCGAACCTCAAGGTGTACGTCACTGCCGCTTCCTACGGCACGCAGTTCGAAGGCGATGTAACGGACAAGCGCACGGCCGCTAACGGACAAACATGTACCATCACGTACCACGCGCTCGGCCTCGCGCCGGCGGTGCCGTGCAAGGCCCTCGACCCGGATGGCAACCCACTCACGAACGCCGACGGCAGCTTTCAGCTGGACGAGACCGCGTGCGACCCGCTCGCCAACCCGGATCTGGGTCGCCCAACCGGCTCCGGCATCAGTGTCAATACGCGCTATGAATGTGACGCGGCCACTGCATACTGCACGGTCGCGGGCGACTCGGTGCCAGCTATCAAGTGATCGCTACGGGAGCCAGGACGATGACGCGACCAAGTCTCGAACCGATCTCGAATCGCCGGCGCAGCGCCGGCCTCGCGGGTGCGCTATGCGGCGCACTATTGCTCAACGCGCTGCCTAGCTTTGCGCAGAACCCGGTGCCTGCGGACAGCCCAGCGCCCCCTTCGGACGCGCCTCCGGTGTCCCCCGCACCCACTACGGTTGTCCCCGCGCCAGTAGCGGCGTCGCCTTTTGCTCCCGCCGCGGGCGAAGCGTCTCCTCCGCCTGCGGCGCCGCCAGCGGTGGAAATTGCTCCGCCCGCAGAGCCCGGATCGCCTCCGCCGGCTCCCACTCCCGAAGCCAAGCCCGTGCTGCCCGCCTATTTGATGTGGGGCGTGGGCGGCGCTAGCTTGATCGTGGGGGCCGCGTTCGGCATCGCCGCGGTTGCCCGCGAAAACAAGTACAACGACAATCCTACGCTCGGCAAAGCGGATTCGGTGCATACCGACGCGTTGATCTCGGACATCGGCCTCGGCATGGGCGTGATCTTGCTGGCTAGCGGCACTATCTTCTACTTCGTCGATCGATCGCCGACCCAGGCCGCTCAACGCGGGCCCGGGCATTCGGCTCGTCTCGATGTATCACCCATCGTTGGGCTCAAGACCCAAGGTGCCGCCGTTACGTGGAAGTTCTGAGCACACATGACCAAACCGGCGCTTCCAAAGCTCAGCTTCCTGATCCTGCTCTGCCTCACCGCCTGCTCCGTCGTCATCAACGCGGACCGCAGCAAGGTGAGCGACGATTTGTACCAAGCTTCGCCCGTGCCGGACGGGGGCGAAGACGCGCCGAGCGAGACACCCGGCGCGGCCGGCGCGGCCGGCGCAGCC
>CAHJWM010000062.1 GCA_903642325.1 Myxococcales bacterium | reverse complement strand
ACGAGGATGGGTTGGATAGGGGTATGTATAAGAATACGACAACCATATCGGCGCTGAAAGCGCCTCGCCCCGATTCCGTTTGTGCCAGCTCTGAAGCGGTGTCGTCGCTAATTCGGTCAGGGGCGACACGGCCGGTTGGCACCCCGAGCGAGCTCGACGAACGCTTCGATGTAATCGATGCGAGTATCGGCGTCGCGGACGCCCACGAAGATCTGCTCGAAGAGCTCATCGAAGACCCGCTCGAAGCGGAGCCCTCGTTTGAAGAGTGGATCTGGCGTCACGAGCAAGTCGACCTCGATGTGCAGGGCCGCACTCGCGCCAGTCATGGCGAGCACGTCGAACCCGCCAAGTGCCTCAATACGTCGAACTGCACCCCTGCTTCACGTCTACCTCGACGTTCGGCGCGGCGGCAAGAAACGGCGACACCGCATTCAGTAGCCAGCGATAGCAGGCATGGCACTCCACTCCGATACGCAGCGTCCCGCGTTCGCCTTGGGCTACCTTTCGAAGTGGTCTCGGGTCGCCGAGGTCGGGGCATCCTTGGAATTGGTTCGCCGCATCGACCATTTGAACTCCGCCTGACTGAAGCCCCGCCTAACTTACTCCGCCGTGCAACGCCGCATTCCGGCCTACGCGGAGCGCTTCTCCCTCTTGCAGCGCGTGGGGAGGGACGCCGTCACCCAACTCAGGGGCACCGGACTGATGGCGATCGGCCATGTCGAGCGCTTTCGCCGCCGCTTCATTGAGCTCGGGGCTCGAATGTTCCTCGATCACCTCCCCGTTTTCCAAGGCAAGAATGGACCACCCCTCGTTTGACCGCTCGAGCAAGACTTTGATCATCGAGGGACTATCTGCTCACCCCTGACTCGTCAACGCAACCCTGCGGCCCCTCGGTGAGCCCGTAGCCCAGGCGTCGCCTCTAGTGCGGATTGCCGGGCGCCGGCTATCACCGCGTGCAGACCTCTGCCGAGCGGCGCCATCATCTTGGGGTTCGCTGCTCGGTTGGACGTGAATTGACGTCTCCGGGCTCACTCGCCCGGCATTGGCTCGAAAGCGCCGTGACGAAGCGTTGGCCATTCCATGCCGGATCGCGGATCGATCAGGGTTGCCGCATCTTTATAAACGCGCGGGCTCATGTGGAGCGCGGCGGTGGCGCGCAGGAGTGACATGGACTGATACCTGTCGGGCCAGCGGTCTTGCAGTACGCGCCGCACTTGCGGGGCGTGGCGAGCGCTCATGGCGGGGAACAGATGATGCTCGACGTGAAAGCCGAAGCCGAGCGTCACCCAGCCAAGCAAACGCGGAGTGAGCACCGTCAGCGAATTGGCTAGCGGATCGTTGACGCCCGTCAAGGGGCTCAGGCTGTGGTTCGTGAGTATGAATCCCATCACGATCACGTTCGCCACCAGAACTGGCAGAACGAAGCCAAATAGAAATGCCATGCCGCCCACGGCGACCGCTACGCTCGCCCACAGCGCAATGCCAAGCAGGGTTTCTGCGATGGCGAGCGCATGCTCCCGCGCCGACAAGTAGCCCCGCTGCCCCGCCGCAAATAAAATGTGCAGGCTCTGCACCGTGAAGCCGATCAACGGCGCTGTTACCCCGCGCACACGCCCGAGCCCCGGGGCAACGTGCATGACGGCGCGCACCGCGCGGCTTTGCTCATACTCCTCCAACGTCGGGTAGGCGTCCGGATCTTTGCCTGCGTGCTGGGTATTACCGTGGTGAACTCGATTGTGCCACGCGACCCATAGCCTCGGCGAAATCACGAACGGTAAAAACCCTACCCAGCCTACTAGATGCCGCAGCCGCGCGCCGCGCACGACGGCGCCATGCAGCGTCTCGTGGCCAAGGAAGGTCAGCCCTGCAAAGCTCATCCCAATGAGGAGCGACCAAGCGGGAGAGAGAAAGCCCGGCAACCAATGGCGCGCCAGCGCGGTCAGCCCGAGAGCAATCAATGACAAGTGTACGGGCAACCACCACAACCTGCTCCGCGCTGGAAAAAAAACGCCCCGCTTCAAAAGTGGCCTAATCTCACGCGCGTAGCTTGCGATCGTCCGTTCAACCATGGACGGAGTGTGGCACTCGGGGGACTCCATTACCGTCACATCGCGGTCACGCCCGGTCAGCAATCGGCTCCAGTTTGGGTCGCGTTCATCTCCCGCGAGACCGCTTTCAACGACCGGGCTGGCGGCTCAGCCCGCGAGCCGCACTACGCTCGCTCGCACGTTAGCCCAGCCGCTCAGCCGGCTTAGCGCTCAGTAGGTCGACCAAAAACGGTGCGTGCGCGAGCCCGCTCAGCTCTGCGAGGGCGCGCGCGATGCTCTCGCGCGTTGCGTGTGGCGGCACCCCGAACAACGCCCATGGCGCTTCGGCACCGAGGCCTCGACCGCGCTCCACCAGCAACTGGCGGTTATTTCGATAGACCGCGACCGTGATTGGGGGATTCAAAAGCGCAAGCAGCTGCATTGCATAAGCAACGCGATTGAAGGACTCCGTCGACCGAGCCTCGTACTGCCGCTCGACCTCGACCGAGTGTGACTTGTCACGCGTCGCCATTTATCCACAGTGTGCGCGTAGCCAGGCCGAGCGCAAGATGAGACCTAGATGCGCGAGCGCGCGCTTGGCCGCCGAAGGCTGGGTGGTTTCACGTTTGCTTCGTGACCATCGATAAAGATCCCGGCGGCACTGGACCGGCCCAGAGCCCTCGCTGCCCGCGACTGGTGCGCGCGCGATGGGCGGCTTCGTGGCGGAATTGCAACGCTACCGCATGTGGGTACGGGGCTCGAACGGCTGCCGACGCGACGCGCGGCGGATCTCGGCCGCGTGCGCTCGAAACACGTGCAGTTCGAAGCGAGCGGCGTATCATTTTCGAATGGCAACCAAAGCTGAACGGTATCGGGCCGAACAACAAGTCATACGTAGCCAAGCGAAGCCGAAGAAAGCGAAAGCGCACAGCATCGATCGCGCGGTCAGCGCGGCCACCGCCGGCGTCAGCGGCGTGGGCACCGCGCGCAAGAACCTTTCCAACCGCTCGAACAACAAAGGTGGCCCCGCGCTCGAAGTCTCGGAGCTCGGTCCCCCTTCGCGCAAATCGACGCGCAGCAGCGCCGGCCGCGTCAAATCTGCTACCGAGCTCACGCGGCGCCAAACGCGGCGCATCACCACGCCCCAAGCGCGCGCCATGCGCGCCGTTGCGCGCGCTTAGCACAAAGCGTTTTCGCGAATCTTTTCTCTGCGAACGCTCAGCGGTCGGCGGGCACCACCCGCAGGGGTGAGCCCTGCGCGTCCGGCATAGGTAGCCCAAGCCAGGCGGCGATTGTCGGCCCAACGTCGATCTCACGGGCGTTGGGTACGACGCCGTGCGCGATGCCCGGCCCCACCATCAGCAGTGATGCACGCATTTCGGGCCGCTGTGGGTCGTAACCGTGGGTCGCAACGTATTGCGGAGGCGCGGAGTAAACGGTGGTGCAGCCCGGCCCGAATTGATAGTCGTCCGCTGCTTCGAGGGCAAGGAACGCGTCGGGGTCGCCACCACGAGCGCGCACCTCGTCCGCTTCGTAAATTCGGCCGATGCCGCTCCCAGGCTGCTGTACCTTGGCGGCAAAGAGAGCACGAACGACCTCGCGCGTCGCGTAATCGGCGGGGTCTTGCACGTAGACGTAGGCTTGCCCGGAGTTGGCGAGCACGGTCGCTTTCCAGCTCACGACTTTGTCGGCGTTCAGGCTGAGCAGACCGGCCTCGCGGAGGAGGGCGCACGGGCGAACCATTTTGCTCGCCGCGCGGAAGCCGTGATCCGACACAACGAGGACTGCAGTTTCTTGGCTCATACCCGTCGCTGAAAGGGCGGCAAAGATGCGGCCCAGCTGGCGATCATCGGTTTCGATGGCTTCCCGGGCTTCGGAGCTGTCAATCCCGTGCCGGTGTTGAGCACCGTCGATGCCGACCAAGTGCAGCAGCAATAGCCGCGGCCGGCCTTGCTTCAAGACGTGCAATGCGACATCCATCAGCGCGTCATCGCCCACGTTTGGAGGCACGTAGCGAGACCAAAATCCGGGGTTTTCTCGGGCCACGTCTTGCAACAGGCCGGGCGTGGACACCACGCGCATCAGCTTTTGATCTTGCACGTTTTTGGCGCGCCAGAACTCAGGCAAGAGCCATGTCACGTGCGCGCCCAGCGTGACTGGCCAGTGCACGAGGCCGGTGTCGTAGCCCGCCGCTTGCGAGATGCGCCAGATCGGGCTCACCTTGATGTCTTCGGCGTACCAACGCCAGCTGTCTTGATCGCCTTCCAGCGGATCGAAGGAACCATTGGAAACGATGCCATGCGTGCCGGGGTTCACACCCGTGACCATGCTGGTGTGAGACGGATAGGTCAGGGTCGGAAACACCGACTCGACCCCTTCACTCACGGCGCCGTGTTGCACGAGCCAGCGCAGTGTCGGAATGCGCAGCCCGTGCGCGTCCGGGTGCAGGTAAGTGTCGGGCATCATCCCGTCGAGCGAGATCAGCAACACGCGTTTGATGGGCCCAGCCGGCTCCCGTGCCGGAGTGAGTTGGGCGGCGGCCATCGGTGGCTGGCTACTCGCGGCGCAGGCAATCATGGCCAAGAGGAGCGCGCCGCACCCGACGCCCGAGAGCGCCATTGTCGAGAACTTGAACGCGTGTTTGGCCAAATCCGCACCGAAAGAGGTTTGGCTACGTGTACTAGCGGTCGCGTCCGGCCATGAAACGGTTTGTCGACGCTTACGTGACAGCGTTACACCGTGACAGTGACAGCGCGCCCGGCCGAGCGACGCGGGAGAGGAGCCCTAGCTCGGGGTGGGCCCTCGGAAGGCATCCAGGCCGTTGATGGTGGGCAGCTTGATCGTGTTGCCCGTACGAGCCGCCTCGTAAATGGCGGCAATGACGCGCATGTCTTGCATGCCTTCTTCGCCCGGCGTGTGGGGGCGCTGATTTTTTTGCACGCACGTGGCCATGTGATCGAGCTCGAGAGCAAACTGATTTTTTACCTCGAGCCGCGGTTGGTCGACGTCCTCGATCTTCGAGCCTGGGCGTTTACGACCGATGCGCATGGTTTGCCCGGCATAAGGAAACGCCGGGTCGAGCTCGACCCAGCCACTTTCGCCCAGCACGCGAAAACGCTTCGAATCGTGCACTCCGTATGAAGTCACGCTCGACGCCAAGAACCCGGAAGGGAAGCGGAGCGTGAAATTGACCTGCTCCTCCACCTCCGTAAAGCGCGGGTCGTTGGGCGTGCTGTACTGCATGGCCTGCACCTCTGTTGGCTCTTCCCCCGATACGTAGCGGGCTGCGTTTAGGCAATAGATGCCCACGTCGGGCAGCGCGCCGCCGCCGGCCAGCGCCCGTTTCAGCCGCCATTGTTTGGGGTCGCCCTGATTTTGACCATTGGTCGCGGAGAACGCCTTCAGCTTGCCGATCTCGCCCGCACGTGCCAAGCGGATGATCTCACGATTATACGGCTCGTATTGCATGCGATAGGCGATCATCAGTTGCTTATTGGCCGACTTGCAGGCGTTGATCATCTGTTGACACTCGTCGACACTATTGGCCATCGGCTTCTCACACAGAACGTGCTTGCCAGCGTGCGCCGCGCGCACGGTGTATTCGGCGTGCATGCCGTTCGGCAACACGACGTACACCACGTCGACCGCCGCGTTGTCGCTCAACCGATCGTAGGTCTTGTAATCATAGAGCGATTTCGCGCTCACCCCGTATCGTGCGGCAACGTTGCGAGCTTTGGCCGTGTCTCCGCTGACCAGCGCGACGGGTTTACAGAGTTTGCTCTGAGCGAACGCGGGCAAGATCTGTTCGAGCGATAGCCGACCGAGGCCGACCACGGCCACCCCAACGCGCTTTTCCCAGGGCAATGGCGCAGGCATCTTGCCACTCTCGCGTTCGGTGGGGGCCAAGAGGTCGGGCAGCTCGACCGCGGTCGCGCTCGTCTCTGCGGCTGCCTGCTCGGGGCGCGCGCACGAGCCAACCATGGCTCCAAGCGCGCTCGCTACCGAGACTGCCCCCGTGGTTCGCAGCATGCCTCGGCGTGTGTATCCTGCTCGTTCATTCGTCATGGCGCGCGGTCAGCAACAAGTATTCCAGCGCCCGCCGCGGCGGTACGTGCTCGAGGCGGCAGCGCAAGGTGTGGCGAGGAAGCGGAGCTCGGCCGCCACACCTGTGTCATGCATGGCTCGCGGGTCGACTACGAATCGTGAAGAGGACTCAAACGCGCTCGGTGGGCGTCAAGACCCCCGCTGAAGAGGAGACGCTCGCGGAGATAAAGTGCACGAAGAAACGCCCGGCGCCGATACGCGGCAGGCACGCGTGGGAAGGCCCGCAACGAGCAGCGCTCGCCCTGCGCCAGACGCCGCAGCGGCCGACGGACATCGCCCAGGTGGACGAGCCTGCTCACGGAGAGGTGCATGGCGCGCAAGGAGCGTGGTAGAGGGTCGACCAAGATGGCTGCGTTCATTCCGTTTTATGATTGGTTGACTAAACACAAGACACTGCGCACGCCCGTGGGCGACTTGGCGCGTTCGGTTCTGAAGGACGAGAAGTTTCCGCGCGACCTCACGACGCTGGACGCTTTTCTCGAGTACATGCGCGCTTCGGCGCACGCATCGACCGAGAGCATCGCCAAAGCGCGCGTCACCTGGCGGGCGTTCGAGAAAGGGCGTTGAATTCGAAAGCTCGAGGGGGCGAGCGAACCGACGGTCTAGCTCGGCCGCTGCGAGGCGGCGCGCTGGGTAGGGAGCGCGATGCGAAATATCGACCCGTGCGGCACGGCGCTGTCCACCCGAACATCACCCCCATGTGCACGCGCGGCCAAGCGTACGAAAGTTAGCCCTAAGCCACGGTTGTATCCCGCATGCGCACCCGGCTGCACCACTTGCGTGTATTTGTCGAAGATAGCCGCTCGCAATTCCTCTGGAATACCCGGGCCATCGTCGGAAACCAATAGAGTCACGACGCCCGCAACCTCTTCCGCGTCCAGCACTATATGGTGGGAATGGCGGACGGCGTTTTCGACCAAATTGTCCAGCGCCCGGCGGACGACGACGGGATCCACAGCGGCTCGGATCGAGCGATGGAGCGCAACCGTCAGTATGACGCCGTTCGCCTTCGCCAAGGCGGCGTTATTTTCGGCCACGGACAGCAGCACATCCAGAATCTCGACCGCCGCCACATTCAGCGGCAAGCGATTGGTCTCCAAGCGCGTGATGTCGAGCAAGTTGACCAGCATCGCGTTCAGGCGCTGCGCTGCGCGCACGCTATCGGAGATGGCGTCTTGCGCATCTTGGTCGTCGCGCAGGGAGCTCACGCCCCGCAGAAAGCCGAGATTTGCCAACACCGCCGATAGCGGGTTCTTTAGATCATGAACCAACAAGTTTTGAAGCGTTTCCTTCATGCGCTCGACCGAGCGTTGGCTCGAGACGTCCTCGATCACCAGACACGCATATGGCGCACGTGCTACGTCGAAAGAAGTCATGTGCACGCGCACATCGCGCGGCTCATCCATGAACGGAAAAGGAAACGAGAACTCGACGTTCACGTCCAGATCGGACTGGCCGATACCCTTCTCGAACTCACCGGCCAACTGCCGCACATTCATGCAAGGCGCGACGTTTTCGAAAAATGTGAGGCCAATCACCTGCTCTCGTTTGCGCCCCGCCAGAACCTCTTCCGTGCGATTGTAAACCACCACCTGGCCGCTGCGGTTCAGCACGATCACCCCGAGTGGCAATGAGTCGAACAGCTGAGACAAAAGCGCAATCGACAGGTCCACGGCCAACCCTATCAGCTGACGGCGCGCAACGGCCGCGATTTCAACTTGGCCGGAAGAACCAGGAACGCTCGAGCCGGCGTCGAGATTGGCTAGACCGGCGTCGGCCGCTCCGTTAAGGCAAACGTGCATGAGATTCACGCGTAGCCTATCGACCTCGGCGCTCGTGCTCGCGGCGTGCGCGGGCTCGGCGTCGCCGCGGAACGCCGTTCTCGCACCTTCGACCAGCGTGCCGGGCGTGCCCGTGACGCGAGCGCCGCCTGCGACGGCAAACCCGTTCCTGCAAGCAAGTGCGCTCTTGGATGAGCTGCCGCCATTCGATCGAATTACGGATGCTAGCTATCGGCCCGCATTTGCCGCCGGCATGGCCGAGCAACGCAAAGAGGTCGCCGGCATCGTGAATGACAGCGAGCCGCCGAGCTTCGAGAACACGGTGGTTGCGCTCGAACGTTCGGGACGCATTTTATATCGAACGTCGGCGGTCTTCTTCAATCTACAAGGTGCAAACACCAACGCCGAGCTCGACGCCATCGAGACGGAAATCGCGCCCAAGCTCTCCGAGCACCAAGACGCCATCTTTCTCGACCCGAAGTTGTTCGCGCGCGTGAAGGCGGTTCACGAAAGCTCGGCCGCGTCGCAACTCGATCCGGAATCGGCCCAATTGCTGGCCCGCACGTTCCTACAGTTCGTGCGCGCGGGCGCGAACGTGTCGGAAGCCGGTAAGACCCGCCTGCGTCAGATCAACGCTCAGCTTTCATCGCTCACGACGCAGTTCCAACAAAACGTCCTCCGGAATGCCAAGAGCGGTGCCGTGTTGGTCACAGACGTGAAAGAGCTCGAGGGCCTGTCGGAGGAGCAGGTTGGGGCGGCCGCCAGCGCGGCCGAAAAGAGAGGGCTCAACGGTCGGTGGCTGATTCCACTGCAAAATACTACCGATCAGCCGTGGCTGTCACAGCTCCAGAACCGCCCTTTGCGCGAGCGCATCTACCGCGCATCGGTTTCGCGTGGCCTCGGCGGCGAGGGTGATAACACCTCGGTCGCATCCAAGATCGTTCGCTTACGCGCCGAGCGGGCGCAGCTGCTGGGCTACCCGAACTACGCGGCGCAAGCGCTCGAGGACGAGACTGCGGGTACCCCCTCGGCCGTCAATAAAATGCTGGGCGAGCTTGCGCCGCCAGCCATCGCCAATGCCAAGCGAGAGGCGGCAGACATTCAAGCGTTGATCGACAAGCAGGCCCGCGCCGCGCATCAGCGATCGTTCGAGCTCGAGCCATGGGACTGGGCTTTCTATGCCGAGCAAGTGCGGCAAGCCCGCTATGCCTACGATGAGTCACAGACGAAACCTTATCTGGAGCTCGATCACGTGCTGAAAGACGGCGTGTTTTTCGCCGCAACCCAGCTGTACGGCATCACCTTCCAGGAGCGGCACGGTCTGCCCCTGTATCGAGGGGATGTGCGCATCTTCGAGGTGTTCGACGCAGACGGCACGCCGCTCGGCTTGTTCTTGGCGGACTACTATGCGCGGGACAACAAGCAGGGCGGCGCTTGGGAAAACACGTACGTCGATCAGTCTACGCTGTTTCATACGAAGCCCGTGGCCGCAAACCACTTGAACATTCCAAAGCCCGCCGAAGGCCAGCCCACCCTGCTCACCTTCGACGAGGTCACGACCCTGTTCCACGAGTTCGGGCATGCCTTGCACGCCCTGCTCTCGAACGTAAAATATCAGTCGCTCTCGGGCACCAACACCCCGCCTGATTTCGTGGAGTTTCCGTCACAATACAACGAGATGTGGGCATCCGAGCCGAGCGTTATTGCGCACTACGCGAAGCACTACAAAACCGGCGCCGGCATGCCCGAATCGCTGCTGACCCAGGTGCTCGCCGCGCAGAAATTCAATCAGGGGTTTATCACGAGCGAGTACATCGCCGCGGCGATCTTGGATCAATCGTGGCACCAAATCTCGCCGGAAACCCTCGAGCAATTGCCGCATACGCCCGAGCAAGTGATGGCCTTCGAAGCCGCCGCGCTCAAACGGGCGGACGTCGCCTTCGGCCCGGTTCCGCCGCGCTACCATACAGCGTACTTCTCGCACGTGTTCGCGAGCGGCTATGCCGCGGGCTACTACGCGTACTTGTGGAGCGACGTGCTGGCGCGCGACACCGAAAGCTGGATGCACGCGCACGGGGGCCTCAAACGAGAAAACGGCGACGTCCTGCGCGCCAAAATTCTATCCCGCGGCCGGACCGCCGAGCCCTCGACGCTGTTTCAAAGCTTCTACGGGGGACCGCCAAACATCGAGCCTTTGCTCGAGCACCGCGGCCTAACGCTCTCCAAGAAGCGTCATTGAGCGCCGCTCCCCCGGCACCACCGCTCGTTCACGCCCGCACTGAGCGTTCGAGAAACCGTGTACATCCGCGTGCGGCAGTACGCACTACGCACTACGTAAAAATTCGTCTGTCTGTTGCAAAGCTCGCTTGCGCCCCGCGCTCACCAGACCGCGCAGATGTTCTTTGGATGCATGGGCGCGCCCTCCTTGCACGAGAAGGCCGCGGCAAACTGCGGCGTATTGGTGAGTGGGCCGCGCACGCGGAAGCGTGGCGGGGAGTGCGGGTTGGTTTGCACGACCATGCGCTCGAAGTCGGGCCGATACGCCGCGCACCAACTCTGGGCGAAACCCAAGAAGAACTGCTGGTCTTCCGTCAAGCCGTCGGCCACGACGGTCTCGTTAGCGTCAGCGCGAAGCGCCCGGTAGGCCTCGAACGCAAGCTTCAAGCCACCATTATCCGCGATATTTTCGCCCAACGTGAGCGCCCCATTCACATGTAGCCCGGGCAACGCTTCGTAGGCGCTGTACTGCTTGTCTACGCAGGAGATCTTCGCCTTGAAGTTTGCGCTCGCGGCTGCCGTCCACCAGCTCGAAAGATTCCCCTTGGCGTCGAATTGCGAACCTTCGTCGTCGAAGCCGTGCGTGAGCTCGTGACCGACGACCATGCCGATGGCGCCCGCATTCACCGCCAGTGCCTGGTCGATACCGTAAAACGGTGGCTGCAAAATGCCGGCGGGAAAAACCATCTGATTGCGCTGTGGATCGTAATAGGCGTTCACTGTCGGCGCGGTCATCTGCCATTCTTCACGGTCTACCGGTTTGCCGACTTTCGTCAGATCCCTCTTCAGCTCGAAGTGGCGCGAGCGCAGTGAATTTTGCGCGTACGACTTGGCATCGATTGGGAAATCGTAGGTTTTCCACTTGCTGGGATAACCGATTAAGAATGCGAGTGACGAGAGCTTTTCGCGCGCCCGCGCCCGCGTAGGCTCGTCCATCCAGTCGAGCTTGCCGAGATCATTCGCCATTGCTCCGCTGATCGCGGCGACCATGTTTTGAGCCGACTGCTTGCTGTCACCGGGGAAATGGTCTTTTACGTACGGCTGGGCCAGCAAGTCACCGAGTGCGTCATCGGTGGCGTGCACGCAGCGGCGCCAGCGCGGTGGCAGCTCGGGTTGACCGGTCAGGGCCTGCTGCATACGAAAGCTCTCGTCCACGAACGGTTTGGACAAAAGCTTGGCGGTGCTGCGAACCACTTGCCACGACAGGTAGCTCTGCCAAACCGCTGGCTTGGTGCTGTCGATCAGCGCCTGCAGTCCCTCGAAATATTTTGGGGCGGTCACGGCGATATCCTGAGTGCCAGGAAACCCGAGACCCTTCCAATAGCCGGTCCAGTCGAACACGGGCAGCGCTTTTTCGACGCCCGCGCGGTTCAAGCGGTTGAACATGCCCTTTGGGTCGCGGCGTTCGACTTTTGTTTTAGAAATCTTCGCAAGCTCCGTCTCGAGTGCCAAGACGTCGGTTGCGGCCACGCTCGCGCGTGCCTTGGGCGTCCCCGCGAGCTCCAACATACGCGCGACGTGGTCGTGGTAGGTGCCGCGCAGCTTCTTGGAGCCCTCGTCCTCACGCAGGTAGTAATCGCGGTCGGGTAAGCCCAAGCCGTTTTGATCGAGGTTTGCAATCCAGCGCGTGGCATCGTCCGCGTCTTGCGTGGGGGAGACGTCGAAGAGCGGGAAAATTCCGGCCGCATGCAGCTCGGTGACGACGACCGCCAAGCTCTTCGCGTTGCTCACGCCGGAGATCTCGGCAAGGAAGTGGCGTATGGGTTGCGCGCCGGCTTGGTCCACCGCCGCTTCATCCATACAAGCGCTGAAAAATGCGCCTAACTTTTGCGTCACCGGATCGGCTGCACCGGATTTGGCCGCCTGTTCGAGGATCTGCCTGAGCGCCAGCTCGTTTCGCTTTTGGATCTCGTTGAAGGAGCGAGACCATGCCGGCTCATCTGCTGGAATCTGAACGTTCTTCAGCCAATTGCCGCAAGCGTATTGATAAAAATCCGTGCATGCATCCTGGCTGCGATCCATGGCCAGCGGGTCCAGTCCGACACTTTGCAGCGTGGTGGTGACGATCGGCTTCGTTTGCGTTGCCGCGGCCTGGACGAGCTCGCGAGGCGGGGCAGGCCTAACAAGAACCGGCGGCGGCGCGGCGTTAGCGCCACAAGCTTCGAGCCCGGCGAGGCTCACGGCCAACGCCGCAGGCGCGAGTAAGCAATGAAACCGGCGTGCGACGGGCGAACCATTCATGCGCTCCGGAGGTTACTGGGAAGCGGCAGGCATTTCCAGGGTCATGCCGAACCGGGCGGTGGTCGAGCGCGTCGCGAGAGGGTTACACTCCCGTGATGCCAGTCAGCCAGGCGACGAGCAGCTGGGTCTACGAGCGTTTCATGAGCTCGATCGTACCGACCCTCGAGCGCTATATCGAGATCCCAAACAAGAGCCCAAGCTTCGATCCGGCGTGGCGTCAGACCGGCCACATGGCTCGCGCAGTCGCGCTGCTCGCGGGCTGGGCACGCGAAGCCTTGCCCGAAGGCGCAACGCTGGAAGTGGTGCAGTTGGGCGAGCGTACCCCCGTCATCTTCATCGACCTGCCGGCGACCGGCGGCGCTGCGGGCGACACGGTGCTCCTCTATGGGCACCTCGATAAACAGCCGGAGATGACCGGCTGGCGCTCAGGCCTCGGCCCGTGGACGCCGGTGCTGGAAGGCGACAAGCTCTACGGGCGGGGCGGCGCCGATGATGGCTATGCGATCTTTGCTTCGCTGACCGCCGTCGCGGCACTGGCGCGCGACGGACTGCCGCGTGCACGGACCGTCGTGTTGATCGAGGCCTGCGAAGAGTCCGGGAGTTATGATTTGCCGGCGTACATCGAGCATCTGGCTCCGCGCATCGGTGAGCTATCGCTGGTCGTCTGCCTCGACTCGGGCTGCGCCAATTACGATCAACTCTGGTCCACCACCTCGCTGCGGGGCATCGTCGTCGGCACGCTGGAGGTGTCGTTGCTCGCCGAAGGCGTACATTCGGGGGACGGGTCAGGAGTGGTCGCCTCCAGTTTTCGGGTCGTGCGGCAGTTGCTCGATCGCCTGGAAGACGTGGGCACGGGCGCGATCAAGCTGACCGAGCTCCACGTGCCCATCCCCGCCGAACGCGCGGAGCAGGCCCGGCTAGCGGCAGGCGTGCTCGGTGATGAAGTGTGGCGCAAGTTTCCAACGCACCCCGGCGTCGAGCCCCTCGTCACGGACGATGCAGAGCTAATCTTGAATCGCACCTGGCGGCCAGCTCTGGCGGTTACGGGTGCCGACGGGCTGCCGGCGATTGCCAACGCCGGAAATGTGCTGCGTCCAGCAACGGCGCTCAAACTGTCGCTGCGCGTGCCGCCGCGGCTCGACGCGATGCGCGCCGCGGCACGCGTCAAAGCCGTGCTCGAAAAGGATCCGCCGTACGGAGCCAAGGTGAGCTTCAAGACCGGCGGCGGGAGTAACGGTTGGGACGCGCCTGCGCTGTCGCCCTGGCTTTCGATGGCCTTGGACGCGGCCTCGACCCGCCACTTCGGCAAGCGAGCGATGTACCTGGGGGAAGGCGGATCCATCCCGTTCATGGGCATGCTGGGTGAGCAGTTCCCCAACGCGCAGTTCTGTATTACCGGCGTGCTCGGCCCGGGCTCGAATGCACATGGACCGAACGAATTTTTGCATTTGCCGACGGCGCGCAAACTCACGCTCTGCGTCGCCGATGTCCTCGCGGCCCACGCCCGGCGCTGACAATTCCACTCATGAGCTCGATCCGCGTTCCCGTGGTAGCCGGCGGCTCGGCTCGCGTTCGCGGAGCTAAAACATGTGGTTGAAGTTTACGTAAAATCCGCTGTCTTCCTCGCTGAAAGCATATTCGGTGGTCAGGATCGTGGCCTGGTTCCAGGACACGCGCAGAGCGCCACCTTGGCTACGTTTCCAGCCCCCCAGCCGGAAATCCGAAACGCGATCGTAAGTCGCACCGAGGTCGAGCGCGGGCACGGCGATCAGCGCAAAGCGCTGGCCGTATGTTTGAAAGCGTAGAAAAGTCCAGCGCACTTCGGCGTTCACGAGCGTCATCACGGGGCCTACGAAACGGTCTTGCTTGTAACCACGCAGCGTGCGCAGGCCGCCCAGGCCAGTGCGTGGATCTTCCGTATAGGGAATGAAGTTCATGCCAAAAAAGGGTGTGCTCCGGCTCTGCACTTGGAACGTTGCGCGCGCGGCGAACACCAGATCAACCCAACGCCGCAGGGGGTCGTAATAGACGCGCGGCGATAGCATGAAGCGCGTCCACTGGTAGCGCGAGCCGAGGGCGCGCGAGCCGATATCGAGCGCGCTATCTACGAACAGGCCGTGGTTCGGATCGGGCTCGTAATCGCGCGTGTCGAGGGCCGCGCCCAACCGAAAAAAATTGTTCCAGCCTCCGGAGCAACCGACAATCAGCGGGCCGCGGCAGTCTTCTTGCAGGCGCGTCGGGGCCATGCCGGGTCCGTTTGCATGGAAACCGGCGTCGGCGCGGGTGTTGCTGAAGCCCAGCCCCAACAGCGGCCAGACCAGGCCACCGAGCACCGAGCGCTGTAGGCTGAGTAGCAGGAGCGGTTGGACCAGCAGGTATTCGTCGTAGCGCGAGCGCGTTTGACCGAGCGCATCGGGCGCGTCGAGCGCCGCCTGATAGTCGTCGAACCGGGTATATGTCCTTGGGCTTCCCGTGAAGCTCAGCCGTCTCATCGCGCGGCTGCCCAAGCCAAAGTAATGCTGCTGCGTGTTGCGCTGGAAGATCAATTGCGAGCGCAACCGAAAGGGTGTGCCCGCGATGGTAGGAGCATCCACATCCAACCAATGAAATTGCAGCCCGCCCGTGGTCGCGAAAACCTGCAGGAAGACCCGGTAAAAGTAGGGCGTGTACCCGAACAATGGCTCCGAACGACGGCCATCGTAATAGTAATAGCCGCGCGCGCCAAAGCCGAGCCCGGTATTCGTGTCGTAGTTCGCGAGTGGTAAGCCCGTGAAATAGCCGCCCTCGATCTTCCTCTGATAATCTTGCGCATCGATCGCCGAGCGCCCGGTCGAGCCCGGTGGCGGTGGCGGCATGGTTTGCGGAACGAGCGGCGGAGCGGAGTCGATGGCAATGGCCGTGGACGCCGGGCTTGGCGTGCTCGGCTCGGCCAAAGCCACGTTCGAAAGAGCCAGCGCGCAGAGCGCCACGACCACGCCCAAGGAAGGCGCCCTACGGGCAGAGTTCAATGACACGAGCGCACCGCTAGTCGATCGACCGTTCGGGCACGAGAGAGGGTGCCCGCAAGTGGAGGCCCACGGGCAGCTCTTCCCCATACCAGGCGGCTCGTTCGGTCTCGGCTTGGGGCAGGAACTCCCGCACCCCTTCGATCAGTGGGGAGGTGTCTGGCGAGCTGGCTTCGAGGCGGCGCACGACTTCGGCGCGCACGGCCGTCGAGATATCCCGGGCGCGGTCGTTGGTCATGCGCGCAAGCTGGGCGGCGGTGGCAGCGGCGGAGGGCACTTCGTGCCAGCGTTCGCGGAGCAGATGGTCGAGCCAGGCTTCGGCGGCGCGCGGCGGAACGACATGATGCGCACTTGCGTAACCGGGCACGCGCGCCCCGACGCGACCAAGTGCGGTCCAGAGCCTGGGATCGCGATCGCGAAAGGTGCGCTCGATAAGCCAGTCGCCGAGGGCCGTGCGTTGCGCCGTGGGCAGGCGCTCCAGTGACACCAATAGCTCGAGCAACTCGAACGAAGGCTCTGCCGCTTTGAAGCTCTTGCTGCGTTTGAGCTTCAGCTCGTTCGGCGCAAAGAACGGCGCAATCAGTCCAAAAATTCGGCCTTGCGTGTCTTCACGCAGGCCCGCGACGATGCGTCGCCAAGCGATCCAAAACTGTTGCCAGCTGCGGGCACCGGCGCCAGGAGAAATGCCGCTCTCGAACAGCGGCACGAGCCGGGCGACGCGCTGCTCATCCAGCGGCGCGCCGAAGCCGGGCCTCAAACAATAGCCCGCCAGCATCCAGAATACTCGTTCGTGGTCTTCGGAGCGGCGGCGAACGGCGCGTCCTTCGACAACGACATCGAACAAGGCGCGATTGGACTCCAGCGTCCAGCTACGCCGTTCGCCGAGCAGCCGCTCGAGCTCGCGAGGGAGCTCTTTGCTTTCGCGCGGTTTGACGTCGGCGCGGCTGTCGCCCAGCACGCGGCGCACGGCGCTCAGCGCGTCCGTCAAGCGGGGCGCGGGAAGGCGCGAAGGAGGGGGCTCCGAGGAGGGTATTGCCTTCTGGTCTGCAGCATCGCGAGCCCGAAGCTCGAACGTGAGTGGGAAGCGCCGCGGTAAATGGCCCGGCGCCGGATGCAGCTCGACGGAAGCCAGCTCCACCGTGCCAGTGGCGCTCAGCTCGCCTTCGAGCGCCACTTCCAGGTCGCCGTTCGCGTCACTGGCCGCGTCAGCGAACTGGGTGGTTACCGCCGGCAAGCGGACGAAGTCGTCATCGAGGGATACGATATCGCCCGGGCGATGCTGGGCTGCGTGGTCGGACGTGTAGAGCTCGAGCTGTACCGGCTGTCCGACGCGCAGCCAAAGGCCACCGGTGCGTGCCACGTGGCGCTCCCCCTCGCGCGCGCCCTTTGGCACGACACACAGCGCGCGGCGCGCCGCGCGCTCGTCGACGGCCACGTAGAAACCACGCGGCGCCCCGCCGGCAATGCTCAACCCGATACCTTCGAGCGCGCGGCCGTAAGCGACCGCGCCGCGCGCAACCGAAAGATCGGGATCCGGGTAAGGTAGAAGCGTCACCTCCCGCGCGCTCCACGCCGAGACGAGGGCACGTACGCGCTCGGCGGCGCGCGCGGCGTGAAAAAGACCGCCATTGAGCAACACGGCGTCCACCTGCGCCGAGCCGTGGCGTTCTAAAAACTGCAATATATGCCGCGAAATAGCGGGATCGGGCTCATACGGTAGACCAAATGCCAGTAATCCCGCGCGCGCTTTGGGCGGCGCTTCGCCGCGCTTCAGCAGAGGCAAAAAGCCTTCGAACACCAAAGTCTGAACCTCGCTCTGCAAGAGCTCGGTGGTAAGCATACTGCCGACTAGCCCCGAGCCGGACGATGCAACACGGATCGGGACGTGGTCTGGCGCGTCGCGCCCGAGCAATATCTCCTTCGCCGCGCGACAGGCCAAGAGCAGCCGACTGAAGCGCGCTGCATCGAGCTTTTCCTCGCCGAGTAGCTTTCGCTCGCACATTTGCGTGAGCGCGAGGTCGATGTTGTCGCCACCGAGCAACAAGTGACGACCAACCGCAACGCGCTCCAGCTCGAGTCGACCTTCAGCCGAATAGCGCGCCTCGACCAAGGTGAGATCGGTGGTGCCACCGCCGACGTCGCAGACCAAAACCTTGGCGCTCGATCGACTCGGCGTGAGCAGTGCCTCGACCGCAAGACGGCGCTCCCCAGAGATGAGATCGTAGAACGCGGCTTGCGGCTCTTCCAGCAGTCGCACGACCAAGCCCGCTCGCGCGGCGGCCTCGATGGTCAGCTCGCGGGCAACTTCATCGAAGGATGCGGGCACCGTGAGCGTGACGCTCTGCTCTGCCAATGGTCGATCCGCAAAGGCTTCGTCCCAGGCCCGAGAGACGTGCGAAAGGAGGCGCTGACCGGCTTCGACTGGAGAAATCTTGGGCACTTCCGCCGCGTCCGCCGCCCAAGGCAGGATGGGGTCGCGGCGCGCGACACCAGCGTGGCTGAGCCAGCTTTTACTGGACGCGATCGAGCGCTCGCTCACTTCTTGGCCGCGCAGGCGGGCGTATTGGCCAACCAACCACGGCCGCTCCTGCCAGGGGTCGACCACGGGCTCGCTGACCAAAGGCGCGTACAAGAACGACGGCAACAAGCAGCGCGCCTCCACCTCGTGTGCGCTCACTAGCTGAGGCAGAGGCAAGACCCGAATTGCAGAATCCGAGGCCCGCGCCGCGTAAGCGACGACGGTGTGGGTCGTACCGAGATCGATCCCGACGTGATAAGCGGCTTCCGCAGGCCGGTGCATGCCGCCGCTCACGCTCAGACCTCGCTCGCCGCTCCGCTGCGCACGCTGAGCTCTATCTGCCAGCGCTCATCGGCGATGATGGGCGTCTGCGCCAGGGCTTCGAGCTTCAACGTGCCTATGGCCGTCACGGATGCTTGCAGCTGCACGGCGACCACTTCGCCCGCAGCGCGGCCTGCGGGCGGCAACGTCAGCTCGATCGGCGGTAATTCCTCGATCTCACCCGCACGCCACCTTTCCAAGACGAACCCCGCTTTATCGTCGCGCCGGGTGGTCGATCCAAAAAAGCGAAAGGTCACCGGCTCGCCCACTACCACGAACAATTCTTGCGGCGGCAGGGCGGCTTCGGAGCCTTCTTCCATGCCGAAGGGCGCGACGCACAGCGCGAGCACGGGCGGCTCCAGGCCGGGCAGCGCCGGCATGGGGCTCTCGATGCCGACGTAGTACGCGTGAGCGGTGCCGCCGCGAATGCGCAAACCGCGCCCGTGACGCACGAGCCCGTAGTACGCGGCGCCGCGCGCGACGGCAAGGTCGAGGTCCTCGCCGGGCAAAACACGCGCGGCGGGGGCGCCTTGTTCCTCGAGCCAGCCGTTCAGGGTCTCTAGCAGGCGCGCCCGCAGCACTTGCGCCTTCAAGACGCCGCCGTTGAACAGAATCGCGCTCGGCGGACGCGCGACTCGGCCTGTCGTTGCGTCGGATACGCTCGAGCCGTGGCGACCGAGGAAAGCCGCTAAATGCTTGGTGATGGCCGGATCGCTTGCATACGGCAGGCCGACTTGGGTGAGCCCCGCCCGGGGGCGAGCTTTCGGTCGTTCCGACGCGGGCACGCGCGGGAAAAACCCGTTCAGCAGATAGCGCTCGATTTGATCCCGCCTCAGCTCACTGCGCATCGATTTACCCAGCAATTGCGAGCCGCGGCTGGGCAGAACGATCGCAAGTTGCTCGAGCGCGTGATCAGAGAAGAGCCGTTCCTTGGCACTTCGGCAAGCGTGGGTCAGGGCGCCGTGCTGAAAGCGATCGAGCTCATTGCCTTGCTCGGCGAGCCCTTGACCGACGACATGGGCCAGCGCGAGGTCCATGTTGTCGCCCCCGAGCAGGATGTGGTCACCGACCGCGACGCGCTGCAAGGCCAGTGAGCCGTCCTCCTCGACGGCGTCAATTAGGGAGAAATCCGTGGTGCCACCCCCGATGTCAATCACCAGCAGGCGATCACCGACGCGCAGATGATCGCGCCAGGCCTCGCCGTTCTGCTCGATCCAAGCGTAGAGCGCGGCCTGAGGTTCCTCGAGCAGCGTGACCTGATCGAAGCCCGCGGCGAGCGCCGCCTCGACGGTCAGATCGCGCGCGCCAGCGTCGAATGACGCGGGAACGGTGAGCACGACCTCTTGAGCCGCGAGATCGCCGTCCGCCGGTCGGGCTGCGCGGAATGCCTCGCTCAAATGATCCAAATATCGAAACGATGCTTCCACCGGCGAGATCTTTTCGATGTCTTCCGCGGCGTTGATTGGCAAGGTCCCGGCACGCCGATCGACGCCGCCGTACGAAAGCCAACTCTTGGCGCTCGCGATGACGCGCTCTGGTGCCTCCGCGCCGCGCAAGCGCGCATATTCGCCGACGGCGAAGCGGCGCGCGCCATCCCAAGGCAAGGCCAGCGGGGCCTCGCTGTCGTGACCGAAATACAAAAAACTAGGCAACAGCGCGGACTTGCCGAGGCCGCCCGCGCTCACTAGTTGCCGGATGTCGACCACACTCACCCGCGCGTCATCGCCCTCTAGGGCCGCGAGCGCGAGAGCCGAATGTGTCGTGCCTAAGTCAATGCCAACCGCGAACCTCGCGCTCATAGCTCGAGCTCCGCGGCCGCCACGAGCCTCGGGTCGTGAGCGCCAATCAGGGTCGGCAACGCCAGATCCTCCACGCGCCAACCGCGATGGCGTAGCACGCCGCGAAATGGTGCTGAGCCGGCGACATGGCCAACCAGCTTCACGTCTGCGCTGGCCTGCTCCAAAGTCACGCGCGCGCCCTCGGCCTCGCTTCGCACACTCACGATGCGCGCATGGTCGTGCAGCACGCGCCGACAGCCTTCGTGCACCACGCGCGCGGCAGCGCCGATGTCGGCGTCCGAGAACGGCGCCACGTCCTGCTGAACGAAGTCGAGGAAGCGCCCTTCCCGCTGCAATAAACTCAGCAATTGCAGCGCGCCCGTCGCGATCGGGGCCGCATCGCCGTCCGCCATCGAGGCGTGGCCCGGACCCATCGGTGGTGGCCCAGGCAGTGAGGCGCGCTCCGGCTCGTCACGGAGGGCGGCGATGCGCAACGCAAACCGGGCATCGAACAGCACTCGAAAGAGACACACCAAGGCCAGCCACATCCGACCCGGCAGCGACAAGCTCGTGACCGTCATTGCGGCGCAGTCTACGATCCTCGCCTCAATGCACAACGGCGCGTTCACGCTGGACAGTGGCGGTGTTGACCGGTGACTCAAATGGTGGCAGGGCCGTTCTGAGCTATAGCTCCGGCTTCCGTGGCGCGCCGAAGAGCGGGTTTCGTGCTCACTGCGACTGTTTCCCATCCCGAGCGCAGTGGCCGCTGCGGCCACGAGCACGGGATGGGGGAACACCAAGGCGCACGGGCCGGCCGAGCACCTACGAGTGAAGGCGGCGAAGCCGGCCGCCGCCTTCGCGTTGAGCCAGCCCGAGCTCAGCCTGAGATGCGCTTCACGAGGTCGACGACCTTGTTCGAGTAGCCCCACTCATTGTCGTACCAAGAGACGACTTTGACGAAGGTCTTGTCGAGCTGGATTCCGGCCTCGGCGTCGAACACCGAGGTACACACTTCACCCACGAAGTCCGTCGAGACGACCTTCTCATCGGTGTAGCCGAGGATGCCCTTCATCTTGCCTTCAGAGGCAGCTTTCATGGCTTTGCAGATTTCGTCGTACGAGGCGTCCTTCACCAGCTCACAGGTGAGGTCGACGACCGAGACATCCGAGGTCGGTACGCGGAAAGACATGCCCGTGAGCTTGCCGTTCAGCTCCGGGATTACCTTGCCCACGGCTTTGGCCGCTCCCGTGGAGGACGGAATGATGTTCTCCAAGATGCCACGACCACCACGCCAATCCTTCTTCGAGGGCCCGTCGACCGTCTTTTGAGTCGCGGTGGTGGCGTGGATCGTGGTCATCAGACCGCGCTTGATGCCCCACGTGTCGTTCAACACCTTGGCGACGGGCGCCAGACAGTTGGTTGTGCAAGAGGCGTTCGAGACGATGGCCTGGCCGGCATAGGTCTCGTCGTTCACGCCCATGACGAACATGGGTGTGTCGTCCTTGGAAGGCGCCGAGAAGACAACCTTCTTCGCGCCGGCGGCCAGGTGCTTCTCGCCGCCGGGCTTGTCCAGAAAGATGCCGGTGGCCTCGACCACGGTATCAGCGCCGATGGCGCCCCAGTTGAGCTTCGACGGGTCGGTCTCCGCGCTACAGCGGATGGGCTTGCCGTTCACGACGAGCTTGCCGTCCGTGACCTCGATGTTGCCCTTGAAACGGCCGTGCACCGAGTCGTACTTCAGCATGTAGGCGAGGTACTCGACCTCGAGCAAATCGTTGATGGCGACGATTTCGACGTCGCCGCGCCCGATAGCGGCACGGAAAACCATACGACCGATGCGGCCGAAGCCATTGATACCGACCTTGATCATTTCTCTGTTCCTTCTTCTTTGAAGCGATGCGAAGGGGCTCGAGATTACCCGAGCCGCGGGCTCGCGACATAGGAGGGCGAATGCCTAGCACTCCTCCCGCTCCGCGCCCAGGTGCCCCCTATTTTGCGGTTTGCGCGGTGGTTTCTCAGAAACCGAAGCTACTTTTCGGCAAATGCTTGGCTGCGGCACGCGTATCCCTTGCCGGGCGTTCCTACCTGGAGCGCGCAGCTGGCCCCCGTGGGGGGTAGGCAAGCTATCGCGCAGGTCACGCCGCTGTGATCGCACTTGTTGTCTCGGTACTCGAGGTACTTCTTGCTTGCGAGCGCAGTGTATTCGCTCTTCCTGTTGACCAGCGTCGGACAACCACAACCTATTGGAGGCGCGGTGGAGTTTGCACTGCACTCATCCGCTGAGCCAGCGTCGCAGACGCGCGCCTTCTCCACGGCTGCGCTGTACTCAGCCGCGAGCGCAACGCAATCAGACGCTCCGCCCTTGCCCGCCGCACCCGCGGCGGAGCTTCCGGCGCTACCGGTCGTTCCGGCTGACGCGCCGCCCGCGCTCGGCTCCCCGGCCGCGCCCGGCGTGCCGCCAGAGCCTGCGTTGACGGTTCCTCCACCGCTCGAGGTTCCGCCGCTCGAGGTTCCACCGCTGGCGTGTCCACCGCTCGAGGTTCCCCCGCTCGAGGTTCCGCCATTCGAGTCTCCACCGCTCTCGTGTCCGCCGCTCGAGGTTCCGCCGGTCGAGGTTCCGCCGCTCTCATGTCCGCCGCTCGAGCTGCCCGCCGTTTGCGCGCCTGGAGAGCCGCCCCCACCGATTCCGCCGGTGCCCGAAGCATCGAAGTTGCTGCCGCACGCGCCGCACAGGACGATCGTGAGCAGGGAAAGACCGCTGAGCGAGCGAGAAAAAACCATGGTTACTTAATAGGTAGCCTTACTCACGTGTGCCCAGTCAGCAACACGCCATAAAGGTGGGCCAACGTCACACACTAGACTCGAACGGAAACCGGGAAGCCGCGCGGTTTGCTGGACGACGGCGTTCTGCCCATGAGCTTCGCTGGCGCTGCAATGTTGCTCGGAGCCGGCGCGACGGGTCGTGGACGTCAAGGCGCGACTGTCCCGCTGCGTGAGACAGCGCTGCGCTTCTTCTGAGCTCCCCCTCGGCCGCTGCACCGTCGTGCCACACGCGCGAGAGCCCATCGCACGCGTCGTCGCCGGGCATGCCAGACACATGCGCGGCCTGGGCGAGCGAATGCTCGCGCCCCGCTAGACCGTGGCCTTACGGCGATTCTGGCTAGCCGTGGGCGCAAGGCGTGCGATAAGCTCGGGGCATGCGTTTTCCCACACTGTTCGTCTCCTCCATCCTCACCTGCGTTGCCCTCGCTGCCTGCGGCGGCGGCGAACCCGCCAAGAGCCCTGATGCCGAGGCTTCGGCTGACAAGGCGAACGAAGCGGCCGACAAGGCCGCCGATAAAGCCGACAAGGCTTCTGACAAGGCCGACGACGCCGCCAGCGACGCACACAAGGCCGAAAAAGAGAACGAGTCGAAGTAAGCCCTGCGTAGGTACCTCGCGACGTAAGCACGGCGCGGCCGTGCTTTACGTCACCTACGGGCTTGTTCTTGCTTCGCGCTCATGCCCGTCGAGCAGGCAGGCCACGCTCATGTCGCCCATCACATTGATTGTCGTGCGGCAACGATCCAAAAACCAATCCACGCTGAGCAGCAGTGCGATGTACTCAGTTGGCAGCTTCACTGCGCTGAAGACCAGAGTCATGGTCACGAGTCCCGCCTCCGGTATGCCGGCCGCTCCCACTGATGCGATGACCGACGTCAGTACGACCAACACTTGATCGGGCAAGGAGAGGTGTTGGCCGATCAACTGCGCCACGAACAGCGCAGCCATGGCCTCGTACAGGGCCGTGCCGTCATTGTTGAAGTTCGAGCCCACGAGCGCGCCTAGACTTGCAGAGCCTTTGCGCAACCCGACACGGTCGAACAAGCGCTCGTAGGTAACGGGCATGGTGACGGTCGAGCTGCCCGTCGAAAAAGCCATGACTAGCGCGTCACGCGTTCCGGAAATCAGGTCACGGGGACGGACCCAGGACGAGAAACGAATGCGGGCTAGGTAATAAAGCGCTTGCAGGAAGAGCGCGAGCAACACGGCAAGAACGAACATGCCGAGGGCGGCAAACGGCCTGAGCCCACTGCCGCCAACGATGCTTGCGACCTTACCGAACACCGCCAATGGTACGAACGCGATCACCCAGGACAGGACGCTCAGAATGCAGGTGAATCCCAAAGAAGCGAGCCGCTCGGCCAGCTCACGCTGGGCGCCTTGCAAGCTGCGGGCGGCTACCCCAAAGGCGACCGCGATCAGCACGATGCCGATGACGCGGTTCTCCACGAATGGGCGCAGCAGGCTGTCGGGGATATTGTCGAGTAACTGATTGAGAACGTCGGTCTTGGCGCTCGCTGAAATCGAAGGCGCTGGGAGGTGCGCGTGGCGGCCCGGCGCGAGCACGTTGGCGACCACGAGCCCAACGACGATCGCAGTGACCGTGTTCAAGAGCAGGAGTCGGCCGAGTCGCCATGCCACGGCGCCACCGATCTCCGCGGTGAGTAGCGCTTGGATGACGGCCACCAAAATCAATGGCGGAGCCAGCGCGCCGAGCAGGCGAAGGATCAGGCGAGCGGGGAGGTCGAGCGCGTGCGCGCGGGGCCCGAGCAGCGCCCCGACCGCCACCCCGAGCACTAGGCCGAACAAAATGCGAACGTAGAGCGGGAGGCGACCCCACCGTTGAAAGCGTCCGCCGCTCACCCGCATGCCGCCCGGGTCTGTCTTGGCGCTCAAGTGTGATCCTGCCACATCATCGCCTACGAATCGCGGCCGGTAGTGCGGAAGCCGCGCATCACCCGATCCATTGAATTTGGCTAGAAGAAGTTAGGGAGGGCAACGCCGCTCGAACGTCATGCGTCCCCTCGAAATGCGGCAGGCGTCTGGCCCGCTACTTGACCAGAGGACCGAGCTGCGATGCGAAAGACCAGCCTTGTGTTTCGTCGATATGAATTTGCCAGTCGAATGCGCCGCGTAAGGCGGGCGAGGCCATTTCGAGGGCTTTCCAGGTCGAGAGGGCGTCCGCAATCGACATGTAATTCGGCTGATCCCAAATGCCAAAGCCGACAACGACCCGATTTGCCCCAAGCAGTTTCACCCATTGCGCAACGTTCGTCAGCATGTACGACTGGGTCGCGAGGTTAGGGCCGTCGTAATACTGGGGCGCGGCGTAGTCGAGCGCGCCGGCCTGCGCCATGGCCGCGCAGAAAGTTTGATCGACGCTATTCCAGGGCGCCGGTGGCGCGCTGATGATGAAGCCTGGATAATGCTGCTTCAGTTGCAGGCTGATCCAAATCATCTCCTGAGTATCGGGCGTCTGGTTGCCCTCGAAGGTGTTCCAGTCGAGCCCATCGAAGCCGCCCAATTTATCGTACCAGCCGCCAACGCTATCGACGAACGCTTGAGATTTGGTGCGTGTCGGAAAGCTCATGCCGTTGCCCGCGCCGCCCACTGACAAGACAATCTTACGACCCTGAGTGACGCGCGCGTATTGGAGGTCGGCTTTCAGGTTCGTCGCGGCGCCGCGGCCGTCACCGGGATTCGTCCACGTGATCGCACCCGTGGTGCCCGGAGCCCCTCCGACGGGCGTGGCCGCAAACAGATAAATTAAATTGTAGTGGCTTTCGACGTCCTTGATACGCACCGGCGACGGCGTCCAATTCGGGTAATAACCCGCCACGATCTTGTTTGGCAGCGGTGCGGTGGAAGGGCTACCGCCGGTGCCGCCCGCGTTCGCAGCGCCTCCAGCGCTCCCGGCAGAGCCACCGTTGGGCGCGCCGCCGACGTTTGCGCCGGCGCCACCGCGGCC
>CAHJWM010000061.1 GCA_903642325.1 Myxococcales bacterium | reverse complement strand
GGGGCAAGCGGTGAGGCTGGTGCGAGTGGCCTCGAGCCCATCAAGGTGGAGGGGGTGGGTACCTGGCGCGGTAACGCAACGGCCGCTTACTCAATCATTCACGACGACGCCTGCGACTACATTTTGGACAGCTTGTTTACGGTGGCGGAGCCGGCGCTCACGGCGCGCGGTTTGCGCGCAGGGTTCGGCGCCATCGTCGAGCGTTGCGCTGAGCGTAACGTCTGGGACAAGCTCGAGGTCATGGTCGCGCACGGCCACGAGATCCTGTGTCATTCCTGGGACCACCAAGACTTCGTCGCGGCCATGCCGCCCGCCGATCTGTCGATCGAGATCGATCAAGCAACGGCGGTCCTGGCCGCGAACTTGCCCGACCAAAAGCTGGAGTATTTCATCTTTCCATTCGACAGCTTCACCCAGCCCATGGTCGACCATTTGGCGGCGGTCGGCTACAGCGGCGCGCGGGCGGGCACCAAGGGCGTGAATCCACCGGATTTCAAAGACCCGATGCGCGGCGAGTTCGACGTATACAACGACGAAAATTCTATCTATTACCCGCAATTTTCCGACGTCATGAAGGCGTATGTCGACGACGCGATCAGCAAAGGCGGTTGGGCAATCCGCGAGTTTCACGGCATCCAAGATTCCTCTTGGGAAGCCGTGCCGACCGCCGACTACGAAGCCCACCTCGATTACGTCAAGGCCAAGGTGGACGCGGGCGAGCTCTGGGTCGACACGCCCAGTGCCGTCAGTCACTACCGCTTTGCTCGTCAGTATTGCGGTACGCCCACGATCGTCGGGATGGCGCTGAGCTTCGACGAGCCGAACGCTCAGTGCCTGGCCAACGCCACGCCTCTGAGCGTGATCCTGTCCACGAGCGCGGACGACGTGAGTTTGGCCGCGACGCAGGCGGGTACGCCGCTCGTCGTGAAGAGCTTGGGCGATAAACGCTACCTGATCGACATCAACCCAACCTTGGGCGAGGTCTCGCTCAGCGAGTGAGGGCCCGCGCTCGGCCTTGACTAGTCTCCGGCGATGTGGACGACCAGGCGCCGGACGTGCGGGCGGGCGCGGTGCTCCCATAAATACAGAGCCTGCCAAGTGCCGAGCGCGAGCTGCCCGTTGCTCACCGGGATAGCCTCCGACGTTTTGCTGAGCGCGGAGCGCGCATGGGCCGGCATGTCATCCGGGCCTTCGTCATCGTGCTCCCAAGCGCGTGATTCTGGCGCGAGCTCCGCCATGAATTGGGTCAAGTCGCGGAGCACCGCGGGGTCCGCGTTTTCCTGGATCACGAGGCTCGCCGAAGTGTGTTGCACGAATACCGTGCACAGACCGGTCCCGATACCGCTGCGCGCGACTGCCGCGCGCACCTGGGGCGTGATATCCGACAAACCGGGCGCGCGGGAACGAACCTCGAGCGTTTCCTGGTGGAGTGCCACGGGCTCTCTATGCGATGTTTTTGCGATTTGCGCCAGTCCGATGCACGTTGGCTGATGAGCTCATTCAAGGCTCGAGGCGCTCGAGGCGCGAGAGTCTCAGTCGGTGCCGACGCACACGCCCCAGCCATCCGGAAGCTCGGTCGCGGACTGACACTTTCCGGTCCCGCAGGCAGCGGCGTCGCGCGTGTAACACAGCTTGAGGCATTGGTCCGTCGCTGCCGAGCACACGTGACCCCAGGCGCAAGGGCAGCGGTCCCCGACTTTGCCGGAGCCGGGTACGGCGCACGTCGTGGTTCCGTCGGCCCGCACGACGAGGCAGGCCGTTCCCTTCCCACACGTGCACGAAAGGCCGGCGGGACACGGATACGGCGCGCCCAAGTCGCAGTTCTCGGCGGGCACGCAAACGGGAATAACGAGCGAGTGTCCCGTGGCACCTTGAGCATTGATCACCGCGTCGCGCAGGGGGCGCTCGGCGCAATAGGTGCCAGGGCCGCAGGCGTCGGCGTCTTGGCAGCAGTAGCGCTGACAGAGACCCGAGCTTTGATCACCGATGCAGCCAAAGCCGGCCTGACAATCACTCGAAGTGAGGCAAGGCGCGTTGCTGCCGCCGAGCCCGACCACGCCGCACTGAGAGACCACGCTGGCAGGCGCAGCAACGGCGCGCTGCACTTGACAACCGAAGCGCGCGCTCGGTGCACCGGCCGCGCCCGATGCACCGGTCGCTCCGCCGGACCCGCCGTCGTCTGGCAAGGTGGCGCTCATGTTGCCGCCAAAACCCGAGCCCACGTTGTCACTCGAGCTCGACCCTCCGTCACCTGTGGCCCCCGCCGCCCCCGCTTGGCTGGTGGTAGGGGCTCCCGAGCTGGGGAGTTGAGGCAAGACATAGCCCGCACAGGCCAGATAATCGTCCGGTACACACTGCGGGTCATGCCCACACAACGGGTTCAACCGCAGAGAACCGTCGTCCTGGGGCGAGGTGTCGGAACCCAGAACCCGTTCCGCCAAGCCCGCCTCGCTCATCCCGCCGCTGCCGCCGCCGTTGCTCGAGCCGACGTCGTCATCGCTCGACGCAGCGCAGCCGTAAGCCAGCGCCAGGAGCGCGGAGGAGGAGACGACACCGAGTAATAAGCGTTTAAGAGACAGGACCACGAGTTTAGCAGAGCGCGCGGGCGGCGCATGGCAAGGCGCTCAACGGGCGTGAATTCGGCGCCTTGGCTCCGCCGCCATGATTTCGAATCACTTCAGGAGCACACTCCGCACGACGTAGTTGTTCGCCTTATCGTAGACGCGCAGGCTGAGCAGCGCGGGCGTGACCGGAGCGAGCTTGGCCACGTCCACGTCGAATTCTTCGCGCTGTTCGTCGAAAATGCCGTCCGTCGGAAAAAACGGCGTCCATTCGTCGGAGCCCGCGAGCGAAACCTCGATGCGGGCGATCGGCCCGACGCCGTCGAGGGCCACGCCCTGCACGCGTTTCCCGACCACCTTCAACCCGTCCACGACCGGCGGAGTGTTGTCGACCAAGACCACGCTGCTCTGCATTTCGTCACGGGTGACGCGATCCGGAGGATTGGACAGCTCGTCCGTGGCCACCAAACGTACGCGGTAACGCCCTTCAGGCAAATCCGAAGTTTCCCAAGAATAGCTGTCCTTGGTCAGCTTCTCTTGCGGCTTCAAGACGTCGAACCAATCGTTGCTGCCCACTTGCCGATACTGCAAGCGGTAACGCAGATCGTCCTTGTCCGGGTTATCGACTTTCCAAGACAGCGCGATCGCCGATTCTGTCTTGCGTGTCACCGGGCCCCCAGAGGCGCGGATCGAGTCATCGTTGTCCGAGCTGTCCGAATCTTTGGCGTCCACGCTGGTGATGACCGCTCGCAGATTGTCGGTCAAAAAAGAAATCCCGATCTCGCTCAGCACCGCGTTCGGATCGGTGGCAAAGCGCGCGCGCACCTGTAGGTAGCGGGCAGCGGGGCTGTCGACCAAGGACGGCTGGGTGAAGCCTGCGCTCCAAGCGCTCCAGGTGTCGTCGGGCTCTTTGGCGTTGCCGGTGCGGGTCGAAATCTCGATTGGTCCAGTAGCCTCCCAGGTCAGCTTGCCGAAGCGAGCGCGCAGGCCAGCGTCCAGCACCTTGCTGGTCCAAACGGCGTCCGGACCGCCGACGCCTTTGACGGGGTGAACCACGGCGGGATCACTAGCTACGACTAGCTGCTCCTTGCCTGCGAGCACGAGCGCGCTGACTTGCCGCTCGTCGACGTCGGCTACCAGCGCGGAGTTGTGGCTGGCCGACACGGTGTACACGCGGCCTTCCACGCCGGTGCCAACGTAGGGGCGCCCGTCCTCGGAGAGAGCGAGGCTCGTGTAGTGCTCGTCGCTATCATCGAGAAGTTGGTCGGGCGTGCCGTCGCTCGAGAATTTGTACAGCGTGCCTTTGCCCTTGAGCTTTGGCGCAGCGTTGGCCGGTTGCGCCGGTGTTCCGTCGGCCTTGTTGCCACGGCTCGGGGCGAGGTTACCGGACTTGATATCGTTGGCGATCGCGAAAATTTGTCCCTTTTTGTCGATGGCGATCGCACGCACCTCCGTGCGATCGAAATCGAACAGCACGCTCGCCTTACCCGGCGCGGTGATCTTGTAAAGCTTCGCCTTGTCGCTCGCGCCCGCGTACACGGTGCCGTCCGGCGCGACGGCGACACTCATCAAGTGCTGCTCGGGCGCGTCGAAGTAAACCTGCGCGTCCCCCGTCTCGCTGATGCGGTACAGCTTCCCTTCCGGGCCGGTCGCGGCGAAAATCGCCTTCTTCTTCTCGTCGTAAGCCACTTGCCAAACATGCTCGGTGCCCTTCAGGGTCACCCAATCGACGAGCTTGCCGTGGTCCCATTTCATCACTTTGCCATCGGGCAGCGTGCCGAGCACGACCGCGCCGCCCGCGGCTTCGACCATGGATGTGATGACGAGCGCTTTGGTTTCAGCGAGCACACTCACGGCGCCGCCGGCCAGCTTGAGCAGCTTGCCCTCGTTACCGGTGCCAAGCAGCACCGAGCCGTCGCGCAAGGGAAGCGCCGCCCAAATGGCCGTGCCTTGTGAAACGGGCACGGCGCCCAGGTTGAAACCCGCGCGCACGTGACCCGCGGAGTCCACCGAAACGCCCTTCAGGTCGCCGCCTTTGAAATCAGCGGACTTCTCGAGCGAGAAGCGGCGGGTGCCAACTGCCGCCGCCTGCGTTGCGGCGAGCCAGCCAGCGGCCAGTAACGAGTAGCGAAAGAATCGATTCATTGCTTCACGATGCGTGGGGTAGGGGCAAACGACGGGAACGGGAAAGCACGCGAAAATATCAGCGCAAGACGGGACGAACGGTGACGGAGACGCGATCTCGACCCACCATGAATTGCGGTAAATCTACGACGACGCGAGTGGTGGTGGGAAAACTCTCGGGCGCGACCGATGACGTTTCGGGGCGAATCACGTCGAGAGCGCCCGGCGGAAGATCGTGGGCGATGCGGCCTTTGAAGCTTACCCCTGCGTCGCCCGTACCGAACGTCACCACGGCGGATTTGGAAGGATACACGGGGTCTTGAAAGTTCTTGATCATGTCCGCGAGCGAGTCCGGCGCGGCTTGATCGCGTTCTTCGGTGTAGCCCGGTTCGATCTCCAGATTCACGGTCTGCCCGGCCATATGCGCCGGGATCGGCACTGATACGACGCGCGTGACCTCGGGGCCGGAGAAAGGCACCAACGTCAGCCGAATCCGCGCCGGCGCGCCGGCATCGATCTCGGACTCCAGCACGTCCGCGCCGCGCAGGCGCAGGATGTCGCGGGCATAGCGCAGCTCGATATCCATCGACGCGCTCTCGAGGATCGCGGGCTGCCAGGGGTTGTTCAAGATCGTGCCCATGGCGCGCACCAAGTTCGACCGCCCGAATTCGCCGGCCTCCGGCGTGCCGCCCATGGCTACTCCATAATCCTGAAGGGTTATTTCTGGAAAACCCTTGACCTTCAGCTTGCTGGTGGCCGTCCAGCTCACGTCTTGATGCTCGTTTGCCACTCGCTGCAGCGCGCTACCGAGGGCAACGGCCGTGAACGAAGGCGTCATGAACTTGTCGTGCGCGACTTCGAAGCTCCAGTTGGCGGTCGGAAAACCGGGCGCGCCGTGAATGCTCATCTTCACGGGGATGACCGGAGCCTGCGCGCTCTGCGACACGACGATCGCCGATTGCCGGTCATTGACCAACGCGCCCACGTTGCGCACCGCCATGCCTATCTTGAAGGAGCGCTGATCGCTGGCTAAAAACCAGAGCACGCGCCCGATGGCCGTAGGCAGGGCGGTGACCCCGAGCTCACTCATGGGATGCCCGAAAGCCACGAGCTTGTCGCCTTCCACCCGCGTCACGGTACCCAAGCCCATGGCATTCATGTCGCCACGCACGAGCTGCACGCCGATAGCTCCGCCGTCCACGTAATGCGTGGGAGCGGACGCTTCTTGGGCGCCACCGCCGCCGGCCTGCAGAGGCTCGAGTCCGAGAGGCGCCATCAGCTGCTGAGCGTACGCAATCGCGCGGCTGCTCATGCCGCCCATCAAAATCGGTGTCGAGACCGGGATCAGCGCGCTCAACGTGTGCGAATCGCTGCCCAGCGAACGGGCCAGCTGCGCGGCATGCTCTTGCACATCGTAAGCGGCGAGCGCGCCCTGAAAACGATGGCTGGAGTCGAAGCTCGCGTGCCGATTCGCGCTTTCCGGCGTCTTCACGCGGGCCTGCGGCAGGAGCTTGAGAGGCCAACCGTCGATCCGTTCTGGCAGCGGCCGCGCGAGCTCGTCCAGCATATTGCGAATGGGTGTGACGCCCGCGACCGGCTCCGAACCGAAAGACCAGCCGTAGGCGTAGGCGCCGATCATCCGATCGTTCAGATAAATGGGGCTCCCGCTCATGCCCGCGACCACCTTGGTCACCTCCAAACGAGGATGCTTGGTCTTCACCAAGATCAGGTCTTGCTTGGGCTGAAAGTTCTTCAGCACATCGATCACCTCGACCTCGAAGCGCTCCGGCGTCGTCCCAGAAAATACCGTCAAGCCGTAGCCCTTCATCCCAGGATGGATCTCGCTCAGCGGCATGATGTCGGGTCGATTGGAGCCACCGTCGGCGTGGGCGGCGCGCAAACCGAGCGGCAGCGGAAGGAGCAAGCCGACGAGGGCGGCCGCAAGCAAAACGGATGAGGAACGCACGGTACTGCTCAGTGTAGCAGGCTGCTGGGTCCGCATAGCAACCGACCATCCGCGGCTTTTCCGCCTTTTTGGGGCGCTCGATTGGGACGACAAGCGAGTTTGCCGAGTTCTCGGCCGTGCGAGGCTCGACGCCATTCGGCCGGGAAGAGATGCCCGCTCGCCGTCTCGAGGTATCGTCTACGGCGAACCCGTGGACCTCGCCTTGATGATCGCCCTCGCCGCCTCGTTTGGCGCGCTTCTGGCAAGCCACGTCGCTTTGAGCTTCGGGCTTGGTCGGAAGGGTCCGTGGCACCGAGGCTTGGTCGCCTTCGTAGTGCCACCCCTGGCCCCGTTCTGGGGCTACCACGGAAAATTGCACGCGCGATCGCTGGCCTGGATCGTCGCGCTGTCCATTCACCTGTTGTGTTTGATGGCGGCCAATATCGGCAGTTGAGCCGCGCGACGTCCGCGCTACTTGCGCTCGGGTTTGCTGCCGCTGGTCGCGACCATTTGCTGGAATCCTTCCGTCACGAAGCGATCACGGAGCTTCTGGGCGAGATCTTTGTGATCACGCCAGGGAACGGCCACCGCGAGCACCAAGCAGGCGTCCTGATACGCGGGGTACGCAGCCCATGCTCCCGAAAATTCGTCGGCGATGAAGCCGAGGTTGACCTTCCCGTCCACGCTGCGAGATTCGAGGCTTTGCTTCTGCCAGCGCGTCAAGTGAGATTCGAAAGGGCTGAACTTGACGTCGAAGGCGTGGGTTTGCGGCAGACCCCAGGCCTCGAAATGGCGCATGCACGTGTCGCTTTTCATGGGCGTCCCCGCGGGCAAATCTTGCACGAACCCGATCAACAGCGCGTGATGATCGTCGCCATAGCGAAACCCCACGTAATGCTCGACGCCAAAGTAACGCACGCGCTTCCAATTGTCCGAGTCGGGCATGGGCACTTTGAGCGCGTCGGCCTTGTCCGACCGTAGACCCCAAGGCGCGCTCAGCAGCCGCTCGAGAGCGGCCGCGTGCGGATCGGCGGCGTCGCCGCCCGGCTCCTTCACCGTGACCGTCGCCGGCGTGGGCGGAGGTGCCGCGGCCGCTTTCGCGGTAGCGCTCGAGGCGGCGGGCTTGGCTGGCTGAGCGCCGCCGCAAGCGACCGCCACTGCCAGCGGAGCGACCGCACACGCCCAGCGCAGGGCAGCATTTTTGCGGCACGAGCGGGTTCGGGTGGATGACGACGAGCGCACGCTGATTATACGCCGCATGACCGGAAATCATGACTCAGCCAGGACGATTGCGCCGGGTCTTGGACGCTGAGCCTAAAACGGCGGCTCAGCCTCCCGGAGCGGACCGCCCCAGTATCGAAAAAGCGCCTAAATTTCGAAGGTCGAGACCTTGATGGCGCTCGCGTCGTGCACGCCCAGGCCGAGCTCGCCCGCCACGCGGATGTAGCTCGGCTCCCGGCCAGAATCTTTCAGGGACGGAAGGCTGTGCGCTTTGCGCTCCTCGTCGATCACCTTCCAGCCCACCGTGTCCATGGCGACTGGATCGGTGCTGACGTACACCGCGCCGTGGGGGACGCGCGTCTTCGGGTCTTTGTCGAGCGGCCCCTTGTCATACGTCACCTTGAACGCGTCCGTGATGTGCAGGCGCACGCGGCTAGTGACGATGGGATGATTGTACAGCATGGCAATCTGTGGGCTTGCGTTGTGCTCGTGATGATCTTGCGGGTTATTCACGTTGCCGTGCGTGATGTTCTTCAAGGTGCCGGTATAACCGCAGATCCCATGATCCTTCATCATGGTGATATTGATGACCGCGCTGGCTTCCGTGAAGAAGCGGCAATAGCGCGTCTTGATGCCCTGATACACTTTGATGTCCGGCATCGGGTGGTCGTTGTTGTTGTGAGTTCCGGACTTGACGCCCTCGGGCAGCTTCCAATCCCGCACGTTGACGCGGGTGCCGGCCAGGAACGTTGGATACTGCTCGTACACGGTGATCTTGTCGGCCGGCACGCCCAGCTTGAGCAGACCCTGCACCACGGGCAGAATGACTTCGAAGTTCGTGGCCATGGTGTAACCCTTTTGGCCGGCAATACCGTTCACCTTGACGGCCACGATGTCGTCCTTGTGGATGAACTTGGCCAACGCTTCGCTGAGGCTCTGGGTGCCGGTGTACTCGGTCAGCGCTTTTTCGAGCATGCGGCTGGCGACGTCCGCCTTCGGCCAAAGCTGATTGGGCTGCATGTAGGAGGCGAAGTCGCCCTTGGCGGCGACCTTCACGACTTTGCCCGGTATGTTGAGCGGCTTGAAGCCGGCGGGCGGCGTCGCGGTCAGCGCGGCGATTTCGGCGGCTTCAGCGGAGGTGGCTTTGGCCAACGCGCTTGCCGCTAGGCCTGCGTAGGCCACCCGCAACACTTCACGACGCGAAATAATCCGAGAGCGATTGGGGCGCTTGAGCATGGGCTATCCTCCGTCGAAGATCCGACACTCCGAAATATCACGCGCCGCCGTCCGCGGCAAATGCGCGCCCCAGCCGCCTGGCTCCTTGCCAAGGCTACGCCGACGGTGGCCATCGCGCGTAGCGCGATTGTAGCCTGGTTTGTGCCGTTCGACGCGCCGGCATGAGCTTCGCACTGGCCTCTCCTGTCACGCGGTGAAGTCCCGCGGAGACGAACAAGAGAGAGACACATGGAACAGAACAAAATGAAAATCGCCTACGTCATTACCCAGCGCAAAGACCGGAACTTCTGGAACCGCGTTGGGGTCGCCTTCGTCAACAACGATGGCTCGATCAACGTCAAGCTAGAGGCGGTACCGGTGAGCGGGGAAATCCAAATCCGCGATTACCAGCCGCGGGATGAGCTGGCTACCACCAGCACCCGCAGCACCTTGCGCGACGTGGTCGAGGAAGAACCCTATTCGGAGCTCGCCTAAATGGCCGCCGCGGCTTCGACCGAGCGGGGAGAGAGCGCCGTGGCAAGCGCTCACTTTACGCCGGCAGGAGCCGACCCGAGGGGGGTTGATGGTGGGGGCCTCACGCTGGAGTCCCCTACCGCTCGGCCTTCTTGGGTTCGGCGCAAGCAAGCGGCCTTCACGGACAGCGTATGGGCGCCCGTCGCGCTGAGAATCTTGGGACTTTTGCTGGGTATGGTGGCACTGGCAAGCATTGGCATCGCCTCCATATTGAGCGGCGCGGGCGGCGTGCAGGTGCCGCTCGACCGCATGCTGAGCAATGACATTCATTCGGCTTGGCTGGCAAGCAAGCCCGTAGCCAGCAGCGCCCCGCGCGCGGCGCTGGCTCCCCGCGCCGTGGCGTCCGCCGCCACTCCGGGTAGCGAGACGGCTCACGACGACACGGCGAGCACTCCGGGGCCGGTAGGCGCGGGCGGCAGCGGTGCCAGCGCCGGTCTGACCGAAGACGGGAAGGTCATTCTCAACACGGCCAGCAGCGAAGACCTCCGCCACCTGCCAGGCGTAGGTCCGAAGCGCGCGGACGCCATATTAGCGCTACGTGCGCGCTTAGGGCACTTCAAGCACGTGAACGACCTGTTACGAGTGAAGGGGATCGGCGTGAAGGGGCTGAGAAAGATTCTCCCTCACATCGTTCTCGATGGGCCCAGGCCTTCTGCCTGAGCGCCGATAGGTCGAGGCTCCAATCGCAGGGTTCGAGCCTCGACCGCAGCGGTGGTCGCTCGCCTCTTGTGCCGCGTGTCGCCGCAGCGCGTCCGCGCCAGTGTTGGCCCCGCGCTCCGTATGATATCAACGAACGGCCGGCGCTCGAGATACCGGTGATGTGCTCATGCGCTGTACACGGAGTCCGATTATCCTGCTGCTAGGCGGCGCACTCGCGTCGTGTTCCGTCAGGCCGCCGCCAGTGCGGCCAAGCCCGCCGGCGCGTCGGACCGCTCCGGCAGCGCCGGCCCTGGGTCGCGCCACCGCCGAGCCGTCGCCATCCGTCGTCGAGCCACCGCTAGAAGCCGAAGCAGTTGCGCCTGAAACGCCGACGAGCCCGTGCCCGAGCGGTATGCAACGCATTCGCTTCGATCATTGTCCGAAGCTTGCGCGCCGCTGTCTGGACAAGGAGTACGACAAGCCCAATCACATTACGATTTGCCGTCGGTTCGCCACCAGCAAGCCGATCTGCAACAGCCCCCGCATCGCGCTCGATTTCTGTATCGATCAGTACGAGTACCCGAACGAACTGGGGGGAAGGCCACCGGTGATGCTGAGCTTTTACGAAGCCAAGGCGCTGTGCGAGGCCGAGACCAAACGGCTATGTTACGAGAGCGAATGGGTCAGCGCCTGCGAAGGCCCGGACGAGAAACCGTTTCCCTATGGCTACGCGCGTTCGAGCGAGCGCTGTAACATCGATAACCGTTGGGTCGACCCTCATCTAGACCGCGTGTACGCCAAAGACCCGGAGGTACAGCGCGCCGAGCTCGCCCGCCTGGACCGCAGCCTTCCGAGTGGGGCCAAGTCTGGCTGTGTGAGTGACTTCGGTGTGTACGACCTGACCGGCAATGTCGACGAATGGGCGCTTGCCGATCAGGAGCGGCCGCACGAGCGCTCGAAGTTTGCCGCGCTCAAGGGCGGCGCGTGGGGGCACGTCCGAAACGCCTGCCGGCCGGTCACGACCAGCCACGCGCCAAGCTTCCAATATTATTTCATCGGCTTTCGCTGTTGCAGCGACGTCGGCGGCCTCCCCCAACCGGCGGGGCGATTGGCGCGATCCACGAAGCGGCCCGCACCATGAAGGGCCGTATTGCCCTCCTCTTGCCGAGCTGCGCGCTGACCCTCGCTCTGCTCGCCTGCGGCTTAGCACCAAGCCGAGCGCCGCTCGGCGGCAACTACGCCGTCGCCGATCCGGCGCCTCGCCGAGACGTGCGACCCGAAGCCAACGACCGCACGGCAGAGTTGCAGACTGCCGAGACCGTCCCGAACGACCCCCCGTCGGCGAGCGTTCTCAGTCCGGCAACGGCGACGGCCGCCCCTAAGCCGAGCTCCGCCCGCGACGTGCTGCATTACGTTGTGCTGAAAACCGGCGATGTGATCAAGGCCGAGCTCTCTGTGTCGTTCACCGCCCTGCTCGTCAGCGGTGAACGCGGAATGTCAGCTGGCGACGGGGCGCTCGGGCTGGACGCTAAGTTTGGTGTCGAGATCAGCGTGACGCGGGCCTCGGCCCTGACGATTGAGGAGCTCGAGCTGACCCTCACGCCCGGCTCGGTGCGCACGGAAATTTCCGGAAAAGTCGCGCAGCTTCCGCACACCCCATCCAAGACCTTCGACGTGATTGCAGCCGGGCGCTCGGCGGGTGTTCGCGAGCGGGGTGGCGCGACGCTCGACGCACGAGAGCGCGTGGTGCTGATGCTGCTCGTCACTCCGCTCCTAGAGTTTCACGAGCACTGGGCGCGCGCCCTCACCCTCGACCTCCAGCCGGGCTGGAGCAGAGAGACGGCCCTTTCCGTGCCTGCTTTCCTGACTAATTCGGGCGATACGATGCACATCGGGCCCTTCAAAGCGCGTTACGAAGGCCGAGACGCAGGCAGTCTGGACGTGCCGTTTCGGGTCGCGCTGCCGCTCGCATACGCGACCGAGCTCGGCAAGCTAGATTTCGAGCTAACCGGCGTCGCACACCTAGATGCGACGCGCGCGCGGCCCCTCGATATCGAGCTGCATGGGCCGGTCAATGGTAGTGCCGGGCCACGCTACGAAAGCAGTTTTCACGGCAGCGCCAAATTCGCCGCAACATTCAGTTACCCGTGAATGCGGCTCCGTTGGCTAGCGCCGGATCGTCCGCGCTCCGGGCGGGCGGACCATGCTAAAATCCACGCGCGATGCTGCCTCATTGCCCCAAGTGCTCCCTGCAGCTGTTGGTTGCGGTGGACGGCACGCGCGCCAGCACGGGCGCGGCCGCTTTGCGTTGTCCCGCTTGTTCTGGGTTCTGGGTGCCGCCAGAGGTGGTGGCGGTCGTTAGCAGCGTGGCCCTGCTCGGCGAGCTCGATGTGCAGCCGCCGCACGCACCAGACGCGGACATGCGGACCGGCCAGTGCCCGGATGGGCACGGCCTTCTGCGCCGAGCTCGGGTCACCTGGCACGAACCGTATTTTCTGGAGCGCTGCGCGCGCTGCGGCGGTGTGTGGTTCGACGCCGGCGAGTGGTCGCGCGCAGCAAACGACGAGCTCCTCGCCAATCTCTCGGAGGTATGGAGCCCCGCCTGGCGTAAGCAATTGTCAGACGAGCAGGCGCACGCCGCCTTGCAGGGAGATCTTCGCGCCAAGCTCGGCGCGGAGATATTTTTATCCCTCAACGATCTGGCAAATCGGTTGGAGACCCACCCGCAACGCGCGGTGGCACTGGCTTACTTGAGCGAGCGGCTCAAACATCCCGGCGAGCTCGGCGAAGAATAGCGCTGCCGCATGCCGCCAAGGGCCGCCCTAGCGCGGACGAACGAAGTCGACGACGATGATATCTGGCCGGCAATAAATTCGTAGCGGCGGCTCATCCGCGCCCAGGCCGGTCGATACAAATAGGTCGGTCTCCGCGACTCGAAAATGACCTTGCTCGAAACGACGCCCGTAACGCGACGGAATGACGAGCGCGCCGAACCCCGGTATTCGAGCCTGTCCGCCGTGCAGATGCCCACTGAACACGACGGACGCCCCGAGCGCGGACAGGTCGTAAATATTGTCCGGCGTGTGGCTGAGGACGAGCGATAGGTCAGCGGAGGAAAAAGGCGCGTCGAGCTTCGGGCCCCACGGCGTTTCCGTACCGCACACCGTGACGCGCCCCACGGCGTCGGGCAGCCGCAGGCAACGCCCGCTGAGCAGGGTGATGCCGGCGCTGGTGATGATCTGGCGCACCCCGTCCGGGTCCGTCCACCAATCATGATTTCCGAGCACGGCGAAGACGCCGAGCGGCGCGTGCAAGCGGCCGGGCAAGACTTCGGACAGCAACGGCATGTTCTCGCGCCGAGAGACGTAGTCGCCGGTCATCAGGATCAGATCCGGACTTCGGGTGACGACTGAATCCAGCGCCGCCTCGAAGTATGCTTTGGGGATACGCGGGCCAACGTGAAGATCACTGATCTGTGCTACGCGAAGGCGTTCGACGGTCAGAGCGCTGGACTCGACCTCGTAGAATTGCGTCACGAGATCGGTCGTGGTGATGGGCCGGAGCAAGCTTTCTTCCACGCCCTCACTCCGCTCGGGTCGAGCCCCGAGATGACGAGCTCGAGTCAAGCGTTGCACGCCCTCGTGTGCGAAGGCGACGAGCAGAACTGCCAGAGGCAACGAGCGCAACGGCCCTCTGCGCACGGTCCTCGCCGCCCACACCGCGGCGGACAGCAGTGCCACCAAGACCACCAGTACGAATAAGCGTTTGGGTGCCGTGTCCGTCCAGGCGAAGGCAATGTCGACCAACGGAAACGCAAGACACGCTGCGGCTATGACCCAGCAGGCCGCAACCGTCAGTAGTCGCACGCGACCCATGCCGCAGGATACCGCACCGGCCTCCCGAGGGACCCCCCCTCGGTCCCCTACCCGGCCCATCGCCCCGTACTAACCGCACCCGGACGACTTCCGGTTTGGGAGAGTCGTTGACCCGGCTGCCCGCGCTCGGCTGGCGGCCTGCGATCAGCCAATGACTCGCGACAATTAACCGCTACCGGCGGTCACGGATAGAACGATATTGCGCGAATCGACCAACGAGGCCGGCGCGAACGAGCTACAACGTGCGCCATAATGATCGAGTCGACTTTCGCCGGATTGGGTCTGGAGGTCGACCAGAACATCGCGGCGCAATTCCAGGCTGACGCGATCTCGAGCCCAACTGACGTACAGCGAGCGGCAATTGCGGCGATCCTAGCCGGACAGCATGTGATCATTCAGTCGGGCACGGGCACGGGCAAGACGCTCGCCTACCTGCTGCCCATCCTTCAAAAGCTAAAAGACCCGCAGGCCGGGCGCTGCGTGATCTTTGCGCCGGCCACGGAGCTCGCGCTTCAGACGCTGCGCGTTGCGGACCGCTACAGGTCGCCAAACATCGACACCGGCGCGCTCGTCGCGACGGCCAATCCACGCCAGCAACGAGCAAAAGTATGGCAGAGCACGCGTTTGGTCGTCGGCACGCCGGGACGTATTTTGGAGCAGTTTGCCGAGCGCAAACTGAAAGGGGTCCGCATGATGGTTTTGGACGAGCCCGATCCCATCCTGGCCAGTAAGGGAGCCGATTATTTGCGCGAAATCCTGTCGCGGCCCGAGCCCAAAGTGCAACTGATCTTCGCCGCAGCGACGCTCGGCGTGCATGCCAAGGGCTTGGCCGACCGCTTCATGGGCGATGCGCGAGTGCACACGCAGGTACAGGCCGATCCACTACAGTCGAGCATCACCCACCAATTTCTGCATGTCGCCAGCGAGAGCTCGCGAGACATTGCGCTGGCCCATTTTTTGGAGGAAGCAAGATGCAAGCGGGCCATCGTGTTCGTGAATCAGCCAAACTTGGTCCGCCATCTCTTTCGTTTTTTGAGCGAGCGCAACTTGAAGCCCGTGAGCTTGAGTAGCGAGCGCTCGAAGCTGGACCGAAAAAATGCGCTCCGCGATTTTACCAGCTCCGCTGCCCGCGTCTTACTGACGACGGACGAGGCGATGACGGGCATCGATATTCCGGACGTACCCTGGGTGCTGCATTTCGAGCTACCAAGCTCAGCGCAGGCCTATGTGCACCGCGCTGGGCGGACGGGCAGAGCCGGTAAGAGCGGCCATTCGGTGCTGCTCGTGACGCGCGAGCAGCGACCCATGCTGGAGCGATTCAGCAAGGCGTTGCACGTTATATTCGGCACGGCACGGGATCCGGGCTGAGTTAGAAGACTAGCCTCTCTTCGAGCTAGACCCGGCTGACGCAGTTCATGTTCGAGACGGCGCAGACCAACGAAACCTGACGAACCTAAGCCCGATCAGAATCACGAAGGCGACGATGGCGTTTCGTGTGCCGCGAAACCCGCTTTCATTGTCGGACTGCGTCCAGGCCAAATGCGCGATGGCCAGGGCGGTGGCCGGAAATACGAGCCAGTGCAAGCGTTTCCAGCGCTTGCCACCGAGCCGGCGAACCATGACGTCCATGGAAGTGGTCGCGAGTGGGACCAGCAGGAAAAGCGAAAGCCACCCCGGGATGCGCGACTTCTGCAAGAACGCGTCCTCCCAGGCGTAGTCGAAACGCAGCTTCTGACCGATCACCATGTACACGGCGGCGTGCAGCAGAACGTAAAAGAAGGCGAATAGGCCAAGCGTTCTGCGCAGCTCCGCGGGCCAGCGAAAGCCGGTCAAGCGCTGGACTGGGGTCACCGCCAAGGCCAAGAATATGAAGATGAAGGCCCAGGCACCCGATACCGCGATGGCCAATGAGAATACGTGAAAGTCGTATGCAGTCAGCCACAGCGGATTGATGAGACGCAGCACGCGGACCAGATCCAGGGCCGGAAGCACGCTCAGCATACAAACGGCTGCTCGCAGCAAACCCGCGCGTTTCATTCACTTCAAGCCTAGCAAGCCCGGGCGGCAGGTGAGGCGGATTGCCATGCGCCGCGTTCGAATGTTGGCGTCCCGGGCCGCGGGACCTATCGCCGCGGTGCGGTCCGGCCCGTGTGTCAGGGTGCCTCGGAAAAGTTGAAATACGCCTGGGTTTAAACGGTTCAAGACCTGGCATCAGCCTTGCTAAGAAAAGCTTAGAATCGACGATGGCACGCCTCTCGAGCACCGAAAAGTCTGCTTCTAGCCCACTTAGCGCGTTGGTGACGCGTGCGCGCGTCGGGTGCGGACGCTTGAGCGGTCTCAAGGCTTTAGCCGGCGGGGTCATCGGCTGCGCGCTACTGGCCTTAGCGACGCCCGCATCCGCCGAGGCGGGGCACAGTGCGCGCGCAGAAGCGCTCACCGAGCAGGGCCGGAAGTTGTTCGACGCCGGTAAGTTCGACGCGGCTTGCGCCAAGTTCGAGGCGTCGGAGACCACCGAAAACGCGACCGGAACGCTGCTGAGTCTGGGCGACTGCTATGAGCGCATCGGCCGCAACGCGAGCGCTTGGCACGCTTACCAGGAAGCCCAGGCCGTTGCCCACGCCAAGAACGACGGCGAGCGGGAGCAGCTCGCCGTTCGGCGCGTAGCCGCGCTGGAGCCGAAGCTCACGCGGGTCGTGTTCGTCGTGCCGCCCACGAGCCGAGTGCCCGGTCTCACCCTGCAACTGGGGCAGAATACGATTCCGGCTCAAGCCTGGGGCACCGTCATTCCAGTTGATAAGGGCGTGCAGCACATCACGGCTTCTGCGAAGGGCCACAGCGCCTGGCAGATCGATCTTCCGGTCGAGCAGGGCGATGCGCGTGAATACCGGGTAACCGTTCCCACTTTGTCACCCGTCAGCGGGCCGGCTCAGAACAACCGCCGCCGCAACATGCGTACGGCGGGTTTCGTGACGGGCGGCGTGGGCGTTGCGGGCGTCGGCGCCGCAGCCATCTTCAGCGTGCTGTCTCGCAATCCGGAAGAAGCCAACAGCTGCAATCGCGGCGCCATCCAATGTGCTCCCACGGCGACCGCCGGGCACACGAGCTACTCCAACGCGGCCGCGTTGAGCTTGGCGGTGGGCGGCACGCTACTCGCGACGGGCGTCACGTTGCTGGTCCTGGCGCCGGCTCCGGACAACAAGGAGGCGCATGCCTTGCGCATCGCCGCGCACCCAACTGGCAGCGGCGGCCGCTTACAGCTCGAGGGTGTGTGGTGAGTCACTCGCGCCTGCCACGGCGGCGCGCAGCTTCTGAATCAGCGGCGCAATTTCCGCGTGTCGGAGCTTGAACAACGAACGGTTCGCCACCAGCACGCTCGAAATCGAGCAGATCGTCTCGGTTTCGACGAGGTTGTTTTCTCGCAGAGTGGCGCCTGACTCTACTAGGTCCACGATCGCGTCGGCTAGGCCGACGAGCGGCGCGAGCTCCACGGAGCCCTGGACGTAAATCACCTCCGCTTGCACGCCTTTGGATGCAAAGTGCTCCCGCGCGATGCGCGCGAACTTGGTGGCAATACGCGGCAGCTCCGGAATCAACGCGCCTGCGACGGTCGCGACCACCATACGGCAGCGCCCGACTTCGAGGTCCAACGGCTGGTACAAGTCATATTTCCGCTCGAGCAGCGTGTCGCGGCCTGAAACGCCGAGGTCCGCCGTGCCGTACTCGACGTAGGTTGGCACGTCATCCGGCTTGAGTAATAAAAACCGATACCTTCCGTCCGCGCTCTCGCGGATCAATCGACGGTCGTCGGCGAACAGCGCCGCGGTGTCCAGGCCGGCGCGCTCGAACAGCGGGGCCAAGGTCTTGATGATCCGGCCCTTTGGCACGGCAATGGTCAGCGGTTTCATCCTTCTTCGTCCGCGATGTTGATTCGTTGTATGTCGGCGCCGACCGCGGCGAGCTTCTTTTCGATTGCCTGATAACCGCGATCCAGATGGTACACGCGGCGTACGATGGTTTCACCGTCCGCGACCAGACCGGCGATGACCAGGGAGGCGCTCGCGCGGAGATCCGTGGCCATCACCGAAGCACCCGACAACACCTCTACGCCAGCTACGAGCGCGGTATTACTGTGCGTCTCGATATTTGCGCCCATGCGCAGTAGCTCCGGTACGTGCATGAAGCGATTTTCGAAAATTGTTTCCGTGAGCACGCTGCGACCTTTGGCACACGCCATCAAAGCCATGAATTGTGCCTGCATGTCGGTCGGAAAGCCCGGGTGCGGGGCCGTCGTCACATCTACACCACGGAGCGTGCGCTCGCGGCTCACGCGCACCGCATCGCCTTCGCGCTCGATGTCGAGACCGGCTTTGCGAAGCTTGACGATGACGGGTTCCAAGTCGTCTAGCGGGCACCCCTCGAGCAATACGTCGCCACCGGTTGCGCCGACGGCAGCCAGGAAAGTGCCCGCCTCGATCCGGTCGGCAATGATCGCATGATCGAACGGGGCGAGCTCGTCCACCCCGTGAATGTGAATGATCGACGTACCAGCGCCTTCGACGCGGGCTCCCATTTTGTTCAACACGCGCCCCAGCTCTTCCACCTCGGGCTCGCGCGCACAATTGACCAGCGTCGAGCGACCCTTTGCTAGAGCCGCCGCCATCATCAGATTCTCCGTGCCGGTGACGGTCGGAATGTCGAACACGATCTCCGCGCCCTTCAAGCGCGCCGCCTCGGCCAAAATATAACCGTGCTCGACGGAGATTTTGGCGCCCAAGGCCTCGAGCCCCATCAGGTGCTGGTCGACAGGCCGTGCTCCGATCTGGCACCCTCCGGGGAGCGACACCTTCGCGCGCCCAAAGCGAGCCACCAGCGGACCGAGAACGAGCACGCTCGCGCGCATCTGTCGCACTAGGTCGTAGGGCGCTTCCGCCGGCACGTTCCTACGACCTGCATGCACGCGGACCTCGGGGATGCCCACGCTCACCTCACGACCTAGAAAGCGCAACAGCGCCGCCGTCGTGTCAATGTCGCGTAGCCCGGGGACATTGCGCAGAAGGCTCTCACCGTCCGACAACAGCGTGGCGCACAAGATCGGCAACGCGGCGTTTTTGGCGCCGCTGACTTGAATGCGCCCGTGCAAGCGGCGTGTGCCTCGAATGCGGATAGCGTCCATCAGCGTCCGAAGTATGCCGATTTGGCAAACTTCGCAAGAATGAGGGGGGTCCCCGGCGGTTAAATAGGTACTAGCCTGAAGGTTATGCGGTTTGGCCGGTTCGCGGCGGCTCTGGTATTTTTTTGCTCGTTTGCGCCGATGGCCTCGGCCGATCCGGTGCCCTCGCTCGACTTGCGTGGCTTTCACCCCTCGACGGATCCCGCTGCCAGCCTGTATCTCGAGCCGACGGCCACACCCGGCCACCTAAAGTGGAACGTCGCCGCTTGGGCTTCCTACGCCCACCGGTTGGTCACGATCCGCGACGCGGCGGACCGGCAGGTTGCAGCGCCGCTCCGCAACCAACTATCGATGGACTACGCATTTGGCATCGGTCTCGGCGAACGTTTGGCCTTGGGCGTTTCGCTGCCAACGGTTTTCTACCAGGAGGGGACCGGCGAAGAGTCGATCGGAGCCGCGCTGCCGCACACCGCGCTCGGGGATTTGCGGCTGAACGTCAAGGCCACGCTGCTACGTGGCGGTGAGCTCGGCGGATTCAGCGTCGCCGCCTTGGGCGCCGCGACCCTGCCCACCGGCAACGCGAGCTCGTACGTCGCCGAGCACTCGGTGAGCGGAGAAGCCCGCTTGCTTGCCGAGCTGCGCCTGATTGCGGTGGCCATCCGTGCGACCGTCGGCGTGAAGTTGCGCGGTGCCGAGGAGACCTTCCTTGGTCACACTTTTGGACAAGCCATCCCATGGGGCCTGGGCCTGATGCTTCGCCCGCAAGCGCTGGGCATCGATCAAAACGGCCGCTGGGAGCTCTCGCTCGAAGGTCACGGCGAGCTTGCGCTGACGCCTGAATTTGGCGGCCATGCGCAGTCCCCGGCCGCGCTCGCCCTCTCTGCGCGCTACACACCCGGAGCCATCTCACTCATCGCAGGCGCGGAGGTGCCGCTCGATTCTGCGCTGGGGCAGGCATCCGTGCGCGGGCTGCTTGGCCTCGGCTGGGCGCCACGCGTACACGACCAAGACGGGGACGGTGTTCCGGACGAGGTCGACCAATGCCCGGAGCTCGCCGAAGACAAAGACGGCTTCGAGGACAACGATGGTTGCCCCGATTTCGACAATGACGACGACGGGGTGCCAGATGACACCGACCGTTGCCCGAACGAAAAGGAGGACAGCGACGACTTCGAGGACGACGACGGTTGCCTCGACCGCGACAACGACCACGACGGCGTGGAAGATACGGTCGACGCCTGCCCCAACGAATCCGGTCCGCCTTCGACCGATCCGAAGCAAAACGGTTGCCCGGCGCGAGACCGGGACGGCGACGGCGTCCCCGATTTCCGTGACAAATGCCCAACCAAGGCCGAAGACCGCGACTCCTTCCAAGACGAGGACGGTTGTCCCGACCCGGACGACGACCGGGATCACGTGCTCGACGGCGACGATGCTTGCCCGGAGGTCGCCGGTCCCGAGCGCTCGGACCCCGAATTGAACGGTTGCCCCAGCCCTGACCAAGACGGGGACACCTTCGACGACCGAGACGATGCGTGTCCCGGACAAGCCGAGAACTTCAACGGGGTCACTGACGACGATGGCTGCCCGGAAGATGCGCCGGTGAAACAAAAAGGAAAGCCGGAGCTGGCCGTACTCGATGTGAGCGGGAAGCATCCGAAGCTCTTCGTTCGGGGTCCTCTCGCATTCGTCGTGAGCAAGGACTCCGTCGAGCTCGATGCCAGATCACAAGCGTCTGTGCGCGCCATCGCGCAAATCTTGAATGCTCACCCAAGCTACGTGTTGCTAGTCGGAGCCCGAGCGACGGGGGGCAGCCCCGAGGCGGAGCAGCGAGCCCTGAATCAGTCCTTCGCGATCGTGTTTGCTTTGCGGCGCCTCACCCACCGCGACGAGGTGGCCGAAAGCGTCAGCTTCCGAGTCGTGAACCTCGCCCCGGGCGCCGCCGCTCGCGGCATCGGTTTAGAGCTGCTCGAGTGAAACATCTCGCGGCCTGCTTGCTGATCTGTCTGGCTAGCGGCGCCGCGAGCGCCCAGCTGCCCGAAGGAAGACGGTCCGCGAGAGGCGTGCCGATCCCGCCGGCGCCACTCACCCTCAAGAGCCGCTTCGGAGTGCCAGTGGCCGAGGCGTTACTACGCAGTCAAAGCGCAGAAGATCGCCAGCGCGCCTTTCAGCGCCTCGGGAGCATAGGCAGCACCCAATCGCTCGACCTGCTCGTGAGGGCGTTCGAGCCCGGAGGTCCGGCGCGCTCCGCAGAGGACCGGCTGATTGCGGTGCGAGCCCTTGCACCGCACGCGTCAGCGCCGCCGGTACGAGATTTTTTGGTGAGAATCATGGTCGGGGTGGGCAGTAACCCTTCGCGACCAGAAGCCATCGACGGTATGATCGAGCACGCCGCGGCGCTGGCGTTGGCGGCAACGGGGGACGAGCTGGCGCAGGCCGCTTTGGGCAAGGCGTTGCGTCAACCCGGACACGTTGCAGACACGGCGCGCGATGCGTTGCTGGCGTTCCCGCCGCGGAACCTACGCCCGTTGCTCGCAGACCTGCGCTCTCCGACTCGGACGTTCGCAGCTTTGCTGGGCGAGCTCGGGGACGCTCGCGCCGTCCCAGCGCTGCGGCAGCTCGTGCGTAGTGCGCCGCTGGAGGTTCGTCCCGAAGCGGCCCTAGCCTTGGCGAAGCTCGGTGTGCAAGAGACGCTCGAGCTTGCGCGTTATTGGCTCGAGCACGAGTCGCGCGCGGATTTTCAGCTTGCTGGCGCGCAAATCCTGCTTCACTTCGGCACCCCGGACGCGGCGTCAGCGGTGGCGCGACTGCTGCTGACAGACCAGAATCACGCGCTCGGTCTCGAGCTGGCGGGCGGTACCCGCCTACCCGCGCTGTCGCCGCAGTTGCTGCGGCTTTGCCGCGCCGCTTCCGCAGAGGAACGAAGCGCGCTTTTCTACGCGCTCGGCCTCACTGGCACACGCGAAGCGTTTTCTTTTTTGGAGGGGGAGCTTAGTCGCCGCGCGACCTCTTCGGCGGCGGCCCTTGCCCTCGCGTTAGCGCCTGAATCGCAGGCGGAGGCGGTGCTTGCGCGAGCCCTGGGCCGTGACGACACACGGCGCGTCGCCGTGCGCGCCAGCATCGTGCGCCGCTTTGCGTTGGGCGACACGCCTTCAGGCTTCGCCGCGGCATTGCGGGAGCTCGCCAGCGCCCGCTCCCCGAGCGATGAAGCGACGCTCACACAAGCGAGCGCGGTGGTCTCGCCCGAGCGCGCTGCGGAGTTGCTGAGGCATGCGGATCACCACCAAACACGCGCCTTGGCTCGTTTAGCGTTGGTGCCGGAAGTCGCCCGCGCATTGGCAGAGCGGCTGGCTGTCGAGCGAGACCCCGCGCTACGCGAGGTGTTGGCTTCCGGCTTGGTTTCAGCGGCCGCGGCCGAGCTCGTTCCAAGCAACGTCCTGGTCGACCTGATCGACTCGGGAGGGCTTGGCGCGCCGCTCGCGGCGCGCGCCCTCGCCGGTCGCGATTCCCCCGCGCTGCGACCGAGAATTACGTTGCTGCTCGCGAGCAGTGATGCGCTCATGCGCAGCCACACCGCGCTCGGCCTCGGACAAAGTCAGGATGGCAGCGCGCTCGGATTGCTGGAGCTCGCTTACCGTTTCGAGGTCGACGAATCGGTGAGGCTTTCGATCGTCCGAGCGATCGCCGCTCGCCGCGAGCAAGCGCGTACGCGGGCGTTGATCTTGGCGAGCACTTTGGATGGTGCCCCGGCGGTGAGGGAAGCTGCGCGGCTCGGGCTCGCCGGGGTCGAGGTACGAGCAGCCGGGCCGGGCCCGGAGACCGCGTGGCTCGAGTTTTTGCGTACTGAAGCGGCCCCGCCCGGCATCTTTTCGACGTCGGGGGCCCTCGTCATCACGAGTGACGGCCTCGCCGTGCCCGCGTTTGCCGATGCGGACGGGAATTTGCTGCTGCCCGCCTTGGAGAGCGGCCCGTTCACGCTGAGGCTTGCGGCGGGCGCGAGAAACGACGACGCTCCACGACCGAGGCAACCATGAGCCGCGTCAAAGCCGTAAACTCGGAGCTGAGCCCAGATGCCCCGGCGAGCTTCGAGGCAAACCTCGAACGCTTGCACGAAATAGTCGCCCAGCTCGAGTCGGGTGAGCTCGATCTAGAGGCGTCCCTCGTGCTCTTCGAGGAGGGCGTACGCTTGTCTCGAGTCTCGCAAGCTCGCCTCGATTCGGCAGAAAAACGCATCGAAGAGCTGCTCGCCGTCGATGAAGAAGGAAAGCCCATCGTGCGCCAGCTCGATGTCCCGAGCGCTTGAAACCGTGAGCCGCGTCGCATGAGTCAGCAAGTCGTTCGCACGGCCGCCGCGCTTGTCATCGGCAATGAGCTCCTGAGTGGCAAGATCCGGGACGCCAACGTTGCCGAGCTTGCCAGCTGCTTACGCGCCCTCGGCATCCGTTTGGAGCGAGTGGTGATGCTGCCGGACGACGTGGCGATTCTGGCCGAGGAAGTGCGCGTGCTCAGCAGGAACTTCGACGTGGTCTTCACGAGTGGCGGCGTGGGGCCCACCCACGACGACGTCACCGTAGAAGCCGTGGCGCGCGCGTTCGACGTGGCCGTCGTCTTGGATCCGACGATGAGCGAGCTCCTGCGCGGGGTGTACGGCGACCGGATTACGGACGCCCACCTGCTCATGGCGCGCGTGCCCGAGGGCGCCGTTCTACGCGGCTCGGCGGACGTGCAATGGCCGACGCCCGTCATGAACAACGTCTGGATCTTGCCGGGCATCCCGGACTTATTTCGGCTCAAGCTGCTGACCGCCCGCACGTGGCTGCGCGGTCCAAGGGCAATCGTCAGTCGCGCGTTGTTTTTGACCACCGAGGAGCCGCTCTTGAAGCCGCACTTGGACGGCGTAGTCGGGCGGCACCCGCTCGTCGAAATCGGCTCGTATCCCAAATGGTTCGACCCGACGTACCGCACGCAAGTCACCTTCGACGCGGAAAACGCGGAAGCGGCACAGGCGGCGCTCGACGATCTACGCGCCTTGTTGCGCCCGAGCGACATCGTACGCGCGGAATAGCCCGGCGTTAGCCAACAAGCCGTCGGCGGTCGCCAGTCGCGATGGCGGTCAACGCTGCACGATACGTTTAGATGCCCGCGGCACCGATCGTGCACCGCAGAGCTCGTGCCAGCCCAGGACCCTCAGTGATGCCTGATTTGAGAGAACACGCGCTCGCCTTTGGCGTGCAAACTTTAGCCGATGTCGATCTGTTGGCCTTGCTGCTAGGTACGGGTAGCGTTGGAGAATCGGTTACGCTTTCTGCCGCGGCGTTGCTCGAGGGCAGCGGCGGGCTCGAAGGCATCGCGCGCCTCGGCCCGCACGGTTTGGCGCGCAAGGGCATCGGTCCGGCAAAAGCGACCCGCATCGCGGCCGCGGTCGAGCTCGGCCGGCGGGCCCTCTTGCGGGTGCTGGCCGAGGAGCGCGTCGTGTTCGACTGCTTCGAGCAGGTCGTGCGCTGGGCTCGCCCGCGGCTCGCTGCGCTCGAGCACGAAGAAGTTTGGCTCCTGTCCTTGGACGGCAAATATGGGCTCAAATGCGCCCGCCGCATCGCGCAGGGGGGGCTCCACGGTTGTGCTCTTTTGACCCGTGACGTGCTCTCACCGGCGCTGCGCGACGGCGCGAGCGCGATTGTGTTGATCCACAATCATCCGAGCGGCGACCCCACACCGAGCCCAGAGGACATTGCGATGACACGCGCGATTCGCAGCGCGGGCGAGCTCGTCGGCATCCCGCTCCTCGACCACGTAGTAGTAGCGCGCGGCGGCGCGTCATCGCTGAGCGATTGCTTCGGCGGCGGCGGGCTCGGAGCCTTGCATCAGGCGCGCGCGTCCGAGGGTCCGCTTTCCGACAATTTGCTCAAATAAATGCGCGCTTTGCTGGGCCGCTTCCCGATCCTCGGCAGCTTGGCTAATCTGATTCGTAATGAGCAGCCCCGAGATCCAGTTCGCCGCGCTTACCGATGTGGGGCGAGTGCGAGAGCAGAACGAGGACAACTTCTTGGTCGACAAGAAGCTCGGCCTGTTCGTGGTCTGCGATGGCATGGGCGGGCACGCCGCCGGAGAAGTGGCGAGCGCTTTGGCCGTGCGCACCATGCACGACGAGCTGAAAAAACAAGCCGACTTAATCGAGGACTACGCCGCGGCCAGCAAAGGCGCGGCCAAGGTGAGCAAGCGCGATATCTTGAACGTACTCGAGCTTGCGGTGAACCGAGCCTCCCAACGCGTGTATGCGGAGGCGGCCAAGGATAGCAAGAAGCGCGGCATGGGTACGACGCTCGTGTGTTTACTGGTGGTCGGCACGCAGGCTTTCATCATCTACGTTGGCGACAGCCGGATCTACATGATGCGTGACGGCGTGCTCGAACAACTGACCGAAGACCACACGGTTTACAACGAGCTGATCAAGCGCAAAAAAATGCCGCGCGAGCAGGTCGAGCAGCTGGCGCAGAAGAACGCCATCACGCGCGCCGTCGGCGTCTACGAGCACGTTGAGCCCGACACGCTGGTCATGGACGTTACCGCCGGGGACCGATTCTTGCTCTGCTCAGACGGTCTGTGCGGCTACTTCGAAAACGACACGGCCGGCTTGGGCAGCCGCCTCGCGAACCTAGACGCGGACAGCGCGTGCAGATCGCTCATCGATGCCTCCAACGAGCGCGGAGGTAAGGACAACATTACCTCGGTAATCGTGACGGTTGGAGACGTGACGGCGCGCGATGAAACCCGGGCCAAGCAGCTTCGACTGAAGCGCGACATCTTGGCGCGCATGCCGCTGTTTCGCGCGCTGAACGAGCGCGAGATTTTGCGCGTTCTGCAGGTCACGGACGTATCGGACTACCAAGACGGTGACGTCATCATTTCGGAGGGCGGCAAGGGTGAGGAGCTGTTCATCGTGCTCTCCGGTCAAGCCAGCGTACTGCGGCACGGCGCACAGCTAGCCACGTTGAAAGCGGGCGACCACTTCGGTGAGATGGCTCTCGTGCGCAGCCAGCCCCGTTCAGCGACCGTTATTTCTCACGGCTCGAGCGAGATGATGATCATCCGGCGCCCGGAATTTTTCGAGATCGTACGGAAAGAGCAGCAGCTCGCCGTCAAGCTTTTGTGGCAATTTTTGGGGGTGCTCGCCGATCGCTTGGCCGACACCAGCCGCGAGCTCGGGGTCGCTAAAGAGGAGCTGGCGGCCGAGGACATCACGCACGAAATCTTTGCCGAGGAAGAGGAGGACAGCACCCGCAAGACATCGCTGATTCCGCCACCTCCTCCGTCCGCACGCGGAGGTTGAGGCGTGCCGTGGGCGACGCTTTCGCGGAGTGCCCTTGGGCTCTGCCTGGCAGGCTTGGTGGCCTGCTCGAAGCGTAACGGCGCGCTGGCGCCAGGGCCGAGCGCGGGCGCCGTAGCGACCGCAAGCGGGGTGCCGATCGCGAGCGGCGCGATCCCGCCGCGCGGCACCGAGCCCAAACCCGCCTGTCGCGTGCTCTTGGTCAGTGGCGCGGCCGCGATCGACGGCATACCCGTCGTCGGGGGAGCCCTGCTGGATGGCGAGCACTGGGTTGACCTCGCCATCGGAGCGTCCATTTCTCTGCGCCACACGCTCACTAGCCGGGAATTCGAGCTGATGGGTCCGAGCCGCGTCTTGCCCTGCCGCCATGGCGCCGAGCAGCTGCTGCTCGCCACCGGACGCCTATCGACGTCGGCCAACTTGGGGGTGCGGCCGGGCGCTGAAGTGTTGATCGCTACCCCTTCGGGCACGGTGCGCTACGGAGACGCCGCGCTCGGGGTCGAGCAGGGAAGCAAGGGGCTGTGCGTCCGGGTCAAACAAGGTGAGGCATGGGTCGAGCCCGAGGCGGAGGCCAGGGCCGCGTTCAGAAACCCCTTACGAAACGGCGAAGCCTGCCTGGGGTCCGCGGCCAACGCTCGCGCGCGGCTCGACCGGTGCGAGGCCGCGGCCCGGAGCGCGCGAGACAGCGCAGAGCACGTGCTCGACTCTGGCCTCGGAGCATTGGGATCACTCGGGGCGCGCGCTGCCGCCCACATGCGCCG
>CAHJWM010000060.1 GCA_903642325.1 Myxococcales bacterium | reverse complement strand
GGGGGCGTCGGCCATGGCAGGCACCGGGGGCGGTGTCATGGCCGGTGTGGAACCGGTGGCTCGCCCCCCGTCGCCGTGGGTATTACCGGGCCAATCATCGGCGCCCTGACGCCCGCGAATAACTCGGCACGTTGATCCCCGCAGCGGAAGGCTGGGCGAACTAGAGGTGCGGCTTCTTCGCCGTGGTCCTCGACGCGGGGGCTTAGAGGGGAAGCCAGTGGAGAGGGGCCCCGAGCCGGCCAGCGGCGTCTGGCTCTCCATCGCTCAACAGGAGCTGGCCCGTATTCGAAAGTGCAATCGGGCGCTCGTGGCTACCCCCGACGACCTGACCAGCGTACAGATCCACGAGCAGGGGGGACACGAATGCATAGGGTCCGCTCAGCAATACCTCGGGAAACTTGTCCAGCGTTCCCGGCAATTGCTGCTCGCTGAGCGTGTCGGCGTCGAAGATCAGGAGCGCGTTACCGCGTCGTATGAGCGCCCGCCCGGCGAGCATGGCAAGTACGCTATCGCCCGCTTTTAGGGGCAAAATCGCGAGTTTGTCCGCGTCCAGCAGCATGGTGTCGGCGCCCGGATAAAGCGCAACGAGCCTCTGCGGCTCTTCAGGCTCACGGTCGAGCTCGACGCTCGCGAGCTCTAGGCCGAGCGGCTTACGACCGCTGATCGTTACCAGCTCGAGGCTCACGCGGCCCGTCTTCTTTTGTGCACACCCAATCACGAAAAGTTGGCGAAGTGCGTCGGCATGGACGACACGCCCTTTGCACGAAGCAGGCTCGAGCACCCGTTTCTTACCAGCTCGTTCCCAGATCAGTGCGCCCGCGGCATCGCGCTCGAGCAGCGCGTCCCCGACCGGATAGATCAAATCTCGTTCGCGGATCGAAATGCCCGTGTCCAGCCGTACGAGCACGGTCTCTGCTCGATCACCGCGGTCGACCCAAGCGTGGTACCTGGGTGGCCCGGCGCCGCACGGACGGGGACCGCTGAGCATGGGCGCCGGGAAATCGAGCCGGCCGTTGCCGTTGCTATCCTCCGTCAGCATGTCGAGCACTACGAACGCGCCGCCGGGGTCGAGGTGCGCTCGCCAAATCGGCCCAGGGCCGGGATCGAACGTGCGCTCGCTGTCGTCGTTTAGGTCGTGAAGGACTACGCGCGCGCCGGTATCACCCGCTCGGAGGTAGAGGAGATGCTGGCCCACGGTGTCGAAAGCGGCGCTTCTGAGCTCCGCAAAGGATTCTGCGCTGAGCCGCGTGTCCGCCCCGAGCGCCGAGAGATCCAGGCTCGTTCGGCGTTGATTGTCCCAGGAAAAGAGCGAGTCGCCGCGCTTGAGCAGCACGAAGCGCCCCGTCGGGTCGGCGCCCATGACGGCGTCGAGCGGGAGCTCTTCTCCGGGGGTGATCAGGTAGCGCACGAGGTCGTCCACAACTTGCTCGCCGTGCGCTGGGGAGGCGATGACCGGTCGATTGTTGGCATTCGTGTCGGGGCGGGCGCGGCACACGCTGAGCCATCGGCCGTCGATGCTGACGTGCTCCACGAGCAACGAGCCCTCCGCGAATGGTGCCACTCCAAATTCGCGTCGCTCACTCGCCGTGGTCGCGACCGGACCGCCCATGACTCGAGCGTGCAAAGGCAAGCTTAGGCTCGGCGCAATCGGCGCCGCGCTCGTAGGGGAGAAGGATGGGCCGGGCGCGGACGCTGGGCTGCGCGATGGCGAAAGCGGAGCTCGCGCGCAGCTGAGCGCCAAGAGAAGCGCGAAATGCGAAAGGTGTGGCGGGACCGTCCGGATCAGAAAGGACACCGCGGGCCAGCATAGCCCGAAGTGGTAGCGTTCATCATTCGCGGCTAAGCTCGAGGCCATGCGTGGTTCATCGCTGCTGTGTCTGCTGCCATTGCTCCTCACCGGTTGCAGCGCCAAGGACGCTGTCTCGCTTTCCGTCCGCATCTCGCAGAGTGCGCTCACCGTGCGGCAAGGCGCGTTCGGGGGCTCGCTCACGGGTAGCTTTCAGGTGCAGCTCACCGTCGGCCCCGAAGCATCGGGCGCCAGTACGGTGACGGCGCAGAGCTTTTCGTTGCAGACTCAGTCGGGCATGGTTCTCGTCGACGTGCTGAAGGTGGAGAGCGATGCGGCTTTCCCGCTATCGGTCGGTAAGGGCGAAACCAAGCACGTGACATTTACGATCGAGCAATCTGCTATCAATCACGACGCGGCATGTGCCGGCCCGCTGAAGATTCGCGGCTCATTCAGTGATTCGTTGAAGGGCGGCACCGAGCCCGCCGAAAGCGACCCCATTACGCCAGGCTGCGACCCGACCGCTTGATCCGAACGCAAACCGCGGTCCGGCGTTCTTGCCAGATCTTCCTTCGCTCCGTGGTTACGCTCGCGGCCGTCCGCTAAGTTTCAGCGCTTGCTCGAAATCGGCCAGCAAATCCGCGGTTTCTTCGATGCCAACGGCGAGTCTGACGAGCGCCGGATCGATGCCGATTGCGCTCAGCTGCTCTTCCGAGAGCTCTGAGTAACTCATGATCGCTGGCTGCTCGATCAAGGTTTCGACTCCGCCGAGGGAGGCGGCGATCTTCGGTATTTTTACCGCGTCCACCAGACGGGAGGCGGCCGCGCGACCCCCGCGCACGATGAAGCTCACGACGCCGCCCCCGCCCAACATCTGGGCCCGGGCGATGGCATGCGACGGGTGACTCTCCAGCATTGGATAGAATACGCGCTCGATCTCCGGCGCTCCCTCGAGCATGCGCGCTAGGGCCAACGCCGTTTCGTTCTGACGCCGTACGCGAACGCCGAGCGTTTTGATACCACGCGCGATCAGAAAGGCCGCGTGCGGGTCGAGCACGCTACCGAACACGCCGCGCGCGTCGCGCAACAGCGAAATCAGATGCTGCGGCCCGACCACCACTCCGCCGAGCACGTCGTTGTGGCCGGACAGGTACTTGGTCGCGCTGTGTACGACTAGGTCGACACCCAGCTCGAGCGGACGGCAATTGATTGGCGTCGCAAACGTGGCATCGACCAACGTGCGGATCCGCCCACGAGCTTTCACCAGCGCCGATAGCCCTCTCAAGTCGAGGCAGTACAGGTATGGGTTGGTCGGAGACTCGGCGATCACCAGGCGCGTATTGTCTTTGAGCGCAGCGGACAGCGCATTCAAGTCACCCGAGGCCACGATGCTGTGCTCGACCCCGAAGCGAGCCAGGGTCTGGGTCACGAGCTGCCTGGTGCGGCGATAGCCGTCCCGGAACAGCACCACGTGCTCGCCCGCCTTCACCAACGAAAGCACGGCGGTCGCGATCGCCGCCATGCCGCTCGAAAAGGCGACCCCGGCTTCGGCCGTCTCCAGATCTGCGACACGCCGTTCCAGCTCGCAGACCGTCGGGTTGCCATAGCGACCGTACTCCTCACGAGAGGGGTCGGGGTCTTCCCCCCGCATGTAGCGCTCGAGCTCCGCCGTGTTGGCAAAGGTGAAGGTGGCGGTCGCCTCGATGCTCAAGGCCAGCGCGTGGTGGGGCCGACCTTTTGGTACACCCGCATGCACACTGTCCGTGGAACTGGCGACGGTTTTCTTGTCCGAGCTCATCTCAAATTCGCCTCGTGCCCGATCAGCAGGCAGCCCGCGCACGCAAGGCGCGTTTCGCGCGTGTACCATGAAAAGCCCCGGAAATTGTGTTTCGCCGCGCTCGGGCCCGATCCGACGGGCGATTGCCGACTTGTCCCACCGGGAATCGCGGGTATAACGCGGGAGACGTCCGACGTCGCTGATCCGCTACGATACCGGCCCGGAGAGACCTGATGACCGTCGCTACCACGTGGAAACAGATGCTGGCTGGTCGAGTGCGCGAGGATTGGGCGCGAGAAATCGACATCTACGAGACCCAGCTCGAGCTTCGTAAAAAGGGAAAGATCGAGGAAAAGCTGTTTGCGGAGACGCGCCTTCGCCGCGGCACGTACGGCCAGCGCTATGACAACGGTCAGCGTCATGATGGCCAAAGAACGCAAACCCTGCCCTTCCCGTCCGGGGAGCTGACGAAGGGGCCCGTCACTATGTGGGACGCGCCTGGCATGCAGCGCATCAAGATCCCGTTTGGAAAGCTCAGCGCCGATCAGCTCGACGTCCTGTCCGAGCTTGCCGAGGAGTATTCAGACCAGATCCTCCACGTAACGACGCGCCAAGACATCCAGCTCCACTTCATTCACATCGAGGATACGCCGGACATCATGCGGCGCCTGGCTGCGGTCGGCATCACGACGCGCGAAGCATGCGGCAACGCGGTGCGGAACGTCACCGCCTGCCCCTATTCCGGCGTTTGCCATACCGAGTCTTTCGACGTCACCCCGTATGCAAACGCGATCACCTACTTTTTGATGGGTCATCCGGATACCCAGGACTTTGGCCGAAAATTCAAAATCGCTTTTTCTGGCTGCAAGGACGAGCCGTGCGGCCTGACCAACTTCCACGACGCGGGCGCGATCGCCAAGACGCGCGTCGTGGACGGAGAGCTGAAGCGCGGCTTCGAGTACGTAGTCGGAGGCGGCCTCGGCGCGGTTCCCTATCCGGCCACCTTGTTCGACGAATTTTTACCGGAGGAAGAGCTGTTCCCGGTGACGCAGGCGATCTGTCGCGTGTTTGCTCGGCTGGGCGAGCGCGACAATCGCGCCCGCGCCCGGATCAAGTTCTTGGTGAAAAAGCTCGGTATCGAGGAATTCAAGCGCTTGGTGCTGGAAGAGCGCTCCAAGCTAAGAACGGACGAACGTTGGCTATCGTTCTTGAGTGATCTGCACATCACCGACGAGAAGCCGCTCAGGGCCGCCGGCTCATTACCAGCCGCGCCGTACCCGGACGGCTTCGAGGCCTGGCGCAAGACCAACGTGCGCCCGCAGAGCCAGCAGGGCTATTCCACTGCCAAGGTGACCCTCCCGCTCGGCGACTTCACACCCGCCCAGGGCCGCGCGTTGGCGGACATCGCGCGCCGGTTCACTGGCGACTCGATGCGCGCAACGGTGGAGCAGAACCTCATGTATCGCTGGGTGTCGGACGCCGATTTGCCCGCGTTCTACGCAGAAGTGGCACGAACGGGGCTCGGCGCGGCGGGGGCTGACGGCATTACCGACGTGACCTCGTGCCCCGGAACCGACACCTGCAAGCTCGGTATCTCCTCTTCGCGCGGCCTCGCCACCGAGCTACATAAGCAGCTCACGGTACTCGGCGACACTCTCGCGCCGGCGGCGCAGGAGCTACACATCAAGTGCAGCGGTTGCTCGAACTCCTGCGGTCAACACCACGTGGCCGATCTGGGCTTCCTCGGCGTGAGCCGCAACATGAATGGTCGGCGCGTGCCCCACTTTCAGCTCGTGATCGGCGGGCAGTACAAAAACAACGCCGGCGCGTACGGGCTCGCGATCGGTGCCATCCCGTCGAAGCACGTACCGAAAGCCGTAAAAACCCTCACCGACCGTTTCGTAAATGAGCGGCAGCCGACGGAGACCTTTCAGGCCTTCGTTCAGCGCATCGGCAAGAAGCAGATTCGCAAGCTGGTCGACGAGCTCAGCATCATTCCAACGTACGAGCAGGACCCGAGCTACTACTCGGATTGGGGCGATCCGCGCGAATACACGATAGGGGACCTGGGTGTCGGCGAGTGCGCGGGGGAAGTGGTCCCCCTCGTGCAGGTCGGGCTCGCGGGAAGTGAGCGTGAGGTGTTCGAGGCGCAGCTCTTGCTCGATGAGGGCAACAGTCAAGGCGCCGCCGAGCGCGCGTTCAGCGCCATGGTGCAAGCGGCGCAGGCGCTCACGCGCGAAAAGAACTCTTTTCTCGGTGAGGGCGTCGACGAAATCGTTCGTGAGTTTCGCAGCCACTACTACGACACCAAACTGTTCTTCGACCCATTTTCGGGCGGGAAATTCGCGCACTACTTTTTCCGGGCTTACGAGCACCGTGGCGAGGCCAGCGTATCCAAAGACGCCGCGCACCAGCTGATCGAGGAGGCCCAGCTATTCGTCGAAGCCGCGCATCAGTGCTACACGCGCATCGCCGGCGCGCTGCCCTGAGAACGATCATGCTTTCCGAACGCCTGCAGCTGAAACTGTTTCTAGAGCCCACGGTCGTCGAGCTGGAGGCCATCATTCCGGTCTTTCATCGCTTCATCCGCGAGCAAGTCGTGAACGAGCTCCTGATCGACGTGATCGACTATAGCCACGTACCAGACGGTCCGGGCGTGGTGCTGATTGGGCACTCGGCGGATTACTATGTGGGGGCGATGGACGGCAAGTACGGCCTAGTTTACAGCCTCAAACGGGGCGGCCCCGGCGCCTCCATGCGACTCGAAGATTCTCTGCGACGGCTCGTGAACGTGGCGCGGCTGCTCGAGCAAGAGAGCGGACTAAAACTACGTTTTCAAAGTGGTGCGCTCGGCTTGCGGTTGACCGATCGGCTGCACGCGCCCAATGACGATTTGACCTTCGAAAGCGCAAAGACCGAAGTCGAGCAACTCTTTGCTCGGGTGTACGGCGCTCAAGTAGCGGTGGAGCGCGTGCGGGAAGCCCGCGGCCCGCTCGCCCTCGGGATTCGAGTGGCAGGCTCACCTTCTCTCGAGGCGCTGCTCGAAAAACTGGGCGGGCCTCCGGCCGCCTACGCCGCGCCTTCCGGCTGGCACTGAGCCGTGGCCGAGCCGCTCGCGATACGCCCCGCGCGAGTCGACGACTGTTCGGCGATCAACGACATCTACAATCACTACGTCCTCTGTGACACCTGCACGTATCAGACCGAGCCCGACTCTCTCGAGGAACGAGAGGCGTGGCTGCTCGGGCACGGTGGTCCTCACCCGGTGCTCGTTGCCGAACAACGTGGCCAAGTCGTAGGCTGGGGAGCACTGTCACCTTTTCATCCCCGCGCCGCCTACCAGGCCAGCGTCGAGGACTCGCTGTACGTGCGCCGCGACCGGCTGCGCGCAGGGCTCGGCCGGGCGTTGTTGACAGCGTTGCTGGAGCAGGCGCGCGCTCTGGGCCACCACACCGTGATTGCGCTGATTTCGGCGGAAAAGTCGGGCAGCGTGGCCTTGCACGCAGAGCTCGGATTCGAGCGTGCCGGGTACTTGCGGCAAGCGGGCTACAAGTTCGAAACCTGGCTCGACGTGGTCTTCATGCAGCTCATGCTGTGATTTGTCTAAGGACGTCGCCGACGCGCAGCGTGCCCACGCTGTCGTGAATCATGTTCATCCCGAACCACACCTTTTTGTCGCGCAGGCGATAGGTGGCTAGCGTTTTGAGCGGCTCTTTGCCGCGTTCTCCTGTGGCCGGGTCGACCGTCGTCACCGAACAGCGGTCGCAACGCTTGACGCCACGAAACGAAACCTCGCCGAGCCACACCTCTCGGTATTCGTCTTCCGCGAAGGGGTCCGTGTCCGCGATTACGATGTTGGGACGGAACCGGTCCATGCCGATCGGGCTTGGCAGTCTTGCGTTCAAGTCGGCGAGCGAGGCCTCCGAGATCAGCAGAAACGGGTAAGCGTCCGCAAAGCCGAGGATGTCGCCCGCTCTTGCACGAGCTGGATTGACGAGGCGGCGCTCACCGTCGGGCATGTACACGAGCTCGTGAGGTGCTCCCAAAAACTTTGAAAACCAAGCGCTGCCCTCGGGATGGACACAGGCCTGTACGCGGTCTTTCCAAACGCGGACCATACGCGGCAAAGCGTCGTGGTGCAGGGGCACTAGCACGCTGGAATACCCCGGCGCCCAGATGGACAAGGTGTCACCCTCGAGCTTGGTATGGACCTGAGACAGCTGCTTCAGCTCTCTCTGGGTTACGAAATGTCCTTCACGGTCGACGATCATCCATCGGCGGTCCGCGAAGAAACCACGCTCGACCACCGCCCACTCGCTGACCCGAAACCCGCGACAGGATTTGATTGGATAGACGTACAGGCCCGAGACGTGAGCCACGCTCGCTCAGCGCTTGATGCCCGGGCTTGCTTCTGCGGAGCCGAGGTACTTCCCGATCTCCTCCCGCTTGCTTTGAATTTGATCGAGCAGCGCGAGCGCGTGAGCCGTACGCTGCGGCGCGGATGGGTCCGGGTGCGCGAGCCTCACTTTGTCCCACCTCAACTTGAGTGTGTTCTGGAGCTCGCGCAGATCGTACACCGCCCGACGGTGGACATTGCGAAACGAGTTCGAGGGCCAAGCGGAGTCGATAGCAACGCTCAAGGCAGTGAGCACGCCGAAGGCGACTGTCGCCTGGGGATGCACCAAACCGGCGCTGAGCGCCGCGCCCGAAGCCCCGCTGAACGCGGCGCCGCGCAGTATCCAATATCGAAGCTTGTCTTTTTTATCGCGCGCCAAGTTGGCTTCCGCCCAGCGCTCGAGCTCGGCGATTTGCTCGTCGATCGCGGTCTCGGGCGCGAACGAGCCGGGCCTGAACTCGCTTGCGGGAGGCTCCGAATCCGTACGCGATAAATACTCGGCTGGCGCAAAGCCGTTCGCCGGGCGCGGGTAGTCCGCAGTGGAACGACGTCCGTCCAGCGCAGTAACGTCGATATGCGAAGAGCTTGCCATCGCCGGGCGCGGAGGCGGCGGTGTCAGGGGCGGTAACGTGCGACTTGGTTCCGTGGCCATGATCCGTGGTACGCCGGCAAATTCACGGCTGCAAATGCAATTGCAGTGTCTATGAGTCTCGCTGCATCGTGAGCAAGTGACGCTCGGGCTCGGCAACTCGCTCGTACACGTCTCCTGACTTGGCAAAGCTACGTCGGCTGCCAACGCATTAACCTCAAAACCCGTGGCTTTTCCCGGATTTGCTCGAGCGCCGAGCGTGGAAGGAGCGCGCAGATGAATCCGTCACACAATGATCCAGCAGAGAGCGAATCGAGCGAACGAGTCTGAGGCAATAGTGCATGGACTCCGCCGCAGCGAAAGCCCCGAGCTCGACGCCGGAGAGCATTGGGCACGGCATCGAGGGCCAGCCGATGCTGGCCAAGGTGCGTCGCTCCGTGCTTGCACGCGGCTGGCCGCCGTCCACTCACGCGCCGTAGGCCAGCGTAGGTCTTCGGGCCCACGATCTCCATCATTACCTGTCTGGCCGAGCTTCGCCGGCAAGGCGCGCTGAGGCACGTGCTATTGGGGCACCGTGATGAATCGAGAGCGATTCGAGAGAGCTGTCTCGGCCTTCGATCGAGCCAACTGCGAGGATCCGCGCACGCTACTCAGCGATGGTCAGCTGCGCCCGCGCGAGTTAGTGAACGCCGAACGCCTGTCGGCCTGGGTCGTGCAGCTTGCCCCGAACGCGTCGGAGACGCTGCAGTTGGCCGCTCGCTGTCAGCACATCTGCCGCTGGCAAATGCCGCGCAGCGCTTACCCCGCCGGCCGCGTCGGTTATTTGCAGTGGCGCACGCAGCTCGCGCGCTTCCACGCCGACACAGCCGCGCGGTTGCTCGCGGAATGCGGCTACGAGCAGGACACCATCGATGCCGTGCGCCGCATCAACCTAAAACAAAATATGCGCAGCAGCCCGGACATGGCCATCATGGAAGATGCTTTGTGCTTGTCGTTTTTACAGTTCGAATTCGACGAATTCATCGCCAAGTACCAACCGGAAAAGGCGGTCGAAGTCGTGCAAAAGACCTGGAAGAAGATGTCGGAGCGGGGGCATCAGTTTGCGCTGGCCCTGCCATTCAGCGCGACCGCCCGCGAGCTCGTCATGCGCGCTCTCGCGCCATAGAAGGCGCTCTGTAAACCGCGGACGGCGTGCTTCTCGGAACTCGCACTTCGGCCGGAGTGATGGCTACGCCTCCTAGCGCGCACGGGGGGGTGGCGCCGCGAATCGACCCGGGAAAGGGTCAGCCGCGTCGCGGCGGTCCAGCTCGCGGTCCATCCAGGGCAAGGAGCTGCCGCGTTGCTGAAAGAACGCAATGCCAATTACGCCGACGTTCCGGTCGTTGCCTTTTCTGGCGGCGTAGGCGTCACGCACGGCGCCGAAGCGGAATGCGGCCACCTCGGCTTGGTTACGCCGGAAGCCATCGATCTCCAACGTGGCCCACGGCTCGATCAGGTAACCGCGCTTGCCGAGCGAACCGTCTTTGCCGTCGACCACGTCGAGGCCGTCCACGGTCGCCACGGCTTCGAAGCGATTGGCGGAATGGTTCTCGATTTGGATCGTGTAGCGCTGACCGTCCGCCCCAACGACGTAGTCGCGTCCTCCGATGTTCTCGTGCGTCAAAGGCGCGCCATGTTCGTCCAAAACGTGCACTGTCATGGCGCCCTGCCCGACGTCTACATTCGAGCTCTCGAAGCTCGCGTAGGAATTTCCCGCTCGCCGCGCCATGGCGCGCACGCCAGCCTCGTCGTTGTAGTTGAGCGTAACCAAGGCAAATGGGTGCTCGAAATCGGCGCGATCGAAGGCCTGATTCGACACGTAGCTGCTGCGCGTCTCGCCCCACGTGGTGCCCAGCCCTGGCCGGTCGAGCTTCTCGTCCAGCGGCGGATTATCCGCGCGGCTAGCGCGAGCCGATCGAGGTGCGGCAGCCGGCGCGTTGCGTTTACTGCCCAGGGCTTCGCCCTCTTCGGGGCGGACGCTCGGCGACGCGGGCTCCGCCTCGCCCTCGGGCCCGGATGCCTCCGGGGCTCCGCTCGCGGCGTTCCTCGCTACCGGCGCCGTGCTCGAATGGGAGCACGCCGAGGCGAGTGGTGAAAGCATCATTAGAGCGAAAAGCTTGCGGCTGTTCATGGCCATTTTCTCCGTTAGCAGGCGATGCTCGAGAAAACGCGGGCCGTGGCCCGAACCTTACAGTTCGCGCATCCGTGGTTCTGCCCGGTAGCCGGGAAGGCATTGTCCGGCATCCAGCCCAAAGAGTGACGGGACGGCTGACAGAGCTCGGGCAGAACGTGGCGAAAGCAATCGTAGCGTCGTGCGCGCGCGTCAGCCGTGGGCGGCGAGCTGCTTGCGCTTGATCATCCAAAACAGGATTGCCGGCAACAACACCACCGCCGCGAGTACGGTGCAGATCTCGCCGGCGGCGGCCGCGAGTCCAAAGCTTTCGGTGGCGCCGTTCATGGAGAACATCAGCGCCACGTATCCGAGCGTGGTGGTAAGCGAGCATAAAACCACGGCGCCGCCGGTTTCGATGAGTGCTTTCTTGAGCGCGGTGTCGCTCGTGAGCTCGCGGCGCTTCATGATGTTCAAAGCGTAATCTGCGCCTACGCCTATGCTGATGGGCAAGGCCACGAAGTTCAAAAAATTCAGTTTCACGCCGTGCAACGCCAAGAACGAGACGAGCCAGGAGAGGCCGATGACCAATACCGAGAGCGCCAAGAGGCCGCTGCGCGTGCCGCGGAATGCCAGGAAAATCACGGCAAGCGTTCCCACGAAGCTGAGCAATACCGCCTTAGGCGAATCGTCACGCACCGATTGCAACACATCGGCGAAAATCACCGGGTCCCCGGAGCCGTAGACCACGTCGCCATTCGGTAAGTGGGTCTCGCGGAACGCATTCGCCCAGCGCTCCAAGTAATGCGCATCGTACACGCTCATCTTCGGCGTGGGTACGATGTACACGATTCGGCCGCGCTGGCCCTCGTGGTCGATGAAGGGTCGCGCGATGCCTTCCGGCAAGTCTCCGATTCCGATGGGCGTGGTCTTCTCCGGAACGTAGTCGTCGATTTTGGCGTAGTCGGCTTCGCTGACGAAGCCGCGCTTGTGGCCGCGCTCGACGCGGTCGCGAATCTCGGCCAAGAGCACGATCTTCCGAGGCTGATCTTTCGGCAGCAGGTCGAAAATCGTCACGACCTTGTCGAATGGCTTGAGATTGGGCGGAGCCTCGTCACGTCGCTTGTCGAGCTCACTCACCAGCGGTTCGACTTGGTCGACTCGATCCACCACGATCGCTCGGCCGTCTTGGCCGGCGCGACCAACCACGTCGTCTACTCGGCCCGCGAGGGCGCTGGCTTCTGTCTGCGTGCCCTTGGTCCTGAAGACCGAGCGCAGATTGTATTCCATCGGATCGCTCGCGAAATAGTGCACCGAGATGGCAAGCGTCAGCACGCCCGTCACGACCCCGAGCAGAGCGATGGTACCGGGGGCTCGCTGAGCGAGCCACACGAACGGGTAGCCATAGAAGCCACGTGCGCGCGAGCGCCAGGTGACCTCGGGCTTGAACATTGGACTCACGCGCTCGGTCAGCACTAGCAGCGCGGGCAAGAGCAGGTAGGTGACCAGCCAGCACAGCGCCATGCCCACGCCGCCAATCACGCCGAAGTGCTTGAATCCGCGGAAGTTGGTCATCGCCAACGAGCCGTACGCGACCATGGCCGCCGCTGCCGCCGCCAGGGTGGCAGTGCGGGTTTCCCGGTGGGCGGTCAGCACGGAGTTGCCGACGGCCTCGCCACTGCGGCGAGCCTCGATGTAGCGCGCCATGTAGATGATGCCGAAGTTGATGCCGTTGCCAGCAATGATGCTGACCAAGAAGCCGCTCGCCGTGTTTAGGTAGCCAACACTCAGGTAAGCGGCCGCGAACGCCCACACGCAGCCGGAAAGGATGGTGAGACCCAAACAAAACAATACGCGCAGGCGCAGAAAAAACAGAAATACGACCGCCAAGATCATGCCCACGCCCCAGGTGCCGACTTCGGTCAGGTCGCGGGTGATGTCGCGGTGCTGCTCGGCCGCGGTCACCAGGTTTCCGGTATAGCCGACGGTGAAAGCCGGGTCCCATAGCTCCGGGTGCAATCGGGCGACGAGGCTTTGAATCTGCGAGCGTAGCTCGAACGCTTTGGGGTCCATGCTACCGAGTGGGGTCCGCACCAAGATCACGCCCAAGGTCCGTCCCCGGGACTTTCCAATGTAATACCCGTCCGTGCCCGGCTGCTTCTTCTCGGCGTCGTCGATCTTGGTTTTGAACTTGTCCTCCAACGCCTGAGCGTCCAGTGGCGGGGGAGCGTCGGCCTTTTCCGAAGCGGCGTCGTCGAGCCCCAGATCCATGCCGCTCTTTTTCTGAACTTCGTAGTCGTAGCGGTCGATGACGTCGTCGTGGATCTTCTGAAGGTCGCTGAGATCAGCGTACAGCTGTTTATGAGCGCGAAAAAAAGCTCGAACGTCGCGCGTGCCGTCCTCGACCGACGTCACCAGCTTGGGGTCGAGCTTGCGAATTTCTGGCGCCAACGTATCCACGAAGCGCTTCAAAGCGTCGACGTTCTCGCTTCGCGCGACCACACTCAACGTAGAGCTCGAGGTCAAACGCTCGGAGATATGCCGCATCTCGATCACGCTGCGCTTGTCGTCGGGCAGTAGCTCCGAAAACGCAGTCCGTAAGCTGAGCCGTGAAGCCAAGTAGCCCGTCGGAAGCAGCGTCAACAGCACCAGAGTGGCGACGACGAGCGGCCGACGGTTTTGGAACGTTCCCAGTCGCACGAGCAGGGCTTCGAGCCGCGAGGGTCGCATCGGGGCCGACCGTAACACAGCTTTGCACTCCGCTGCCTCCGCCCAAACACGCGGAATGACCTGCTAAATTAGCGGCGCACAGGGTCCTTGGAAAGCTTTCGCTGGAGCGAGCGGCGATGCAATCCGAGCAATCGCGCCGCCTGCGAGATGTTGCCGTCGCAGTCGTTCAGCACGCGCTGAATGTGTTCCCATTCCACGCGAGCCAAGCTCGGCACAGATGCGGTATTGCCCACGCCGGCCACGCTCTTGCCCTCGAACGCTGCCAAAATTTGGTCGATGTCGACCGGCTTGCTCAAGTAGTGAACGGCGCCCAAGCGCACGGCTTCGAGCGCAGTTGCGATACTGCCGTAGCCCGTCAACATCACGATCACACTTGCTGGGTCGATTGCATGCAGCTCGCGCACGACGTCGAGCCCCGAAGCTTCCGGCATGCGCAAGTCGACTAGGGCAAGCTCCGGGCTGTCTTGGTGCGCGAGACGAATCGCCTCCGTGGCGCCGCCGGCTAGGCGCACCTCGAAGCCCCGGTCTTGGAACGCTTTGCCGAGCCGCCTGCGAAACACGTCATCGTCATCGACGACGAGCACCGAGCGCGGCGCGCGCGCCGCGTCCGCGGTCATGAGTAGCTCCGCCGTTCGAGCAGATCGCGGGGCACGCTGAGCCGAACCACGGTGCCGCCGCCGGCGCGTGCGGTCAGGGTCAAGGTTCCGCCCATTTGTTCGGCGAAAGCGCGCGCCAGAAACACGCCGAGGCCGAGCCCGCGGCCGGCAGGCTTGGTCGTAAAAAATGGCTCACCCACTCGCGCCAGCGTCGCGGGCGCCATTCCCGCCCCGAGATCCAAGACTTCGAAGGCGGCGCGTTCGGCCTCCACATGGGTGACGACCCGAACCGGCTCGGCGTTTCCGGACTCCCTTTGCGCGTCCAGGGCGTTGCGCACCAAATTGGCCAGAACTTGTACGAGCAAGCGCTGGGGCGCGACCAGCTCGTCGTATGATCCGTTGTGCTCGAAGGCGACGTGCCGAGCGCCCGCGCCGAGGGACTCCGACACGGCCTGCTCGACGCCGTGCACGCTGATCAGCCCGAGCATTTCGCCTGGCCCCGCCCCGGACCGCGCGGCCATTTGTTGCAAGATTTCTCGGCATCGATCGACCTCCCGTCGGATCAGCTGCGCATCTTGCTTTAGCTCCGCGCGGTTTCCAGCAAGAGCCAGCCCATGTTCCAGCTCCTTGGCGACCAAGGCAATGGTTCCGAGAGGAGTTCCGAGCTCGTGCGCGGCGCCTGCTGCCAACGTGCTGAGTGAAACGAGCTTCTCGTGCCGAACGGCGGAGCGTTGCAGCTCGAACAGCTCTTCTTCACGGGCGTGCAATGCGCTTGCGACCCGCGATACGAAATGGACGACGAAGCCCGCAGCCAGAGAATAGGCCAACCACATGCCCTGCAGATGCAAGGTCGAAGCACCATGATGCATGTGCATCGCATGCGGATCGATGGGGTGTGATGGGAGCACGAATAGCGATCCAAAGGTGAGGGACGTGAGGCCTGCGACCAGCCAGGCTCGCCGAGGGGCGAGCAGCAACGCCGCCAGTGCCACGTGTACCAAGTAAAAAACGCTAAAAGGATTGGAGGCTCCGCCGGCGCTGAGCAAGAGGCCCGTCAAGGTCAGTGCGTCGAGCACCAGCACCGCAAAAAGAGCCAATGAGGAGGGCTCGCCGTTCGACAGCCAGAGGGCAAGCGCCAGATTCGTGAGCGCCGTGAGCGAGATTAAGGCCGCGACCAAGAGCAGCGGCAAAGACACTCTGAGCACGAGCACGGCGAGCGCGGTGATAGCGATTTGGCCGGCGATCGCCAGCCAGCGCAACCGAACCAACCACGCCAACCCTATTTTCGGTGCAGTGGCGACCGAGGCGAGCGTGGGCACGGGCTTACCCTAGCAGAGCCGGTTCGGGGCGGGCCGTGCGGCGAATTGACGCGCTTCGATCGAGCTCGGGCCGAGCCAAAAGAGCGCGCTCGCCACCGGTTACCGGTCAGACCGGCGACGCCGCATCTAATGCCCGGCGTCGACTTTGACGCCCTTCCGGGCCTTGCCCAACAGCAACACCAGCGGCAAAAACACCAAGATCAAAATGCCAGTGGCGAAGAAGGTGTCATTGAACGACATCACTAGCGCTTCGCGGTTGACGATCCCGTTCAGCGAGGCGAGCGCCTGATGCTGAGCGTCGAAGAGAGCTGCTCCCTTAGCGGCGAAGCCGGCGCTGAGCATCTGCACGCGCTCCAACACGTGTGGATCGCTGAGGGGCATCTTTTCCACCAACACCGCGCGGTGAAAGGCCTGACGCTGGGTCAGAAGCAACGTGAGTAATGCAACTCCGATGCTGCCGCCAAGCTGACGCGTGAGATTGAAGAAACCGGAGGCGGCCGAGATGTCTTTTTTCGGGATCGGCCCGAGCGTGGCCATGTTCAGCGGCAAAAACATGGCCACCGTGCCCACCGAGCGAATGATCAGTGGCCAGAAAAAATCATCGGCGCCGGTGTCCGAAGTCATGTTGCTCAATTTATAGACGGCAAATACCAGGATCAGCGCGCCCGTCACGAGCCCCAGGCGTGGGTCGATCTTACGGATGATTTGCCCCGCGCCGATCATGGTCACGGCGGAGGCGAGCGCGCTCGGCAAGAGCAGCATGCCTGTCTCCTGCGAGGTGTAGTGCATGAGCGATTGCGCAAAAATGGGCACAGCAAACAACGCGCCGTACAGGGCCATGCCCACGATCACGGACAAGATGCTGCCCGCCCAGAGTGAGCGGTAACGGAGGACCCGCAAATCGACGACCGGGCTTTTGCTCTTCAGCTCGCGATAAACGAAGGCGCACAGGGACACGATGGCCGAGACGAACAAAAAGCAGATCAATCGAGATTCGAACCAATCCTCCGAGTTGCCCTCCTCGAGCAGCGTTTGCAGAGAACCGAGCCCCGCCGCTAGGAGGAAGATCGCAATCCAATCGATCTGCGAAGTATTGTCGTTGGCGACGTCGGGCTTCAAGCTGGCCGAGCACATGATTACCGCCAAGATCCCGAGCGGCACGTTGACGAAGAAGATCCAGCGCCAGCCGATGTTGGTCACCAGGTAGCCGCCGAGCGTTGGACCAATTGCGGGGCCAGCAATCACGATCGCGCCGAAAAACGCCTGGGCAACCCCCTGCTCCTCGGGCGGGAACGTTTCGAACAGGATGGCTTGGGCCTTGGCGAGCAGACCGCCGCCCATCAGGCCCTGCAGCACACGAGCGATGATCAAGAGCGGCAGCGTAGTGGCCATGCCGCACATGACCGATGCAATGGTGAAACCCACCAGCGAGAAGATGAAGTAACGCTTTTTCCCGAAGCGATCGCCGAGCCAAGCGGTGAGCGGCAGCACGATGACGTTGGCCACTGCATACCCCGACACGACCCAGCTCACTTCACTGAGCGTAGCGCCCAGGGTGTTTTGCATATCGGTCAGCGCCACGTTCACGATGCTGGTGTCGACCACCTCCAGCAAAGCGCCGAGCGCGACCGCGATCGCAATCGCCCATTTACCACCAGCCGCGGCTTTGGGCTTGGCCTGAATCGGGACGACCGACTGCGCCAAGTGAGCTCCACTCCTACTTACGAGTGTCGACGGTCAAGTCGACGCTCATGCCGGGACGCAACGCGATGCCGGCCGGGATCTCGTGAAGACGAATGCGCACGGGCAGCCGCTGCACGACTTTGGTGAAGTTGCCGGTGGCATTGTCGGGGGGCAGCAACGTGAATTTGGCGCCAGTCGCGCCCGAGAAGCTCTCGACCTCTCCCTCGATCGGCTTGCCAGAGAATGCGTCCACCTCGACCGAAGCCGCTTGCCCGACGCGCATCTTGGCGACCTGAGTCTCCTTGAAGTTCCCAGTCACCCAGAGCTTGTCAGGTACGATTTGTACGACGCTTTGGCCGGGCGAAAGCATCTGACCGACGTTGATGCTCTTCTTCGAGACGACGCCGTCGCTGGGTGCAAAGATCTCGGTATAAGAGAGGTCGAGCGCCGCCAGGTTGCGCGCCGCCGTTGCGGTTTCGACCTGGGCGTGGGCGGCCTTTGCGCGTGCGTTTGCGAGCTTGATCTGCGTCTCGACATCGTTCGAGCTTTTTGCCTTGGCCTGGGCCTCGACCACGCGACTCTGAGCTTGCGCGGCCGAGCTCTTGATCGAAGTCAGCCGGGCAGAGGCCACGTCCACCGACGATTGAGCGACACGATAGCCGGTGTCCGTTCGATCGTATTCGGCTTTCGAAATGGCGCCGCTCGTCAGCAAGCTCTGCGCTCGGTCGTGGTCCAACCTTGCTTGTTGTAATGAGGTCTGGGCAGATTGCAGCTGCGCCGCCGCTTCTTTGATCTGATCGGTGGTGGATGCGGCACCCACCGAAGCGGTGATGAGGGAGGCATCGGCGATCGACTTGTCGCCGACAGCGGTGGTCTCGGAAACGCGCGCCGTAGCGTCAGCGGCATCCGCTTGCGCCTGGGCGGCGAGCACGTTGGCCGCGGCCTCGGCCAAACGAGCCTGCGCGGGAGCCGAATCCAGCTCGGCCAACAAGTCGCCGGCCTTGACGCGCTGATTTTCGACGAACTCGATCTTGGTCACCACGCCACCCACGCGCGCCGGGACGGACACCACATCCCCGTCGATCTGCGCGTTGTCGGTGTTCTCCAAGCCGTGGTGGGTCACGTACCAAATGCAGCCCGCGGCCACGGCGACTGCCGCCACTAGCCCGAGGACGAGTGTACGTTTGCTACTTTTGGGCTGGGCGCTCCCGTGTGCCGGTGCCTCTTCGATTTCTGCGCTAGCAGTCGCCATGTAAGCCTTCGCCGGTTGATTGAGACGATGCGATGTATAGGGCGTTTTGGGCTTTCAGCAACCGATAGTTGCCATAGTTTGGGATCCGCTGGTCCCACCGCGGTACGCCAATCGCCCGGAACGCGCGGAGCACGGCCAAATCGGCACTTGCTGCATCGTTCAACGTGCGACTGTCCCGTAAACTTAACCGCCCTCGTGCCTCCGCCGTTTCACCTAGAAAAACAGGCGATTCGAATCCAGCTTAGCCAGAAGCGGGCGGCGGAGGTGCCCCGAACAACTTATCTACATGAAGTAACGCCCACTCACGCATGGCTCTCAGGTGCGGGAAGAGCCCCCGGCCCAGGTCGGTGAGGGCGTATTCGACCCGTGGCGGCGTGGTCGAAAGTACGATTCGGTCTACGAACTGTGCCCGCTCGAGCTCACGCAGGGTTTGCGCTAGCATGCGTTGCGAGACGCCCGGGATTTCACGCTTCAGCTCACTGAAGCGCCGCCGGTCGGTGCGCAGCGCGGTCAGCACGGTAAGTGTCCACTTTTCTCCGAGCAAGGAGAACAAGTCGCGCATCAGCGTTGCCCCGTTGCCCGAGGCCGGAGCTGGAGTGTCGATTTCTTGTTCGAGGCTGTGCGCGGTCATCGTTGCTTTGCTCACCAGTCAACGCTGGAACCTGAAGCCTGGTTGGGCAATTCGAAAGCCCCCGGTTCTGAATTTGTCTCTTCCAATAGCGCTGCACAGTGGGCCCCGCCGAGCGCCGATGAGGCCCGACCGGCCGGTCCGGAACTCACGACAATTCGGCCACAGTTTTAAAAAAAAGTAACAGGCCCGTTACTTAAGTTCGTGTCCGCGCCCCCAAAGTGGTTCAACTTGTCACCCGGAACCTTGACAGCTACACCCCTCGCCCTAGTTACATTGCGGTTAAGTACTCGGGTTATTTTCGAGCGCGAGTGCCCTTTGAAACCGGTTCGCCTAATTCGCACGCTTCGGCTTTTTCAGGAGAGTTTCGCGTGACACAGACCTTACGTTGCGCCCTTGTCGGTTACGGTTTCATCGCTGGAAAGGGGCATGCGCCGGTCTACGCCGAACGCGCAGTCGCTGAAAAGGATTTCGAAATCGTCGCGATTGTGGATTCGAACGAGGCGCGTCGCGCGGCCGCCCGCCAGGACTTCCCGAAGGCGCGCATTTACTCGGACCATACCGAGATGTTGACGGCTGAGGCCGGGCGCATCGACTTCGTCGACATCACGACGCCGCCCTACGCGCACGCCGCCATCGCCCACGCCGCACTGGATCGAGGCTTACACGTCCTGTGTGAGAAGCCGATCGCCGTTTCACCGGAGGAAGCGGTGTCTCTGGCGGAGCACGCGCGAGCCGCCAGGCGCGTGTTCTTCCCCTGCCACAACTACAAGCACGCGCCAGTCATCAAGACCGTACGCTCGCTCATCGAGAGCGGAAGTATCGGCCGAGTGCATTTGGTGACCCTGCAAACATTTCGCACCACGCATGCTCGCGGCGTCGCGGATTGGCGCCCTGACTGGCGTCGCGAACGGCGTTACTCCGGCGGTGGCATCGCGATGGATCACGGTAGCCACACCCTCTATCTAGCGTTCGAGTGGCTCGGCTCCCACCCCGTATCGGTCAGCGCGAAGGCCCACACGCTCGGCGATTACGATACGGAAGACAACTTCAGTTGCACGTTGACCTTCCCGAACGGCATCGCCACGGCCCAGCTCACGTGGACCGCTGGGGCGCGCAAGGTGATGTACACCATCCACGGTGAGTACGGCGCCATCACGGTCGACGACGACCAGGTGCAGCTACTCGTCCGCGATGATCTCGTCGGCACGCGGCCGGATCTTGCGCGCCGCGCTGGCGTCCAGTCGGTGCCCTCGCATTGGATGGATGCAAGCCATAAAGAGTGGTTCGGCAGCTTGCTCGACAAATTCAAGATCGCCATTGGCTCGCACGATTACGTGGGCGCCGACGCGCGTGATGCGATCGAGTGCGTCAAGGTCATCTCTGCGGCCTACTTGTCGGCTAGCCTCAGCTCGCGTGAGGTTGCCGTCGTGGACGCGCGGCCCCCGGCCCGCGAGAATGGTGCTCGCACGAACGGGCATCACCGGGCTGCGCCGTCCCGGCCATGAGCCCACTCGGGCTAGAGGGGAAAGCGCTCATCGGGCTCTTTCTTGCGCTGCCCGCGCTGGTGCTTGCCGCGTACGGAGTCCGCGTGGCGGCTCACGGTCGCGCGCTCGATCCGCGCGTGCAGCGCGAGTCGAGCACCGTCCTGCTCGGGCGTTTTCCGATCGAGGCGTTCCACTGGGCGTTGCGCGGCGTCGGCCGCAGTGTCTCGAAAAGTGGCGTGTCGCCGGACACCTTGACCCTCCTCTCGCTAGTGATCTCTGGAGCGTCCTTGCCGCTGGCGGCGTCTGGCATGCTCCCGGCGTCGGGCGGGGCATTGCTTTTAGGGGCCGCGTTCGACGCGTTGGACGGGATCGTAGCTCGTGAGCGCAACGTCGCTTCCGACGCGGGTGAAGTGTTGGACGCCGTCGTCGATCGTTACGCGGACGCGGCACCGTTGCTCGGTCTCGCCGTCTTTTATCGGGCGTCGGTCGTGGCCTTGCTGGTGGTGCTGGTCGCGCTCTTGGGGTCCATGTTGGTGAGTTACGTGCGTGCCAAGAGCGAAGCGATGGGCCTGTCTTTGCCTGGCGGCTTGATGCGCCGGCACGAGCGAATCGCTTATTTGACGGCGGGCCTTCTGTTCGGCCCACTACTCGGATTGGCGAGCTCCCCAGTCGAAGCGCCGCTCACGTTGCTGGCCGTGGCCGTCGTTGCCGTTGTGTCGAACATCGCTGCGGTCTCGCTTACGCGTGCGGCACGCCTCGCCTTGGTCGAGCAGGGCCGCGGTCCGCGGGGTCAGCTATGACCGCCGGTCCAGCCGCCGTGGCATCCGCGCTACCTCCGATGGCCTCCGCGAGTGATTCGAAGCGCCGTTTGCGCGTGCTCACCGAGCTTCCCGGGCCCAAGTCGCGCGCACTGCGCGCTCGAGAGGCGGAGCACTTGGCTCCGGGCACCCAGGCCATTTGGGAATACGCGGGTATCGCCGTCGAATCCGGCGCCGGCAGTGAGCTCACGGACGTCGACGGCAATCGATTTTTGGACTTGGTGGCGGGTATCTCCGTGGCCGCGCTGGGCTATACGCATCCGCGTTATCTCGCCGAGTTCAGCGCGCAACTGGCAAAGATCCATGTCGGCTCCTTCACCACGGAAGCGCGGCTCAAAGCGCTCGAGCTGCTCGCGGACATGCTGCCGCCGGAGCTCGATAAGGTTCAGCTGTTCTCTGGCGGCTCGGAGGCCGTTGAGAGCGCGCTCCGCCTGGCCCGAGCCTACACCGGCAAGTTCGAAGTGCTCTCATTTTGGGGCGGTTTTCACGGAAAAACCAGCGGCGCACTCGCGCAAATGGGCAGCGACTTCAAGCGCGGGCTTGGCCCCATGGCGCCCGGCGCTCACCTCACGCCCTACGCGGACTGTGCGCGTTGCCCCTTCAAGCTCCAGCATCCCTCCTGCGGTCTATTGTGCGTTGAGTTTGCGCGGGACAAGCTGAAGCACGAAACCACGGGCAAGCTCGCCGCGGTGTTGGTCGAGCCAATGCAAGGTACGGCCGGCAATATCGTTCCGCCGCCGGATTTCTTGCGCGCGATCCAGGAGCTTGCCCGTGACAACGAAGCGCTATTGATCGCGGACGAGATGATCACTGGCTTCGCACGCACGGGGCGTAAGTTCGGCAGTGAGCACTCGGGCATCCGCCCCGATATCATGACCCTGGGCAAGGGCATGGGCGGCGGTTACCCGGTAACGGCGGTCGCCACCCGCGCCGACATCGCCCGCGCGGAGCCTTGGTCGAAGCCCAGCTTTTCATCGTCGAGCTACGGCGGCAATCCGTTGGCCGCGGCAGCCGTGGCCTCGAGCCTCGGCATCATCCGCGACGAAGGCTTGATCGAGCGGGCCGCACGGGTGGGAGCGCGGATGAAAGCAGGGCTTTCGGCATTGGCCGGCCGTCACGCAAGCGTCGCCAACGTGCGCGGGGAAGGCCTATTTCTGGGCTTCGATCTGGTGAGGGCGGGCACGACGGAGCCGTGGTCGGCGGGCGAGTGCCGCAAGCTGTTCGACGCCACGCTGAGACGCGGCGTCGTGACCATGGCCTACGCCCCGCGCGTGCGCATCAATCCTCCGCTGATCTTTAGCGAGGCCGAGGCGGACGAGTCGCTCGCCGTGCTCGATGAGTCCTTGAGCGAAGTCGAGGGCGCTCAACATGCCGTCGCCAAGAGCGCATGAGGCTCGGCCCGCAACTCAGCTACCGGTCGTAGCGAAGGCTGTCATCTCCTCTGGCGCTGCAACGCTGGCGGATGGCGCGGTGTACCAAATGGTGTTGTTTCTGTTTCCGCGGCACTATGGCTTCGTGGCGGCGGCGGGTGCCGTCGCGGGCGCGATCGTGAATTTTCTAATCAATCGCAACTATACTTTTTCGCGCGCGGCCGAGCGCGCTTGGCCTCAGGCTTTGCGCTACGCCGTGGTGTCGCTGGCGACGTTCTTTACGCTGCGCCTGCTCCTTGCCGGTTCGGTGGAGGGTCTGGGCTGGTCGCCGCGCATTGCCTGGCTACCGGCCAAGCTACTGGCGTTCCTTTTGGTTTCCTACCCCGCGCAGAAGCTGTGGGTGTTCTCGAGCGCCAACCGCTCATGACTGACCGTAGGCGTCGGCTGATGGTGCATGTCCACCGGCTGCATCCACGGTTTCCGCTTTGGCCGGTGGCCCCCTTTTGGCTCCTGGCGGCGTTTCGGGCCGTGCAGAGCGAGCTGCGTTGGGATCACATCGCCATTGCGCTGACCGCAACCTTCCTGGCCTATTGGTCCGTTTGGACCAAGCGGCTCCTGCTCGGCATCGTACCGATTGGTCTGGTCGGTGTTTTATATGACACGATGCGTAGCTTCAAAAACGTTGGCTTGACTACGGACAACGTGCACGTGTGCGACTTACGCGCCATCGATCAGCGCTTTTTCGGCTTGCAAGTGAACGGCACGCGGGCCACGTTGCACGACTACTTTCAGACCCATGCCACGCCGTTCCTCGACCGATACTGCGCTATCCCGTACGGGACATTCATAGGCGTCGTAGTCCTGTATTCGGTCTATCTCTTTCGACGAGATTACCCGGGCCTGCTCCGCTTCACGTGGTCGTTCTTGGCCATGAACGTGGCGGGCTTCATCACTTATCACCTCTACCCCGCAGCACCGCCCTGGTACTTCCATGCCCATGGCTGCGCCGTGGATCTGAGCACGCACGCGAGTGAAGGGCCAAACCTGGAGCGCGTGGACGCATGGCTCGGAATGCGGTATTTTGCCGGCATATATGGGCGTTCCAGCGACGTATTCGGCGCGGTTCCGTCGCTTCATGTCGCGTATCCTCTGCTGATGCTGCTCGACGGCTTCCGTCGTCACCGTTGGTTGGGTCGGGTGCTCTTGATCTGGTTTTATCTCTCGATGTGCTTTGCCGCGGTCTACCTCGACCATCACTGGGTGTTCGATATCGTCGTCGGCTCTCTGTACGCGGTCGTCATCTGGGTTCTCGCGCGTCGTCTGCTCGATGCGCGCTTCGGCCTCGCGCTCGGCGGCGCGCCGGGAGCGGAGGTGGTCAAATGAGCGCCGCTTCGCAGGACGGATCCCCACCCAGCGAGCGCCTCCGCCGCTACGTTGCCTGGGCCGTGCGCAGCGGTCCCTGGCTGTGGGCCCTCGCCCTGCTCATCGCGATCCCGGCCGCATATCGCACCGTCCAGTTGTATGCCCACTTGAAGAGTGACATCGAGGAGCTCTTACCGCGCAACGCGCCCAGCGTTGCGGCCATTGACGAGCTGCGCCGGCGCATGCCTGGCGTCCGCTACTTGGGCGTCTTCATCGATGTCGGTCGGCCCGAAAATCTGGCAGCGGGCGAGCGTTTGGTCGATGACCTAGCCGCGCGTGTCCGAGGCTATCCTAAAGACCTCGTGGCTTCCGTGCGCACTGGCGTGCAGGTCGAGAGCGAGTTTTTGAGGCACAACGCGCCGCTCTACGTCGACTTGGCGGATCTGCAGACGGTGCACGAGCGCATCGCCGACGCGCGCGACCGTGAAGTCTCGAAGAGCCTAGACATGGGCTTGGGAGAGGACGAGGAAGAGGCCAAGCTCGACTTCAGTGACCTGCAGCAGAAATACGAAAAGAAGGGCACCGACCGTTTCGCGAGCGGGCGCTTCTCGAATGCCGACCAGCACGCAACGCTAATGCTGATCGAAGTGGCCTCGTTCACCACGGGCTCCGATCTCGGCAACGCCCTCTTCAAGCGCGTACAAACCGATCTCAAGGCCCTCGGCGGTACGGATAGGTATGCCGCCGGCATGCGCATTGGCTACACGGGCGACGTGGCCATCGATATCGAGGAGCTGGCCGCGCTCGTCTCCGATCTGAGCGTCTCGTCAGCGGTCGTGGTCGTGCTCACCTTGCTGGTCGTGCTCTGGTTTTTTCGCTGGTGGAAGAGCGTGATCGTGCTGTTGGCCCCCCTCATGCTGGCGGCCTTGTTCGCCTTTGCGCTCGTGACTCTGCCGCCGATTGGCATCGATGGTCTCAATTCCAATACCGCGTTTTTAGGCTCGGTAATCGTGGGCAATGGCGTAAATTTCGGGGTCATTTTACTGGCACGCTATCTGGAGGAGCGGCGCTCGGGGGAAAGCGTCGAGCAGTCGTTGCTGATCGCGATCTGGGGCTCACGCGCCGGCACGGTAGTGGCCGCGCTGGCGGCGGCGACCGCATATGGCTCGTTGATGATCACGCAATTCCGTGGTTTTCATCAGTTTGGTGTGATCGGCGCGGTCGGTATGGTTGCGTGCTGGCTGATGGCCTTCCTGCTCAGCCCGTCCCTGCTCAGTTGGCTCGATCGCGATGGCACCAGCCAGCGCAGCGGTCCGCACCGCCCCGTCGTCATGGGCCGCGTGGCGAATCTCGTGCAACGACACCCGAGGCCGATCGTCGCACTGGCGGCAATCCTGACCCTGCTCTCGCTTTACCGCGTGCGGTCCATCGATGGCTCGTGGATCGAGTACGATTTCTCACAGCTTCGCCGCGCCGACTCGCACATCTCCGGTGAAGCCTATTGGGGTCATCGGATGGATGAGTTGCTCGGGCGCTACCTGACGCCGCTGGTGGTGCTTACCGATTCACCGCAGGCGACGGCGCGCGTGAGTGCGGCGCTCAAGGCCTCGACGGACAGCGGTGTGCTAAAGGAGTACGTTTCTCAGGTTCAAGACGAGAACGACGTGATCCCCACCGAGCAATCCGAAAAGCTCGTGGAAGTGCAAAAAATACGGCAAATTTTCACGCCCCGTATCCAAGGAGCGCTGACCGCCGACCAGCGTCGAGCGGTGACGCCTTATCTTCCGCCAGATAGCTTGCGCATCTTGCAAGCCAACGACTTGCCACACACGTTGACCGCGGGCCTGCGCGAACGGAGTGGCCGTTTGGACCGAGCGGTGATGGTTTTTCCGAAACCGAGTGGCGCCAATTGGCGCGCAGACGGGCTCGCCGCCTTCACCAACGAGCTACGCCGCATTTCAGGCCGCGACGCGCGCCCCGCCGGTTCCATCCCGTTGTCTGCCGACATCATCTCTTCCGTCACCCGCGACGGCCCGCTCGCTACGGGGGCTGCGCTGTTGGGAGTGATCCTGCTGGTCACCTTCATTTTTCGCTTCAACCGGTCCACCCTGTTGATCATCGGCTCACTCTTGATTGGCGTGTTGTGGCTCACCGCGCTGACCCTGGTGCTGAAGGTCAAAGTAAATTTCTGCAACTTCATTGCCTTCCCAATCACGTTTGGCATCGGCGTGGATTACTCGGTCAACGTGATGGCACGCTACCGCCAGACCGGCGAAAAAGACGTGATTGAGGCGATTCGTTCAACCGGTGGCGCGGTCGCGCTGTGTTCCATGACGACCATCATCGGCTACGGCTCGCTGCTCTTGGCCACGAACCGCGCGCTGTTTCTGTTCGGCTTGGTCGCCGTCCTGGGCGAGCTGACTTGCCTCGCTTCCGCGGTGGTGCTGCTGCCGGCGGTACTGGCCAGCTGGTCCAAGCCTCGCGTGCGCCCGTAGCTGTCAACCGGGCAATTGAATCAGGGAGCCAGCGCTCCCGTCGTCACGTTGAGCTTCCACGTGGCTTCACTCTCGAGCTTGAGGGTGCTCCCACTGACGGTGAGTGGAAACCAAATGTACTTCGAGCCGATGACGTCGGGGTCGAGCCAACGGTCGCCGGCATAGACGTAGGTCGTCGTTCGCGTGCCTCGAACAGGAATGACGAACGCGGGCTGCGTGTCGTAGGTGATGTTGTTGCCGAGGTTTTGCAATGCTGACCAAGGCCCGGCCATGGCCGTCGCAGTGCTGTACTTGGCTTGGTTCGGATCGAAGCCGCTGGTGCTCGAAGAAATAAAGAAGTAACGCCCGCTTACTTTGAAGACTGCCGGCGCTTCGCGAAAGGCACCCGGCCACGGATTCGCGATCTGCTTGGCAATAGCCAAGTAGTCGTCCGTCAGTTGGTAAAAAATCTCGTCCGCGTTGTTGTTGCCTGCCGAAATGAAATACGCCCGGCCGTCGTCGTCCTTGAACAAAGTATCGTCCCGCGACATGTTGTTGTTGGGTCGCAAGGAGTCGACGAAGGTGTAGTCGCCGTCGATCGTATCGCACGTGAACACGCCCGCCTGCGCTTCTGCCGGCGCGAAGTTATCGCCGTCCCAGTGCAACCAGACCACGAACTTTTTGGTCGCATCGTTGTAGATGATTTTCGGCCGTTCGATGATGCGCCCGACCGCGGCCAGCGCGGGCGTGGTCGCGGGGCGAATGATCGCCCGACGGAGCTCCCAGCGCGACAGATCCGTGGATGCGTAGAGATTGATGCCGCGAAAAGTGCGGCCATTGAGGGAGCGGTCCTCGCCCACCCAGTACCAAGTGGCGCCGACTTGGATGAACCCGCCGCCGTGGGCCTCGATGCGATGCCCAGCGCTGTCATTCCAAAATCCGCCGTTGCTGATCGTGGTGATCACATCCGGGCCGCCGGTAGCTGCTCCGCCGCTGCCGCCGCCCCCGGCCGCTCCAGCCGCGCCGCCGCCAGCGCTCGATCCGGCTGAGCCGCCTGTTCCGGCGGAGCCGCCCGATCCGGCGGAACCACTCGAACCGGCCGAGCCATTCGATCCGGCGATGCCATTCGATCCGGCGATGCCATTCGATCCGGCGATGCCATTCGACCCGCCGGCGCCACCCAGCCCATCAGC
>CAHJWM010000059.1 GCA_903642325.1 Myxococcales bacterium | reverse complement strand
CCGCCGCATCCAGCGCCGGCTGCCGCGCCCCCAGCGCCCCCAGCGCCCCCAGCGCCGGTGCTGCGAGGAGCAGCCGGATCCGCGCCGGCGCAGGCCGCGAGAACAAGCAGCGACACCGAACCATACGAGAGGAGACCGCGCATCGCTTCATACTCCCGAGAAGAGCCCCGACACCGGGCCGGTGCTGTATTGGGTGTCGCCGAATGTCTTCATGTCTAGACCGAACGCGGTGCCAACGGCGGCCCAGACGTCGTTCATGTAGCGGCCGTTCATGTGCAGGTGTTGACCTGTCTGCAAGCTGAGATTCTTCCCGCCGAACATCAAGAGTGGCATGTTGTCGGTGCCGTGGGTGTTGCCGTTGCTGACTTCGTTGAAATACACGACCAGCGTATTGTCGAGCATCGTTCCCGTCCCTTCCGGAACCGCTTTCAGAGTTTGCAGGAAAGCGGCGAGCTGCTCACAGTAGATCTGCTCGATGCGATCTTGCGCGGTCACGGAGGCGGGCTGATGGGAGACGTCGTGGTGGGTGCCATTCGTGCCGGATGGAAAGCCCGTCGACATCTTCTGCCACTCCAGCGTCGAGTTGCCGTGAGCGAAGGAGAACGTGGCCACGCGGGTCAGGTCGCATTGGAATGCGGCCGCGATGTTGGCTAGCTGGTTCTTGGCGACGGCCAAGTGCTGCGCTTCGTCGATGTTTAGATTGCCACTCAGGGCGGGGAGCGACACCTGGTTGGGCTTGCTGCACGCGGCGCCCGGCGCGACGCCGGAGGTGGCGACGCTGGCCTGGAGCGATTCAATGGCGGCCAGGTGCGTATCGAGCTTGGCCAGCTGCGAGGTCGGCACGTGGCCCCGCAGGCGCGCCAGGTCGGCATTCACGAAATCCAAGATGTTCTTGTTCTGCGCGCGCAGGCGGGCCAAGGCGTCCGCGGATAGGCCAACCCCCGAGCCGAAGATCGAGTCGAACAGGACGTTCGGGCGACTTTCGGGGAACAGCGGACCGTTCGGCTTGTTGTACGACATCACTCGGAACGAGGGCAGACCGACGCTCGAAGGCCGGAACGCGGTGACCTGCAGCGATGCGATCGCGGTCTTTTGCACCTTGGGTGACAGGTCGAGCAACAGTTGATCGAATGTCTTGTCGGCGGCGACGATGTTCTTGGCGTTGCCGTCGGCGCCGGCCCCGACGATGCTGTCGGTGCCGGGGATGCCAATGAAGCGCTTACCGCTCATCATGGTGATCATGCCGGCGGAGTGCTTGTCGCCAATCCAATCGTTGCTGCGTGGACAGGAAATGCCCTCGAGAATGACCATTTCCTTGCGGAAAGGCTCGAGCGACTGAATCATGGGCGGCAACACGAAGTCAGTCAGACCACCCTTGCTGGGAAAGAAGCTGTCGTGGTTCGCCCCACACGGGCGGTGCACGATCAAGAGCCGGGTCGGCGGTGCGCCCGCGGCCGATGCAAACATCGGGCGCAAGAACATCGTGGCGGCGGAGGCGCCAATGCCGGCGAGCACGGCGCGCCGCGGGACGTAGCTCTGCTGATTGCGTGATGACATGCTGATGTTCCTTACTTGGCGTCGGGGTCGCGCGTGACGAAGCCCGGCGAAGTGAGAATTGCTCGGTAATAGTCTTTGAATGAGCCGGTGGCGGCGAACTTGTCTTTGATCGCCGCGAGCGCGCAGGAATGGTCGGTCTTCACTTCGCGGCCGAGCACGAACTGAGACAGGTTGGTAACGGCGCAGTCGGGCACCCGTCGCCCCGTCTTCAGGCGCGCAACCAGATCTGGCAAGCCGGAGATGGGACCGTTGAGCTCGCCCAAGTTGATGACCGTGGAGCTCGAGTCGATGTCGCCATGTGCGTTCGTCGCGGAGTATCGGCCAATGCCGTCGTAGTGCTCCGTAGCCAGGCCGAGGGGGTCGAAGTTTGCGTGGCAGGGCTTGCAAGCGCCATTGCCCGCGCGGAAATTCGCGCGATCTCGCTGGGTCGAGTTGGCCGGAAGGTTCTGGTTGGCCGCGAACGCGCCGTCCGGTGGCGGGGGTATCGCGACGCCGCAAGCGAACGAGTAGTACAGATATAACCCCCGATGGACGACGTCCGTTTCATAGGGGTGACCGAACGCTGCTAAGATGCCAGGCTGACTGATGATGCCCATGCTTCGCTCGGGCGCCGTCGAAGTCACCGCCTGCATCGCGGTGCCAGTGACACCTGACACGCCGTAGACCTTGGCCAGCGACTCATTCATATACAGCTTGGACGAGGTCAGCAGGTCGGTGACCGTGCCGTTGCTGAACACGTCTTGAACGAACAGTTGCGTGCTGGCGTATAAATCCGATTGAACCTGCGCGGTGTACATCGGGTAGGTGTCGTCCTTGGTGGCAGCCGGGATCTTCTCGGTACCCAGCCAAAAACCTGCCATATGGCTCAGGTTCTTCTGCGTGATGGGCAGTGCCAGCAGGCGTTCGACTTCCGCACTGGTTACCTCGGGGCGGACAATGGAGCGGTCCTCTGCCTTGGCCCATAATGCGTCGTCCGGGACGGAGTCGGTCAAGGCGAACGAGATGGCCGTGGCCAGCTCGTAGGGGGTCAGCGTGACCTTGGCGGTGGGCCCGCTATCTGGCGCGCTGCCGAGCTCCGTGCGGTACAAGAACGAGGGAGCTTGCAGCGCGGCTTCGATGATCAGCCGGATACCGGTGGCGACGCCATCCGCGCCGCTGGACTTGTACAAGGCTACCAGGCTCTGTACTTCCGTAGCCGTGACGGCGCGACTGAAGGCTCGGGCCACGCGGTTGCGAATGAAGCCCTCGATACACGCGTCGGACGGCGCTTGTTCGCCGCAGGGCAGGAACGCCTTCAGGTGGGAAGAGACTGCGAGCAGCGCGGCTTGATGGGCAGCGCTTTGGTACTGTTTGGCAATGTCGATGTTCACCTGGGCGTGCTCGGAGGTGTTGCTGAAGTCCGCGCCAGGGACGGCGGGCTCGGTGACTTCGGCCGGCATGCCCACGCCGAACACCTGGCTCACGACCTTGACGTACTCTTCGTCGGTGATGCGCCAGATGCGGGCGGGGGCGAGCGAAGCGCTGGAGTCGCATGGGGCGGCGTCGCCACCGCTAGAGCTGGCTCCAGCGCCTGAATTGGCTCCGCCGCCTGGCATGGAGCTCACACCGGCGGCGCCGCCCGGGCCGTTGACCGCACCCGCACCTGGCACATCCTGATTCGCAATCTGCCCCTCACCGTTGGCGGAGCAGGCGGCGCTTGCGAGAACTAAACAAGCCGCGCCGAGAACGGACTTGCCTCTGAATGATAGCGTTAACATTCAGCGTACACCGATGCATGGATGAAGAGCCAATGACCGTCGGCCAAAATCAACATGTGCTGCCTCCCGAATGAGCTGCGTGCCGCCCCAACCGTGGTAGGAGTCGCTCGAGCCGACCGGGCGCGGACAAAAAATCGACCGTCTGTTTCTGGTCTGATTTCGCGCTTGAGTCGCGACTACTTAGAAGTAGAGAAGTAGACGACAACAGACCCAGATTGAATATCTGAAGGCGGCTTTAGCGTTCAGTTCAGCTCATTGATCCGGCCGCGCTCGAAGCATCGTATTTGGGCTGAACCCAGGCCGTTCCGCGTTCACATCGACGACGTCGGGAGAGGCTGCCTGTGAGCTTGGAGGACCGCGTCGTACACCGCGGAGTGCTCGACACTCACGAGCTCTCGCTCGCCGGCTTACCGGGTGCGCGAGCGAGCCGCGTCGGGGGCTCGCGGCAGCCCGAACTGGCAAGCGTACTCGCGGCTGAATTGTGACGCGCTCTCGTAACCGACCGAAAAGGCCACGCTAGCGACCGCTCCCGGCTCGACGAGCAGACGCAAGCGCGCCTCCTGTAAGCGGATCTGCTTGTGATGGTCGGGTGGCTCAAACCGATGACTGCCTTGAAATGCCGGTAAAAGACGAAACCCTCATTGAGGCGACTGCGCCAAGATCGAGTTTTACGGCTAAACCGAGATAAGGCCGCTGCGGGCCGCCGTCGATCACCGCGCAGACGACCGGCACGTCGATGGGCTAATGAGCTAATGAGCTATTCAACGAAGGAGATGCACCAATGAACACTCGTAAGACGGCGCTGGTCACCGGCGCGAACAAGGGAATCGGCCGCGAGATCGCGCGCCAGCTGGGTCACAAAGGATACTCGGTATGGCTCGGGTGTCGCGACCTCGAGCGCGGCGAGCAGGCCGCCGCCGACTTGCGCAATGAGGGGCTCGACGCCCACGTGCTGGCGCTCGACGTGACCAATGACGCCAGCGTCCAAGCGGCGGCCGTGACGTACGGCAAGGCAAGCGACACGCTCGACGTGCTGGTGAACAACGCCGGCGTCGCCACCGGTGGCTACACCGCGCCGACCGAGGCGAGCCTCGACGACATGCACGCGCTCTATGAGGTGAACGTCTTCGGCCCGGTCCGCGTGACCCAGTCCTTCGTGCCGTTTCTGCGCAAGGCCGGGCAAGCGCGCATCGTCATGATGAGCAGCAGCCTTGGCTCCATCGCCGAGCAGCTGGACATGACCAGCGGGACGTACGGCGTGAACCTGCTCGGCTACAACTCGTCGAAGAGCGCGCTCAACATGATCACCGTGTCGTTCGCCAAAGAGCTCGCGGCCCACGGAATCAAGGTGAACGCCGCGAACCCCGGTTACGTCGCCACGGACCTGAATGAAAATCAGGGGTATCGAACCGTAGAGCAAGGCGCGGCCATCGCCGTGCACCTCGCCACCCTCGGCCCGATGGGACCGACAGCCGGCTTTTTCAACGATGGCGCGGAGGCCGCACCCGGCCGACACGCCTGGTGAGCGCGACGCGAGCTCTCCGAGCTGGCCCGCGGACGGTCTAGATTTCGAGCTTGTCGAGATCGGCGATCAACCCGGGTCCCACCGGCGTCCAGCCCAACTTTTTCTGAGTGATGATGCTCGAAGCCGGGATGTCCAAGCTGGCGAACATCTCCATCCAGCCGAAGTAATCCTTCGCCTCGGGGCCGGCCAGGCTCACCACGGGCAGCTTCAAGGAGCGGCCGAGTGCTTTGGCGATGTCGCGCATGGGGACGCCCTCTTCGGCGACTGCGTGGTAACGGGCGTGGGGTTCGGCCCGTTCGACCGCGAGCTTGTACAGGCGCGCGACGTCGCTCACGTGGGCGGCCGCAAAGCGGTTCTTGCCTTCGCCCAGGTACGCCACGCGCCCCTTCGCGCGGGCGATTTCGATGAGCGGCGTGATGAGCCCCTGCTTGCGTGTGTCGTGGACCTGCGGCAGGCGCACGATAGAGACGTTGACGCCACGGGCGGCGAGCGCGGCCCCGGCCTCCTCCGAAACCTTGCGCGGACTTGGATTCGCCGCGTCGAAGACCTCTTCGCTCGCGAGCTCCCCCGGCCTGCGACTGCCCAGGCCGGCGCCCGAGGTGATGACCAAGGGCCGCGTAGAGCCAACGAGCGCCTCGCCCATGGCTTCCAGGTTCCGCTGGTCCTTTTGGCAGTTCTCCACAAAACGGGAGAAGTCGTGATCGAAGGCGCAGTGGATGACAGCATCGGCTTTCTCCGCGCCGCTCCTGAGCGTGGCGGGATTGTCGAGATCGCCCCGGTGGGCCTCGGCGCCTAGGGCGGCGAGCTGCTTCGCCCCGGCATCGGAGCGGGTGAGACCGAGCACCTGATGCCCGGCCTCGAGGAGCTGCGGGACGATCTGCGATCCGATGAAGCCTGTCGCGCCGGTGAGAAAAATTCGCATGGTTTCCCTTTCCGTTGTGGTGTGGGTGAAGCTTAGGAACCAGCCCGCGAAAACGACTTGGACGAACTTGTTCAAATCGTTCGGCCGCATCCCGTCGCTCGACTCGACAGACAGCGGGGATGCGCAACACTCGTCGCATGCCCGGCGCCCTCGAACGCGACGATCGAAGCTCGCTCTCCGTGCGCCGTCCAGTTCCTGGCGTGACCGTCGTTCGCTTTGCCGGAGAACGGCCGCTCATGAGGGCGGGTTCCTGAGCATTATGGGGCGACGATGCACCTTGCCGGGCGTTCGCATTGGGTGAGCGGCGGCGAGGAGTGGTCGAGCGAGCCGGGGAGTGTCAGCATCAAGGTACCGGGGGAAGTGGCGGTGGAGCGCGCGCGCGAAGGCAGGCTCGATTTTCAGGTCGTGCTCTTCGACGCGGCGCTGGTCGACGAGGCTCGCGCTGCACTCGAACGCCCCGCCGTGGTGCCGCGAACGCGCTCGCTCGACCGGCACGATGAGCTCGCACAACCGCTCTTGGCTCTGCATCGCCACTTGCTCGATGCAGGGCCGGAACCGGCGCTCGAAGAAGCCGTCTGCAACGCCTTACGCGCGTTGGTCGACGTGATGAGTGCGCCGCGCGACACGGAAACCGGTCGTCGGGTGCGGTGCACCGCGGCGGTCGCTCGCGCACGGGCCCTGCTCGACGAGCGCTTCACCGAAACGATCGGCCTCGAGGCGCTCGCTATGCATGCGCGCCTCGACAAATTTCGGCTTTGCCGCGCGTTCCATGAGCAGGTTGGGCTGCCGCCGCACGCCTACGTGACCCATCGCCGCATCGCTCTCGCGCAGGACTTGCTCGCGCGCGGGATGCCGCAAGCCGAGGTCGCCGCCCGAGTGGGGTTCTACGATCAAAGCCTCCTGCATCGTCACTTCAAACGCATCCTCCGCGTCACACCCGGGGCATTTGCCCGCTCTATCGCGCAGCCCTGAAGCGGCGTGGCGCGAAATCCATCCGCGCGTCGTTAGCGCCGACGCCTCAGGAAGGGTGGCCGAGCGTCACTTGAGGTTGACGGTGAGCTCGCCGCTGAAAACGAGCGCCGGATCTCCGCGCTCTACGAGCGTGCTGTAGAGGACGCGGATCGTGCGCGGAATCACGCCCGAAAACAGCTGTTTTTGCGCCATCGTGACCACGACCGGCTGATCTTGATCGAGCATGGCGTCGCTGACGCGGACGCTGAGCTTGGCCACTCCCTGCACGCCGCTCAGGTCGACGCTTTGACCCGCATAGGATGCGGTCAGTTGGCTCCCCGACGCGACGTCCGACGGCTGGACGGCTAGCCAATAAAACCGCGAGCGCAGGGTTGGCGCCTGCCGCCAGACGACCTTCTTCGGCAAAGGGTCGCGCGCGTGCGCTTGCAGAAACGGAATGCTGACCGCGTCCGCCAAGTTCATCCAATGCGGCAGGCCTGCGTGCACTTGCCATTGGTGCACGTAGCCGCCTGGGTCGGCGGCGGCCAAACCATCGAGCAACGCGCCCCATTCGGCTGCTTTTTTGTTGCGATCGAAGGCCGTGTCGTCGCCGCCGACGTGGATCGCAAAAGCGGTGTCGCGCAAGCTCAACGGAGACGCGTCGTTCGGGTGACCAGCGCTCATGCCGACTCCCGCCCAGGAATCCGCCATGCGCGTGCCCATCTGGTACGCGCCGTCACCGCCGGCCGAGTAACCGTTCAAGTACACGTGATTGGGATCCACGCCTTCGAACGCGATCATGTCCTGCACGATTCGTTCGAAGAGCGCATCGATGTCACTCAAAAACCACATATTCCAGGCGTTGGTCGGAGCGCGGGGCGCCACCCAAATCGAATTTTTCGGATCGTAGCCCGACACGAGCGCTATCTGATTTTGCCACTGCTCATCATTGGTGGCGGCGTTGGTGTCGCCCCCGCCGTGCATGGAAATGAACAAATTCCAGCCGGTAGCCGGCTTACTGCCGCGCTTGGCGGCGTAGTACTTCATGCTGACCCCGCCCGCCGTGACCGTCTTGGCGACGCTTTCCGTCGCGCCGACTTCAGCCGCACGCGTGGCCTTGAGCTGCGCGGTGTAATCCGTCAGCAGCAGGGTGCGGGCTTGGGCGTCATCGGCCTTCGTGAGCGCGACCGATGCAAACGCTTCACCCGCGAGTGGTGGTCGCGACGCAGCCGTGAGCGCGAGCCACGCCTGCAATTGCACGAGCGCCGCCTTCGACGCGCCTGAGTCGATACTGGTCGCACCTCCGCTCGGCATGCTGCTCGCGCCGCCGCTGGACCTGCTCATCGCGCCGCCGCTCGACGTGCTGGTGGCGCCCGCCGAGCTCGCGCTAGCGCCGCCCAGGCCACCGGCCGCTTCCACGGCTCCGCCGGCTGCGTCGTTACCGGATGCCCCGGCAACCGACACACCTACGGCCTGACCGCCGCTACCGGCGGCGCCGGATGTGCCGACTACGCTGGCCGCAGCTCCGCCCTGGCCCTGGCCGCCGCTCGCGCCAAGCCCAGGGCTCGCGGGAGTATCCGCGCCGCAGCCGTAAAGCAGCACCAGCGACGCACTCGTGATCAAGGCAGTGAGCTTCAACATCGTCTTTCGACAGTGTATCTCCGCAATACCTATTCGCTGACCGAAAATGGCGTCCCTTTTTGCACGAATTACCGCTCGCGAAAGAAACTTTGGGTCTGACTCTCCGCGCTCGATGCCGAGCCTTTCTGAGCTCGAGAGTGGGGGCGGTCCCATGTGCCGCAATGCACCTCGCCTCGCGGCGCGCCGCCCGATGCCCGGCCGACACCGCGAGGCAGTGCTCGTAATCATGCGCTCTCGAAGCCTTCACTTTTGTCGCGACGGCACCCATGCCGTCGTGCGCCCGCCGACCTCTTCGCGGACGATGAGCTGAGCCCCGACGCGCGCCGCACCGCGCGCGCCGCCCCAGCGGTGCTCGAAGAGCCACGACTTTGGAAACTGGTGATGGTCAGCGCCGACCTTTACGGCATGATGGAGCACCGCTTCGATGGAGCGGCGAAGGGCCGCCACCTCGCGCTTAACAAGCGAAGCCGCGCTTCGTTTTGGGGCAATTTTCGATTGGTAGAGGACCTCGTCGGCAATCCAATTGCCGATGCCGGCGAGCACGGCTTGATCGAGCAGCACCGCTTTGATGGCGATCGTGCGTCGGCCCAACATCGTGAGCAGCTCGCTGACCGTGGGAAGGTCGTCGAAGGCGTCGCGCCCCAGCCGCTTCACTCGCGGTTCATCCTCGGGAGGGCCGCCCAGCCAGACGCGACCGAGTCTTCGTGGGTCGGTGAAGGCAACGCCTCTCCCCCCGCCGATGTCGATGAACAGCCGCAAAAATCGCGGACGGCCGGACGCGTCATCGAAAGGCGCTTTGCCGTGGCCGTGCAGCCGGGTTCCTTCGTGACCGACCTCGCGAATCCAACCGCTCATGCCGAGGTGCCCGAAGACGGTGGGGCCCGGCCCGCTCAGGGCAATCCAAAAAAACTTCCCTCGCCGCCCGATCGACTCGACCACGCGCGCGACGAGCGCCTTCTCGAGCGCCTTGGGCGAATCTTTCGAGAACACGATCGGGTCGCGAACCACCTCGACGCGCTCCACGCGCTTGCCGCGCAAAGTGGCGCGCATCAAACGGCAAACCGTCTCGACCTCAGGGAGCTCGGGCATCGCGCAGGGTTGGTCTAGGTCGGTAGTAACGCCGAGCGTAGCGGTTTGTTCTCGACGGGCCAGTACTTCTTGGCAAGGCTAGGTTTCGTGGCAGAGGCCGCGCGACGCGAGCTCTGCGGTTTGGGGTCCAACGCGCGCGGCTCCCCAAGCTGCGCGAACGGTAGGAAGGGCACAGTTGATTGAACGCGTTTCTGATCAGCGCCACTCCGGCGGCTAATCGCCGAGGACCGGCCCGCGACGCCGAAGGCTTGGACGTCGACGGCCGGGCTCTTTGACCATCGAACCAGCTCATGAGCGCGGCTAAATGAAGCTGCTCCGGCGAATCACTGGTGCTTGCTCAGCTTCAGAGAACAGGCCGAGCTGCTGCCCCGGCGCCGGCGGGCGGCGGAAGCTGCGGGTCTCGAGGGGGCCGGCGCTGGGGGTGTTGGCGAAGTCGTCACCGGGTGGATGAAAGGTGAGGCCGAGGCGGCGGCAAGTCATCTGGTAGAGGGAGTCAATCGCGCGCTGGTAGCCGGCGTCGTTGAGGCGCGCGAGGATGCGGCGCGCTCGCAGCGGAAAGTGAGCCTGTAGTCGTTCTTCGAAGATAGCGTCGACCGGTGGCGGAAGGCGAAGGAACCCAAGCGTAATCCGTCGGGCGCCGGCCTCCTTGGCGGCGGCGAGCAGGGCCGGAAGATCGGCGTCCGCGAGACCGGCGATCAGTGGCGCCACCGCCACACCGACGTCGATGCCTCGAGCGGCGAGCCGCTGAACTGTTCTCATTCGCCGCGTGGGGGACGGCACGAGAGGCTCGAGCGCGCGGGCGCTTTCGGCGTTCCAAAAGGGTATGGAGAGGGTCACGGTGGCTCGCGACTCGGCGGAAATGGCGGCAAGCACATCGAGCTCACGTTCGATGAGCGCGCCCTTGGTGACAATCGCGACTGGATTTCGATATTCAGCGCAGACCGCGAGGCAGTCGCGGGTGAGGCGATAGCTGGCCTCGAGCGGTTGATACGGATCGGTCGCGCCGCTCATCACGACCACGTCACCCTGCCAGGATGGGGCGTCGAACGCGGCACGAAGGAGCTCGGCGGCACGCGGCTTCACGACGATCTTACGGTCGAAGTCTGTCCCCGCGCCGAGCCCCAGCCACTCGTGCCGCGGCCGCGCTTCACAGTACGCGCAGGCGTGCTGACACCCGCGATACGGATTCAACCCATATTCGAAGCCGACCCGGGGCGACGTATTATGGGCCAGGATACTGCGCGTTTGGTCCTCGAACACTTCGAGCGGCGCGGCCGGGATTTCGTCGAGCCATTCGATGTGCGTCGACCATGGGTTCGGCGGATTCGAGACACGCCGCAGCATCTGGGTGTCATATCACCCGAAGCCCATGCCCGCGAGCACATGGCGACGGGCAGCAGAGTCATCCACTCGGGGGCCGCCGATTTCATAAGCATCGCTGTCGTAGAAGCCTACGGTCGGACTCACCAGTGTGGGGAAGTAACGGCGGCGACCAGGTCACCTCGCTGGACTACGAGCCCGTATCAGAGCGAGGCCACCGGGGGGGACCCCGGCTTTAGCTGAAAGGCAGAGCGCGGTCAGCTCCTCGAAGGCTCGAGATCTTCGAGACGGCTATACGGGCTTCGAGCGAGCGTGCTCACGTTGGCCCCACGGCAGGCGTCCGGGCGGCAAACGCAACCGTAGCCAGTGCCTTTTTCAGCTCCGTCTCCGGATCGCCGGGCCGTTCGACGGCGCGCCACGCCACGTAGCCATCGGGACGAACCAACGACGCCCCACCGGTTCCGATCCCAAACGCCGTGCGAACGTTCGTGGCCTCTTCGAGCGGATAGTCGTCGCCCGGACGAACCGCGTCGACGGCGATTCCGAGCTCGGCCGCGGCTTTGTTCGCCGCCTCATTCCAAGCGGGGTCCTCGCTGAGCAGCACCCAGCCGGGTCCAAAGAAGTCCAGGGTCGATTTTTTTTGACCATTCGCGCTGACCCAAACGTGCGGCGCTCGGGTGCCAGGCTGACCCGCCCACTCGTCGGGCCTCGCGGCCGCGGGAAGCTCTGAGCCCGCCCCGAGCACCGCCCCGGAACGATAGAGCTGGCCAAATTCCAGCGCCGCATCGTCGAGTATCTGCACCCCGTCGGCGATGCCGTTCGCTTCTTTCGCATAATCGGGACGCGCGAAGGTCTGCTCCATTCGAACCCATGCCACGGGATGGCGTTCGGCGTGGTAGGTCTCGAGCAGCGCCGAAGAGGACGTTCCCGCCAGCACGGCCGACAGCTTCCAGGCGAGGTTGTGCGCGTCCGCGATGCCCGTGTTCGCGCCGAAACCTCCGCGAGTTGGCGGCAGCGTGTGCGCGGCATCACCGGCCAGAAAAACTCTGCCCTCGGAAAAGCGATCTGTGATCAGCGCGGACAGGTCCCAGCGACCCGTGGTGATGATATCGATCGGCAGATCGGTGCGCCCAATGGCTTTCTGCACGGCTTCCAGCAGGGCGCTGTGGTCACGCTCGACGTCATCGGAAAACATGAGCACCCAGCGCCCATCGTTGTAGGTCGTAAGAAAAGCCGCGAAGCCCGGCTGTTCGATTTCGAACTGATGGGTACCCGAGGCCAGGTACTCCTCGAGCGGAGCGCGGAACAAAATGCTGCGAATCACGCGCAGGTGCCCTCGGCCGCTTCGGCCGAGGGCGAGCGCAGTACGGACCGGGCTGTCGCTACCATCGGCGGCGATCATGTACTGGGCGCGCAGCGCGTACTCGCGGCCGCCGTCGCGCTCGCGCAAGTGAGCGGTTACCCCTCCGCTGTCCTGCTCGAAACTCAAGAGCTGCGTTCCTAGACGCAGGTCCGCCCCTAGGGCCCGTGCCTTGTCGCGAATGATGGGCTCGACCTTGTCCTGCGCAATCGCCGCCCCGAGCATCGGGGAGTACTCGAGTTTCGCGGTGGGCGCCGCCTTCTTGTCCGGCGTCCAGGCGCTCGCGTCCTCCCATTTCCCGGCTAGGCTCTCCACCTTTCGCCGGTCTAGGCGAAAACTCGGCGGTGCCTCGGGGATCTGCGAGGCAATCCCCAGCGATCGAAAGAGCTCCATCGTGCGCTGCGTGTAGCCGATGGCACGCGGATGAGGTGAGCTGCCGCGGTGCGGCTCCACTAGGACCGTGTTCACCCCCCAGGCCCTGAGAAACATGGCCGCGGAAAGCCCGACCAAGCTGCCACCCACCACCAGAACCGGCGCTGTTTCTTGCGACATGACACTATCCTTTCGATGTATTGATCGATACACTGTATCGAAGTACCCAGGGTGTCAAGCTGCGTGGTAACGGTCGCGGAGTGAGCGCTTCAGCGGACACCCCTAAGCCATCTGCCGTGGTGTGGGAGCGGCCAGAGCCCCGGACCCGTCCCGCGCCGGTGCCACTGACGCGCGAGGAAATCGTGAAGGCGGCGATGACGCTCGCCGACCGCGATGGAATTGAAGCGGTCTCACTGCGCAACGTGGCGAAAGCGCTCAACGCGGGGCCCATGCGACTGTACGGCCACGTCGGGACCAAAGATGAAATGCTCGACTTGATGGTGGACCAGATCTACGGCGAGCTTGTGGCCGGGGGCCCGATCTCTAAACGCAGTTGGCGCAAGGGCCTTCGCGAGGTCGCTCGGCGCATGCGCGCCGCCGCTCGTGCCCATAGTTGGTTCGTCGAGCTCATCGCCGGTCGGCATCGCGTCGGTCCCCAGGCGCTGACTTTCATCGAAGCGTCGCTCGCCGCCGTCCGACAAGAAGCGGGATTCAAGAGCATCGATTGCGCGGTTCAGGCGCTGCGCGTGCTCAACGCTTACGTCATTGGCGCTTTGCAAAGTGAATTCGGGGAGCTACGCGCCGAAAAGCAGACGGGAATGACAGAAGCTGAATGGCGTGACCGCCACTTCCCCTACCTGCAGCGAACGCTCGAGACCGGGCGCTTTCCGATGGTCGCGAAGCTCGTTCGGGAAGCCAAGCACGAATCCCCAGATGTCGAATTCGACCAAGGGCTCGAGTGCGTTCTCGACGGAATAGCGGCCCGCTTGCTCGCTTAGGGCCTGCCGCCGCCGCTCGTGATGGTGCAGGGCGGGCGCGCGGGCTCGCCGCCCCATTTCCCCTGAGCGGTTGCAAACCGATGGCGGGAATGGCTCTGATGTGGGGTCAGAACCAATCGAGCGCGCAAATACGTCGCGCTATCGCGAGCGCTCAGCTAGCTCCGATCGATGGCTATCCTTCGCAGTATGGCGGCCGGCACGGCGTGTTTGGCGCTCGCCCTGATGAGCGCTTGCTCGGTCGACAACTCGTCGCGTTTCGCCGGTACCGGCGGGCAAGGCGGTGGCTCGGCGTCCAGCGCCGGTGCCGCCGGCGCGTCGAACGCCGCTTTCTTGCAGCGAGCCATCCCGGACGCGCAGCACCTGGACGTGATGGAGACGTGCCCGAACGGCGAAAGGGACGGTAAGCGCTGCATCCCCGATCGCGTCTTGGCGCGGCGCGCCGTCTGCTACTCCGGATATCGCTCGAACGAGAATCCCAACACCAACACCTACCCGAGCGAGGCCGAGGTGAAGGAAGATCTCGAGCTTTTGGCGCGCGGCGGATACAGCTTTCTGCGCGTCTTCGACGCAAGCCCGCACGCCGAAACCTTGCTCAAAGTCATCGCCGACAACAGCCTCGACTTCAAAGTGCAGCTCGGGGTGTGGATCAAGGGCTCGAAAGCCAAGGCCGACGCAGCTAATCAGCTGCAGATCAGCAAAGGCATCGCCCTCGCGAACCAGTATCCGACCCTCGTGGTAGGCGTTAGTGTGGGCAACGAAACGCTCGACTCATGGTCTTCGGTGCTGACTGATCCCGGCGATTTAGCCGCGTATATCGGGCAAGTTCGCGCGAGCATCAAACAACCGATTACGAGCGATGATTTGTATCCACCCTTCGAGCTGGTCGGGGGCTATCAAGATGTGTTGCAGGTGCTAAAGGCAGTCGACTACCTGTCGGTGCATGTATACGCAGCGATTGATGCAAGCTTCGCCAGTTGGGACTACGAGCAACTGAACGTGCCCGAAGGGCCGGCCCGCGCTGACGCGATGATGAAGGCCGCCTTGGCCTACACCAAGCTGAATATCGTCAATGTGCGCAGCACCCTGAAGCAAGTGAACCTGGATCTACCGATCGTGATTGGCGAAGCCGGCTGGAAGAGTCACCTCACCGACCGGACAAAAAAAGCCGAAGCCGTCTTCGCGCACGAAGTCAATCAGCAGATCTTCTTCGACGCCCTGACCGACTGGGTCTACGGCGCAGGCCGCGACCCGAATAGCCCCGGCGCGGCCTTTTACTTCGAAGCCTTCGATGAACCGTGGAAGACGAGCGACGACGGCTGGGGCTTATTCGACACCAACCGCATCGCGAAATACGTGATGTGGCATGCGTTCCCCGAGCTCACTCCCCCCGGCGCCACGCCCTTCACGAGCGCGAACGCCGCATACTTCAAGTGATCGGCGCGCAGGGTCTGCCGGATCCCCTCGCCACACCGCTGCCAATCGACGGCGGTGTCGCGTTGAAAAAGCTACAACGACGCGTGGCGGCATCAGCCGTCGTTCTTTTGGTGATCGCAATGGTGACTGGCGGTTGGGCGGGGCTCGCACTCTCGGGCATCTCGCGCTTGCGGCACACCTGAACGCGCTGCTCGGTTTTGCGACGCTGCCCTTACCGCTCGCGGGGATGTTTATACTCAGCCGAACGTCTTCCCACACGTGCGAGAGTACTTGGAAAAGCAGCACGGTTGATGCGACCTCGCGCCGCTCAGCTGCTCACCGGCGGCCGAGCCCGGCGCGGATGGTCGGGAGTACGTCCGCAACCCCCTCGACGATGAACTGAACCGCGGTCGCGGCCAGGATGAGGCCCATCACCCGCTCCAGCACATTCATACCCGTGCGACCGAGCCGCCGCTCGACCTTGGCCGCGCCGCGGAGAACGGCATACGAGGTGATTGCGGTCACGCTGACCGCGCCAAAGACCACGAAGTATTGCCACACCCGCTCGGCGCGCGACACGAGGACCATGACGGTGGAGGTCGCTCCCGGGCCCGCGAGCATCGGGATCGCGAGCGGGAAGATCGAAACGTCCGCCCGATCGAGCCCCTCCGCTTCCTCTTCCGGCGACGTGCGCTGGCGCGATCGACGCGCCCTCAGCATGTCGTTGGCGAGCAAAAACAGCAGCACCCCGCCCGCGATCCGAAAGGCCCCAAGAGAGATGCCCAAGACCCGAAAAATGACCGCGCCCATGGCGCCAAAGGACGCCAGCACGAGCCCCGCCGCCGCTGCCGCTCTAAATGCCGTGCGCCGCTTGTGCTCGACCGAGTCCGCCGCGGTCATCGACAGATAAATCGGGACGGCCGCCGGAGCATCGACGACCAAGAGTAACGTCGTCATGGTCGAGAGCGTGAAGGACAGGACTTGCGCGAGCACCCCCGCACTATAGTGGCATCAGGCGCCTCTAGTGAGCGTCGCCGACCCCGGACAAGCTCGAATCGCGTTACGGCAAGGAGACCGAGGTCCGCGAGGCGATCCACGACGCCGAAGGCTTTGGCGCCCTTCGACGACGCACGTGACCATCGAACCCACCGCAAAAATTGAAATTTGGTATTTGGTAATGGTCACGGAAAGCCGCGAAGAGCACGCAGCCTTCGGCGGCGTAGCCGGCCTCGAGCGTTCGATGGCTGTATCACCCGCGCGGCTAGATGGGCGCCCGGTAGCGGCGCCCCCAGAGGACAAAGACCGAAAGCGCGACGAGCAGGAAGTTGAACGGCGTGTTTGCAGCCTCACCGCGCGAGACGTGAAAGACGATGGCGCATACCTGAAGCAGGGCGCAGCCCAACGCCGCTAGCTGAGTCAGGCCCGGCTTGATGCCAGTGATCGCCGGCAGCGCAATGCCGATCCCCCCGCACAGGTCGATGACACCCGTTGCCTGGAGGAAACTCTCCGGAACCTGACCGGCCCAGGGGATCGCCGCGGCTAGCTTGGCGACCGGCGTGAAGAGCTTCCACAAGCCGGTGCCGGTGAAGAGGAGCGCTAAGAGCGTTTGGACGACCCATAAGCTGATGTGAAGAGCCTTCGACGGCGGGGCATCGTATGCGGTTTGAATGCGCTCGTTGCTCATCGCTTTCTGTACTCTCAAAGGTGGCCGCAACCGGCCTAGCGTCGTTCAAAAATCCGTGCAGCTAGAACCGCCCGCAAGCAAGATTGTGCGATTTCGATGCCACCGCTGAGCAAGGCTGAACACGGTCGAGTTGGCGCGAATGCTACGGTCTGATTATGCGTGCCGTTTCGTGCGTTGCAATACCATTGCTGATCAGTGCGATGGGGTGTTCGGGTGACGACCGCGCGACAGGCGCGACAAGCGGCGGTGGGGCTGGGGGCGCCGCAACGCGCGGCGGTCCGGTCTTGCCCATCACAGGCTCCGGGGAGGCGTTTGGGGGAAACACCTCGAGCGCTGGCGCGACGGCTAGCGCGGGAGCGCCAGCGACGGGCGGTGGCTCGGTCGGGCTAGGCGGCGCACCGCCGGTAGCCGACAGCGACCCCGACGCGCATGTCATCACGTGGGTCCCGCCCTATCACGTCACCGAAGCCAAGGAGCAGCTCGCCGCGATCTTCGACGACACCAGCATGGCAGACGGGCTGTCGTTCCTGGCGCTTCAATTTTGGCTCACTGACGGTCCATCAGCGCGACTTCACCAAGTGAGTGAAGCGGACGTCACCTGGTTCCACGACTGGGCGCGCCAGCACGGCGTGAAGATCTTCTTGTGCGTTCACAACAATAACGGAGACTGGAATTGGTCCGAAGCCGTGCGCGCGTTCAAAGACAATCGCGAGGCGTTTGCCAAAGATCTCGTGAGCCAGGTCGCCTCGCGAGACCTTGACGGCGTCGATCTCGACCTCGAAGGCATCGTCGATGCGTCGGCCGACGAGCAACAGGCTTATGGGCAACTCGTACGTACGCTCGCGAGCGCGCTTCACCCGACCGGGAAATTTCTCACCATGGACTCGTTCCATGGCAAGTGGAACGCCCCCAATTGGAATTGGTGGCCCGAGCTGCTGCCACTGGTCGATGGCATCACCAGCATGGGTTACGAGCAGAGCGGCATGGGCGTCGACTATCAGGAGCTGGTCGATCACGCGGCCGTAGCCCCACAAAAGCTGATGATCGGCGTTCCCAGCTACCAAGGTAGCTGGCTCAACCACAGCGTGACGGAGCAGCTCGGCTGGCTCGTCCAACAGGGTCAAGTCGGCACGGCGATTTGGGACGCTAGTCTCTCGGCACCGGAATGGCGCCAGAAGGGCGTTTGGGAACAACTCGAAGTCATCAAGAGCCGCTGAGCGCTCACGCAGACGGCAACCGCCGAACGCGCGACGGCCGGGCCTACCCGACGCCGCGCCGTATCGATTCAAACGCGCTCAGCGCTTGATCGGGCCAGCCTTCTTGACCGCTCTAATCGGCGTCTTCTTGCCTTTTTTGCCTGAAGCATTCAACGCCACGGCTTCGCGGATGAGCAACTTCAGAGCTTTCACGTCGATCGCCTCGCCCTCGTGAATGTCGATGGCTCGCCGCACGTTCCCGTCCAGGCTAGAATTGAAAAGGTGGGAGGGGTCTTTCAGGGAAGCTCCCTTGGCGAAGGTCATCTTGACGACTTTTTTGTAGGACTCGCCGGTGCAGACGATCCCGTCGTGAGAGAAGACTGGGGTCCCCATCCATTTCCACTCCTCGAGAATGTCGGGGTCCGCCTCCTTGATCAGCGCGCGGATCTGACCGAGCATTTCCCCGCGCCAGTCGCCGAGGTCGGCGATTCGCTTGCTGATCAGCTCAGACGCGGAGTCGGCTGGTTGCTTTGCCGCGGGCCGTTTCTTCGTCGCCACGTTGGAGTAGTGGAACCTATACTATTTTGGGCGCGCGTAGAAGCTCGAGAGCCGTTATTTACGGCCGCGAGCCGATTGTGCGAACCTACCCGCGGCTGGCCTAGGAGACTGGCGCCCCCGCGATGTGCTCGATTTCATTTGCCGCGATGGCGAACGCGTGAGCCAAGACCCCGAGCTGTTGCGGCGCTTGCTGCGCGCGAAGGACCGCATGGACGCCGCGTCACACGAGAAGTGGACCGTACGGCGGCTCGCGCGCGTGAGCCATGTGTCCGACGCGCACTTCGCAAGGTCCTTCAAAGAGGCGTTCGGCGTCCCGCCGCACCGGTACCTGCTCGCCCGTCGAATCGAGCGGGCAACGGCGCTGCTGCGCGACACCGATCAGGCGATCACTGAAATTTCCTTTCGAACGGGCTGGAATAGCGTCGGCACATTCGGGCGCACGTTCCGCGACGTCACCGGCGAGAGCCCGGGTGGGTTTCGGGCCCGGGAGAAGGCCGCTCCGCGCGAGCTCGAACGGGTGCCCGTTTGCATCCTGAGCGCGGCTCGCCGTCCCGACCTCAAGATCGCAGTTTTGGAGAAGCGAAGGCTGGCAACGGCGGATAAGGTCGGGGTCCAGAAAGTGGAGGTCCCATGAGCCAGGCGGTCAGTGTGGTTGGTCTGTACGTTCGCGATCAAGACGAGGCGCTCGACTTTTATGTCGCCAAGCTCGGATTTCGCGTCCACACCGACGTCAGAAATGGCGACTACCGCTGGCTGACCGTCCAGCACCCCGACCAGCCTTCTCTCCAGCTCGGTTTGTTCACACCGGTATCCCCGATGCTCGACCCGGGGACCGTGCAAGCGCTGCGCGAGATCGTGGCGAAGGGCGCAATGCCGCCGCTCGTGTTGGCGGTCGACGACTGTCGCGCGGCGTACGACCGAATGCGCGACGGCGGAGTGGAATTCACGCAAGAGCCCCTGGAGCGCTTCGGCAGCGTGGATGCCGGCTTCCGCGATCCTTCGGGCAACGGCTGGAAGATGATCGAGTCGCGCCGCTGATTCATCGTGACGGGCGTCTGACCACTAAGCACGCCCTCCTCGCGCAGCGGCGAAGCCAGGATGATGCCTCGTTGCGGGGTCGTCTGCCCCGCGCAGATCTGTGGCACCGAGTCGTTTCGCTCGCCGAGCTCCTCCTAATTGCGGGGGCGCTCGCGCGTCGCGCGCCGCGCGCGGCCGCGGCGAGCGCGGGCGGATTTGGGCACGCGACGCGCTGCGGGCTCGGATGCAAGCGCGCTCGAGATGGAGTGAGCGTCAACGACTTGCACGAGCGCGTCGCGGACGAAGCGGCACGCCGGGTCGCCATCGAGTGCCATCGGCCAGATCAAATCGATGGTGCCCGGCGTATGCGGAAACGGCAGGGCCGACGTGCGCAAATGCGGACGAAGTCGTTGGATCTGAGCGGCAACGACCATTGGAATCGTGGCCACGAGCGGGCTCCCGTCCACGATTGCGCCGATAGCCGCAAAGTTCGCTACCGAGCACCTCACCCGCCGCTCCCGTCCGAAGATGTCCTCCACGACGCCGCGAAAGTCTTCGTTGTAGGAAACGACGACATGCTCTTCCGCCAAGTAGGCGCGTTCGCTGGGGCGTGGGCCAAGGCGGACGAAACGCGGGTCGAACAGGCATGCGAAGTAGCTGCGAACTAGTGGCCGCCGGCTCATGGATGCAGGCAAGTCGTCGGCGACGGTGACCGCTAGATCGACGCGACGCGTGGCGAGTGCTTCGGCCACGGTACGAAATTGGACCGGCGTGCAAACGAGCCGCATGTGTGGCGCTTCAGCTTCCAGAAAGCGCAACAAGGGTGGGAGCAGCCATTCGTCGGCGATATCGGCGAGCCCGAGTCGGATGGTACTGTCAGCCGTTTTGGCATCGAAGCGCACGGGCAGCAACGCGGCCTGCACGATCGCATCGAGGTGCGGGCGCGCTTCCGCAACCAGCCGTGCGCCGCGCTCGGTGAGGATGATGCCGCGACCATGGCGAAGCACGAGTGGCTCGCCGATCGCGGATTTCAGGCGAGCGAGCGCAGCGCTGATGGCAGATTGGGTGAGGTAGAGCCGCGCCGCCGCCGCGGTGACGGAGCCCGTATCGGCCACGGCAACCAACAGGGGTAAAAGGTTGAGATCCAGATCTCTGGCATGAACGGCATTCATGATTAGTATCTATCCTATTCGCTGGTTCATTCGTCCACAGGCATTAGTCTGGGCCCTATGAGCAACGAGCAAGTGCAAGGTCTGGGCGGAAGGTTCACGTTTCCGGGCGGGCGACTGGCGGTAAATCGCCTCGGTTACGGGGCAATGCAGCTAGCGGGCAAGGGCGTGTGGGGCCCGCCACCGGATGTCGGCGGCGCGCTGGCCGTGCTGCGGGAGGCCGTGGCGGCGGGCGTCAACCACATCGACACCAGCGACTACTACGGCCCGCACGTCACGAATGAAATCATCCGTCGCGCGCTGCACCCGTATCCGAAGGGGTTAGTGATCGTCACTAAGATTGGCGCTCGCCGGCCTGCGGATGGGTCTTGGCAACCTGCCATGTCGCCCGCCGACCTGACCCAGGCCGTGCATGACAACCTTCGTAACTTGGGACTCGACGCGCTCGAAATCGTCAATTTTCGCATGATGGGCGCAGGGCACGGCCCAGAGGAGGCGTCCATCGCCGAGCCGGTGGCGGCGTTGGCGGAGCTTCAGAAGAAAGGGCTCATTCGTCACATCGGCCTCAGCAACGTCACCGCCAAGCAGGTGGCCGAAGCCCAAGGGATCGCCAAAGTCGTGTGCGTTCAAAACAACTACAACTTGGCCCACCGCGACGACGACGCGCTGATCGACGACTTGACCGGGCAGGGCATTGCCTACGTGCCGTTCTTCCCTCTCGGCGGCTTCTCACCGTTACAGTCGTCTACGCTGTCGTCCGTTGCCGAGCGGCTCGAGGCCACGCCACTTCAAGTCGCGCTCGCCTGGCTATTGCACCGCGCCCCGAACATCCTGTTGATTCCTGGCACATCGTCCGTGGCGCACCTGCGCGAGAATTTAGCCGCCGCTCGACTGCCGCTGCCGTCGGGCGTGTTGCACGAATTGGACGGCATTTCCGCGGCCGCCGGGGCAAACAGGCACTGACCGGAAAGCGCCGTGGCTTAGCTCACGCCACGGCGCCGGCCGTTCTCGTCTCGCTTACTTCACGCCCGCGATCAAGGTCGAGCCCGTCACCTCGAGGTAGATCGGGTTGCTGTAAAACCAGAGGTCGGACCAGGCGGCGACGTCGAAAGACACGGCCTTTTGCCCAGCGATGGGACTCGCACCGGTTGCTACTCCAAGATGATCCGGACAACCATCGAACTGACTGGCCGCACTGTGGACCACGGTGCACGGAATGCGTAGCCTCGTGGTGTCGTTGGCGTTGGTATAAACGTCCGACAGGGGGTTACCGCTGGCGTCGGTCTCGAAGGGCACGGAGCTCGGCATGTTGGTGCCACGCAAGCGAACGTACTGCGAGGCAGCGACCGCGGGAATGCGGAACGTCATGGTCAGGAAGGTTGTGCCGTCCACCGTGGAAGTCACGGCTTTCCACGGCGTAGCCCCGCTGCCGTTGAAGGTCCTGAGGATTGCCGCGCTCACGTTCTTGGCCGCGTCCGGCACTGCGGAAAGGTCGGCGGTCGTGCCGTCGGCCTTTAGCCAATTGGTGTTGCGCGGCCACTCGCCCGCGTAGGACGCCGTCCCGGGAATCTTGTAGCCCGTCACCAGGCCCCGGATGAGGTCGACGTGATCGAGCAGTGGCGTGTTGACCGGCAGATTGATGCCGACCTGCGCCAACGAAGGATTGTTGAATGTGTAGGGCGAGAAATTCGTGCCCGCCGGATCGCGCAGCGCAACGCCGACGACGATGTCGGAACCCGTCGGTACCACCAGCTTTTCACCCATGGTGGCGCAGCCGGCCACGGTCACCGTGGTCCTGTTCATCGCGGCATTTGCGGCGGTGTCCGCGGCGAAGCTGTCCGTCTTGCCAACGCAGGCCACGAAGGATAAGCGATCGATGATCTGGCCGCCGGTCGAGAAGTTGTTGCCCGTACGCAAGCCATCCACGATTTGTTGTGGCTGGGGCTTGCTCGTTCCGCTGCGCACCATCGTGTAGTTGCGCTGGTATTCGCCGGGGAAAAAGTCCTGCGTCGACCGGCGGTCGTCGGGACCGAAGCTACCGCGGTTGTGCCAGTCCGAGCTCGCAAAGAACCAGAAGTTGCGGCCCTCGCCCAGCATCGCATCCCACACGCCGCCAACGTACGCGCCGTAGACCCCGGTGCCGCCGTACGTCGTGCCGCCCACACTGTCGACAAGGCCCACGGCTACGCTGAAGTTATTACGCAGGACCTGATATTCGCCACGGTTGGCCGACGCACCATGGCCGGGCTGAGTTTCCATACCGAACGCGACGCGCGGAGCGGCGTTGTTGAAGTCACGCAGATGCTCGATATTATAGCCCTGATTGCCGTCCGGATAAAACTGCCCGGCGCGTTCCAGGTGAGCCGGGACGTAGTAGCTGGTGTTGGGGTGATATGCCGCCATCCACCTCAGCCCTTCGATGGTCTTGGCGTGACCCCTCGTGCCCGTACCGGCGCCGCTCGCGGGAACGAGCTTGTGCGCGGTTGCGTTCCAGCTGGAGTCAGCATCGTTCGGGCTGCCCGGAACGGAGCAATCGTAAGCGTTCGCCGCGCCGCGACTGGTGTCGGTATCCGCGCGGTCGAAGCAATATTCCCATTGCGCGAGCGCGTTGCCGTTGCCTACGGGAGTGTACCCGGGCGCGGTCGGGAGCGTGACCGTGGCCAAGGACGCGGGGATCTGGCCCGTGATGACCGACATCGAAGTGTGCTCGTGCCCGGGGACCACCGTCTCGATGCCGAGGAAGAGGGGCAGGTTCTTGTAAGCATTCAAATACTCAATCAACGGATATTGAAACTCTTGCACCGACTGCCAGCGCCACATATTCCGGCTCGGAGTTGTGCCCGAAACGTCACCCTTCGGAGTGATGCCGGAGGCTTCCCAAGTCGTGGTTGGCCCGACCGTCGCGGTGTAGGGATAGGCGGGCGTGGCCAGGGTCGCGTCTTCGACCAAGGTACAATTTCGGTTGCCGTTACCGCCGTGCCCGGCTTGCACGAACCAGTCGAGGCCAAACGTCCCATCCGTTTTATCGGTCGCTTTGCTGACCAGCTTTTGCATGGAGATGGTGCCATCCGAACAGGTGGTGTGGTTATGAAAGTCGCCGGCCACGTACGTGCCGACCGTCGCGAGGCCGCCCGTGCCCGCAAGACCGCCCGTGCCCGCAAGACCGCCCGTGCCCGCAAAACCGCCCGTGCCCGCAAGACCGCCCATACCCATAAGACCGCCCATACCCATAAGACCGCCCATGCCCGCTGCGCCGCCAGCGCCGCCGGTAATCGCGGCCCCACCGCCAAGCCCGCCCGCGCCGCCACCAAGAGCGCCTGCACTACCGGCGCTTCCGCCTTGCTCAGCCGTGCCAGCCTCGCCGTTGCCCGCCTCGCCCCCTTCGCCGGGGGACCCCGCTTCGCTACTACTGGCCCCGCCACGTCCCGCGCTGCTGTTGCTGTGGCCTGCGCCGCCACCCTTACCACCGCTCACGGAGCCAGCCGCGCCAAGCGTGGTGTCATCATCACTACCGCAATGAGGCAATAAGGTGACGAGACCAACGAGTGTCACAGCATTGCTCAGGGAATTCAATAAATTGATGCGCATGAAAGCGGCCTCCTGCGCCGGACGGCGCGTGAACACGACTCGCTTCCTAGCAAAGAGGCAGAACGGGCACCGAAACGTTTGAGCGACAAAAAAGTCCAAGATAGTGACCGTTGAATGACTTTGCCGGTCGTCGCCGCCCGCCTCGTCATTGACTCGGATCGATCTCTTCGCCGGAGGCGTCGAGGTCTGGCGCGTTGACTTGGAGTGCATTTCTCGGCTGCGCGTTCGCGCCAACCTGCCGCGCGGCGCGATCGGTGCTCTGGAACGCGACCGCGATCACCCAAGCTTGGTCGACGAAGCTTCGGGGTCGTCGAAGGCTTCGGGGTCGTTGAAGGCTTCGACGGCGTCGAACAATAGCTGCGGGTCGATGGGCTTGGTCAGGTAGCGTTCAAAGCCGGCGGCCTGACTGGCTTGTCGGTGTTGTTCCTGGGCGAAGCCGGTCATGGCGACGAGCCGGCAGTGCCCGAGCCCAACAAGGCCGCGTAGCTCACGCGCCAAAAAATAGCCGGATTCGCAGCGGATCATGATGTCCAACAGAGCGACGTCCGGTTGAAACTCGCGGGCCACGCGCAGGGCGTCGTCTACGTCGTGAGCAATACGCGCTTCGTGCCCGCGCTGCTCCACCAGCAACTTCAGCAGGTCGGTAGAGTCAACGTCGTCATCGACGATCAGGACGCGAGCCGGCTTGATAGGCATCTCGCGCGGCGTCCTTGCAAAAGGCCGGCCCGCTAACGCGCGGCGCGCAGCCGCTCAGAACGGGCCGTCATCGAGGGCGCCGTTGAGCTAAAAACCCGCTCCGGCCACCGACGGCGGGCCGTCGTCTAAATTCGAATCGTCCCACGCGCCCCCGGCGGGCGTGGGCTCGGCCCGCCGGAGGCGGCAGGCGTGGCGTTGGCGAGTGGCAATTTGCCATAGGAATACGACAAAGTTGCGCGGCGTGGGCGAGCCGCTGCTCGGACGCTTCCCGGCACACGCGTTCGACCGGACGAAATGCGGGTACACGGCGCGGCGGCGAGGTGCGTTGCCGGAGCTCGCTCGCCCATCAATTCTGGAGGTCGAGCACGAAGCGATATTTCACGTCGCCTTTTGCGAGGCGCTGGAACGCAGCGGCGAGCTGGCTCGGAGTGATCAATTCGATGTCCGCGACGATCTGATGCTTCGCGCAAAACTCCAGCATCTCTTTGGTCTCGACCGTACCTCCGGTACCGGAGCTTGCGACGCTGCGGCGGCCCATGGCCAGCATCATGGGCGAAAGATCGAATTTGTCCGGAATGCCGAGCGAGCACAACGTTCCGTTCAACGTCAGGGCCTTCAACATCGGGTCCATCGCGTAAGTGGTGGCTACCGTGTCCAAGATGAGGTCGAAACGGAAGGCTTGCGCCGCCATTTGCTTGGCGTCGCTCGAGAGCACCACTTCGTGAGCGCCGAGCTCCGTCGCGGCTTCCGCTTTTTTTGCCGAGGTCGTGAAGGCAACCACATGGGCCCCCATGGCGCGCGCCAGCTTGATGCCAATATGGCCGAGACCCCCCACGCCTACGACGCCTACGGTCGCACCGGGCCCTGCCTTCCAATGCTTGAGCGGCGAGTACGTGGTGATGCCGGCGCAAAGCAGCGGCGACGCGGCAGCGGCGTCGAGCCCGCTCGGCAAGTGATACACGAAGTGGTGGTCGGCGACGTAGTGGTCCGAGTAACCGCCGCGCGTACGCCGTCCATCTACGCGATCAACGCCGTCGTACGTCGTCGTGGGATAGGCGCGACAGTACGACTCCATCCCCGCTTTGCAGGGCGGACACTCCCGGCATGAGTCGACGATGGTGCCGATCAGCGCCTGATCGCCCGGTTTGAAGTCCGATACGGCGCTCCCCACCTCGATGACTTCACCGGCTATCTCGTGGCCGGGTACGAGCGGGAATTCTTGCCCCCATTTGCCGATCGAGTGCAGATCGGTGTGACACACGCCGCAATAAGTGATCTTCAGCGCGACGTCGTGCGGGCGCAGGGCGCGGCGCTGGAAGGCCCACGGCACGACCGGGCCGCCTCGCTCTAGGGCAGCGTAACCGTGGGTGGGACGGGACAGCGGGGTGGCGGAAGGGGGTGTCATGGGTGCTCGATTTGCTTGGGATGGAGTGGAGAGCTGCGGTCTAGGCGTTGAAAGATACGTTCAGTGTCCAGGAACTGTGCGGCACCGGCAGCCCTCCCGGCGAAGACGAGCACAGGGGCTCGCTCATTCGGGATTTTTCGGCGGCGGCGTCATGCCGAGCGGCGCGCGCTCACCCGGCAACAGCCGAGGATACGCCCAGCCAGTCGCCGCGCTGATCCAAGCCCCCGCAGCCAGGAAGCCGCCGAGCACATCTGACGGGTAATGCGCGCCGAGGTACACGCGCGATACTCCGACGCAAAGCACGACGCCTGCGCCGAGCGCGGTGACCAGCCAGCGCAGCGGAGTTCCGGCCTGCACGGCATACGCGATGACGACGAGGCTACCGATCACGCCCGCCGTGCCCATCGTGTGCCCGCTGGGAAAGGAAAGCGACGTCGGTCGAGCGATCAAGTACGGCAGCGCAGACGGGCGCGCGCGATGGAAGGCGAGCTTCAATGCCACGTTCAACAGCAAGCAGCCCCCGGCGCTGACCAGCAAGTAGCGCGCTTCGCGCGGGCGCCGCCCGAGCACGAGCAGAAGCAGCACTAGAGCAGTGAAGGAGGTCATGGGCAGAAAACTGCCGGCGCGGGTCGCCGCGAGCATGATGACATCTTCCCTGCCCCGCCAACCGTCGACCGAGCGTTGTATCGCTTCGTCGAACGCATCGAGCTGACCTTGTCGCATCTCGGTGCCGAGACGCAGAAAAAATATCGCCGAGCCGACCGACAGCGGCACGCTCCAGCGATGCCGTCGCCAGAGCCCCTTGGCCAACCCAACGACGCCGCCTGAATCGTGCACCTGCCACACGCGCCTAACGTAGCGCAACCCGGCCGGATGGGGGCCCGTCACCGAGGACGGCGTGGCTCAAACGGCTGCGGCGGCCACTTGTTTCGGAGCTGCTTTGCCTTCGGCCACGAGCTTGGCTTCGCGCTTGCGATGCTCGCTAGCCAAGAGCCACATGGTCGGCATCCAGACCAAGATCAGCCCGAGATTGACGAGGATGAAACCGCGGGTCGCGAAGTGCAGGCTGACGCCGACGAACGTGATACCAGACGCCACCGCGTCGCCCGCGCGCACGATGGCCGCGTCAATCACACTTTTGGCCTTGTACTTCTCGTCGCGCGAGGTGAGCAGCCACAAGGTCTGCCGCGCCGTGTTGCCGAGCGAATAATCGAGGGTATTTTCGGCGATCTTCAAGCCGTAAATCAAGGCGAAGACGGGCGCAAACGCCGCTCCGGAATAGCCCGCCAAAAGCAGGATTGGGCCGATGAAAATCGCGACCCGCACGCCCAAGTGCTTGATGATGCGCGACACGATGAACACCTGCAGCACGACCGTCGCGATGTTTACCCACAGGAAGTACTCGGCCTTGAATTGCCCGATGTACACTTGGCTAAACTGGTGCGCGTTGGCGCCCGCCGGAATGATGGTCTTCACGTGGTCGAGCAGGGAGCGATCTAGAATGTACTCACCGTTGGTCTTCACCGTGTTCAACACGAAGGACAGTGCAGCGACCAACATCAGGTAGCGATCCGCGAGGAGCAAGCTGAAGCCGCCCTTGGCCCCCAACGGCGAATTCGCACTCTCGTCCGGCTTTTCTCCGCCCTCTTTGGCTTTTTTGGCACGTTCCTCTGCGCCCCGAAGCTCGCGCCGCGAGACGAGGATGGTGAGACCGAGCGAGCCGAGCAAGAACGCGGCGGACGTGACCATCATGCCGTAAACGCCTAGCGGCTTGATCAGCACGCCAGCGAGCGCCGCCCCCGCTACGGCGCCGACCGTGCTGCCGATACCCAGAATGGCGAACAGGCGTTTGCCCTGCGCCTCGGTATAGACGTCGGCCGCAAAGCTCCAAAATTGCGCGATGATCATCACGCTGAAGACGCCGACCCATAAGTAAAACGCGAGCCCAATGGGCACACCGGCCACACTCAAGCCGAAGAAAATAAACAGGTTCGAGACGAACAAAAGGGTGACGATCGTGATCAGCTGGATACGCCCGACCTTTTGCGACAGCAGACCGTACAGGTAGGTCGCAGGGATGAGCAGCAGCGTTTGCCCAACCGAGGCGTAGCTTTTTATCTCCGCGCCGCTTGCCAGAATCAGCGGCTCGCGCGCGGTCTTACACAAGTAGTAAGCGAGCAAGATCAAAAAGACGCTGACGGTCAGAAGCAGGGCGCTCACCCCTTCGCCAGGGTGGGTATCGGCGAAGACGCTCAGCACCTTCTCCAGCGGACCGCGCTGGGCGTGGGCCTGCTCGTGTTCTTCCGTGTCTTTCGTTTCGTTTATAGCCACGCCTGCTCCTTAACATTGCTCGCCGGCAGCGCGCGTCCAATTCGGTCGGAGGACGCTTGCCGAAGACGCTGTCGGAGCTGAGCTCGCGCTCCATTCCGCGCCGGCGCGAGCAGGGCGAAGAGCCGAAAGCCCTCGTCACGCGAGAGAGGGGCGATCGCAGCCCAGCCGCGCAGCCCGCGTCCCGCCCCCATTCCCGCGGGCTCGGCCCACACCATGAGCCGACGACATTCGGAAGCCCTGACACTGCGTTCGTGACTCACGGCACGAACGACGATGGCCGGCGATGAACTAAAATGACAAAGCGCGACGGTCGTCTGCTCGCCAAGGCGGGAGACCGGCGCAGCTCATGCGATCGCTCGAGACCCACGGCGTGTCGATGAGCTCAAGAGCTCCGCTTGAGGCCGATGGTTTGGCCGGCAAGACGCAAGACGCAAGATGGCCAGCGGCACCTGAGCTAAGCTTGGCGCCGCTCGCGAGCGGCGATTCGTGCGCCCGAGGCTCGCGGCGCGCGCGGGCGACGTCTCGCGGCAGGCGCGACGTCTCGCGGCAGGCGCGGTCGGCT
>CAHJWM010000058.1 GCA_903642325.1 Myxococcales bacterium | reverse complement strand
GGGCGGGCACGAGCGGGGCGGCGGGCACGAGCGGGGCGGGCACGAGCGGAGCGCCGAGCGCGGGCGCTCCTAGCGCCGTTAGCTCGAACGGTGGCGGCAGCGGCGCAACCGGCGACCCGGTCCCCACCGTTCCGAAGCCAACTTCGCCCACGGCGAGCTGGGTTTACATCAAAGGCTACCAGCTGATGGTGGGCAAGCGAGCGTCCGACGGCTCGCTCGCCAATCCAGCGCCGTTCAAAGTGAAGGGCGTCGGATGGAGCCCGACCGCGATCGGAGAGACCAACGGCCAAGGGTACTCGAAGCTCTACACCGCGCACGGGGGTACCGACGTGCCGCTCATGGCTGGCCTGCACGCGAACACGGTGAAGACGTACGACCCATTCGAGCGCAACGCGCAGGGCAAGGCCTTGCTCGATCAGCTTTACGCTTCGGGCGTCATGGTGATCATGAACGTGATGCCGTCGAAGAACACGTCGCAGAACGATTGCTTGGCCACGGTCAATTACTTCAAGGGCCACCCGGGGATTCTGAGTTGGATGGTGGGCAATGAGTTCAATTACAATAATCTGTATGGCGCCTCGAGCTTCGACGCGGCAGTCGGCATCGTTAAGTCCGCTATCAGCGCCATTCATGCCTCCGATCCGGATCACCCGGTCATGGTCAGCCACGGTGAAGTCCCGAGCGCTGACACTTACGGTCGCATCCCCGAGGCCGACGTCTGGGCTCTCAATCTGTACCCGAACCTAGATCTGAGCTCGCGTTTCAGCGCCTGGGCCAAGCTGAGCAAGAAGCCGATGATGGTCGGCGAGTATGGCGCGGACGCCTTCGACAACCGCAAAAATGCGGAGGATCAGGCGAGCCAGTCGAGCGCGACGTCGACCCTCACTCTGCAGATCACTCAGCACTACAGCGCGTTGGCGAACGACGCGGCACACCCGGTTATCGGCGGAACCATTTACGCATTGAGTGACGAGTGGTGGAAGGCCGGCAACGCGAACAGCCATGACAACGGCGGAATGGCGAACGCGATCTACCCCGACGGCTTTGCCAATGAGGAGTGGTGGGGGCTCACCACGGTGCAACGCCAGCCGCGGGCGGCGTTCAACACGCTGGCCGCGTTATTTGCCGATCACTGAGCGCCGCGCCTCCAGGCACTGCCAGCTGCCACGCTCGAAATCACCGCAGATCGCTGGCCGCACGTCGTAAATGGAGCAATGGTGCGGCAAGCCTGGCCGGCCCAGGTGGACGCACGCGCCGTCGCTGCGTGTTTCCATGGCCTCGTCCCCAAAATGACCGGGAACGATGCGAGCGGCCAGGTCCGAGCGGCCGGCGCGCTTGAACCGCACTAGATCTTCCGCGGTGACTGGGATCACGCCGGCGTGCCCGCGGCAACAAGCCGAGCAAACCAAGCAATCCAAATTGGCGGTGGCTTCAGCCAAAGCTCAGCCGCTCTAACATTCGACGCGCACTCACGCCAGCGCGGCAAGTGCTCGCCATGCCCCCGAAGAGCCGAGCGCGGGAGAAGACTAGGACTCCTTCGTTGGTTCTACATCGGCCATGAACGCCCGTTCTACCGCAGCGTAATCGACTTCCACGTCCAGGCGCGCCAGAACCGAATAGAAGCCGAACTGCAGCCGATTCATGAACAGCATGCCGCTCGGCAGGGCCACATAGTTGCCATTCTTCTTGAACACGACCTGCTTCATGGCGCCGATCTCGGTGACCAACGAGCGTACGTAGTCGCGCGTGATGCGATACGGGGCCGCAAACAACGGCTCGAAGCAACGTCTAGAGTAAGTAATCGCTAGGTCTTCGTACAGCCCACCGCGAGTTTCCATGATGACCCGCACCTGCGCCGCGAAAGCATGCTCATCGCGTTCGACCGCCGCTCGGTGAAGCGCGCGGGCGGGCCCGAGGCGGCCCGCGCTGATCGGTTGCACACAACCGAAGTCGAGGAATGCGATGCGCCCGCCTGCTTGAAATACGTAGTTGCCGGGGTGTGGATCGGCGTTGAACATCCCGCCCACGAGGTTGCCTTTGAACACGAAGCGCCACAGCGCTTCCGCATACGCGCGCCGCTCCGGCTCACTGAGAGCGGCGGCGTCGTCCAGCCGATCGCCGGCTACGAATTCGCTCGTGAGCACTCGCAGTGACGAGCGCTCGGGATACACGGCGGGCACGTAAACCTGGGGATCATCGCGAAATAGCCGCGCAAACTCGGCTTGTCGACGGGCTTCGAGGCGATAGTCGAGCTCCTCCCGAAAGCGCGCTTTGACCTCTTCGAGCACGCCTCGGGAATTGACGCCCTTGGGCACGAACGTGCCGATCACGGACTCGAGCATGCTCACATTTTCGAGGTCGCTCTCCACCGCTTTGGCAATTCCAGGATGCTGAACCTTGACCGCGACCACGCGTCCATCGAGCAGCCGCGCGCGATGAACTTGGCCGATGGAAGCACTGGCGATCGGCGTGTCCTCCCAATCGCGATACAGCGCCGACATCGACGCGCCGAGCTCGCGCTCGACCAAGGCGCGGATCTCGGCGCTTCCGGAGGTTGGCGCGTGCTCGCGAAGTTTGGCGAGCGCAGTTTCGTACGCTTCCCGTTGACCTTCGGGCACGACGCCGTCCACGTAGCTGGCCATTTGTCCGACTTTTGCCGCAATTCCGCGCAAGGTCCCGAGCACCTCTGCCGCACGTTCCGCCGCACTGTCCGCGCTCTTGGAGAACAGCAGGCTTGCGCCGGTGCGGGCGCTCAGACCAGCGAGCCGCACGAAGCGCCCCATGCGGCCCTCGGGGATTTTTCGATCGTCGGCCAAGCGTCAAAGAAGATGGCACCGACTTCGGCTCGGCGTAAGCCGCTTCCGCGCGGGCCCACGCAAATGAGCAGTTCCGACACTGAAAGAGCGCGGCCAGGAGCGCGCGCCGAGTCTCGGCGCGGATCTGGGCGACGCGATTCAGATCAATCGTGAACCGTGACTTTGACCATCTGCACCGGGGTCACCGGGCGATCACCGGCCGCGGTGGGGGTAGTCTCGATCTTTTTGACTACATCCATTCCAGCCACGATTTTCGCGAAAACTGGGTGTTTCGACGCACCGGGCGTGAACCAGTCGAGGTAACTGTTGTGGACGGTATTGATGAAGAACTGACAACTGCCGCTGTCGGGCCGACCCGTGTTGGCCATGGATAGTGTGCCTGGTTCGTTCGAAAGCTTGGCGTCGGCGGGATGCTCGTCCTTGATCGTTCCGTCGGGGGCATTGCCCGTACCCGCGCGTGGGCTCTTCGGGTCCTTGCTGTGGGGGCAGCCGAACTGAATCATGAAACCGTTGATTACGCGGTGAAAATGCAAGCCATCGTAGAAGCCAGCCTTGGCCAACTTGATGAAGTTCGCAGCCGTGAGCGGCATCTTGTCGGTGAAGAGTTCGATCTCCACGTCACCGAGCGAAGTGGAGAGGGTCGCAGTGGGGTTCGCCATGGGGCCGGAACGTAGCATCCGTCATCGAAGGTTTCACCCCTCGCGCCTGAGCGGCCCGAATGGCAGCGCCAGACGAGGGCGCCTGTGATGGATTTCGGGTTTGGGTCCCCCCCGGCGCTGCCCAATACGCCCCAGCTCCCGAAGCTGCTCGGCGGGGATTTTAGCTCCGGGCACCCCCCAACGTTTCCCGAAAGGAATTACGGGGACAGGTCCAACATGGCAGACTATAAGCGTCCGCTCGGAAATCCCATGAAGGATCTGCTAAAGACGTCGGATCTCAGTCGAGCCGACTTCAAATACTTGCTGGCGCGCGCGGTCAAGTTCAAGGCCAAGCCGTACCAACGGCGTACCGCGCTCCAAAACGACTCGGTCGCGCTGTACTTCAACAAGCCTTCCACGCGCACGCGCGTGTCGTTCGAGACCGCGGTTGGCCGCCTCGGGGGAACGCCGATCACCATGGGCCCTTTGGACGTGCAACTGGGTCGGGGCGAAACGATCGAAGACACGGCTCGCGTTCTCAGCCGCTTCGTGCGCGCCTTCGTGATCCGAACCTTCAAGGACGAGGACGTGGAGCGCTTCGCTGCGGCAGCGTCCATCCCGGTCATCAATGCCCTCACTGACGGTCATCACCCCTGTCAGAGCGTGGCAGACCTCATGACTTTGGCCGAACAGCGCGGGCCGCTCGACAAATGCAAAGTGGCTTACATCGGCGATGGCAATAACGTGGCCGTGAGCTTGATGGAAGCCGCCGCAATCATGGGCACGAGCTTTGCCATCGCCTCGCCCAAGGGCTATCACATGCCCGAGGCGCTGGTGGCGGCCGCGCGAACCGTGGCCAAGAAGAGCGGCGGCGAAATTTCGATCAGCGATGACCCGGAGGAGGCCGCGCGTGACGCCGACGCAATTTACGGTGACGTTTGGCTGTCCATGGGCGACGCAGACGCGACCAAAGCTTTGCGCCAAGCGGCCTTTGCCGCCTACCAGATTACCGAAAAAACTTTCGCGCACGCCAAGCCGGACGCGATTTTGATGCATTGCTTGCCCGCTCACCGGGGAGAAGAGGTGTCGGCGGAAGTCGCGGATGGACCCCGTTCCGTGATCTTCGATCAGGCAGAGAACCGCCTACACACCGCGGCGGCCATTTTGTACGCGCTCTTGGAAGGGAAGCTCGAAGGCGCGAAGCGCTGAATGCGTTCGTTTGCGGCGCGTTCTTTGTTTGCGGTTTCGCTTAGGACTTGCCGTATCAGGTCGTTCTTCCGTTCAGGATGAGCATCGCTGGCGACCTGTTGACGACGGCCACCCCTGCGCGACTTCTATGCAGGTGCGGAGCTTGGACGCTAGAAATCGTGCGGCTCGTGCCGATCGAGCGCAACGTGTTTCAGCCCAGGGTGCAGCGCCTCGAGGGTGCGGAAGCCGTGCTTCAATATCTCAAGCGCAGCGGTGAAAGTAACGCGCTGGTCGTCGCCGCCGGTCAAATGATGCGTGGTCCGCGACCCGAAGAAGAGCGCACTTTCGACGCGGTCGAGGGGGAATGGATCCCCGGTGAGCCCTCCGCTCATCGCGAAACTTCACGGCCGAGCGCCCTACCCCCGGGCCACGCCAGCGATCTGGCCGAGCTACGCGCTGAGCACCTCGTGCTGCGCGCCTCCTACGAACGGTTGCGCGAGCGCGTGCAAAAATTGGAATCGCAGAACGCCCGCGGCGCCTCGAAGCACGACGTGCTGTCGGTGCCGCCCACACCCGCGCTCAGCATGCCCAGACTGGCGGATGTGCCGGCCAAGCTGGAGCCGCCGGTCGCAATCTCGACGACCAGCAAGGTCGCAGATCTTCTGCCCGAGCGGACGTTCGCGCAGGGGACGTTGAAGTTGCCCGACGCCGCCGCGATCAACGCCTGCCTGCAGAATCTGATCGGCGAAAGCTCGGCCCTGCGCGCCAAGCATCCCGTTAAATTCGCGCCCGAGGAGCTCGGCGCTTGTTGGGTCACGCGCTTGATCGACGGCACCGGCGCGGAGATCGGCGCCATCGTCGCGGATCGTGCCGCGACCACCACCCTCGGCGGCGCCCTCATGGCGCTGCCAGAGCACGAGGTCGAAGCTCAGCGCACGCGAGTTGCGCCGACCCAGGACGTCATCGGTGCCATGAGCGAGGTCGCAAACCAGCTATGCGAGACGATGAATCAGGAAACAGCCGGCGTGCATGTGCGCATCAAACCGATCGAAGCGCTGTTGCCGGGCTTGCTCGACTGGACGGACACCGCGGCCGCCGCGCTCGAGCTCGAGCTCGACCTCGGATTTGGGCGATTATTTTTGTTCGCGCGCTGACAGCTGCTCATTCAGCGCGCTCGGCGGGTGGCGGGGAGGCGGCGGGCGCCGGGCAGGGATGCGCGCTCGTTCGAGGTGCAGCATTCGCGCACCGCCGCTGACCGGAACGCGGTACACCGCTTGTTCGCGAATTAAATTGCGCCGAAGAGCGTTGGCTTCGCGGATTGCGCGCACACTGGTGCCATATTTCTTCGCGATCATCGCCAGGGTTTCGTTTTTCTTAGCCTTGTGCAAGACGTACTGTTCGGGGGCCTTTACTTGACCGTGCCGCGCCAGCGCCGCGTAACAACGCCGCGCGGTTTCCTGAGCGATTGGATTGAAAAAGCGGATGTGAAGGTGTGTATCGTGGCCCGGGGCGTGGTGAATGATGGCGCGCATCGCGCCCTTGCCAATGAAGACCTGTTCGAGCCAGCCCGGATCCTCCCCAATTGAGAGCGCGTATTCGTGCAAGGGCTGCTGCAGTCCGCGATCGAGCAGGATCAAGTCGACGTCGGTCTTGGCGATCAGAGCCCGGACGAGCGCCCATAACCGTGGAAAATCCAAATTCTGGCGGGTTCCACGCGCGTACCAGCGCGTGCCGTCGCGGTAGTAGAAGCTGAGATCTAGATCGCGACCAGCTTGGTGACTGATGTGGGGCCGAAGCGGGCCACCGTGGCGTGCGCCGATATCACCGAGAGCGAGCGGCGGGGTGTTCGGGAATTCGTCCTGCACGGCCTGCACGGCGCTGTTCAAATAATCGAGCGTCTCTTGCGTGCCCCAGGCGTCGCCTGGGCTCACCAGCGTATACAGGGCCGAGGCCACGGCCTGCACGCCGTTCACGAGCGCGCCGGCGTTCGGGGTACCGACGGACATCGGACCAAGCGATGCCAGATCCGAGCTCACGGCTCGGTCCACGCGCTCCTCCGACCAGCCGTCTAGCGGGTGCGGCACGATTCGCGCGTCAGGCGTCGCCGGTAAGTCGGCCGTGTCTGCGTCCTCGGCGTCCGTGTCGCTTTCCCCCGAATCATCGAGCGGAGGCGCAGTGTCGACTTGTGGGGTCGGCGTAACCGTGGCCGCAGTAGGCAATTGTGCCAGCCGCGCCGTATTCGCGGCTGGGCTGCTGCGCGCAGGCCGCGCGTGCTCCGCGCACGCCGAGCAGAGCATGAAAGCCATGGCTGAGAACAGCCGCAGCCAGACGCTCACTTCGCGGAGCGATACCATTCGAAGGTGTGCCGTAAACCCTCGGCCAGCGGCAGTGTCTTACCAAGGGCGCTTTGAAAGCGCGAGCTGTCGAGCACGGAGCGCCCGAGGTCCCCCGCGCGCGATGGCCCGAATACCGGTCGGAACGGTACGCCCGAAATGCGCGCGATCTGCGTAGCAAGCTCCAGGGTAGTGACGGGCAACCCCGTGCCCACGTTCAGCACGCGTTCGGGTAGCTGATCGGTAAGCGCGGCCAGATTGGCGCGCGCGACGTCTGCGACGTACACGTAGTCACGAGTGCAGCCAGAGTCGCCCTCGACGCGCAGCGCATTGATGTGCAAGGCTTCCCTAGCGAGGGCTTTAGCGAAGAAAATGGCGACGACCCCGGCTTCGCCTTCTGGATCCTGGCGAGGGCCGTATACGTTTCCGTACCGGAGCACGGTGCTATCGAGGCGATGGTGTGTGCGATACACATCGAGCATTTGCTCGAAGGCAAGCTTGCTGATCGCGTACGGGCTGATCGGCGCGGGGCGCGTGGCCTCGGTGGCGCGTTGCCCCTCCTTTACTTCACCGTACAGCGCGCCGCCGGTGCTGGCAAACACGACTTTCTTCACGCCGCATGCCACGCACGCATCGAGCAGGTTCAGCCCGCCGAGGACGTTGATTTCCGCATCCAGGTGCGGCTCCCGTACGCTGACGGCGACACTCGCCTGAGCCGCTTGATGACTCACCATCTGCGGTCGGAACTCGGTGAGCACCTCCCGCACGCGCGCGCGGTCACGCAGATCGACTTCGAACAAACGCGCGCTAGCCGGCACGTTCTCGCGCCGGCCGGAGCTCAAATTGTCGAGCACGGCCACGCTGTGACCCTCCGCCAATGCGCCCTCCACGATGTGACTGCCGATGAAGCCGGCTCCGCCGCTAACCAGTAGTCGCATCTGCTCCTCATATAGCGAACAGAGCGCGAGCTGCAAGCGCAGCCACTGGTGGCGGTCTCGACAGGGCGCGCCCAAGGCGGCGGAGCCGATCTACCGCTGGGCCAGACTTGCTCACGATCGAGCGCGTATCTGTTCGCGTTTCGCGCTAAGTGATCGCACCGTGAGTCAAGAAACACTTGGGTCCGATCCGTTTTCAGTGTTCGAGAAGTGGTTTGCCGAAGCGCACGGCGTCGACCCTCGCTTCGCCGACGCCATGATCTTGGCCACCGCGAGCCCGGATGGGCGACCTTCAGCGCGCACAGTGCTCTATAAGGGCCTGAACGAGGACCGTGTCTGCTTCGTCACCAACTACGGAAGCACGAAGGGTGAAGAGCTTCGCGCGAATCCCCGCGCGGCCTTGGTCTTCTTCTGGTCGAGCTTGAATCGGCAAGTGCGCTTCGAGGGGCACGCCGAGCCAGCCAGCGCCGACTGGTCCGATCGTTATTTTGCCGCGCGCGCGCGGGGCAGTCAGATCGGCGCCTGGGCGTCCGCGCAAAGTCAGATAATCGGCTCACGAAGCGTGCTCGAAACACGCATCGCCGAAACGGAGGCACGCTTCCGGGACCAGCCGGTGCCGCGCCCGCCTTTTTGGGGCGGCTTCATGTTGCGGCCGGAGCGCATCGAATTTTGGCTCGGTCAGGATGCTCGCCTCCACGACCGCTATTCCTATACGCGCGCCGCTGCGGGTTGGGATGTCGCGCGGCTGTCGCCCTAATTGGCGTAAGCCAAGGAGGTCAGATCGGCTCCGTGTCATCGCTGATGCGGCGCGGCCGCAGGCTACGCGCGATCGCCGCTTCCAATTCCTCTGGCGGCGAGCAGTAGACGGCGTGGTGACCGGCCCCTTCCGAACGCACCCCGGTGGGCATCTCCGGGCAGGCGTTTTTTGCCAGAAAATCGCGTAAATGGCGCAAAAAATGGGCGGCTGTGGGTTCTGCGCGCGGTCCAAAAAAATCCCAAAAAAAACTCTTCATGCCCCGCTCACGTCGCTACGTACAAAACGCCGAGCAAGATCAGCCAGACCACACCGAGGTAATCCCAATACTGAGTGCACAGCTTGATCCCCTCGTGATTCGAGCTCGAGTACTCGCGCCGCCTCGCTTTTCCGATCACGATGCCGAGGGGCACGAAGCCGCCGACCACGTGCGCCGCGTGTAGGCCGGTCAGCATGTAAAACGTGAAACCATACAGCGTTCGGGCGTCACTCGCGGTCGTCGCCGCGTACATGGAGCGCCAGTTTTGGGCTTGTCCCAGCACGAACGCGATCCCGAGTAGCAGCGCGAGGAGAAGAGTGCGCTGGGTTTGATCGAAGCGATTCTGACGGACGCGAGCCAGCGCGCGATGCATGGTGACGCTCAAGCCAGCGAGCAGAATCGTGCTCGCGATCAGCCCAAGCGGCAGACTCGGCATGCTGGCCGTCTTCCAGACGTCGTTCTGAGCGCGAGTGATCAAGTATCCGACGACGCTTGCCCCGAACAGCATCGTGAGCGTGCCGAATAAAACGAGCATCGCCAATTGCTTCGGCGAGATGCCGGTGCCCGCTGCGCCCGTGATGCGAGTTAGCTGGGGTTGGGGCTCAGTCATTCCTCGGACGCGCTCTCCGCGGTAAAACGTTTCCTCCGCCGTGACAACGGCGGCCGGGCTGAATATGCTCTCGGCGCTCCTCAAACGCTCGTGCACGGGCGCCCTCACCCCGGAGCTACCTCCACTCTGGCACCCGAGCCTTCCCCCCAACGCGCAGCTAGGCCTCTGAAATTCCTCGCTTTACTGGCGCGGCTGGTGAGCGCGGGGGTTTTCTCAGCCTGGTGCCTGGTGGCCGCGGACGCGTGCGTGCGTTCGGGCTGGCTCTACATCTCGATCGCTCGCCACGCCGCCGCAGCGCTTGCGCTGTACGGCGCGGTGGGCGCGTTGCTCGGGCTCGTGAGCACCTGCCTCGTGTGGTTCGAGTGGCGCGCGATCGGTCGGCGCCTAGCGGCGTCCCGGCCATGGCTGCGGTGCGCGTTCTACGGCGTGGTCGCTGGCTTAGCGAGCCTCAGCACCGCGATTGCTACGTTCAGTGGCGAGCACGTGGCGCGCACCCGCGCGGCGACGTTCGGACCGATTGCATTCGTGTTGATCGCAGGCGGTGTTGCCGCCGTCGGCTCTTGGCTCTTGATCTGGGCCCTGCGCAGCTTGTCGAGCCTGCCCCGAGCGCCGGCATTTTGGCGCATCGTCGTTTCGTTCTGGCTGATCGGTGCGGCGCTGGTGCGAATCGATCTGACTCGTTACGTTTCCCTGTACGTACGCCTGCACACGATCTTGGAGCTGTCGTCCGCGCTGATGTTGGGCGCCGCCATCGCGCTCATGCTGGAGGCGTTCACGCGCCGCGTGCGCTCGGGCGAGCTCCTAGTTCGCGCTTCGGGCACGCTCGGCTGCGTCTGGTTCGTGTTATTCGTTGCCGTGCCTGCCATACGCCTGCGTATAGACGACTGGCTACGTCACGTTTGGCTGGAGGAGGCATACGTGGGCCGCGTGCTCAGGCGGGAGCAAATCGCCGAAGCGTTCTTCAAAGACCCATTGCACTGGCGCGGGCTCTATATGTCACGCGTTCAGCGGCTCTGCGAACGCTTTCCGTTGGGCGCGCCAAGCTCCGCACCGGAATGGCGGAGCCCGCCACCGGAGGCCGCGCAGCTGAGTGAGGGATTGAGGGAGCTTCGGGGACCCAAAAGCGGCTACAACGTGATTGTTTACTACGTAGACACGCTACGAAACGATGTGGCACGCGACCCATCGCTGATGCCCAATCTAGCGAAATTTGCCGAAGCTTCCCTCGATTTTCGCCGCGCCTACGCGACGGGCTCGGACACCCTCCGCTCGCTGCCCGCCCTGACGGGGGGTAACTACGACGTATCGGTGACGCCTGACAACGACCTTTTGCGAGTAGCCAAGCGTGCGGGCTACGATCGCGTGCTCATGATCGCCAAGTCGGCGCACGAGTTCATTGGGAAGTTACGACCCGATTTTCATTTCGACCGGGCGGTCGAGATCGAGGACTACCCTGCGGCGCTCCAGGTCTGGGGTTACGGTGCCCAGCAAACCACCGCCGCCCCCCTCGTGGACCGCGCGCTCGAATTTCTGAGCGCGCGCAAACACACCGACGTTCCTTACTTGCTTTGGCTGTTCAACTTCGATCAGCACAACTGGCGCGAGCTCGACTCGCAATACGTCGCTCGCGTGGCCGCACAGCATCACATCGCCGAAGATCGGCAAAGCCCGGCCTGGCGCTATAACGCCGTTGCCGCTGGCATCGATGCCGAGCTCGGGCGCCTATTGAGGGAGCTCGAGCGCCGAAAGCAGCTGGACGATACCGTCATTCTCTTCGTTTCCGACCACGGAGAGGCCTTAGGCCATGCTGGATTCTGGGTGCACTCGGTGTTTCTTTGGGACCAACTGATTCGAGTGCCTTTAGTACTTCACGCCCCCGGGCTTGGCGCGCGACGTGTCCAGGACCGTGTGTCGTTGATCGACGTGGCGCCGACCTTGTCTCGATACATGGAAACGGACGCGCCGCGCGATGGGTACCAAGGAGAGGACCTGCTCGGTTATCTTCTGCCCAATCACCCGCCGCGGCGGCTACCGCTCTTGCTCACCGCGGCTTCGAAGGACATGTTGGTTCGTGTGGGCATCGTCGACCCGGTGCGCGACTGGAAAGTCGTACTTTCGCTCGAGGCCGCGCTGCCCGAGCTGTACGATTTGGGCGCGGCGAACCCGGACGCTGAAAATCTCGTCGACGCGCACCCCGCCACGGCGCTCGGGCTGCTCCGCACGCTCTATCATTCGCCTGTCTTCCCGCGCTCGACCGACGATTTCGATGTCCGCGACACGAAGCAGCAGAAGGCCCAGTACGCGGCCGAAGCGGCGGCCGAGCCGCACTGAGTCTCAGCGGCGGCGGTCCGCTTGCGTCAAACGCTCTAGCGCGAGCGCGGCTTCCTCGCGCACGAACGGTTCTGCGTCATGATCGCGTGCGCAGGTTAGGGGCGCGAGCGCGAGCGCGCGAGCGGCCTCGCCGATCTCGGCGAGCGCCCAAGCGGCGTGACCGCGCACGAGGCCGCTCGTGTGCGCGGCGAGCGCGCGGACGAGCGGCACGACGGCGCGCGCATCATGGCTGTTGCCCAGAGCAACGGCTGCGTTTCGGGCCAGTTGGGCGCGATGCGTGCGGCGCAAGGCCGTGCCTTTGACGAGCGCTCGATAGCGCGCGGAGCCGAGCTCTAAGAGACTGATCAAGTCGGGGGCCGCCAAGCTCGCACGCTCGGCAAGCTCCGGCGCCGAAGGCTTGCTTTCCGCGCTCGCGTTGAACGGGCACACGTCTTGACACACGTCGCAGCCGAACACGCGCGCGCCGATCAGTGGCCGAAGGTCGCGTGGAATCGGCCCTTGGAGCTCGATGGTCAGATACGAGATACAGCGGCGCGCGTCGATCACGTGGTCGTCGACGATTGCGCCAGTGGGGCACGCATCCAGGCACAGCCGGCAGGATCCGCAGCGCGGCGCCATTGGCGAGTCGGCGGTGAGGTCCGCGTCGACCAAGAGCTCACCGAGCATCACGTAGCTCCCCACGCCTGGAATGATCGTCATCGCCGATTTTGCGGCGAAGCCGAGTCCCGCGCGTTCCGCCGCCGCCCTCTCCAAGAGCGGCGCGGTGTCGACACAGTGTCGCGCCAGCACTGGGCGACCAAGCAAATTCGCAACCGCGTCCGCGAGACGGCGGAGCTTCTTGCGCATCACGTCGTGATAGTCCTCGCCGCGCGCGTAGCGAGCCACGACGCCGGTCAGAGGCGGGCCGTCGAGCGACGCTCGGAGCGGCACCAGGCTATGCGTCGCGGGGTAAGCCAGCGCCACGGCGATCAGGGTTTTGGCCTCGGACAACAATCGCCGCGGGTCGTGCCGAGGCCCGAGCAGATAGTCCATGCTCGCGTGGTGGCCTTTGGCGAGCCAGGCGTCTAACCGTTCGGCGCCGAGCTCGAGCGGATCGATCGCGGCAAAACCGACCCGTACAAAGCCCAGCGCTTGGCCAGCGGCCCGGACTTTGCCAGCAAGCTCGCCGGCCGACATCGGCGTGACCAGCGCCCCTCCGAGTGGCAGATGCACGCGCGCGCCATCCGAGCCATGAGCTTGGCTCAGTGGCTGAACATCGAATTCTATAGGCACTTTATTGCTTTGGGGAATAAGGGGCCGCGCTCCTAGGTCCAGGCGGCAGCAGAGTGTGCTAACGGCGGGACCGCGGCAGCTGTGGGGCGGCCCGTCATCATCTTCGGTAATCCCGTGATCGAGATCCAGGAACTTTACAAATACTACGGCGATCGGCGCGCAATTGGCCCACTCTCGACGACCATCGCCCAGGGCGAAGTGGTGGGCTTGCTCGGGCTGAATGGCGCCGGAAAAACCACGACCCTGCGCGTTCTGGCGTGCGACCTGCTGCCCACGAGCGGCAGCGTGCGCGTAGCCGGCTTCGACGTCGTCGAGCGCTCGGATGAGGTGCGGGCCAAGGTGGGCTACCTTCCGGACCGACCTCCGTTGTACGACGACATGAGCGTGCGCGAGTACCTCGCCTACGCGGCGCGGCTGCGGAACGTCCCATCCGCACAGGTAAACCGGCGCGTGGCGGAGGTGCAAGAGCTGACCGAGCTAGGGGACGTCGCAGGTCAGCTCATCGGCTCACTATCGCATGGCTTCAAGCAGCGCGTCGGCATTGCTCAGGCGATCGTCCACGGCCCCGAGCTGGTCGTGCTGGACGAGCCGATCTCCGGCTTGGATCCCGTGCAAATCATGGAGATGCGCGAGCTCGTGCGCGGCCTGCGCGGCGCGCACACGGTCGTGGTATCGAGCCATATTCTGACCGAGATCAGCGAGACGTGTGATCGTATTTTGGTCATCGACGACGGCAAGATCGCTTGGTCTGGCACCGAAGCCGAGCTGAGCGCGACGCTGAAGCAGGGCATGCGGGTCACGCTCACTCTGCGTGCATCAGGTCTCTCCGCGAAGGCCGCCGGAGAAAAGGCAAGTGCCGCGCTGAGCGGGCTGGAGGGAGTGCGGGAGATCGAGGTATTGGAGCCAAACGAGCTCGGCACGGGCATCGCCTCGCTTCGCGTAACCACCACCGCGGACGTACGTGAGACTTTGACGCGTAGCCTGGTACAGGCGGAGGTCGGCGTGCTGCAAGTGTCCAAGGAAAAGGAGCTCGAGAACATGTTCCTCGAGCTTTTGGGCGAGGGCGAGCAGCCGGGCCGTAAACGTCGCAAAAAGAAGCAAGCCGACGCGGACGCGGCTAGCCATGCCGGAACCGCAACGGAAACCAACCGGGAGCGGGCTTGATGCGCGCGCTCACGATCGCTCGTCGCGAGCTGTACGCTTACACGCGATCACCGCTCGGCTCGGCCATCATCGCGGCCGCGCTCTTGGTGGACGGAATCCTGTTTTATTACGCAAGCGTCGACACGAAGAAGCTGTCCGCTCAGCTGCTGGCGCAGTTCTTTTATGATTCCACGGCGGCAACCATGGGCGCGGGCCTGCTCCTGTCCATGCGCCTCTTGGCGGAGGAGCGTCAATCCGGCACGATCACGCTGCTCAACACCGCGCCGATTCGCGACCGGGACATCGTGCTCGGCAAATTCTTGTCCGCCTTTGGCATGCTGACCGTGATGAATTTGCTCACGATCTACATGCCACTAATGGTGTACGTGCGCGGCAAGGTGAGCGTGGGTCAGATCGCGGTGGGGTACGTTGGCCTCACGCTGTTCGGCGCCGCAGTGACCGCCATCGGCTTGTTCGCTTCCTCGCTCGCGCGCTCGCAGGTGGTGGCGCTGATCATCGGGGCCGTGATGGTGGCTTCTTTGATCCTACTTTGGGTGGTGGCACGCGCCGTCGATCCTCCCTTCAACACCTTCTTTTCGGGCCTTGCGTTGCATCACGAGAACTACCGGCCGTTCATGACCGGTACCCTGCAGTTCGATCGCGTCGCGTATTACCTGACGCTCACGTACTTTTTTCTTTTAGCCGCGACCAAGGTGTTGGAGGCCCGCCGATGGCGCTGAACGAACCCGTCAAGGGCGCCGCGCCGGGCTGGATCTTCCCGCTTTACGCCGCGGGCATGGCGCTGGTTTTCTTGGGCGAGCGTGTTTTGTCGGGGCTGCAAAGGGGAGCTGGTGCGGCCACCGCGCTCGGCCTGCTGTGCGTCGCGCTAGCCAGCGCTTTGCGATTTGCGCCGCGCTTCAAGACCGGCGGCGAGCGCAAGTCGATCGAGACGTTGCTCGCGATGCTTTCGCTAGCGGGGGTGGTCGCTTTGGCCATTTACTTCGCGACCACCGACCCTGGAGCGAACGCGCTCGGTCTGAGTCACCTCGTCTCGCCGCGCAAGGAACATGTGCTGGGCGAGCTGCGCGTGCTCTGGATCGCGCTCACGGCGTTAAGTTTGGTTCCGATGCTATTTGCCGAAACCGCGCTCTGGCCGATGCGCCGCGCGGAACGCCCCGAGAGCCGGCGCGTGTGGGCGGCCGCGAGCGCCGGCCTGACCCTAGTGCTGGCCGGAGTCTATGGCGCGCTGCTCGTGTACGCGGCCGGTGCCGTGACCTGGAAGGCCGACTACTCGTACTTCAAGACATCACGCCCGAGTGAGCCAACGCGCAAGATAGCGGCCAGTCTGGCCGAGCCGGTGCGGGTGGTCGCATTCTTTCCAGACGTGAACGAGGTGCGGAGTGAGGTTGCGAGCTACCTGCGTGAGCTTGCCGTTGGCATGCCCAAGCTTCAGGTGCAGGTAGCCGATCGCCTGCTTGCACCCAAACTCGCGAAAGAGCTGCACGCCACTCAAGACGGAGTGATCGTGTTCGCGCGCGGCTCGCTCAATTACACCGTCAACCTGGGTACCGACATCGACGCGGCGCGGCCAAAGTTGAAGACTCTGGACCGTGACGTGAAAGAGCAGCTTCTGAAGCTCGCGCGCGCCCGCCTCACCGCATACCTGACGGTTGGTCACGGCGAGCTCAACGATCCGAACAAGGGCAAGCCCGAGGACCCCGCGCATTCAGTCAGCATCGCGCGCACGCTGCTACAGAAGCAGAACTTCACGCTTAAAGATCTGGGCTTAGCCCAGGGCTTGGCCAATGAGGTGCCGGATGATGCCGACGTGGTGCTCGTGCTCGGCCCGAGCGACCCGTTCGGAACCGAGGAAATCAGCGCTCTCCAGCGCTACGCCGACCGCGGCGGACACCTCTTCATCGCGCTCGACCCCGATGCCAATAGCGTGCAAATTTCGGCGCCGCCGAGCGCGCTGACCGGAGGCGAACGAAGCGCGGCACCAGCGGCTAGCGATGCGTCCAGCACGAGCCCTGCGCCGGCCGCGAGCGCCCGCCCTCTCCCCACTCCCTCCGCAAGGCCGGTCGCAGCTCCGGCGGCGAGCACGGGCAGCGCAAAGCCCAAAGCCAGCGTGGTCGCGGTGGAGCCAGCGGAGCCCGCGCCGCCAGGTATGGCCGCGCTCGCGCAGCTGGCGCAGCTCAGCTATTCACCGACACTGCTGGCCAACGAGCACAACCACGTGCGGCTGTCGTTCAATGATGCCGATCATACCCGTTTGATCACCAACAGTTTCTCCTCACACGCCTCCGTCTCCACGCTCAGCCGCAATGCGCCGGCCGCGGCGGTCGTGTTTTTTGGTGCAGGCAGTCTGGATCGGGCCCCGGGAGCGACGGCCAAAATCGACTTTGCGGTGCGCGCCCCGACTGGCACGTTTGCCGACCGCAACAAGAACTTCGTGCAAGACAAAGACACGGAGAAGGCCAACCCGTACAACATCGCCGCGGCCGTTTCGAGGCCGATCGTGCCTGGGGCGGTGCCCGTTCCGCCGGCCCCCGACCCCAAGAAACCGCCGGAAAAGAAGCCGGAGACCAGAGAAATGCGCGCGTTCGTGGTGGCCGATGGCGATGCCTTCAGCGATCTGGTGCTGAGCAACGTACGCGGCAATCAATTCTTCCTGGTCGATGCGGTGCGCTGGCTGGTGGGTGAGGAGAGCTTCGCCGGAGCAGAAACGAGCGAAGAAGACGCGCATATCGAACAGACCAAACAGCAAGATCTGAGCTGGTACTACGCGACAATCTTCGGTGCACCGTGTTTGGTGATGGCGGTCGGTGTCGTCGTCAGCCGTCGTTCCCGCCGCACGGGAGGAGCCAGACGATGAGCCTGTTCAAGGATCAAATCGTTCACCTGGCCCTGCTCGGCGGCGCGGGTCTGCTCGCGCTCAGCGTTTGGACGCGCGACGATGAGGCCGACCAAGCGCTCAAGCCGAGCGAAGTCGAAGTGTGGGGCGGTAGCCCAGATTCGGTGACGGCATTGAGCTTCGAATCGAAGACACGCAAAGTCCGGATCGAGCCGAAGCAGGACGCGCGTGGTCGATGGTACGTTGGCACGGTCGACAAGGACGAGCCGGCTTTCGTGCACCCGCCCGCCGGCGTGGACGGCGGCGCGCCGATCAATCCGACGAAGCACGAGACGGTGCGTTTCATTGCCGTGAAGGCCGCCGATGACCTGGTGAAGAGCTTGGCACCTCTGCGCGCGCTGCGCGCGGTAGGCAAAGTCGAAGGCACGCGCGCCGAAGAATTTGGTCTGGACAAGCCAGAGGGCACGCTGAAGATCACCCTTGCTGGCAAGGAACAGTCGCTGGTGATCGGCGGGGCTACCCCCGGCGGCAGCGAACGCTATGCCAAGTCCGGGGCCGGCGACGTGTACGCGGTCGCAGGAGACATCGTGCAGGGCCTCTTGTACGCCGAGTCCCGCTTGCCGGAACGCGACCTGCACGAGTTCAAACCCGAGGAGGCGACGCAGGTCAAGCTCAGCAAGGCGGGCAAGACGCGCGAGCTGTCCCGCGTGCCCGGCAAAAACGAAGGCTGGGCGGATAGGGCCACGCCCAGCAAATTGGACGAAACTGCCGGCAACTGGATGACGAAGCTTGGTCGGCTGCACGTGCAAGATTGGGTCGAAAAGCCAATGTCGCCGCTCGGCCCTGATAAGAGCGTCGTGAGCGTGGTGTACTTCGCGGGCTCGAAGCCGCTCGGGACACTCGAGCTCTTCCGTGTGGCGGGGGAAAAGGGCCCTGAATACTTGGCCAAAACCGAATACGGTCGCTGGTACGCGCGCGTGGTCACGAGCTCGGCCGAGCAGGTCGACCAAGACGTAGGATCGGTCGTCAAGTAGCTCGGCTCATCGGGCATCTGGGCCCGCATTAAGAGAGAGTCTGATCAGCCGTTGGGGTGGGGATGTCACGGAAAAGGCTTTGGCTCCCGCTATGCGCCGGTGTGCTGGTGTCGGGGCCCGCGCTATTCGGCGGCGTCGCTGCAGCTGAGGACGGGACGCGGCTGTCGGTGCAGACCTGCGATACGCAATGCCAGAGCAGCGAGACCGACTGTGATCTGGCCTGTGACCAAGCCGTGGCGTGCGTCGAGGAATGTAAAAGAGCAGCCGAGGTCTGCGTACAGAGGTGTCGAGCGGCACCGCTGGCGCCAGATCCCAATGGCTCGAGCAAGCCACCTAAGAGCTCACCCCCGCCCGCGGGTCCGGCAAGGTTGCCCGGCGCCAAGAAGCCGCCCGCGCCCGCAAAGACCCCGCCGAAGCCGCCGACGAAAACGTAAGTTTGTATTGGTTTACCGGGGGGCCTTGGGTCCCATGGGGCCCCGCGCCGTGCCGCCTTCTTTGAGCGTGGCTCCGCCGTACGGTTCCACGACGGGCATGTGCTCGTACAGTTTTGCGTACACCTGTTTCATCTGAGCGAGCTCGTCCGGCCGAGTTGCCGCCAGGTCGCTCTCTTCACCGGGATCGGCGCTGAGGTCGAACAACATGTAGGAGCGCTCTTTGATGGCAATCAGCTTGTACTTGCCCAAAATGACCGCGCGCCGCGGCGGGTTGTGGGAGTCTTCGGTGAGCTCGCTGAGAATCGGCTCGCGATCCTCGGGGGCGGCGCCGAATAGCTCGGGCAGCAAGCTTTTGCCCATGAACTCCGGCTCGGGCGGTACGCCCATCAGGTCCAAGATGGTGGGTGCCAAATCGATGTGCGAACGGCGCTCGCTGATGTGCTTCGGCGCAATGCCGGGCCCCGAGATCAGTAGCGGGACACGCGTAAGCACGTCCCAGATCTCGAAAGCATGCTTGTAGAATCCGTGCTCGCCGAACGCCTCGCCGTGGTCGGCACTGACGATCAATACGGTGTCTTTCCACCACGTCTGAGCGCGCGCAAAGTCGAGCAGCTTGCCGAGCCACAGGTCTGTGTAAAAGACCTCCGAATCGTAACGGTCGCGGTTCTTGTTGCCAAAATCGGGTGACTCGGGATGCTTGTTATACTGGTCGTGCGGGTCCATGTAGTGGGCCCAGGCGAAGAACTGCTTGCCTGTGTGCTCCGGCTTGCTCAAAAGCTTGATGCCCAGCTCGGTCATGCTTTGGCTGGTGATTGCGTTGTCCGTTTCGGGGTCGAAGACGAGGCCGGGCACGAATTCCCAAGCGCCAAAGCCCTGCTCCAAGCCAGCGCTACGGAAATACATGTGACCGTGCCAAGAGGTCGTAGCGACGCCGTGGGCCGAGAGTACTTCGGCGAGAAACGTGTCGGCCTTGGGATACGTGGCGAAGAAGTAACCACTCCGGTACAACGTAGAGGGGTAGCGACTGGATAAGAAGCCCGCGACGCTCTTGGCGGTATAGCTCGATAGCGCGTACGCGTTGCTGTAGACAACGCTTTGCTCGGCGAGCTTCGTGAGATTGGGAGCGATCGCCCGCGGGTAGCCGGTCCACGGCATATCGGCGCGCAGGCTGTCGATCGTGAGCAAAAGCACGTTCCGCGGCGTAGCGGGCGTCTGTACGACGACCGTCGCGCTAGCCCCCGCAGTGGTGCTCGGGATGGCACTCGCGACCGCGTGTAGCGGAGCTCGCGGGTCCGGGGCCGGGGGGGCGGGTTTTCGATCGCAGGCCGAAAACAACAAGCAGAGGAGGGCTAAGGTCGTTCGGGTCACGGGGGCTCCGCAGGCCGGCGGGGTGCCGGCGGAAGGGGTGCACCTTAGGGCATTGGGCGAGGTTTCGCGGTCGAAAGAGAAGAAGATCGCGAACGGCGATGGACGCCGGGCAAGGATCTCGAGAAGGACGGGGCAGGATTGTTGACCGGCGGGGCGGGGGTGTGCGACGTGCGAGCTCCATGCGCACGGTCGGGTACCTCGTGTTGCTCGCGTTGACGAGTTGTCGGCATGATTCCCATGAGGGAGCACCGGCCCTCAGTCGGGTCGTGGCGACCGATCTACCTCGCAGCACGCCCTTGCCCTGGACTCGGCCGGCGTCGATTCTGGCGCGCGTCACGCTCGACGGGGCGCTGCATGAGCCGCTCGCCAAGCCGCTGAGCCCTGGACCGCGGATCTTCGCCACCGCGCTGCGCGCTTGGATCTTCGCCGCGCCGTCGGCTTCCGCACCCAAGCTCGGCTATCTGCGTGCGGGCGCGTCTTCGACGACGTCAGCAAAGGCCGCCGGCTTCGACGGCTGCCCAGGGGGTTGGTTTACGATCGAGCCTGAGGGCTTCGTGTGCGCGGGTCCGACGGCCACCACGGATAGCAACGACCCGACCGTGATCGGGACGGTAGGAACTGGACCCGATCTGTCACGGCGTTTGCCGTACATCTACGGCACCGTACGAAAGCCGGGCCCAATTTACGGCCGAGCTCCGAGCGCGGCCGAGACCGCCCAAGCCGAGCCAGATTTGGCGGAGCGCATGAGCGCCTGGCTGAAGGCAGAGGGCGAAGTGGGAGCGCGCTATGCCCCGACGGTCTGGCTCGCCGGTTCGATGCCGCCAGACGCAGCTCTGGCCTGGGCGACGCAGCAAAGCGACCCACTGCCGAGATTTTTGACTCTGCCCGCACGAGCCGGCTCCGAAGCAGTGGTGGACCACATGCGACCCAAGGTCGGCTACTCATTGCTCGAAACGTTCTTGAGCCAGGGCCGCCGCTATGGCGTGACCAGCGATTTGACGTTGGTGCCGATCGATCGCTTGCGGCCGATCCAGGGCTCGAGCTTTCATGGCGTCGAGATTGGCAAGGCCATCGCACTGCCCTTCGCGTTCGTGCGCTCACCCGATGCGAAATACTGGGCCTACGATGGAACGCGACGCAATTTTCGTGAGGCCGAATCCGCCGAATACCGTGCCGCCGTACACTTGACGGGTAAGCAGCAATTCTTCCACGGTCGACTGCACTTCGAGGTCGACGGCGGGAAATGGCTGAGTGACCAAGACGCATCGCGGATCGATCCGGCGCGGCGCATGCCGGCTTGGGGAAAAAATGGCGAGAAATGGCTAGACGTAAACGTCACGAAGCAGACGCTAGTAGCCTACGACGGTACGGTGCCCGTGTACGCGACGTTGATCTCGAGCGGCGAAGCTGGCCTCGGCGATCCCGCACACTCGACCGCGACCAAGCGCGGTATATTCCGTATTCATACCAAGCACCTGTCCACGACCATGGCTTCGGACGAGGTCGGTGAAGAGTTCGAGCTCCGCGACGTGCCGTACGTGCAGTACTTCGAGGACGGCTATGCGTTACACGGCGCGTATTGGCACGATCGCTTCGGTGTCCCGAAGAGCCACGGGTGCATCAACTTGGCGCCCGAAGATGCGCGCCGCCTGTTCTTCTTCACCGAGCCGGAAGTTCCACGGGGTTGGCATGCGCGCCTTTTACCCCTCAAGGGCACGGTCGTCTTCATCCACCCGTGACCGCGGAGAGCGGTGGAGTTAAGCCCCGCTCATGCCGGCGGAGCCGCCGTCCGTTGCCTGACCGCCGGCAGCGACGTCGGGCACGCCGCCGAAGCCGGCCGCGCCGCCCTCGTTCGAGGGCGCTCCCGAAGCTCCCGGGACCTCTGCGCACTCTCGAGGCAGGCCGAGCGTGAACGCCTGCTGCGCCGTGCTGTTGCCCCCGCCGGTGAACAAGGTGCCAACGTCGTCGACGAGCTCGGCTTTGATCGCGTAGCGACCAGGTGACAGCGTGGACACGTTCAGCAGCTTGTCCAAGTTCAGATCGACGCTGGTGGTGGCGGCATACTGGGCGCGGCCGAGGGCCTTACCATCCGTGCCATCGAGCAAGCTGAGGCGAACCGGGCCGCATTGCGGCGTCGCATCGCACAGGCCGGGAGTGCGCAGGGTCCAGAAGCTGACGTCGAGCGTGACGCCAATGGTGTAATCGCAGTCGAGCTCAGAAGAATCGCCGCCTTGGCCGATCGCACCGTGGCCCAGTGAGATCGCCGTGATGCCGATGCTCGGCGGCCCTCCGGGGGGTGTAACGACCGCATCGGGACTGCTGCTGCAGGCGGCAATGATGCCGAAGACCACTACGCCGGCGCCAAGATAACCCGGGGCGTGGCGGGTGCGTTTCATGACTACGGTTCGGCGACGCGGCGTGGCACTGCTAGAGCGCGGACGAGGGTGAGTTGACATGGTTTTCATGATGCACCGAAAGGCGCGTTGACCTGCGCCGACTGGCCTCGGCTCGTGTTGCGCAGAAGTTAATGCCAGCCCCTCGAACGCGCAATCACATGCGCACGCGGCAGAGCTTTGCTTCGAAGCTGCCTTTCAAGCTGGTCGCTGCGTGCTCGGCGTTGCCCGCAAAGTCGAATGCCAGAAGCCCGCGCACTCGGCCGTCCGGCGTCGTGCTCACGGCCGCGAGCTGGATTTCGCCGCCGGGGGGCAACACGAAGCCGCGATGACCGAGCCGGACCGTGGGCAAGGCATAAGCCCGTTCGGGTTGCTGCTGAGTGCCGCCGTGGGCGGCATCGCCGGCCCAGGCGTAACTGCCGACCCCGAGCTCGAAGTCGACGGGCGCGATCACCGTGACGGCTGCGCTCGTATCGTGGTCGGATGGCGCTACGAACGCATCGCACGACGCGTGGTAGCTTGCGAGCGTGATCCGAAGTTCGCGGCGTTGCCCAGGCTGCACCAACAATTCGGCGTAGCTCGAAATCGGCCGAAACTCGACGCGCTCGCTCGCTTCGGAGCCAACCACGATGTATATGGACGCCCCTCCGCGCTCGGCGCAGGCGCTCGCCAGGACGAGGGCGAGCCCACCAACCGCGCCGCGCGCGACGCCTAAGCTGAAAGCTCGGTGGGCGGGCGTTGCAGGCACAAGGGCCACGGTCGGTCGAGGAGAGACTTACTGGCTGTGGCGAGCGCGCGGCGCGCCTGGGTTGCGGTGGGCCGCTGCCGAGGATCGTGCCTCAAGCAGGCCGCCAACACCATGGCCAAGTCCACGTAGTTTGCGATCTGCGCGAGCGACGCAAGACGTGCGGGCCAACCATCGTGCCCGAGATGCAGCGCCATGATGCTCATTTCGTCACCCGCGTCGAACAATAGCTCGGCGGTCAGGGTCTCATACGCCAAGCACGCAAACGCGTAGATATCGGCGGGCAACGGCGAGGCCGTCGCAAGATCCGCAGGCAGCGCGCCCAGAACCTCTGGTGAGCAGTAGTCCAGAGTGCCGCAGCCGGGTCGCAGCTGTCGCCCGCTCAGCCCGAAGTCGACCATTACCGGGGTTTCCCCGTCGCGCATAACGACGTTCGACGGCTTGATGTCGAGGTGTCCGACGCCGGCCCCGTGCATGGCTTCCAAGCCGGCCAGGATGCCGTCGAGGTATAAAAATGCGCGCTCGGTCGTGAGCGAGCGGCTGCGGATCAACTTGTCTAGACCAAGCCCAAGAATGAGCTCCATGACCAGAATCGGCCGGGGCCGCGCCGCCAGATCGAAGGTCACGAAACGAGCGAGGTTCGCGTGCTGCGGCAGCGACAAGAGAGCCCCCGCCTCCTCACGAAACAGCTGCAAAAACTCCTGCTCGGATAGACTGCGCGCGGTCGTCGGATCGTAGGCAGGCACCTTCAGGGCGAAGCCTTCGGCCTTGGCGTTTTTCTTTTCTTCCAGGCGGCGAACGAGGAACACGGAGCTGGCGCCGCCACCGCCGAGGGCGCGCACGACGTAAAAGGCGCCGATGGTTTTTTGCGGAAGCAACCAATCGGGCAGAGTTGCGCGTGGCTTTTCGAGGGGCACCACCCGCACGTCATTGGGCGCGGCGATCGGTAGCGACGGCACCCGATCGAGTACCCGCGCCACGGCCGACGCAATGGCCACGGGCAGCTCGGCGACGAGCTCTTTCACGGCCATGGTGAAGTGTTGCGCGTGCGGCATCGTGCCAGACCGGACCGTGTGTTCGACCAGCGCAGCCAGTGACGGTACGTCGGAAATCACCGCGATCGCGGTCGGATCGACTTCGATCACCCGGCGCAGCGCGCCTGCGATCAGACGGCGCAGGTCGTCGACGGCGTGCTCGACCTCGCCCAATACGTCGTGCTCGGTGTCAGTTCCCGCCACGAGCTCGGTCTGGCCCCGTGCTTGCGACACGGTTTCCAGGGCTCGACCCAACCGCTGCACCACGCGCCTCAGCGACTCGCCACGATACGAGCCGCCTGCGCCCAAGCCGCGGCTCAACTCGAGCACACGGTCGGCGACGCGCCCCGCCTCCTCCACGAGAACGGGCTTAGGGCCCTCGAACAAGAGCGCGTCCGCGTGATCCGGCTCGGGCCGTCGACCGAGAAACGCCACGTAGGCTTCCAGCACGGTCGTCACGTCCGGATTCGTGGACGCTTCGGCAAGGCACTCGAAGCTCTGCGGCTCGCTCAAGAAATGGGCGGCTGAAAGGAGCAAATCGCTCGGCTCGGCCACACCCTCGCGGACAGCGGAGTCGAAGCTGCGCGCCAACGTCGCGCAAGCAATGCGATGCACGAGCGGATCGGGGCGGCTCGCCAAACGGCGTAACATGACCTGCACCGCGCGACGCACGCGCGTGCGCACGCCCACGTCGTCATCGCTACGCGCGCCCTCGAGATCAACCAGATGCAGGAGCGCCTTCAAGCGCCGCTGTTCGCCGAGCGCCGCTCCGTTAGAGGCCAGCGCGTGCTCGGCGCTTGATTCGGCGTCCAGCACCCACGTGCCAAATCGGTCATACAAGCGGTCGATCTCCGGCAAAAATGTGTCGCTATCGCCCGGCCGCCGACCGAGTAAAAGCAGATCCGAGAGGCGAGGTGTTTCGAGCACACCCAGGTCCAGATCCGCAATCGCGCCCACGACGTATGGCAAGATCTGCAGGTCATGGGGCTCGTGGGAGCCGATGAAGTCCATGGCGCGGTGCCCAGCCGCCAAGGCGCTCACCGCCAGCTCGTGTGCCGGGCGAGCACCGCGTGTCTCATAGGCGGAAAGCGCGCGGCGCACTGCGCCCACGAGCGCTATGTCTTCATCCTGGTCTCGGTCCAGGAGTCGAATCGTGCGTTCGGCTACGCCGCGCAGCACGGAGCCTTGAGCCTGGGCGCGCGAAGCCATGGCTTGGCGCAGTACTTTTGCCGCGTTCCCGCCGAAGGTTTGACTCGTAAGTTCATTCAGCAGCGTTGCGACCGCCTCCGCTACGTCGGGACGGCGCGTGGCGGCAAGCACATCGAGCAGCGCCTCGGCAGTATCGGGCTCGGCTTCGATCGCCCGAGGCAGACCGAACACGAGGGTGGCAACGATTCCCGGATCGAGCGCCGCGACTGGTCCCTCGATCAGGCGCTTGCAGGCGCGGAAAGCTCCGTCGGGGTCGGAGGGCAGTGTGCTGACCAGCGAAACCGCAGCGCGGCGCCACTCGGTCGGGCTCAGGTTCGGGTCCAGTGCGCTTGTGATTTCTTCGTGCAGATTACCGTCGACGGCGGAGAGCAGACCACGGGCAACGGCCGCGTGACGCCAAACCAACGGCTCGCGATCGGCTAGCAGCGACAGGTAGATGGAGCGAACCGGTTCGCTGAGCAGTAGATCTTTGGGATGAAGGTCGCCCTGTTGCGCGCGGACAACGGCTTCGCGCGCCGCATGTTCCATCAACTTTGCCGCCAAGCGCCGGGCGGGCAAGGTGCCGCTGCGCGCCCGGTCGAGCCAGCGTTCGCGCAGCTCGCGGCGAGTGACGAGCGTCAGCGCGAGTGGGTCGGCGTTCACCGACGAGCCGACGGGCAAGTCGAAGATGAGGCTGATCCGCGCGCGGATCGTGGCTGCCTCCAGCGGTCGCCCAGAGCTCAGCGCCATGCGCCCAGCGACGGCCGCGAACGTTGCGGCCGTGCCCTCGTAAACGCGTGCGAACACGCGCCGCCCAAGCTCTCGCCGCGTTTTGCCTTGCGGCAGGGCGGCCGTGATTTCGTACAACGCGACGGCGGCGGGACCCGGCGCTATCCAGTCTAGGTCATCGATCAAGCCGCTATCGAGTGCGAGCTGGGCGGCACGGCTCAGAACCTCGGGCGTGATGCCGTCTAGGGGTGGCGGGCCGCTGGCTCCGCTACTCTGGCCGAGCGCGGTGATGGCTTGCCGAAAATTCGCGCGGCGCTCGCCTTCGTCGTGCAGGCGGGCCAGAGTGGCCAAAGCTTCGACGGGATTGGGGCGGCCGCGCATGGCTGTTTTGCCTGCTAGTGTACGGGTAACGGCACCGAAACCAACGTGTTATCGGCGATAGTGAGGTAAGCCTGCATGCGAGGGAGAGAGCTTTCGCGCGCGGGCACCCCCAGCGTCGGTGCATCGCCCGCTCGTCCGCGGCCCAATCATACTGCGCACAATGTATGGAAAGAACCGTAAGCTTCGCGCATGACCGGCACAGACACGAATAGCTCCCGCGCGAGCGATCCCGCGCGCACGGCCGTCCTGTTGGTAGCTCACGGTACGGTGAGCCACGTCGATGAGCTGCCCGCCTTCGTGGATCGCATTCGCCATGGTCGTCCTGCCCCGCCTGGGCTGATCGACGAGCTGCGGCGCCGGTATGAAGCCATCGGCGGCTCGCCGCTGCTTCGTGTGACGGAGGAGCAAGCGCGTGCGCTCGAGCTCGACACTGGGCTGCCGGTGCTACTCGGCATGCGCCTCTGGGAACCGAGCGTAGAGGCCGGGTTCCGCGAGGCGGCGCGCCGCGGCATCTCGCGACTCGTGCTCGTGCCGCTCGCACCGTTCAGCGTAGAGATTTACGGCGCAGCCGCGCGTCGCTCGCTGGAGAACATCCGCGCCGAGCTGGGCGAGCGAACGCCCGAGCTCGTGATCTGTGAACCGTGGGGCTGCGAACCGGCGTTCATTGAAGCCCAGTGCGCGGCGCTGCAAGCCCGGCTGCGCGTCGACTCACGGGAGAGCGCGGTCATGCTGACCGCTCACAGCTTGCCGCGCGCCGCCATCCGCGCCGGAGACCGATATCAGGCCGAGGTCGAAGCGTGCGCCGCCGCCGTCGCCAAACGGCTTGGCCGCCCCTGTGAGCTCGCCTATCAGAGTCAAGGTGCGGACGGCGGTGAGTGGCTCGGGCCCGATTTGCGTGAAACGTTCGAGCGGCTCGCGCGAAGTGGGGTACGCCAAATCACCCTTTCGCCAATTGGCTTTCTTGCTGACCACGTGGAAACGCTGTTCGATCTGGATATCGAGGCACGCGCGCTCGCAGACCGGCTTGGCCTGGGCTTCGAGCGCGTGCCTGCGTTGAACGCCGCTCCCGGGTTGATCCAGGCGTTGGCGAGCGTTGCCAAGCGCGCTTTGGGAGCCGGCATAGGCGTGGCTCGGGCCATGGGCTAGGCTCATCGGGCCTCGCATGAAGTACTCGATCCCGCCGCTCCGCCTGCGACTCTTGAGTTTGTTTTTGGTGCTCGTGCTGGGCGTCGGCTGCCCTTGCGTGCGTAACGCGGTCAACGCGAGCCCCGGCCTCCGCTGGTGGTTGTTCTCGAACTTTGGCGCTCAGCGCATGTGTCCGGAGATGTTGAAGCGAGGCGTGGCGCTGAAGCTCTCGGCCAGCGGCAACACGGTCGGGCGGCTCTTCCCCAACCAATGCAACTATCAGGTCGACGGTCAAGCACAGACTGTCACGCTCAGCTTTGCCGGCGCCGGCTCGGCTTGGACGCCGATCGCCGGGCGCGTTGGTTTCTCGGTCGCAACGAGCGTGGAGTACCGTATGGACTTTTACCTGACGGAAGACGCGATGTACGTATGGGCAAAGCCTGCGCGCATTCCGTTCGGTCCCGAGTTCAAAATCGGCGCGATCGAAAACAAGTTGGTCAACTGGGCGGCGCAGGGTCCCGCGGGCTACATGGCATCGACGTTCGGCGCGCAGATCGTGCAGAGCCAGCTGGCCAGCGGTTTTACGGTGATCCATTCCGACGATGGCGACGAATTTGCGCTCGGCCAGCTGCAGCCTCCGCAGCATCCGCCCAAGCCGTTCAACCTCCCGAAGGGCGGCCGTTACGTGTTCGTCAACGACACGACCGAGGTTCGCTCGGAGCAAATCGACATGATTGGGCCGTTCGAGGTCACCGAAAGCGGACAAGCTTTGTTCTGCCGCTTCGTACTCACCGGGCCCAGCTTGGACGTCCTCGTGCTGAGGCGCGGCACCGGCGACCTGTGGCGAAGCGGGCTGCAGTTGGGCGCCGCCCTGGCACCGCCGCCCGAAGCTCCAGTCATGCAGTTTCCACTCATGCCCGGCCCCGAGCAGCGCCAAAAAATTCCGCTGCCACCGGGTCAGTACTATGTCGTGCTCGATAACAGCTCGAAAGTGGGCAGCGTCAATCCGCCTTGGAACCCGCTCGGCGTCGTCGGGGGAAACACGGCCGTCGTGTCGCACGTGGTCGAGCTCGGTGACGCGGGTGACAACTTCTGAGCGAATAGGTCCGTCCGCGCTCTAACGGATTCCGCGGAGCCGTGTTCTACGAGAACACGCATCGGAGCGCGGCGTGCGCCTGGCGACCTTCCGCAGAGCTCTTCAGGGCGCCTCCGCCGCCGACAGCCGCGTCAGCGCGTCTGGTTGACAACGGAGAGCGGCTGCGCCACAAAAGGCACAGCGTATGATTGAGCCTAGAGAGGTAGAGCGTTTGCTTCGTGCTCGCTTCCACGACGCGCGGCTAGAGCTCGTGGACCTCACCGGGACTCAGGACCATTACCAGGCCTGCGTCGTATCCAGCGCGTTCGCAGGGCTATCGCTGATCGAGCAACACCAACTCGTTTACGGCGCGCTCGGCGTCGCCATGAGTGGCGCGATTCACGCGCTGGCACTCAAGACTTTTACGCCCGAAGCATGGGCAAAAATCAACGGAGCACCAGATGGACGAAACCTTACGTGAGCGCATCAAGAGCACAATCGACAGCCACAAGGTCGTTCTCTTCATGAAGGGCAACAAGAACTTCCCGCAGTGCGGTTTTTCCGCCCAAGTCATTGGCATGCTCAAGCAAAACGGGGCCGAGTTCCGAGACGTGAACATTCTGGCCGATGCCGATTTGCGCTCCGGACTGAAAGAATACGCGAACTGGCCTACGTTTCCCCAGCTCTACGTGGACGGAAAGCTGATCGGCGGCTGTGACATCGTAACGAGCTTGAATGAAAGCGGCGAGCTGAAGACAGTGCTCGGCGTCGCCGGCTAAGCAGCCATCAACCCGGGTCGGCCAACTTCAACGCGCGCGCAATCGCGATGCTCGCGCGCGCGGCTCGGTTACCATCACGAAACGGAAACGTGAGGCGAACTGGCTGGTTTGGCCGGCCCGAGATCATACCCCGCTCTCGGCCGACGAGAGTCGCGACGGCGCTGCGATCCATCCCCGCTGCCGCATCGTTGATCACGTCAATGGTGTGGCCGCTTGCAAGCGGGTCGTTCTTCGAGCCCCGCACGCTCGGCCGGAGCGGTGGCGGGTCGCTGAATCCAGCCATGTAGTAAACGAGCGAGCTGACCGCCGCACCTGGCGTAGCGCCCAAAAACCAAGACCCGATGTCGTGGTTCTCGGCGCCGACGCAACGCGCATAAAGGGCGCCGTCCGTCGCACCTGAGGCCTCGGCCAGCGCGTCCGCGAGCATCAGGTATTCGGCGCGCTGCGCTTCGTTGAAATAGGGCGCCACGTACGGGCCGGAGAACGCTAATTTTGCTCCATTTAGCCGGTTGTCTCCGGCAGCAGGCAAAGCGACCAGATCGACTTCGGCATCGAATCGTTTGACATCGGTCAGCGACCTTGCGCCGGGCCAGTTCACGCTGAACGCATTTGACCCCGGCTTTTTCGCGAGAAATCCGGCCAGGGCGGGACTTGCCACGAGGTCATCGCCAGTACGGCGCAGAAGGACGAGCTCGACAATCCAGCCTTCGACATCCGAGGCGCCGACATTGGCACCGCGCGCCACGCGGGCGCGCGATAGCTGGCACGCAGTACGGGCCAACGCGCTCCGTTTACGCTCCGGGTCGCTCAGCAAAGGACTCGCCCTCGGCGGCCCCTGGGGAATGCGGAGCGCGGAGCCTTGGGGGGTGAAGTAGCGATAGGCCAAGACCAGCGCACCTCCCGTCATGAGTATGATCGACGCCGCCCAGAGGCGGGAGAGCCAGCGGAGGCGACGGCTTCCCGGCGTGGGACGAGCTCGCCCTCGTCCCGATGTCCGCGCAGGCGCGAGCAGGCCCGCGATCTGAACGATCCGCCTCTCTCGCAGGTCGTTGGGCAGGCTGTCCCATTGCTCGACCGTGCCCTGAATGTCGGCCCGGGGCCCAGCGGCCCCACGACCGATTACCAGCGACCAGCCATCCACGCGTAGCTCGGTCTGGTTCGCGTAGCGTTCGAGCTCACTTGCGACCAGCGACCTGATCTGGTCGATGAGCTCTGACTCGCGAGCGCCTTTGGCCGACGGGGACACCCCATCACGATACTCCGAAGCTTGCGAACGCGTCCACGACGGGGGCGGTGTTAGGCTCGAGCCATGGTGCGTCGTGACGCGACGGAAGGACTGAGCCGGCAAGGTGGAAGTTCGGCCGAAGCTCGCTGCGTTTCTCCA
>CAHJWM010000057.1 GCA_903642325.1 Myxococcales bacterium | reverse complement strand
CGTGCCCGCCGCCCCGCTCGTGCCCGCCCCGCTCGTGCCCGCCTCGCCGTTCACCGCTCCCACACCGGGCACTCCGCCGGCGCCGGCCACCGCGCCCCCCGCCCCTGATGTGACGAGTACGATAGTGTTGCCGGAGCCGCTGGCTCCGGCAACGCTACCGAAGCCGTCGCTCATGGTGGCGGTTGACGCGCTGCACCCAGCAAGAGGCAGAGCGAGCAACACGCCCACACTCGGACCAAAAATTCCGGAAAACGGTCGCCTCACGAGGAGCGCAGTGTCACGAGTTGCCGCTACTGATCATACTTTGCCGGGCAACGCTTTGCCCGCAAGCGGCTCACCACACCCCGTTTGCGACACGAAGAGCGTTTGCGATTGCCGCGTTCTCGTTGCGGCGCGCGCATTGGACACGGTCCTGACGCACTGCCCTCGATAACCGAGAGCGGTTACCTCCCTATAAGCCGAGGAACTGCAGAAATTCGCGCTCACCTGGCAGCGGATGCCCGAGTCGCGCGCGTCGGCGTTGCGCGCGATTCCAGGCTTCGACCTCGCGCAGGTAATTAGCGTGCTCGGCCCAGCGGAGCTCGTCGGCGAGGCGGAGTGCGTGTGGGTCGGTGTGGCCGTCGCGCGTGGATTCACACTCGGTACCCGACAACAGCCGCAGTCTTCTCAGTCCACCGCGCCTACCAAAGGACGCTGTGAACGGATACAAGCGGCAATTCGCGGGGCGAGCGTCGTAGACACTGCAACGCGCGTCGTCCGCGAGGAAGCGACAGGCTGAGCTCTGCTGCGCGAGAGTCATGAGCGCGCGGCGCCCGCGCCCTAGCACGACGAAGCTACCCGGTTCGCCGGTCATATCGACCGCAGCGGGCGGCAGCCAGTCAACGATCTGTTCGGCCTCGCGGCCCGTCGCCTCCAGTAGGCGTCGTAAGTCTGCACCAGTCAGCGGCACGCGCAGGTCCTTGCAGCAATTGCCGCAGCCGGTGCAGCGGAACCCGAGCAGAGCGAGCCCTCTTGCCATGAGCCGAGCCTGCCTCGGATCCGGAAGGAGCGGCAGCCGGCACGGCGTCAGTCGCCGAGCAGCGCAGAAATGAGGTGCTTGCACGACGGCCAATCTTGCTGAAAATGACCGCAATGCTTTCTGCCGAGGCCCGGGGACCGGCCTACCGCATCCTCACCGAGCGACTGCTGATTCGCTGTTGGGAGCCGAGCGACGCCGCAGCGCTCAAGCTCGCCGTCGATGGCAGCCTACCGCACTTGCGTCGCTGGGTGCCATGGGCCGCGACTGAACCCACCCCGTTGGATCAAAAAGTCGCCTGGCTGCGCAAATGCCGGGGCGAGTTCGATCTGGGGCTCGACTACAGCTACGGCGTGTTTTCCAACGACGAGCTGGAAGTGATCGGCGGCGCCGGCTTACACCTTCGGCAGGGTCTGCACGTCCGGGAAATTGGTTATTGGATCGCGAGCGCACATTGTCAGAGAGGCTACGCTACGGAAGTGACGCGCGCCCTCACGCGCGTGGCCTTCGACGTCGACGCCGCCGCTCGCATCGAGCTCCGCGTCTGGCCCGATAACGGCAATAGTCTGCGCATTCCGCAGGCTCTTGGTTTCGTCGCGGAAGGCACCCTGCGCGGCGTATCGCGCGACGCCGAAGGCCGGCCTTGCGACGTGACTGTGTATTCCCTACTGCGCAAGGACTATGAATGCGGGTCAATTCCGGACCTGCCCCTGCGCGCCCTCGACGTCACCGGCCACGAGCTGGTCTGAGCGCCGACAGCAACCTCGAGCGCGTTCCGATCGCCCACCGCGCGCAAGCCCTCGAAGTTTGGCCAGAGGCGCGCCGGCCACGTCTGCGTCGGCAATCCGCCCGTAGCCTTCGAATGATAGACTTCTAGGTTGTGGAAGGCCAACCCACGGATTATGTTCCGCCGCCTCCAAACCGGTCCCCATCGTCTAGCCCGGCCCAGGACACGGCCCTTTCAAGGCTGTAACAGGGGTTCGAATCCCCTTGGGGACGCTCACTATCCGCTTGCTATGCCGGGTCGTCACCACCGGGCCCATTACGGGCCCGGTGGTGCAGGGGCGCTGCGGAGACCGTTCAGCGTTGAAGGGCGCCCCGGCGGCCTTGTTGGGGATGCTTAGCGTATTAAAACCGACTTCGGTCAACATTCCCGCCAAGATGCCGGCCATTTGCCGATACACAGGCGAGGCCCGGGAAGCTCCGCGCGGAAGTGCGGCGGCTCGTGACGGGGGCCGGTGGGCGATCCGGACCGCGGTAGCTGAAGGGCGACGTGAAAACGAGCCTCATTCAGATCGCCGCGCGCGGCTGGAGAGCACGCGGCTCAGAAGCGAGCGGGCAACACGTGAGTGGCTCGTGAAGATGGTGGGCACCGTGAGGTGGCTATGAGAAGGAGCGATGGCTGGCGCCGCGCCCGGTGAGCGGAGCGCCTTCATTGGCTACTGCTCGACACGCCTAAGCCGGTGCCCGCCATCACTACCGGCGCCCGACCGGGCCATCACCGACGCCGATCGGCGATCCACCGCGCCGGAGATGAGTGCGTGCTTGCCCTAGCTCCCGGACGCTGATTTCGTCAATTGCGATCTTCACCAAGCCGACATGTAGGGCGAGTTTCGGGCGACGAAGCAATTGCGAAGCGCACGCGGACGCGGCACTATTGTACCGAATGTCGGGGGCGCGCGCCGCTGCTCCGATACCTGCATAGCTTAGAGGAACCTCATATGAGAACCTGGGTCGGCTCGCTCTTATTCGTCGTTCTCGGTACGTTCGCGATCGCATCCGGCTGCGGAAGCCCGGACGTCATCCGAAACGGGAGCGCTTTCACGCCAGGCTCCGCTGGAGAAGCGGGCGCGAGCATGACGGGGAGCGGTGCAAGGTCGGGCGGCTTCAATCTGGGAGACGGCGGAAGCACGGGCGACGGCTGTCCCTCGACCTGCGCAGAGCTCGATGCCAACTGCGGCACCGTGACGGACGCGCGGTGCACGGGTGTGATCGAGTGCGGGTCCTGCCCCGCAGGTCAATTCTGCGGCGGTGATGGTCCGAGCCGCTGTGGCACCGGCACCGGCACCGGTGACGGAGGCGCCTGCAACGGCACCAATTGCGTGAGCTGCACGCCCAAGACGTGCGCGGATCTGGGGTTCAGCTGCGGCCCCGCTGGTGACACGTGCGGCGGTAAGCTCGACTGTGGCAGCAACACCTGCGCCATCCCCGGCTGGACCTGCGGTGGCGCAGGCAAAGTGGGCGTTTGCGGCTGCACTGGGACGTGCAGTCAGATCCCCGATTGCACCGCTCAAGCCATCAAAACCACATCACTCATGGGCAAGGTCTACGACCCAGCCGGTAACAACCCGCTCTATCACGTGTTCGTGTACGTCGCGAACAACCCAGACGATCCGGACTTGAAGAGGTTCCCGAAGGGCATCACTTGTGACGTGTGCGGCGCCACCGCAGCGGGGTCGCCCCTCTTGTCGGCGGATGGCACGGCGGGGACGTACACGGATGAAAAGGGAAGTTTCACGCTCACGAACGTGCCGGTCGGCAAGGCCGTCACGGTCGTGATTCAACTCGGCCGCTGGCGGCGCGTGTTCGAGCTGGACATCGACAACCCCTGCGCCCCGAACAGCGTGCCCGACAAAGCCCTGACCATGCCCAAGACGCAAGCGGAAGGGGACATACCGCTGATGGCCATGGTGACGGGCGACGCCGACTCGCTCGAGTGCGTGCTGCGCAAGATGGGCGTTGCGGATTCGGAGTTCACGAACCCCGCGGGCGGTGGCCGCATTCAGTTTTACTTGGGCAACGACGCCACCAGCAGCGGCGGAAAGTACGGGCAAAAAATCGACGCTACCACGCCGCCCCAAGCAAACCTGTTTGCCAAAGATGCGAGCGGCGTTCCCGTCATCAACGGCTACGACATGACCATCCTGGCCTGTCAGGGCGCCGACTACGCACAGTCGGTCGCCGACCAGGCTACGCTCCGCCAGTACGCCGCGTCCGGAGGTCGGGTGTTCACTAGCCACTACAGCTACACCTGGTTGACCAAGAACGATGCGCAAACGTCTGCGCTCGGTCAAGCAGACAACTGGAGTGAAGTGGCGACTTGGAAGGTGGACGAAAATGACCGCGCCGATACCGGCGTAGGGATTGTCGATCTGGTCAGCAACCCCAAAGGCAAGGCCTTTCAAGGCTGGCTCGAGGCGGTCGGGGCCTCCACTCCCGGCTCGGGCAAAGCCCCGGTCGTGGTGCTTCGCCACGACTCGAACTCCATCAGTTCCGTATCGGGTAAGACTCAACAGTGGCTGTACCGAGACGGAGGCAAGAGTTGTAAGGTCAGCGGCGCTTCCTGCAAAACGAACGCCTGCGTGCCCAAAGTTTGTACCCTGACTACCACCGTCGCTTGCAACACCAACAGCGATTGCAATCCAGGCGGGATCAAGGTGTGCCGAAACAAACCTGGCTTCCCCGTGTGCACCACCCAGGCGGAGTGCGGCGGCCTCGGCAACTGCGTGAGCCAGACCTGCGATGCGAACACCTGCAATACGGCCGACTATACGGGTCAAGCGCTGCCGCTTCACTTCACCTACAACACCCCCGTCAATCTCGTCGAAAACGCCAATGCCAGTCCGCCGGCGCTCCAGTGCGGTCGGGTGCTGTTCAGTGACTTTCACGTGCAGAACGCCAATGAGCACGATGTCGTGTTCCCCAATCAGTGCAACACGGACCCGATGAACGCGCAGGAGAAGCTGCTCGAGTTCATGATCTTCGATCTCGGCTCCTGCGTGCCGCCGGGCAAAGCGTGCGTTCCCCTCACCCTGTGCCCGGCGGGCGAGGACTGCGGCTTCGCTCCAGACGGCTGCGGTGGGTTGATCTCGTGCGGCGTATGCCCGACCGGCGAAGCGTGCGGCGTGGGCATGCCGCCGGTTCCGAATAAATGCGGCAAGGGCACGCAGACGTGCACTCCGACCACGTGCGCGGCGCAGAAGCTGGAATGCGGGCCCGCCGCCGACGGTTGCGGAGCAAAGATCGCCTCGTGTGGGATGTGCGCAGCGGGCGAGCTGTGCATCATGGGAAAGTGCTCGCACGTCAACTGACGTGAGCCTCATCGCCAAAAGGATGGAGGGAGCGCGAGCAAGCGAGCTTCGCGCTCTTTCACTCCGGTAAGGTAATTGCGCTTAGCCCGCACATGGCCGACGCTCCGACCTTTCACTGCGCCGAGTGCGGCGCTCCGGCGCGGCCCGGTGATTTCAGTTGCCGATATTGCGGCGCGGGCATCGCCACCCTGCGCTGCGCGCGCTGTTTTCACATGAATATGGCTCAAGCGCAGCATTGTTCAGGCTGCGGCGCCGAGCTCGGTTTGATCGTCGAATCGGTGCTGCAAGCGGCGCAATGCTCGGATTGCGGGCATCCGCTCGAGGTGGTGCGAGAGCCCGCGGGCAGCCTGCTCGCTTGCCGGCGCTGCGGGGGTCAGTTCGTGGAGCACCCGCTCTTCCGCAGCATGATCGAGCACGCCGAAACGGCGGGGCTGGCGATCCCCAACGCGCCTTACCAGCGGCCCGTCCCGAGAGCCGTCTTGGAACGCGTCCACTACCGACCGTGCGCCGTGTGCCAGCAGAGGATGAATCGCAAGAACTTTGGTGGGGCTAGCGGCGTGATCGTGGACGTGTGCGCAAAACACGGCACGTGGTTCGATGCCGGGGAGCTACCGCAGATCATGGCGTTCATCCAAAGCGGTGGCCTGGTCCGAGAGCGCGTTCAAGAGCTCGAGCGCCAGCGCTTGGCACACACACGCGAACGCGAGCAACGCAGCGACGAAGCCGGCCCGGTCAGCCCGGATACCCTGCATCTCGAAGCTCTGCCTCACGGTAGCTTTGCCACCGACGTGCTGAGCTTCCTCAGAGAGGTGCTGCGCTTCCACGAACGCAAAGTGCCGTGAGCGCGAGGCGAACCGAACGAATCGGCGAGTTAGGCCAAGCCGGCGAGGATATGTGCGAGCGAGAGATCGGCAACGCACGTGACCCCATCGGACGCTCCGTAGTAAACGCGCACCAGGTCTCCCGCCGCGTGCGCGCCGCACGTGAACGTGACGTTCGCGAAGAAGCCATTCAGCTCGTAGGGCGCCTCGGGAAACAGGATCGGTTTCCGCGAGCGGCCGAGCACGATGCCCGGGTCCTCCGCGTCGAGCAGCAGCGCACCGAGCGAATAAGTGAGAGGCGACGCCGTCACCCCGTGATAAATCGCGAGCCACGCTTGGCGCCCGTTCGCGTCCACACGAAATGGGACTGCGCCGCCACCAATCTTCAGATCGTCCCACATCCCTACCCTTGCCGAGGCCACCAACCGGTGGCCGCCCCAAGCCAGCAAATCGGGGGACGACGCGAGCCAAATTGCCGGCCGACCGATGTCCTCCGGCATGGGCCGGTGAAGGGCCCAGTAGCGGCCCTGCATCTGCTCCGGAAAAATCGTGACGTCACGATTGGGTGGCGAAAAGATCACGCCGTGCCGCTCGAAGCTTGCGAGATCTCGGCTCGAAGCGAGCGCCGTAGCGATTCCCGCCCCCGAGACGGCCGTGTAATTCACCCAATAAATATCGCCAATGCGCGTGATGCGCGGGTCTTCCACGCCAAACGCCTCCAGAGCATGGCCGGCGGAAAAAGCGGGCACCGGGTCGACCTGAAATTGGAAACCATCTACGGAGCGCGCCCGTCGAAAGTGAGATATCGACGTCAAGAACGTGTCCCCGGCCACGACGAGCAGCCGGCTGTCGGTGAGATCCAGGCCCGGTGTGCTCTTCGGCCATGTACGGACGACGATCTCGCCCAACTCTGGATCGTACATCGGCGAGGCCACGTACCCGTCGGGCACCTCGCGTGGCGCTTCGGCCACCCGCAAGAGTAATACGGTTTCTTCGCCTACTCGGATCGCGCCCGGATTGAACACTCCGACGACTTCGAAGTCGGGCCGGGAGGGCGTTAGCTGCGCAGGAAGGAGGATCGGATTGCCGGCGTAGCGTCGAACGCTGTCTTGGCTGCTCACGGCGTACCAGCTCAACACGAACGGTGCCCGCACTTCAAGCGCGAGCCGCGGCAACGGGCTCTTTTCTAAGCGAATCGGCAACCGCGCTTAGAGCGGGCAATCCGGGCAAGCTCAATGCTGACCTCGCCAGCGCTCTGAGCACGCAATAGGGTGCTCGCCTCGTGTCAGCCTCAGCGCCCGAATTCCCCGCCTCCGTGAGTGGTCCCGCCGAGCTCAGCGGATCCTCCAAACTGCCCACGGCATTCACACTCGCGCTGTTCGCGATTTCGGGCGCGACCGGGCTCGTCGATCAACTCTGCTTTTCGAAATACTTGAGCTACATCGTCGGCTCCACCGCGTACGCCGTGAGCGCGGTCTTGGCGGCGTTCATGACCGGGCTGGCGCTCGGCGCGCACATTGGCGGCAAAGCTTCACTCCGCATCGCGCACCCGCTCCGAGCGTACGGTTGGCTCGAGCTGGTCGTCGCGAGCGCGGTGGCTTCGACGCCATTGGCATTCAGTCTGCTGACTCCGATGTACGCCGGCCTGGCCCGCGGGCTGCCGAATTCGCTCGTGCTGCTGAGCGGCGTGCGCTGGGCAACCGCTTTGGCCTTGGTCGTGGTCCCGACCACGGCCATGGGGGCCACGCTGCCTTTTTTAGTACGCGGCTTCGATTCTGGGAATGTGTCTGAGGCGTCCGAGAGGCTCCGCGAGCGACGTCTGGGCGCGTTGTATGCAATCAATACGCTCGGCGGCGCACTCGGCGCGCTCGCTGCCGCCTACGTGATTTTGCCGTCGCTCGGAGTGGACGGCACCGTGCTCGCCTCGGCTTGCACCAACGCGCTGATCGGGGGCTTGGCGTTGCTCTTCGGTTGGCGACTGAGGGCGCCGCGCGCGGAGTTGACCGCGGCTAGCACCGGGAACGAGCCGAGCGCGCAGGAAGCGCAGCCGGTGTTGGGCCTCGCGGTGCTTTCGGGAGCGTTGGTGTTCGCGGCTGAGGTGGTATTCACGCATCTCTTGACGCTGATCATTGGCAATAGCGCGTACGCTTTTGGGCTGATTTTGGCGGCGTTTCTTGGCTGTTTATTTTTGGGGGCCTCGCGGGCGTCTTGGCTGCGTCGTCGTTTGGGCGAGGCCTCGCTGCCCTTTGGTCTGGCCGCCAGCGGCTTGGGGCTCACGCTGAGCTTGCCGCTATGGGACTATCTGCCGTACGTCTTCGACAACACCGGGCAAATGCTGACGTCATTCGCCGCGCGCGAGGCCACGCGCGGCGTTGCGGCCTTGCTGATATTGTTCGTACCGACGACGCTGATGGGTCTCAGCTTCCCCCTGCTCTTACAGCGTGCGGCTCGTTATCCAAACATGGGACGCTCGGTGGGCCGCCTGACGACGGTGAACACGCTCGGCGCCGTGGTCGGGGCGCTGCTCAGCGGCTACGTGCTCTTGCCCGGGCTGGGCTCGCAGCGAACGCTGCTGGTGATCGCCGCCTGCTTTGCGCTCGGCGGGCTCTTCCTCACGAGCTGGGCTCACGGGCCCGCTCGACTGCTGCTACTCGCCGCCAACGTGGCCACGCTGCTACTGGTATTGTTCATGCCGCGTTGGGATCTGACGCGGCTCACTAGCGGCAGCAACGTGTACTTCGACGGCTTTCACCGGCCCGGTAAGACACTGATGCTGCTCGAGGACGTGCACGGTGGCGTCACGAGCGTGACCGATACCGAAGGCGTCCGCACCCTGCTCACGAATGGCAAATTTCAAGGCAATACCGGCTGGGAAATGAACGCTCAGCGGTTCTTCGCCCACTATCCTTCGCTGTTCGTCAGGAACTACCGGGACCTGTTGGTGATCGGCTTGGGCACTGGTACCACGCTTGGAACCTTGGCCGGCTACCCCTGGCACAAGATCGACGTCGCTGAAATCTCGCCCTCCATCTTGCTGGCCGCGCGCACCTTCTTCCAGCGAGCGAACCTGGGCGCCATCGACGACCGACGGGTCACGATCCATCACGCGGATGGCCGTAACTTCCTGCTCGTTCAGGAACAAAAATACGATCTAATCAGCATCGAGCTCACGAGCATTTGGTTTGCCGGGGCCGCGAGCCTTTACAGCCGTGAATTTTATGGGCTGGCTCATCGACGTCTGAAGCCAGGCGCGGTGTTTCAGCAGTGGGTGCAATTGCACCATGTTCGAAAGCGTGTTTTCGCGACGGTGCTGAGCACACTGCGTCGCGAGTTCGCGCACGTGACCCTGTTTTATGGCGGCGGGCAGGGCATTCTCGTCGCCTCCGACGCGCCGCTAGTCACTTCCCGTTCGCGCATCGAAGCGCTGCAGCAGACACCGGGTGTCGCCGCGACCGTCCCGCAGCAGCGCCCCCTGCTCGAGCTGCTGGACGACGCGCTGCTTTCAGATGCCGGCCTCGACCGCTTTTTGACTGATAGCGCGTTCGAAGCCGGCGAGCCGGTCGAGGGCTTGACCTCTACGGATAGTAACCTCTACTTGGAGTATGCGACGCCTCGCGGCAACGTTCTGCCCTGGTCCGCGCGCGAGGATCTGGTGCGTGAATTGAAAAGCTACCGAGACCCTGCCGCGGTGGCGGCGATGGTCGTCCCCTGACCGCGGTCGGCTCGCGCCGATGACGCCTTGGCGCTCGCGTAATACCTCGCTTGGGAATGAGAGCTGTCTGCTGCGGCTTGCTGTTCATGGCGCTGGGCAGCGCTTCGACCAGCACGCGTTGGATGGCGAATTCCCGCGCCCATCGGGGACGCACGGGATAAGGTCGTTACCTAGACCCAGAGTTACAATCAGGCAGTGCGCGAGCGCTGTGGGCGCACGCCGGGGCCGTGAGCGCGGCGGCGGACCACGCTTCGCTCATCGGCCGTTACCGCTTCGAGCATGAAGCCGGGATCGGCCGAGGAGGGCAGCTCCACCCCGGCTCGGCCGCGCGCCGTGCCCGTGTGTAGCGTAGCGCATTCCAAAATGGCCTCGCACAGCTCAGGAAAACCAAAACCGGCTGCGCCGGCTATTTTTGGCAGCAAGCTGGTTTCGGTCATGCCGGGCAACGTGTTGACCTCGAGCACGTATTCATTTTGACCCTCGGTAACGAGCAGATCGACGCGCACGGCACCGCTCGTATCCAGAGCTTGAGCGGCGCGCTCCGCCAAGTTCAACACCCCGCGGTAGCGAGCAGCCGGCAGGCGGGCGGGCATGAAATAGTCGGTCATGCCCGGCGTGTACTTCGCGTTGAAGTCGTACATACCCGAGTGCGGTGCGATTTCGATCGCGCCGAGCACGCGACCGTCGAGGATGCCCACCGCGACTTCTTTGGCATCGATGAAGCGCTCGACCAACACACTCGAGTCGTAAGCGAGCGCGCACTCGATCGCCTGCGCCAGCTCGCGGAAGCTCGTCGCCTTGGCAATGCCCAAGCTCGAGCCCTCGCGGCGCGGCTTGACGATCACGGGAAAGCCGAACGAACCGTGGACCTCTTCTAAATCGGCGGCTGAATGCGGCGCGCCGAAGACGTAGTAGGGCGGCGTTGGCACGTTATGCAGCCGGAAGAGCTCCTTGGCCTTCAACTTATCCATGGCCAGAGCGCTGGAAAGCACGTTCGAACCGGTGTACGGAATGCCCAGGAGCTCGAGCACACCCTGCACGCAACCGTCCTCCCCTAGCCGGCCATGCAGAGCCAGAAAGGCGACGTCGAGGTCCGCGCCGGCCAAGTCACTCAGCGCGTCCGCCCCGTTGCCCAGCACGACGGCCGTGACATCGTAGCCCAGCCCGCCGAGCGCAGACGCCACCGCCTCGCCGGAGCGGAGCGAAACCTCCCGCTCGGCGGAGGACCCGCCCATCACGACCCCAATGCGCGTGGCTTTCATAGAAGCGTCTCCGGGAGTGGACTGTGGCATCCGTACATCGGTAACCAAAACGCCTAGGTCGGGCCAAGAATTCGACTGGGCGCCGCGCTTCGTCGCCGAAGGCTGAGACGGTCCCGCGCGACCGCGTGACCATCCAGAACGACCTCTTCTAAGAGACCTCTACGACCACGGCGGTGATATTGTCTTTTCCGCCGCGGGCGTTGGCCAGCCGCACGAATTTCTCGACGGCAAAATGTCCACCATCGGCAATCGTGCCCGGTATCTCTTCCGGCTTTAGGTAGCCGTGTAGGCCGTCGCTACACAGCAAATAGGAGTCGCCGAGCCCGGCCTCCCAGACGCTCGTATCTACTTGCACGTAGTCGCGGCTACCGACGGCGCGAGTGATCACGTTGCGCTGCTTACTGACGCGGGCCTGGTCCGGAGTGATCAAGCCTTGTTTGAGCTGCCAAGCGATGAGAGTGTGATCTTCGGTGAGTTGTAAGGCTTCACCCGTGCGCACGCGATAGATGCGACTGTCACCGACCTGACCGAGCGCGACGCTGTCTCCGAAGCGCATCATGGCGCTGATTGTCGTGCCCATGCCCGCCTTACCGCGATCGAGCTCGGCCATCGCAAACAGGATGTACGTGGCGGCCTGCACGGCGCCTTCCAGTAAGCGGCAGGCGGCGCGCGCTTTCTGTTCGGTGTGCGGCCCCTCGATATCGAGCGCAGCCTTGCCGCGCTTGACCATGCCGTAGATGGTGTCGATCGATTCTTGGCTCGCGACCTCGCCCGCTGCGTGCCCGCCCATGCCATCGGCCACGACCCACAGGCCTAGCTCGTCGTCGCACAGGTACGCGTCTTCGTTGACCGACCGCCGACGACCGATGTCCGACCCCCCGTAGGAGCGCATGGTGTAAGGCAGGGCCAGGAGCTGCATTCAGCTCTCAGGGTAGGTGGTGTTTCTCGCGGACGAAAGCGAAGACGGCAGCTTTGGCTCGACTGCCTCTTGCCGGCGACCTGGGTCGGAAATAAGGTGCGCGGATGAGGGCCACAGCAACGAGCCTGGTCGTGCGCGGCGAAAGCCCAGCGCGGCTCGTGAGCTCGCTGCGCGAGGCGGGGAAAGCCTTGACGCGCCCGGCCGGTGGGCTCGTGATCGCGGCCGGGGGAATGGCCACGAAAATTGCTGAAATCGCCGCGGCCCTGAGCCGCGCGGAGCTTGGCTTTCCGGTGCTCGTAGCGTCGGGCTCCGGCGTGATCACCGAACGCGGTGAGGTAGAGGGCGAGTCCGCCGCCGCGGCGTTGCTCTGGGTAGGTGGAGCTGCGGAGGCGTGGGTGGTGGACGCCAAGGAGTCCGAGCTCTGTTTACAGCTGAGCCGCGAGCTCGCGGCGCGAAATACGATGGCACGCCCTGAAACGGCACTGCTGTTCGTGCGCCCGAACGGCGTGCAACCCCATACCATCGAGGCGCTCCACGGTCTGAAAGCGACGCGAATTTTGGGTGCGGGAACGCTCGCCGACAGCACCGTCTACGCCGTTGCCGGCTCGGGTTCGCTCAGTGCAGGCGCGGGCGGTGCGCTCACGATCCGTGGCATACCGCGGCCGATCGTCGCCTCCTCGCCGGCTTGCAAGATGCTCATGCCCCTGCGCGAGATCAGTGACGTGCGTGGCCCCATGGTGCTGGCCATCGAGGGCGAGCCGGCACTGGAGGTGCTGAGCACGGTCGCCCACGCGTTGGTCGATCAGCCGTTGGTGTTCGTGGCTTTGGCCACCGAACGCGGTCAAGACAGCGTACGTCCGCCGCTGCTCTTGCGCGCCGTGCAGGGCGTCGACCCCTCGCGACACGGACTGCTCGTGTCCGAAGAAGTGCGCGTCGGCATGCGCATGGCCTTCGCGGTGCGAGACGCCAGCGCCGCGCGTGCCGACTTCGAGATGAGGATCCGTGAGCTTGCTCGACAATCGGCGGGCGCCGCGCCGCGCTTTGGGGTGTGCTTGAACTGCGCCGGCCGCGGGGTCTCGCTCTATAAAAATGCCGACACCGATCTGCGCATGCTGAAAGCTCGCTTCGGCGAAATCCCATGGATCGGTTCGTTTTCGAGCTTCGAAATTGCCCCCCACGGCGACGAGCCGGCGTTGCACTTGTATACGGGCGTAGTCGGCTTATTCACCTCCCCGAGCTGAGCGCAGATGAGTCCCCCGCCCTCGCCAACTTTGAACCTCGTCCGTCCCAAGGCACGCTTCGGGGTCGCGGACGCGGTGCTCGCGGGTTTGGTGATCGCGGTCGTGGGCTTGATGGTCGTGCCACTCCCGACCTGGCTGCTCGATCTCCTGATCGCGTCCAACCTAGCGTGCTCCGTCGTGATTTTGCTGGTGTCACTGTACGTGAGCGAAGCGCTCAAGATCGCGTCGTTTCCCACGCTGCTCCTGATAACGACCTTGATCCGCTTGGCGCTGAACGTCTCGTCTACGCGCTTGATTCTGCTCCAGGCCGACGCGGGGGAGGTGATCCGCGCCTTCGGCACGTTCGTGGTGCGCGGCAACTATGTGGTGGGCGCGGTCATCTTTCTGATTCTGACGATCATTCAATTCATCGTGATCGCCAAAGGCAGCGAGCGCGTGGCGGAGGTCGGCGCGCGCTTCGCGCTCGATGCCATGCCCGGCAAGCAAATGGCAATCGATGCCGAGCTGCGTTCCGGGGCCATCGACGGAGGGGAAGCTCGGGCTAGGCGCCGCACACTCGTGCGTGAAAGCCAATTCTACGGCGCCATGGACGGCGCCATGAAGTTCGTCAAAGGAGACGTCATCGCGTCGCTCCTGATTACTTTGGTCAATATTCTGGGTGGGCTTGCCATCGGCGTCGGCCAGAAGGGGCTCGAGCCCGTGGCCGCCCTCAAGCGCTACGGCTTGCTCACCATCGGCGATGGTCTCGTGACCCAAATCCCGGCCCTGGTGATTGCAACCGGCGCGGGCGTGCTCGTGACTCGGGTAGCGAGCGAGGAGGACGGCACTCCGCTCGGCGCCGAGCTCGCGGGGCAATTGTTCGGGCAGCCCCAGGCACTGCGCGTCGGAGGCTTTTTCGTGATTTTGCTGGCCCTGGTGCCCGGGCTGCCGGCGCTGCCATTTCTGCTGATCGGTGCGCTCTTGCTGCTCGGTTCCCGCGCACGCAACAAAGGTATGCGCTCGAGTAAGGAGAGCGCTCTCGGCGAGCCGCCGCGGCGCGTGGCTGGCCCCGCCGGCATGCGCTTCGTGCCCGTCGTCACGCCGTGGGGGCTCGAGGTCGCCAGCGACTTGGCGTCCTTCGAGGAGGACGAGGTCCGCGGCAGTGAAGTTCGGCGCCCGGGTCTGCGCTCGGCGATCAGCGCAGTCCGTGAGATCGTGTTCCGCGAATTCGGTGTACCGCTGCCGCCGGGCCGCTTGGCGGCAAATGAGCAACTGCCGGCCCGCCATGTCGTGCTCTCGATTCACGAAGTGCCGGCGCGTGTCTTCACGATTCCAAGTGATGTCCCCGACGCGTCGCTCGCGGAGTACGTAGTAGGACAAGCACTGAGCGTGCTGCAAAACCGGGCGGTGGATTTCCTCGGCATCGCCGAGACTCAGGGGCTGCTGGATGAGCTCGAACAGGTGGCCCCCGCCACCGTTCGCCAAGTCGTGCCCAAGCCCGTGCCCGTCACCCTGCTCGCCGACGTGTTGCGTCGCTTGGTCGAAGAACGCGTCAATGTCAGGGATTTACGAGCGATTTTGGAGGCGTTGGCCTTGGTTGGCAACGTGGAGCGTGACCCGCTGAACCTGGCCGAATTCGTCCGCTCGCAATTGCGCCGCCCGCTCACCCACGCGCTCACTCAGGGTGGTCGCGAGCTGTCGGTGATCGTGCTCGAGCCGCAGATCGAAGAAGCCGTGCGCAGCGCCGTATCCCGCACCCCCGCCGGCAGCTTCCTCACGCTCGCGCCCCCGGCGGCACGTGACATCGTATCGGCCGTTCGTCGAGCAATCCCGAAGGAGCCGGGCGCGGGTCCGATCGTCATCTTGACGCAGCCCGACATTCGCCGCTTCGTGCGAAAACTGCTCGAGCTCGATCTACGGGAGGTCCGAGTCGTATCTTACGCCGAGCTGCTGCCGGAGGTCGCCATTCGCCCGGCCGCGCGAGCGACGCTCGCGGGCTTGTAACTCGGAAAACGATTTGATGGCGGTTAAACCCGACGCTGAACCACCATTCGCCGCGGCACGGCGCCGCTCTGTTCGGCCAGCCGCTTGGCTTCTTTTTGCAAGAGCGGATGAGTGCGTTTCATCATGAAGCCGCCCAAGAGCCGGACGTCGAAGGTAGTCAGCCGTTTGAGCACTCGGCGCATGCCCTTGAGGTCGTTCGTGTGCGCGTAGGCGTAAGCGAGCGCGCGGTACAACTGCGGGCGAAGCTTTTCGTACTCCGGATCCTCGGGATCGATGACGGTCAGCGTATCCACGGCTTTTTTTGCATTCCCGGTGCGCGCCCAGGCCTCGCCGCACACGGCCGTAAGCATGGCGCGCGTCTTCGCGTCGCGGTTCCGTGCGAGATCGATGTTGTCGACGAGCTGGCGCGCGGGCCCAACGTCGCCGAGCGTGAGGTGTATCATTGCGCGCTGGGCTCGAGTTTCGTCGGCGACCGTACCGAGCACCTTCGATAGGTCGATTTTCTCTAGCGTTGTCAGCGCCTTCTTCGGATCATCCTGCATCTCGAGCTGGGCGCGCGCGAAGATGGCGGTGGTGTCGTTCTTCTTGTAAGTCGCGTCGAGCTCCGCCAGCGCCGCCTTCCGGTCGTCCGCGGACTCGACGCGGCTCAAGATTCCGGCGACGCTCTGCGCCTTCTTGGCTTGACGCATTGCCCAAACCACCATCGCCACCGCCAGGATCGTCAAGACGGCCGGGATCGCGATCAGGACGGCGCGCACCGTAGTCGACTGCGTAAACGCCGCGATCACGCCGAACAGCAGCCAGATCCCGAGTAGCGGCAAGATCAGCCGAGTTATCATGCCCTTGATTTGGCTCTTCCCTTGGCTTGCCACCTCCGCCGCTTGCATCGGCGCTTGCGAGACAGAGCCCGGCAAGGTCGCCCGGGTGACCTCGGCCTGACGTTCTGCCGCGCGTTTGATTTTGCGTGTTTCGCCCACGAGAGGGCTATAGCTTTGGGTTTCGGGGGTAGCAAGCGCCAGCCTGGACGCTCGAGCGTGCTGGTCGGCGTTAGCCTGGCAGTAGGCTATCGGGCGGCGCATCCGGCATGGCCTCGTATCGAAAGTGATTGAAGACCCCTTGCGTCAGCGACAGCACGGGCACGCCGAGCAGCGCGCCCCATAGGCCAAAGAAATGCTCGCCGGTCAGCAGCGCCAGAACCACGAGCACCGGGTGAATTTTGGCCGCAGCGCCAATTATCTTGGGATTCAAGAGGTTTGCCTCGATCTGGTGAATCCCAATGATCCAGATCAGGACCGATAACGCGGTCCACGCGCCCTGAGTGAGACCGATCAGGACGGCGGGAATGGCGCTGGTGATCGAGCCAAAGATCGGGACGATGCTCATGATGGCCGCGACGATCGCCAAGATGGGCCAATATTTTAGCCCAAACAGGGCGAAGCCGAGCGCGGACAGGACGCCATTCACTCCGCAGATCACCAGCTGACCGCGCACTACGCCGGATAGGCCGCGGTCTAGCCGCGCAAGTAGGCGGTCGAAGCCGAGGCGCGAGCGGGGCGGCGGCAGCGAGCGAAAGAACCCGATGATCGCCTCGCGCGTATGCATGATGTAGCCCGCGATCATCAGCGTCATGAAGAGCAGGAAGATGCCGCGCACGGCCGCGCGAATGAACGCGTGGCCAAGGAGGACGAGCTCGAACGCGTTGCGCTTCATGTAGCTGACCGCTTCGTCTAGACCCTGATTTGTCAGGTCCGTGATGCTGACGTGATCCACCGGCTTGACCGGGGCTGGCCCTAACCGCCAATGGCCCGGACCGCGCTGCACGAGGTCGATGCCCGTGCCGACATCGACTTCGAGCACGCCGTCGGGCCGCTGATGCACCTCGAGCGCACCCGCGGGCTCGTTCGGCGCGGGCGCGGGCTTCGGCCTGCTGCGCGGGTGCTCGAAGCTCTGCACCCAATTTTCGACGCTCGGGCCCCAATTTTTGGCCGCTTCGTCCACTAAAGCGGGGGCGTCGCGCGCGAGCTTCGACGCCTCGTCATAAATGCGCGGAGCGATGGCCGCGACCGAAAGATAGACGCCAGCGAGCGTGAGCCCATACACGAGCAGTATGGCGGCGGGCCGCGGAACGCGCGCGCGCTCAAAGCGCGCCACGAGCGGGGTCAGCACGTAGGCGATGATCACGCCCAGGAAAAAGGGCAACAGCACTTCGCTCGCCCAAAAGACGAAGGCCAGCAGCAAGGCCGCGCTGACCGCCAAGAACACGATCCGCGGCCGTGTCCAGCCACCGCCCGGACGCGACGAAACGCTATTCGAGCTCGCCAGGTTCGACACGGGGGCCGGGCATATCACAAAAATAAACGAGCCCGGGTCAACGATCGTCGTCGGCCCAGGCCCGCCCTCACTGATTCGAGCGCTGACTCAGCTCAGTTCGTATCGCTGTCCTCGGGCGCAGGCGGCGGCTGGCTCGCGCCTGCCTTGAGAGCGCCCAACTTGTCCTTGAACACATCGCCGAGCGTTGCGCCCTTACCCGTCGACTCGCGCTTGAGCACCTGAATGTGCTCGGCCTCCACGCTCTCGCCGGGCTTGCGCATCGTGAGCGTCAAGCGACGATCGACGGAGTCGATGTTTTGCACCTCGGCCTTGACCTTCATACCCGGCGTGAGCTCGGTGTTCGCCGGGATCTCGTTGGACGGGATCATGCCTTCGATGCCGTCCACGATTCGGATGAATACGCCGTAATCGGGGACGCTGAGCACGAGGGCGTCGTCCACGACCGTACCCGGCTTGAACTTGCTGAACAGGTCCGGCCAGGGGTCGTCCCAGAGCTGCTTCACGCCTAGGCTGACCTTCTTCTCGTCATGGTTGATCGAGAGAATGATGGCTTCGACGTCGTCGCCCTTGTTGTACAGGTCGGCCGGATTATTGACCTTGACCGTCCAGGACAGGTCGGTCTTGTGCACCATTCCGTCCACGCCCTCTTCGATGCCAACGAAGACGCCGTAATCGGTGAGTGATCGCACCTTGCCGCCGATCTTATCGCCCGGCTTGTACTTGTCCGTGAACAGCGTCCAGGGATCGGGCTCGAGCTGCTTGAGGCCAAGCGAGATACGCTTGGCGCGCGAATCGACCTCGAGCACTTGGCACTCGACCTCTGCGCCCATCTCCAGCAGCTTGGATGGGTGCTTGACCTTCTTGGTCCAGCTCATTTCGCTGACGTGGATCAGGCCTTCGACGCCTGGTTCGAGCTCGACGAAGGCGCCGTAATCGGTGAGGCTCATCACCTTGCCGCGCACGCGCTTGCCCAGCGGATACGCCTCTTCCACGTGATTCCAGGGATCCTCCTGGGTCTGCTTCATGCCCAAACTGACGCGCTCGGTCTCGGCGTTGTACTTGAGCACCTTGACGGTGACCTCATCGCCAACCTTGAACACTTCACTCGGGTGATTGACGCGGCCCCACGACATGTCCGTGATGTGCAAGAGGCCGTCGATCCCGCCGAGGTCGACGAACGCGCCGTACTCCGTGAGGTTCTTGATCGTGCCCGTGACGGTCATGCCCTCTTCCAAGGTCTGTAGCGTCTTTTGCTTCATCTGATCGCGCTCGCGCTCGAGGAGCACCCGCCGCGAGAGCACGATGTTGCCGCGCTTCTTGTTGAACTTGATGACCTTGAACTCGTAGGTCTGACCGATCAATTTCTCCAGATTGCGGATCGGCCGCAGGTCGACCTGTGAGCCCGGCAGGAAGGCTTTCACACCACCGCGGATAGTCACCGAGAGGCCTCCCTTGACGCGTTGGCTGATGCTGCCCTCGATGATCTCGTCCCGCTCGCACGCGGCGGAGATCTCGTCCCACACCTTCATCTTGTCGGCCTTCTCCTTGGACAGGGAGATCAGACCGTCGTCGCTCTCACGACTCTCGATGAACACGTCGACCTTGTCGCCGACCTTGACGCCGAACAGCCCGTCGGCGCCGACGAACTCGCTCTTGCTGATGACGCCTTCGCTCTTCCCGCCGATGTCCACGATCACGGAGTCGTGGTGAACTTGCACGACGGTCCCGCTCACGATCTGCCCCTCACCTCCTGTCTCTCCTCCGGCCGCTGCTTCGGCTGCTTCGAACAGCGCGGCGAAGCCGGAGAGGGAAGTTGTGTCAGGGGTTGCGGGTTGAAGTTGGGTCATGGATTGAAACAATGCCTCCTAAAATGGAACGCTCGCCCGCGGGTGCTGGCCAAGTGCATGATGCACAAAAGAGCAAATCCTCGCGTCGGACGCGCTGAGGTAGCGCACGGGTTCGGTCGCGTCAAACGCAAAAACGGCCGAAGCCGCGCGCAAACCCCGGGTTGCGGGTCAGACCCAAGGCATCGGTCGTCGGCGCGATCCCGAATCTAGGGCGCTGAGCTGGGTCGCGCAAACTGCCGGCGCAGGAGAGCGCCTAGCCAAGCCGCGCCGACATCGAGCTCGGGTCGCGTCCAGGTCAGCAGAACACCTACCTCGTCCGGCCGCCGCGGCAATATAGTCGCTTGTTCCAGTGGGCGCCGGGCCAAGGATTCAGCCGGCGCGGCCGCGCCGAGCATCGCAAAGCTGCGCGCGATCGCGCTCGGGTCCGCGCGGGCTCCCGCACGCAGGTGTACGGCGACATCCACTATCATGGCTTTGTCGAGCGTAATGGCCCCGGATATACGCTCGATGTCCTCGAACCCCGGCGGAACGCGCCCCCTCACCGAGAAGGCGAAGCCGCCCGCGCCTTCCGGCGGCAGGCCGAGCCTCAGATACGCCTCACTGCCCCGAAGCGCGGACTGAAGCCGAGACGCGTCCGAGGCCACGACCAGGGCGCCGTCCGACGCTTGACCGAGCGCGGGCCCCCCTTCGACCTGTAAGACCCCGCCTACGAAGTCGGCTTTCGTGGATTCTTCGGCAAGTGTTGTCTTTAGGCCATCGATCAGGCCGGTGCGCGGGAACTTGCCGCCAAAGATAACCACCCAGCCACTCCCTGAAATGCCCACGACGATCTCGCGCAGGTCGCGACCGAGCTCCACGCCGGTATGGGCGCGGAAGCGATCGTGACGTGGCCTGAGCGAGGCTGGCCCTGTCACGCCTTGGTCGAACAGCGGCAAGAGCCGGCCGCGGACGGGGTCAGAGATCAGCAGGGTCTCGACGTCGATGCGCGCCGCGAGCACGGTATCGTCGGGCAAGTGGCGGGCCGCGACCCGGCCGTAAGCGACGAACTTGAAATAGATTAGCACCCCGCCCAGGAACGCCGCCGAGACGGAGAGCGCAAAAACGGTGAACACCGAGCGATGTCCGAGCCCTCCCGCACGAGGCCGGAAGGTCGCATCGACGGGTACGAGCTCCGCCTCACCAGGCACAGGCGCTGCCTCGGCAATTCACGAGCTCGGATAGCTCGTCCCGCCCGAGCTCGAAATGTAGCGTCACGAACTCGGCCGCATTCGAGATTTTGATGCGCGCGGCAAACTTTGCGAGTCGGCCGGGCGATCGCTGAAGAGCCTCGCCGAGCTCGCTCAACGCACGAGCCACCTGTTCCGCGCTGGTAGCGTCATCGAACTTCAAGGCCAAGGTCGCGTCGACTCCCGCACTGGTCAGATCCGCGTTGAGCTCCAACCGCCGCGCGCCTTCCGCCAAATCGCGCAGGGCCCGCGAGCCGGCAAAGAGCGCGCTCGGCAACACGCGCGGTCGGGCCACCGCGGACAACGCGCCCTTTTCGGGAGGCTCGAGGGCGGGCATGCCGCGCCCCTGTTCGAGCGTGCGCTCGACGCTGTCGATTTCCGCTTCGCTCAGTGCGACGACCACCTGCTCGCCGCGCACGTAAAAGCGCGCGGGCGCCGAGCGCAGCCCGGGGGAAGGACGGTCATAACGCCGCAGGTCCGCGCCCAAGTCGAGGGGCCGCCCGAAGCTTGGTCGACTCGCTGCACTCTCTGGATTGAAGCCGGGGAAATGCCCGGTCATCACGAACACGCTATCGCCGCTGGCGAGCGATGCCGTTGGCCGGAGTCCAATGTACAGCGTGTCGGTTTGCGCCAGCGCCTCGAGCAGCAGCTGGTCAGTGCCGCGGTCACTGCCGTGCAGGCTGCGGAGCGCTTGTTCATTCAGGGCCGCCATCGCCGGGGCGCCCAGCGTGCCGCGAATGCGCTGCAAGTCGACGCGGAGCACCACATCTAAATCCGACGGCATGGCCGATAGCGCGCGCGTCAGCCGGGGCGCATCGGGTGGAGGCCCGATGCGCGGCGAGCTACAGGCCAAGGCGCAAAGCACAGCCGAAGCCGGCAGCCAAGGGCGCCTCATGGGCGCGCGCCGAGCTCGGCTTCGACGACGCGAACCTGCGCGACGATGCACGCCACGACTTGCTCGATAGACAAGAGCGAGCTGTCGATGCCGTGGGCGTCCGCAGCCTGCTTCAATGGCGCGACTGGCCGCGTACTGTCTCTGAGATCGCGCTCGGCGACCTCGCGCTCGACCTCCGCTAGCTCCGGCTTGGCGCCGCGCGCCCGCAGCTCGTCGAAGCGTCGACGCGCGCGCACATCCACACTCGCCGTGAGGAAGAATTTGACCTCCGCGTCGGGGAATACGACGGTGCCGATATCGCGGCCTTCCAGGACGACGCCTCCGGCCGCGCCCGCTTGGCGTTGCATATCTAGGAGCGCGGCGCGCACGGCGGGCACGGCGGAAACCTTACTTGCTCCCTGGCTCACGCTCGGCTCCCGAATCGCGAGTGAAACGTCTTCGCCGCGCAGTTTCACGGTGAAGCCGCTGGACCCGTGGCTGCCGAGCTCCACTGCGCGCTCTTCGACGAGCTGTCGGGCGAGCGCGCCCAGGCTCGCGTCGTCAACCCACGATACGAGCGCCCGCTGTGCGGCGAGCGCTACCGCGCGGTACAGCGCGCCGGTGTCCACCAATAGATAACCGAGCTCGTCGGCCACGCGCTGGGTGACGGTCGACTTCCCTGCCCCCGCCGGTCCGTCGATTGCCACCACGGGCCTCCTCACCGCTGCACCTCGACGTCTGCGCCAAGCGCGCGGAGCGTGCCGGCAAACCGCGGGAAACTGACGGCGAGGCAATCCACGTCGTCCACGATGCTATCTCCATCTGCGAGCAGCGCGAGCACGGCCGCGGTCATTGCCAGGCGATGGTCGCCCCCGCTCGCCACGCGTGCCGCCCGCAGGGGACGCTCGGGCTGGCCTTCGATAACCAGGCCGTCGGGGCGCGCAGTTGCTTGCACGCCAAAGGCGCGCAGCACGTCGCACAGCGCCGCGACACGATCAGGCTCCTCTTCGCGCAGCTCGCCGACGTCGCTGATTTCCGTGACGCCGTGGGCGCGCGCCGCCAGCGCGCACACGGCCGGTATTTCGTCTAGGGTGCGCAACGCGATTTCCCCGCTGATTTTCGTTCCCCGCAGCACGGAGCCGACGGCGTTGATCTCACCCCAGGGCTCCCCCAGCGAATCACCCTTGGGTGTCACGGTTAGCCGTCCCCCGAATGCGCGCAGGACTTCTAGAATGCCTGCACGCGTTGGGTTCAGTCCGGTGCGGCGCGTCGAGACATTCGAGCCCGAGACAAGCTCGGCAGCGGCGAGCACGAACGACGCCGCCGTGATGTCCCCCGGCACATCGACATCGAACCCGCGGATCGCCAAAGGATCCGCGGGCGGGTGCAAGCTGACCATCGAGCCTGCAGTCTGGATCGGCAAGCTCAGCTCGCTCATCAAGCGTTCGGTATGATCCCGCGACACGACCGGCTCGAAGATCACGGTCGGCCCCGAGGCGAATAAGCCGGAGAACAACAGCGCGCCCTTGGCGTGATCATTCGGCGCGGTCATCGCGTACTCGATGCCGGCCAAGCGCCCCTTCGGCTGTAAGCCGTCGATCGTCAACGGCAACGCAAGGTCGCCAACGTGGACAGGCGATGCCTCGCCGGTGATGAGCGCCCCACGCCCCTGGAGCGGCAGAACGACGGGGCCCATGCGCCGTCGCGCCAGTCGAGGGCTTCCGACCAACCGCGAGCCGAACGACTGTCCAGAAAGCACGCCCGCGAGTAGCCGCGCGCTGGTCAGCGAGTGGCCACAATCAATTTCACCCACGCTTGCTTTCAAGCCTGCCAGGCCGACCCCGCGCAGACGTACCGTGCCCTTTTGGTCGTCTTCGAAGCGCACCCCGAGCGCGCCGAGCGCGCGCAACGTGCTCAAGTTGTCGTTGCCGTAAGCGAACCCGCGGAGCTCGCACGGGCCGTTCGAGAGCGCGGCCAAGATCAACAAGCGATGAGTCACACTGCGGTCGCTCGGAACCGGCACGCTGCCCTTGAGCGCAATTTTTTGTGGCCGAACGAGCAGGCGAGCCGGCGTCATGGATTGGCCAGAAACGACTTCGAGCTCAAATAATCTGGCAACTTGTCCAGGAGCGCGCCGACCGCGACCGCGTCGAGACCCAGGACGACTTCGGCTTGCTTGCCTTTGGCCTCGGCTTGCAGCTGGCGCACCGGCTGCACGATTCCAACGAGCGCGAGCAACGTACCGTAGGTCCCGAGCTTCTGAGCCAGGCTCTGCACGTTGTCCGCGCCCTGCCGGGCCCCGGTTTCGTCGGCGTACACCAACGTTCCAGCTAAATTGATGCCGGGGTCCGAAAAATCCCCAACGAAGGCCAACGTCTCCAAGCCATGCAAAAACGCAAGGTTTTCGCTCGCGGCGGCCGGCATCGCCTGGGCGCGTAGGTCGGCGCCCGCCACGATGGGGGCGCTTTCACTGTTCAGTAACTTATCCATCCAAGGCAGAGTTTGGCGGCGCGCGCGACCGTCCTGAATGCGGTCGAGCGCGCGCCGAATGCCGGTGTCATTGCCGAACAGCGCGGTGTTGTCGGTCAAAATACAGAAGCCAGCACCTGACGCCGTAAACAAGGTCCGGCCCGCGTACTGACGTTTGGCAATGGGCACACCCTGCGGCGTTTTATCGACGCCGCTCAACGCGGCTTCGATCTTCGCCTTGTCGAACTTGCCTACCGCCACACCAGACGCGTCCGCCCCCTGCATGGAGTAAAGACCGAGATAAAGGTGCCGAAGGTCCCGCGCAGGCTGAAAATCTGCGGCCGGCGGAACGGGCAAGCGCTGGCTCAGTACCGCCAAGATCTTGTTCCCGAAGGGAGAAGCAAAGAGCTTCGTGGTGTCGACCGAAGCCACCCCGACGACGCCCCCGGGCAGCAGCGCTAGCGGCTCCTTGTCGATGTCGAGCGGGGGAGCTTCTTTGCCGGCGCCCGTCTGCACGATGACGTCCTGATTGCCGGAGCAAGCGAGCGACATCGACAGGGCAGCCAGCAGCCAAAGCACACGCCACGCGGACCACCGCCGTCTCACGACAGCACCTCGCCGAGTGCCTGGAGGAAGCGATCGTTTTCAGCGACCTTGCCGATGGTGACCCGCAGGCTCGTAGGCAAACTCGCAAATGGCCGCACGATTACACCCTTTCGTAAAAGGGCGTCGTACGTCAGCCGCGCGCTCCGCTCCACATCAACCAGGATGAAGTTGGCTTGGCTGGGCGTAACCGAAAGGCCCATGGCCCGTAGCCGTTCGCTGACCCGCTCACGTTCGCGGGCGTTCAGCTCACGGCAGGTGCGCACGTGCTCACTATCATCGAGCGCGGCGATCGCCGCCACTTGACCGAGCGTTCCCACGTTGAAGGGGGCGCGTACGCGATTCATGTAACCGATCAGCTGCGGCGTCGAGATGCCGTAGCCCACGCGTAACGCGGCCAAGCCGTAAATTTTCGAGAACGTGCGGCACACGATCATGCGCTCGTGCTCGTTCCGCAGCGTCATACAATCGGGGAAATCAGCGGCCGTCGCATACTCGATATACGCCTCGTCCATCAGCACGATCACCTCTTCGGGCAGAGCGCGCAAGAAGCGGCGTAGCGGCTCGAGACCAACGTAGGTCCCAGTGGGGTTATTCGGATTGCCGACGAACAGTAGCCGAGTGCGCGGCGTGACCGCCGCCAGCATCGCGTCCAGGTCGTGCGTCAAGTCGACCACTGGCACGGCCGTGAACGGAACGCCGTGAGCAAGCGCCGCGATTTTGTAAACCACGAACGCGGGCTCCGCTAACACGATGTGGTGCTCGGAGGTGCAGAACGTGCGCACGGCCAAGTCCAGTAGCTCGTTCGAGCCGTTGCCCTGAATCACGTGTCCCATCGGCACGCCATGCTCCGCTGCGATGCGCTCGCGCAGTTTGTAGGCCGTTGCATCCGGATAACGGTGTACGTCGCTCAGCGCCGCGCGGGCTGCGGCCAATGCTTTAGGGCTCGGCCCGAGTGCGTTTTCGTTGGAAGCTAGCTTGATGGCGTCGCTGATGCCGAGCTCGCGTGCCAGCTCCTCAATGGGCTTGCCGCCCTCGTACGGGAGCAGCGATTCAATCGAGGGAGAGACTAAGGACATCGCTGTCCGAGCCTAATCTCCACTTTCTACGACCGCCACTGCCATCGGGGAATCCCCCCGCGGCCGCCCGACTCGCTTAGCCCGGTGCCTGCGGGAATGAGCCTAGAACCTTGAGGTATTTGGTGCTCCGCTTCACCGCTTCCAATGCCGTGACGACTTGCCGCTCGGTGACATGGCCGCTGATCTCCACATAGAAGACATAGCCCCATGTTTCGCGTGGCACGGACCGCGAATGCAGCTTTTTGACGTTTATCGCGCGTTCCGCAAAGTGCTTCAGGACGTCGAACAGCGCGCCTGCCGAATCATCGACACTAAACAGCAAGCACGTCACGTCGGTACCCGAGCGGCTTGCCGGCCGTTGACTTGCGACGCAGTAGCGAAGCTTGACGTCCGGCATATCTCCGACGTTGTCGCGCAGCAGCGCGAGGCCGGCACCGCGGCCCGAAGGCTCGGGCACGATCGCGGCAGCCTGAAGCTCTTCGGCCGCCAGCGCGGCCGCCACGACCGAGGAGCGGACGTCGATCACCGAAGCGCGCGGCAGCTCCCGATCCAAAAAGCGTGAGCAGCTCGCGCGCGTTGCCGCCGTCGCGTACACCTTCTCGATGTCCGTTACGACGCCGGCCCTGGACATAAATTGGTGAGGAGCCGAAAGCGTGCGTTCGCCGACGATCACCAGATCCGTTTGGGAGAGCGCGGTCACCGAGGTCTGCACCAAGCCGTCGACCGACGACTCGAACGGCAACGTGGCGTACGCAGCGCGCCCGCGTACGACCTCCTCCAACGTGTCTTCGACGCTCGAGCATTCGACAAAGCTTGCGCCGCGACCGAAGTAGCCGATCGTCATGTGGTGACAGAACGATCCTTCCGGCCCTAGGTACGCGACGCGCGCGGGCTGCTCGATGCCGCGCGCAGAGCCGCGAATTTGCTGCAAAATCGCGCGCAGGTCGCTGGCCGGCAGATCGCCGTTGGAGCGCGCCTGCAAGCCGTCGAGCCACTCCTTCTCGTTCACATCGGCGCTTGCTTCGGTCTCCAGCCGGCTGTGAATGTCTCGCGAAAGCCGCGCGCGCGCATCGAGCCGCTGTACGATTTCTTCGTCCAGCTTGGCGATTCGCGCGCGCAGATCCAAGACGTCGCGTTTTGCGTCCATCGCGCTCAGGCTCAGGGGGTGGAAGCCGACCCAGCAGGCGTCTTGGGCGTTTCGACTTTGGTCTCGGTCTTGGCTTCCGGCTTGCTTTCGCTGCTCTTTGCCGTGTCGCTCGCTGGCGCGCTCTCCGACGCGCCACTCATCGACCCGACAGCGCCGCCCGAGCCTGTTTTGCTCGAGCCGTAACCGTCGGCGTACCAACCGCCGCCCTTGAGAATGAAGCCGGCACCCCGCGAAATCTGACGCTTAGCGTGGTCAGTGCCGCAGTTGGGGCAAGTCTTCAGGGCTGCCGCGCTGATGCTTTGCTCAGCCTCCCAAGCATGTCCGCAAGCGGTGCAAACGTATTCGTAAGTCATCGGTCCGGAACCTCTCACGCTGGCAGTTGTCTCGTTCCGAGGTAGATGTCAACCCGCGGGCTTTTCTTAGTATTTGTCCAGAGACGCAGGCTCGCAAGCCCGTTTCAAATCAACACTAGCCGAGGATCGAGGTGATTTCAGCCCTGTGGCCGGTCGGGCGTTGCAATGCTGAGTCATAAAAATAGGGCTGTGCGGCAGAAGGCTCTTGTACGCATGCGTTCAGGGGCGTAGATGACAACAGTGGTTTGACCATACATGCCGTGACGTTTCATGTCGTGCGCGGGCGTGGCCGCCTCGCCGCTGAAGCTCTCGCGGGTCTCGCCTGCTATAAGGCCAACTCGATCGGCTAAGGGAAAGTTTATCGATGCACATCAAGAAGTTGGAGATCACGGGCTTCAAGTCCTTCGTGGACCGCACGGTGATCCACTTCGACCACGACGTGGTCGGCATCGTCGGGCCCAACGGCTGCGGCAAGTCGAACATCGTCGATGCCATTCGCTGGGTGCTCGGTGAACAAAGCGCCAAGCACCTTCGCGGCCGGGCGATGGAAGACGTGATTTTCAATGGCTCCGAGTCCAGAGGACCGAACGGCCTGGCGGAGGTAACGCTCACGTTCGACAACACGAACCCCGAGTACGCCCAGAGTCTGCCCATCGAATATCGCGACTATCCGGAGATCGCGGTGACCCGTCGCTTGTACCGGGACGGCACGAGTGAGTACTTGCTGAACAAGACGCAGGTTCGTCTGCGCGACATCACGGAGCTCTTTCTAGGCACCGGCGTCGGCACCAAGGCGTACTCCATCGTCGAGCAGGGTCGCATCGGCCAGATCGTCAGCGCGCGCCCGGAAGATCGGCGCATGTTTTTGGAAGAGGCGGCGGGCGTCACCAAATACAAGCAGCGCCGGAAGCAAGCCGAGCGGAAGATGGATCTCACGCGGCAGAATCTGCTGCGCATCAACGACATCGTTTCCGAGATCGATCGCTCGCGGGCATCGTTGAAACGTCAGGTCGCCAAGGCCGAGCGTTTCATCGACTACCGAAAGGAGCTCGACGACCTCGTTTTGCACGACGCGTCCCATCGGCTGCTAGAGCTCATCGTGACCGAGCGCGTCGAAAGTCGGGGGTTCAGCGCGGCAAACGAGCGGTCGCAGGCCGCGCGCACGTTGCTCCGGGACGCGGACGTCGTGCTCGACGCTGCCCGCGAAGAGGCGCTAGCGATCGAGATCAGGGCCGATGAAAGCGCGCGTAGCGCGTTCGACGCCGATAACGAGGTCAGCTCGCTGCTCGCTGATTTAGAACGCTCGCGCGATCGTTTGCAGCACCTGACGGAGCGTTTGGATGCGGTGCAAACGGAGCTCGAGATCAATGAGCTGCGCAGTAACGGCTTGCGGAGCGAGCGTGAGGCGCTGGTCTCTCGCGTGGCCCAGCTCTCGGGCGATGAACGCGCGCGCGAAGCCGACGCAATGAGCGAGATCGAGGCGTTGAGTGGCTTACAAGCAGAGGAGGCGCAAGCGAGCGAAGAAGTGCACGCGCTGCGACGCCAGGCGGGTGACCTTACCGCTCGCTCCGCCGCCGCGGAAGCGCGGCTAGATGGCATTGCGCAGCGCTTGAGCGAAGCTCGGGTACGTAACGATCGCCTGCTCGCGGAGCGTGACAAGCTGACTGGTGAATTGTCCGATCACGTCGCATGCAAGCAGGCGCTGGAACAGAGCGTGGCTCAGCTCGCGGAGGGCAAGCGTCTTACGCAAGACGAGCGCGCCGAGCTCGAGCAGGAGCTCTCAGCTCTGCGCGGCCGAACGCTGGAAAGCGAACGCGGCGTGGACGCGTTGAAGAACGAGCTGGGCTCGAAGCGTAATCGCTTGCGCGCGCTTTCCGATTTGCATCGCCGCTTGGAGGGCGTTGGTGGCGGCGCGCGTGCCTTGCTTTCCAAGCAAGGCGATCCGCGCGTCCTCGGCATGGTCGCAGACCGCATACAGGCGCCCGAACGCCTGACTCAAGCGTTGGCCGGCCTGCTCGGTCCACGGCTGTCATGTATCGTCGTCTCCGACGCGTCGGCGCAGGTCGACCTTCTGGCCGAGCTCCGCAATGGCGAGCGCGGTCGCGCGGACGTGATCACCGCTCGGCCCCCGTATGTAGCCGGTGGGGGGCGCAGTTTTTGGGCGGGGGACGAGCAGGTGCTCGGCCGCCTGTCAGACGGCCTGAGCTATGCCGAAGGAGATGAAATCCTCGTGCGGGGCCTGGTTGGCGAAGCGGTGCTGGTAAATGGCGCGAGCGATGCGGTTGCGGTCGCGCGGCGTTACCCGGGCGTGATTGCGGTCGCGTTGGACGGCACCGTGGCTTACCCCGACGGCATCGTTAGCGGCGGCAACGGGGATGACGTCGCTTCCGCGATGCTCGATCAAAAGCGCGAGATGCATGCACTGACCGGTGAGGTCGAGGTACTGGTCAAAGACTATGAGCGGCTCAGCGCGGATCACAACGCGCTTCGGGCACGCATCAGCGAGGTCGGCACTTCCCTCGATCGCGCGCGCCAAGAGGCGCATCAAGGCGAGCTCGCCCACGTCACAGCCGAGAAAGATCTGGCGCGCACCGCCGCCGAAATCGAGCGCGCTGAGAATCGTCAAGATTCTTTGGATCTCGAGCTCGCCGAAATCGAGCGCTCGCTCGAATCGGCAACCGGCGCCGAGACCGGTTCGCGCAGCGAGCTTGACCGGGTCCGCGCGGAGCTAGACAGCCTACAGCACGCCTTGGCTCGCGCCGACGCCACCGCGAGCTCTTGGCGGGAACAAGTGAGCGCACAGGCGAGCCTGGTCACCGAGCGCAAAGTTCGCTTGGCGCAAGTTCGCGAGCAAGCCGAAGCCGCCCGCATCGCGGGCGATCGCATCGGCACGACGCTCGCCGAGCTGGAAGCCCGCGCCAGCAAGCTGCGCGAGGAAACTCTGGAGGCCTCCGTTGGCTTTGGCGAAACGGCGGCGCGAATCATGCTGGCGCGCGAAGCGCGAATTTCCGCCAGCGAGCGGGCCAAAGTGGCCCATGCCGAGCTCGAGGAGACACGCGGTCAGCTGGAGCAAGTGCGCCAGACGCTCGGGGCCAAGGAAGCCGAGCTCAAAGGCTTGCGCGACGAGCTCGAGCTCGTGGACGAAGCCGTAAAAAAGCACGAAATGGCCGTGCAACGTATGCTGATCGAACGCGAGCACTTGCTCGGAACCGTGCGAGAAAAGTTCCGCGGTCTGGACTTACGACGGGTGGTCGGTGATTACCACGCTCGTACGGCTCCGGATGCAGAGCATCGCCGCCGAATCGATGAGCTGGCGCAGCTGATCGATCGCATGGGTCCGGTTAATCTGGAAGCCAAGGCGGAGCACGACGATGCAGAGCGCCGCTTCGTCGAGTTGAATTCGCAGAAGCTGGACATCGAGAAGGCGCTCGAAGAGCTGGACAGCGCGATACGCCACATGAACAAGGAATCCCGGCGCCGTTTCCGGGAGACGTTCGACGAGGTCAACGCCTTGTTCAAAAAGACCTTCGCCCGTCATTTCCGCGGGGGCCGGGCCGAGCTCGTGCTCACGAACCCGGATGATCTGCTGGGCAGCGGCGTGGAAATCGTTGCCCAGCCGCCCGGAAAAAAGCTAGGCAACATCGAGCTGATGAGCGGTGGCGAAAAGGCACTCACCGCCGTCTCGCTGATCTTCGCGATTTTTCAGCACCGTCCCTCCCCGTTCTGCATTTTGGACGAAGTCGACGCCCCGCTCGACGAAGCCAACGTGGCCCGTTACAACGAGAGCATTCGCTCCATGACGGCAAGCTCACAGTTCATCTTGATCACCCATATCAAGAAGACCATGCAAAGCGTGGACGTGCTTTACGGCGTGACCATGGGCGAGCCAGGTGTGTCGCGCATCGTCAGCGTCAAGGTAAACGACAACGCAGTCGCCCGCAGTGAAACGCTTTCCACGACCGTCGCTTCGCAGCAGATTCGTGACGCCCGCGCCCTATCCGAACCCGTTGCCGCCGAGGAAGTAGCCTGACCCCTAGGCCCGCTCAGCAGCCGCGTGCGCCCAAGCCAGTGAACGTGTCGGTCGGCAATGCTAGCCATTCGAGGCTGGGCTCGAACGCATTCAGGCCGTTCGTGTCTCCTGCATTGACGCTGCACTTGCGGCGCAGCGTGTGATCGACCGTCGTGGTTGCGCCGGTGCCCCAGGCCGCGCCGGGGTCCGCCCCTATCTGACCGATTACATCTAGAAGCTTACCATCGCAACTCAGTGCGACCGCGTCGTTGCCGTTGAAAGTGAGCCGCCCCACCTGGCCACAGACCGCGCCGAGCTTGTCTTTCAGCGAGCTCGTGCACAGGGTCAAGGTCTGGCCCGCTTCCAGAGCGCCGCTCAGCGTTGCGATCACCGACGCTTCGCGGTTGCCATTGAAGTAAGCCCCGACTTTGCAGCCTTCCAACAGCGAGGGACGCAAGGCCAAGATTTCCAAAGCCTTGTTGGAGGAAGAACCCTCCACGTATTCGCTGAAAAACAGCGTGGGCGATGCTGCCGAAGCGTGCTCGGCGCTACCGCCAGCACCGGCGGCGCCGCCACGAGTCGTGGCAGCG
>CAHJWM010000056.1 GCA_903642325.1 Myxococcales bacterium | reverse complement strand
CGTGTGCCGTCTTCCCATGCCCACCTCATGACACCCGCGCCGCCGCCCATACAGATGGGCTTCGCGCAGCGCTTACATCGCATCGCACCTCACGCCTTAAATGTGCGAGAAGCCCGGCGCGCGGTTTTCCGGCGCGTACATCGTCGTGTCACTGAGCGGCGGGCTGCTCACACGAGCGAGAAGCGTAGGCGTAACCTTTGAATCAGGCTAATATGTCGAGCGAGGCGTAGAGCGCGCTCGATCGGGCGGCCGTCTCAAGAAGCAATGCGCCGACTGTCAGCGACGCATACAGGGGGGATCAGATCGGGTTGCAGTATCAGAAGCAACTAAGTCGACTGAAAGCGACGCGCACAGGAGATCCCCAACCCCAATCGGGTCGCCGTACCAGAAACTGAGATTCCTAGTTCGTGTTCCGTAGTCGGTCGCGCGCGGAGCGCGAACATTTATCCCGTGACTCGCGCCCGACCGCTCGCGGTTATTGTATTTCCACGCGAGGCGCGTACGGCAACCGTTCGATCGCATCGCACCTCACGCCTTCGCTCTTCCTCGCTCGCTCTTCCTCGCTCTGGGCTGGCTCGCTCTTCCTCGCTCCCTCGCTCTCCCTCCCATCCACGAACGCGACGCCGAAGGCTGCGCGTGCGGCGACGTCCTCCTTGACCATCCACCCAGCTGCTTCGGCTTCGCCAAGGGCCCGCGATTTCGCTTTCCCACTCGCAGTTCGACGCCTCTCTAGGTCAAGCTAGGCGTAAGTCTCTCGAGTTGAAGCCCATCAGGTACAAAAGCGTGTCGAGCCGCTCATGGTGGTTCAAGCTCATGCTCGCTACTTCCTGCAACTTGGGCTTGGCGCGGAACGCGATGCCGAGCCCCGCGGTTTGGAGCATGTGAATGTCGTTGGCGCCGTCGCCGATGGCCACTGTTTGCTCGAGCCGGCACGTATATACCTGGGCCATGTCCTTCAGGATTTGAGCTTTGCGCTCTCCGTCGACGACCGTGCCGCGCACCTTGCCCGTGAGCTTTCCGTCCATGACCTCTAGCTCGTTCGCGAAGGCGAAGTCGAGGCCGAAGCGGGCCTTCAGCTCGTCCACGAAGAAGGTAAAGCCGCCACTCACCAAGCCGACGCGGAAGCCCAAGCTATGCAGAACTTTTACGAAGCGGTCTGCGCCCGGCGTCAGCTCGAAGCGCTCGATCAGCGAGCGCGCGCGCTCGAAGGGCAGGCCCTCGAGCAACTTGACACGCTCGGCGAGCGCTTGCTTGAAGTCGATTTCGCCGCGCATGGCCCGAGCCGTGATGCCCGCCACTTGCTCCTTGCAGTTGGCGAGCTCGGCGAGCTCGTCGATGAGCTCGCCCTTCACGAACGTGGAATCGACGTCCATGCACACCAGACGCTTGCTGCGCCGAAACATGTCGTCGCGTTGTACCGCTAGGTCCACCCCGAGCTCCATCCCGAGCCGCAGCAGGCTTCCGCGCAGATCGCCGAGCTCGCTCGCCGAAAGCACCGCGCCCGGCGCCAGATCGACGATCAACTCCAGCCCGTCCAGCTCGTGATCACTGAGGGAGCGGATCTCGCGGATGTTCATGGCACGTTTGGCCATGAAGCTCGTAATGGCCGCGGTCGCCGCGCCATCGCGCAGCGGTCCGAGCACGGTAATGCTGAGCGAGCTCACTTCGCCGGCCGCTTCCTGCAGCGACTCGCTCCGGAACGGCGTCACCTCGAAGCGCAGACCCATGTCCGCGGCCGCGAACAGTAGCCGCCGGAGCGCGTACGAGTTGCGCGGGATGTCCACGATCGCCGACAGCATGAGGTAGCCGTGCAGCACCGATTGACCGATGTTGATCAGCTGCGCGTTTTCGTCTTCGGCGATCACTTCTGCAAGGCGCGCGGTGACGCCCGGGCGATCAGTGCCTGCGATGTGCAACACCACGCGGTCTGGATGCTGAGTCGTCGTCATGAGGGCGCGTAAGCTACTCTCGTCGACGCAATTTCGCTACGCTTTACGCGGCCCAGCGTCCGGTATGTGCGCCGGGACGGCGGCCCTTCTCGAACGAGCTTGCAACCCCTAGAACCGTGGTTGAAGCTCGACCGCGCAGCGTGAAATTCTCGTATTCCCTGGGTATGCGGTCGCGAATCTGGCCCCGGCGCCTAGCGCTCGCGGTCCGCTGTTTGCTCGTTGGTGCGTCTGTTTTCGAGGCTCACGCTGGCGTTTGCAGGGCAGAAGCGACGGTCGCGAGTCCCACTCCCGCCGAATCTGCGTCGGCCGCGCCCGCCTTCGCGCTGCGGGAGCTTGCCGTGCCCGCGTTGCCGGTCGAGCCGCCGTCGGCCCACATCGCTCTGCCTATTCTGCCGGCTCCTTTGCCCGTGCTCAGTGCGGGGCCCGGAGTCGCCACGCATGCGCCGGGCGGAGCGGCGCCGGCGAGCGGGTCAGTTGCCCCGGCCACGGTTCGCTTGGGCGACGCACCTGTATTCATGCTGCTCGTCGCCCGTGGCACGAAGACGCCGGAGGCGCGAGCGCGCGAAGCCAGCGACGCGCTTCACCGCGCGTTCGTCGCCGATAAGTCGGCATCGGTCAGCCGCCGTACCGAGAGCGGCGCGCAAGTCGTGCTCGTTGGGCAAACGCCGATCGTCCTGCTCGATCAAGAGGACGCGGCCGCTGCTGGCGAAACATCGCTGGACGTGTTCGCGGGCGGGGTAGTCGCCAAAGTGCGTGAGGCGCTCGACTCCGAGGGCCGCCGCGCCGCGATCGCGAAGAGCGTCTTTTCGATTTCGCTTTTGGTATTTTTCGGTCTGATCGCATTTTATCTGATCGGCAAAGTCGGAGAGTTCGCCGAATCCGGCCGGGCGTTCTTGGATCGTCGGCCTGATCGCGACCTCTCCATCAAGGTTCAGAAGATCGAGGTCGTGCGGCCGGCGACGTTGCGCAGTAGCGCGGTAATGGCGCTCAGCATCGCTAAGTGGCTGGGCAAGTTCGGCATTACTTACGCCTGGCTAGTGGTCGCGCTGTCACTGTTCGACGCCACTCGCAATTATACGGAGCGCCTCACGGGCTTCGTGCTCGGCCCCGTTTCTCAGCTGATGGAGCGGTTGGCGGGCTCGCTGCCGCTTCTGGTCGTCGCCGGCATCGCCGGCTTGGCGGTGTTCGTGTTGGTGCGCTTCGTGGGGTTATTCTTCGTCAGCGTGGCGCGGGGGGAGACGCCCTTGCCATGGCTGCCGGCCGATCTAGCGGCACCAACCAGCGTACTTCTGCGCTCGGCGATCGTGGTCGCGGCATTGGTGTTCGCCGCCCCCGTCGTCACGGGCGATCCAAACGGCGCTCTCGTACGCTCGGGCGCGATCCTATTGATGGCGTTGGGCTTGGCTTGCACGCCGCTTTTAGCCACCAGCGTGGTCGGCGTGACCGTACTGTTCGGGCGACGCCTGAGGCTCGGCGAGTACGCAGAGGTGAGCGGCACGGTGGCGCGCATCTCCGCGATCAACCTGCTCGAAGTACGGCTCATCGACAGTCACCGGAGTGAGCTGCGCCTGCCACACCTTTTGTGCCTGGTGAGGCCGCTGCGTGTACTGGGTATGCGACCGCGCATGAGCATCGACGTGCCGATCGCGGCGAGCGCGCCGCAGGATCGCGCACGCGCGATACTGAGCGAAGCGGGCAAGAAGTGCGGTCACGATCCCAGGCTCGACTTGCTCGGTTTCGACGTCGAAGCCGCTCATTACCGATTGAGCGCGCTGTGCGACTCGCTGGATGGTCGTCATTTGTTGGCGGAGACCGCATTTGGAGATCTAAGCTCGGCCGGCATCGCGCTCGCGCGCGCCCCGCGCGCGGTGAGCGCATGAACGCGATCACGTTTTTGCTCGGCCTTTTGGGCTTGGCCTACGTCGGAAGCATCTTGGTCGGAGGGCGGGCCATTCGCGGCTTCGGTCTGGCCTCGGGCGCAGAGTACTTGGTGCTCGGTTTCGTGCTTGGCCCGCAGCTGCTATCGGTGGTCGGCCGCTCGCTGGTCGAGAGCTTCCAGCCGGTCGTGATGGTGGGCGTCAGCTGGCTCGGTTTGGTGCTGGGCGTGAGTTACCTGCAGGTGGCCGAGCGCGAGATACCTCTGACGCGGGTCGTGCTCGGCATCGTGCTCTCGGCCGCGGTGAGTGCCGTCGTCTCGCTCACGGTTTTTTTCGGTGCCACGTATTTCAGCGCTCTGCCACGCTTGGAGATCCTCGCCTTGGCGTCGGGCGCGGGGCTCGTTTGCTCCGAGACCACCCGCCACAGCGTGCGTTGGATCGTGGAGCGCTACGGCGCCAAGGGCCCCCTCGCTGACCTAGCGGCCGACACGGCGCGCGCCAGCGCCCTGTTTGCCGCTCTGGGACTGTCGGTCCTCAATGCCTGGCTTCCAGGCGGGGCCCTGCCGGGCTTCTCGGTGATCGCGCGGGTACTGGTGTCGCTCGCGCTGGGCTCGGTCCTCGGACTCACGGCGGCGCTGCTACTGGGCCGAGAGTTTCGCCGCGATGAGAGCTGGGGCATCTTGCTTGGCACATCGCTCTTGGGCACGGGCGCGGCGGCGCGCCTCAATCTCTCACCGCTCAGCGCGACGTTCGCCCTCGGGCTGACGCTCGCCGCGGTGTCTCGCCACCGCATCGACATCAAAGCCATGGTCATACCGACCGAGCAGCCCGTGATCTTGCCGGTGGTGCTGCTCGCGGGCGCGTATGTGAACGTGAAGCTGCCGCCGGTGATGCTGGCGCTGGTCATCGCGGCACTGGTTGCCAAGCTTTCGGCGCGTGCACTGTGCGGTACGCTGCTCTCCGCGCTCTCGCCGCCGGCCCGCGGTGGCGGCGTGGAGCTCGGTATCAGCATGCTGTCTTCGGGCGCGCTTGGTCTGGCGGTGGCGCTGGCGTTTTGCGTGCGGCACCCGGGGCAGGTGAGTGACACGGTGCTGCTGTTGGCCGCGCTGGGCGTGCTCTTGGGCGAAGGGCTGGGGCCGAGCGCCTTGCGCCGCGCGCTGACTCGCGCTGGTGAAATAAAAGTCGAGCCGTCACATGGCAGCGGATCGACCGCGAGCCTGGAGCAGGACAACCTGACGTGAGCGCTCGAGTCAGCGGCAAGAAGACGTTTTCGACGCGGCTCATTCAGCTGTTTTCACTGTCGATCACTTTCGGCGTTCTGTACGGCGTCACGCGTTTAACTCCAGAGCTCGAAAGCCACTTGGGCACGGTTGCGGCCGTTGGTTTTTTGCTGCTGGCGGGAACGCTGATGAGCGAGCTGCTCGAGACCATCGGCCTGCCCCACCTCTCGGGTTACCTACTGGCCGGGATTATTGGGGGTCCGCACGTTCTGCACTTGGTCGATCATCGTACGGTCGAGGAGCTATCGCCGGTCAATACGCTTGCGCTGTCGCTGATTGCGCTGGCGGGCGGCGCGGAGTTGCGCGTTTCTACACTGCGCTCGGTGGCACGAGGCCTCGCGTGGGCGACGCTGCTGCAGAGCACGATGGTCCTCGTGTGTGTCGCTGGCGTGTTCATGGTGGTCGCACCCTACCTGCCATTCGCACGGCATTTGGCGTTGAAGCCGCAGCTGGGCGTCGCGCTTTTGTGGGGGGTGCTCGCGGTCAGCCGCAGCCCGTCGGCGTGTATGGGGATCTTGTCGCAGACGCGCGCCAAGGGCCCCGTGGCCACGTTCTCGCTCGCGTTCATCATGCTCTCGGACGTGGTGGTCGTGATCCTTCTCGCGCTGATGATGATGCTGGCTCGTCCACTGATCAGCGCTAGCGGTGGGATTTCGATCGAGGATTTCAGCATTTTGGGCCACGAGATCCTGAGCAGTATCGCGGTGGGCGTCACGCTCGGCTTGGGGCTGGCCATCTACTTACGACTGGTCGGCCGTCAGTTGCTCCTCGTGCTGCTTGCCATCGGCTTCGGCATGAGCGACACCTTCACTTACATCGGTGTCGATTCGCTGCTGGCATTTTTGGCGGCGGGCTTCGTGGTCACGAACCTGTCGGACCAAGGCCCGAAGCTCTTGCACTCCATCGAGCAGACCGGGAGCGTAGTGTTCGTGGTCTTCTTCGCGACGGCGGGCGCTCACCTCGACATTCCCCTGCTCGAGCAGCTTTGGCCGGTGGCGGTGGCGTTGTGCGCCAGCCGTGCCTTGTTCACGGTGGTCGCTGGGCGCATCAGCAGCCGCGTGGCAGAGGATGCGCCGATCCTCAGGCGTTGGGGCTGGTCGTCTTTGGTCTCGCAGGCTGGGCTCGCGCTGGGCTTGTCGGTCGTCATCGAGCGGGCGTTTCCAAGCTTCGGTGCGGGTTTCCGCTCGCTCGCCATCGCCGCGGTCGCGATCAACGAAATGATCGGTCCGATCTTGTTCAAATTCGCCCTCGACCGCGCCGGCGAAACGGACCGCCACGCGCCGGAAGTGCGCCCGAGCTTGGTGCCGGACGTCGACCCGAGCTCCGGGATGTGAGTGAGCCTGCTCTCGAGTTGCTGGTTCGCTTGGGCCGTGGACCGGGGGGCAATACCCCCAAAGCGCGGCTCAGCCTTCGCATTGACGACCTATTTCGACGTCGAGTGATCGCTCGTCGCGCGCCGATCACACTCTATAGTTGCATGCGGCTCATGGTGACGCAGAACCCCGGCTCGACGCCCGCCGAAGACGAGGCCGCGGAGCTGACCGCCTTGGCGCGCTTGGCCGGTAGCGGGGATCCCCTCGCCACGCGCCGCTTCCTCGATCGCGTTTGGCCGACGCTGACCCGTGTCGTGCAGGGTGTGCTCGGTTCGCACCACCCCGAGGTCGATGACGTCATTCAACAATCGCTGATCGCTGTCCTGCAAGCGCTGAGTGCGTTCCGCGGCGAATGCCACCCGGCTGGTTACGCGTCGCGCATCGCGTTGCACGTCGCCCTGCGGGCCCGGCGCAACGCCGCGATGCGTCGTGCCCGTAGCGAGACCCTCGCCCAGATCTCGGCTTCGGATCCGGAGCCTTCGTGGCTGGGGTGCGAGCTGTCGGCGGAGCGCCGCAAGAAGGCGCTTCGCGACTTGCTCACCGATCTTCCCGAAGAACAGGCGGACGCCTTGGGGCTTCGCATCATGCTCGGCTGGTCGCTGGAGGAGGTGGCGCGCGCAACCGGCGCGCCGCTGAACACCGTGCGCAGTCGCGTTCGTCTCGCAAAAGAGGCGCTGCGCCGGCGCATCGAAGCCGATCCCGCGCTCGCCGACGAGCTGGAGGTCGCGCCGTGAAGGCCGTCGATATCCATCCAGAGGAGCTGCTCGAAAAGCTGATCGAGGGTCGGCTCAGTAGTGCGGAGCGCGAGCGCTTGAGTGCACATCTGAAGGAGTGCTCGGCGTGTCGCTTCGAGCTGGGCGTGCGCGCGGATCTCGACCGAGAAGCGCCTGTGCTGTCGCAGCGTCCGCAGCTCACGCGCGCGGCTCAGCGCGCTCCCGGTCCGCTTCCGCTCGCGGTGGGGTCGCCGCGTCCGCGCACTCGAAGGCGGTGGCCGCTCGTGCTGCTCGCGGCGGCGATGGTGCTGTGCGCTGGCGGTGCGACGGCAGCAGTGTTGGCGGGTGCACTGCCGGCGCCGCGTTGGCTTTCCTGGTCGCCGGCACCCAGCGCGAGTGAGCGAGGATTCCCTGCCGCTTCACCTGTGGTCAACGCTCGGAAGCGGGCGTCGAAGGCGGCGCTGACCGTCGCGGCCATTGTGCCGTCGACGGGGAGCGCAGAGCCCGCCGCCGCAGCTGATGCAAACGGCGCGCTCGCCGCTCCTCGCGCGAGGGCCGAACCCGCGCCGGAAGCGGCGGCGGCGGCGTTCGGGATGCGCTTGCCAGCAGCTTCCGCGCTCGGTCGCGCACGGTCGCTCGCCGTGCGCGGGCACGGGGAGGCCACGGCGCCAGACTCGACTCTCGCCGCACGTGCACCGCTCGCCAGCCCTGAGCCGCGCGCCTCGGGCCCCGCCGAGAGTTTGTTTGCAGAAGCCAATCGGGCGCGCCGGAGCGGTAACGTGGAGCGGGCGGCCGAGCTGTATCGAGCGTTGCAAGCGCAGTACGCCGGCTCGTCGGAGAGTCAGCTGTCGCGCGCGCTACTCGCGCAGATGCTCCTCGAACACGGCAGGCCCGCGGATGCGCTCGCAGGCTTCGACGACTACCTCGCTGAAGGCTCGCCCGTGCTCAGCGCCGAAGCACTGGTCGGCCGAGCCCGCGCGCTCGAGGAGCTCGGCGAGCCGGCCGAAGCCGACGCGGCGTGGAAGCGAGTGCAGAGCCGCTATCCTGGTTCGGTGCACGCACGCCTGGCGGCGGCGCGTTTGCTGGCGCGGGGGCAGTGAAGCGGCGGCTCTTGTCGTGCGCCCTGGCCGCCGTCACGCTGCTCGGGCTGGTTCGAGCAGTGCTCGCCGTCGAAGCGCCCCCTGTCGTGCGTGTGTACGTAGCGGGTCCGCCCGCGGCGGTCATGGCGTCGCGGGGCGCGATCCAAGACGTCTGCTCGCGCTCGGCGGTCTTGGTGGTAATCGAGGACGCGGCCGGCGCAGACGAGGCGCTGCTCGCGACGCAGCACGCGCCCGCCATTGCGGAGGCTTACATCGACTTGCGCCCAGGCTCAGTCACGCGCGTGGTCGTGGTCGACGGTGAGACGCGCAAAGATCTCGAACGCCGCATGCTGCCCGAAGGCTCGTCGCTCGAGATTTCGATCGAGACGGTGGCGCGCGTCGTCTGCTCGGCGGTGGAGTCGTCGCTCGCCGCACGCGCCGCGGCCCGAGCCCGCCCCCCGGCCCCGAACGTAGGGTCCGGACCCGCTCCGACCAGGAGTCCACCCTCGCCCTCACCTTGGGGGGCGCGCTTCAGCTTATTCGGCGTCGTCCAGAATTTCGGCGCGGGTTTTCAGGGCGGCGCCGGCGGCGGGCTGAGCGTCAGCCACGGTTCGGGTGCGCTCAGGGCTGCGCTTTTAGTGTCAGGCGCGGGCTATGCGGCGGCCGACGTGGACTCCGGGTCCGCGCTAGCCTCATTCGGCGTGGTGGGCGCCCGTCTGCTGCCAGCGCTCGAACTGCGGCTCTCTTCGAGCGTGACCGGATTCGCCGGCATTGGCGGCGGTGGTGATTGGACGCGGGTCAGCGCTAATCGCCCTCCGCCCGGTGGCGCCGCGCGCGCCGACGGAGCCACGCTCGACGCTATCGGCTCGGCCATGCTGGGCGCGCAGTTCCATTTTGGTCATGGACTCAGCGCTCTCGTGGCGCTCGACGCAGACGTCGACCTGCTACGCCATCGCTACGTCACTGCGTCCCCTCCCGGCAACCGCGTCTTTTTCGAACCTGCGCGGCTACGCCCGATGGCCTTGGCCGGTGTCTCCGTTGCGTTCGGAAGCGAGACGCAGTGACGACCGAGCATCGCCAGGAGCAGCCTTGAGCCCGCGTCTCGCAGCTTCATGGCTTACGCCGTTACTCTGGCTCATCGCCTGCAACGCGGGCGACGTCGCGATTTTTTCAGACACAAGCGCCGGCAGCGCTGGGAGTGCCGCTGGTGACACGCCGGGTTCGAACGCGGGCGGGGCGAGCGGAGGTGGGGCGAGCGGGGCCGGGACGAGCGGGGCCGGGACGAGCGGGGGTGGGGTGAGCGGTACAAGCTCGGGCATGAGCGGCGCGGGCGACGGTGCAGACGCGGGCGCTACCGATGTGAGCTGTCGGCGCAGCGACGATTGCCCGGCGACGTCATTTTGCTTGAAGGCCGGGTGCGGAGACGTCGAAGGTGCCTGCGCACCCAAGCCGATGGTCTGCTTCGACACGCGCCCGGTCCCGGTTTGCGGCTGCAACAACGTCGTTTACTGGAACGACTGTCTTCGTCAGCAGTATGGGATCGAAGCGAGCACTCCCGGCTATTGTGGAGCTGGCGCTCACCCTTGTTTCATGAGCAACGATTGTAAGGGCGGCGCCAGTTGCTCTCACCTTCTGGGTCCGATGGACAGCTGCGGTGGACCATTGCAGCCCGGCACGTGCTGGATCACGCCGGCCGATTGTTCGTCCACCGGTGACACCCTACGCTGGGCATCGTGCCCCCCGCCCGGAAGCTCCTCGAGTCCGGGTGGGCAATGCGTCTCCACCTGCGAGGCGATCCACATAGGCCACCCTTTTGCGCCCTTAGCGGCCGACGCGGCTTGCCCATAGCGCTGAATCCGGGCTTTTCGCCAGCCATTTAGGCCGCGCGAACAAAGTTTTCATTAGTTGATCACTTTTCATTCGATCGTCACACAAACGGTACGTGACAAGGGCAACTCCCTGCTTCAACCAAAGCGCTATTTTCTCGTGCGTGTGTGGAGCAAGCCTTGGCTGGGCAAGCAGCGGGCCTTCGCCGAGCATGAGGAGCTCGTCGCCCAGCGCTAAAGGCCCGGGTGGCGCCATCGCGGCTTCGACGAACCCGCTCCACGCGGCTCTGGCGGCTCGAGCCGTGCGGCGCGGGCCGTTGGGTGCGCAAGCGGCGCGTTTTTTCTGCTCCGCGCTCACATCCTGACGAAAATGGCCATAACAGCGCGAAGGACTCTGACACTTTTGAGCATGCTCGCAGGCATGCTTGCCGGAGCCTGCGGGAAGTCGGCAAGCTCGGATGCGCCATCCGGCGAGGTCGTGGAGGGCTCTTGCGAGATCGCAGCAAGCGACGTCGATCGCGCAACGGGCAATGCGTCCACCGAGTTCCTGAAGCATGTCGGCTGCAGCGCCGATTTCGATGCACTGGCCTCTGTTCCAATCGACGCCAGCATTCCCGGCGCGCGCTCGGTGAAGGTCGTGCTCGATACCGCTGATGGGGACAACCAATACTTCCAGAACAGCGTCCTCTACCAGGTACACTACGACTTTGCGTCCACGCACTTGTCTGGCAACGGTCTGCCGGTGGTGCCGTCGTTGGCGGAATTCAACACCGCGCAATATTACCAACCTGACCGGCGCTTCATTCTCGGCGCAGTGACGTACTACGAGGGGCCCAAGGTGTGGGCGCTCGAGTTTGCGCCGTACGACACGGCCAGCGCGGCGATGATGGAAAAGCTGTTTCGCAGCGTCAAATCGCATGCATTCTTTGGCGCGGGCCTGAAGCTGCACCCGACTTCGGACGCCATCGCGAGTGAAGCGAAAAATCTGCCGTCGGACATCCCACGAGTCACGACGGACGAGCTGTACGCGGGCATAGATTATCAGCCTCTCGTGCTCTCGACCGGTGTCGGCCGGCTGCGCTTCGAGACGCTGGCTAGCATCGACGAAGCCGCCATTTCCTTCACCGACATCGTCGTGGTGGACGACGCGCCGAACGACATCCCAGTGGTGGAAGGCTTGATCTCCCAAGACTTTCAAACCCCGCTGTCGCACGTGAACGTGCTGTCGGCCAACCGCAAGACGCCGAATATGGGCCTACGCGGCGCGCTGAGTAACGAGAGCCTGCGTAAGCTCGAAGGCAAGCTCGTGTCTCTGACGGTCGGGGCGACGAGCTGGGACGTGCATGAGGTCACGGAAGCGCAAGCCCAAGCCTTCTGGAAAGCTCACAAGCCCGCGCCGGTCACGCTCCCCACCGTGGACACCACGAGCAGTGATTTGAAGAACATCGAGGACGTGACGCCGGAGCCCGAGGCGGGCGGCTCGCTGCGCGAGAACCTGAAGGCGGCGGTGCTCACCTACGGCGGTAAAGCCGCGCATTACTCCGTGCTGGCCCGCACCGCTCACGTACCGATTGAGAAGGCGTTCGCCATACCCGTTTATTGGTATTTCGAATTCATGCAGCGAAATAAGCTGTTTGATCAGTTGGACGCCATGACGGCCGAGCCGAGCTTTCAGAGCGACTCACAGGTCCGCGCTACGAAGCTCGCGGATTTTCAGGCCGCGGTGCAGGCCGGCATCGTCTCCGCGGACTTGCAAAATCTGGTCATGACCAAGCTCGCCAAAGAGTACCCCGATCACGTGATTCGCTTCCGCACCAGCACCAACAGCGAAGACTTGGACGGCTTCCCCTGCGCGGGCTGTTACGACTCGGCCAAGGGGGACCCGGCCGCGGGCGTCGAGGACGTGATGAAGGCCATCAAATTCACGTATTCCACGGTTTGGAAGTTCCGAACCTTCGAGGAACGAGCCTATTACAGCGTCGATCACAAGAGCGTGGGCATGGCGCTCCTCGTGCACGACAATTTCCCGGATCAATACGAGAAGGCCAACGGCGTCGCCATCACCGGCAACCCGTTCGACGAAAAAGGTCTCGAACCGGCGCTGTACATCAACGTTCAATACGGCGGCAAGGTGGAGGTAGTCGCGCCAGCGGCCGGTACGACCAGCGATCAGATCTTGTACTTTTTCGACAACCCCAATCAGCCGATTACGTATCTCGCGCACTCGAACATCGTCAGCGCCGGAAGCAGCGTGCTCAGCCGTGAACAAATCCACGCGCTCGGCGTGGCGCTGGACGCGATCAATACGCGCTTCTCGCCGGCTTATGGCCCGGCCTCGGGGAATACCGGGTTTTACGCGATGGATTGTGAATTCAAGTTCTCGAACGAGGCCGACCCCAGCAAACCGGCGACCTTGTACGTGAAGCAGGCGCGCCCGTATCCCGGCCGCGGGAACTGAAGCGACGATGGCGCAGACAACCTTGCCCGGCACGGGTTCACTATCGTTCGAACGCGGGGCGTTCGATGAGACTAGCGAGCGCGCGCGGAGTGGCACGGGCTTTTCAGCGCCTACGCCCCGCATCGTCGCGGCGCCGCCGATTCGCACCACGTTCGAGCGCTCCGAGCTCAAGTATTGGCTGACGGAGCCCCTGGCGCGGCGCGTACTGGCTTTCGCCGAGCCTTACCTGAGCCGCGATCCATATAGCGCGAGCTACGATTCCCAACGCAACACGACGATGTACCTGGATACGCGCGGCTTTCAGTTTTCGGAGCGCCACGAATTGCTAGCGCCCGATCGCAGCAAACTGCGGATCCGCGTGTACGGTAAGCCGCTCGGTAAGCTCGCGTTCTTCGAGGTCAAGCGCAAGGTCAAGACCATTACGCTGAAGGAACGTTTTGCGTTGCCCGTGCCCGAGGTAGCGAACGTGCTGAGCCGGCGACCGGTCACCTGCGAGGTGCTGCCGGAAGCCAAGCGCACCTTGAGCGACTTCGTGTTTCAAATGCTATTGCACCGCGCCGTACCGAAGCTTTACGTCGCCTGCCATCGCGAGGCCTTCGAATCGCGCATCGCCGGCGAAGACGTGCGCTTGACCGTCGACCGTGAGCTCGTCTACCAACGCGCGGACAGCGTCGATTTCGCAGTCGACGAACGCAAGTGGATCGACATCAGCGAGGCCGGCGACGCGAGGCCCCATTTTGGTCGGCGCCGCTGTATGTTGGAGCTGAAGTTCGACGGCAGCCCGCCGCGTTGGATGGTGGAGCTCGTGCGCCACTTCAGTCTGCAGCGGGAAGCGTATTCCAAATACACGACGGCAGCGCTGCAACTGCGCGGGAGAATGTGATCATGGGCACGCGCGTTGGCTGGGACATAGCGCTGGCATCGTTGCTGCTGGCGTTCGCGACATCGATGATCGTCGCGACGGTTTACACCATGACTTACCACGGCATCGGTTACCTGCGCAGCTTCGTGCAGACGATTGCCCTCAGCGGTCTGGTCGCCGCGCTCGTGATGCTGGCCATTGGTGACGACGTCGCGCGCGGGCTGGGAATGGTGGGGGCGCTCACATTGATTCGGTTCCGCACCACTTTGAAAGATACGCGAGACTTGATCTTCGTCTTTGGGTCGCTCGGTATCGGCGTGGCCTGCGGGGTGCAGGCGTTTGCGGCGGCGCTGATGGGAACGCTCATGTTTTGCTTGGCGGCGCTCTACCTGTCATGGTCGGAATTTGGCTCACGCTTGCAGTTCGACATCATGTTGCGCTTTCAGGGGCCATCCGACGAAGAGCACGGCAACCAGGTGCGGGCCGTGCTGAACCGGTATTGCCGCGGGTTGTCCCTGATTGATTTGCGTAATACTGGCGAAAATACGCAAGAGTTTGCGTACCACCTCAAGCTGAGCAAGGCCGGTACCGAGACGCTGCTGATGCGAGATCTGGAGCGCGTGCCCGGCGTCGGCTCCGCGGCCCTGTTCACGCGCGACGCCTCGCTGGAGCTGTAAGTGCAGCTGGCATCTGCATCACCCTGGCTCGCGGCAGTGCGGGCCGCCCCACGCCGGCTGTTTTACGCCATCACCGTGGCGGCCGCCGTGCTCGGCTTCGTCGCGCTCACCCATGGCAAGGGGCTAGGCTCGAACGGCAACGCCGTGGCCTACGTGGAAGCGATTCACTATGCCGTGTCTCCCATCGCTCTCGGTCGCATCGACACGCTGGTCGTGCGCGTTGGCGAGCGAGTGAAGCAAGGGCAACCATTGGCGTTGATGGATGCCCGAGACTTGACCGCCGCGCGCGAGAAGGCTCTGGCCCAGCTGGCTCAGCTGGAGGCGGCGGTGGTTGCCTCTGCCCAGGACGAAGAATTTCAGGTCACGCGCAGCGAGCTTTGGGTCCTGAAAGCACGTGCGGATGAGCACGGCGATCGCGCGCAGCTGGCAGAAATCAGCGAGCGCATGGCTCGCTTGGACGCGCTCCTCGATCAACAGATGATCCCCGCGGCGCAGGCCGAGGCGGCGCGCGAGAAACAGCGCCAGCTGGCGGCGCGCGTCGAGACGTTCGACCAGGCCAAGACGCGTGGGCAGGCCGGGCTCACCCAAAGCGGCGCCGGCAATCACGAGCACGGCCGAGCGGTAGAGGTCCATGTGGAGCCCGTACGGCGCGCCGTCGCCGTGCAGCAGGCGGCCTTGCGTCAGATCGATCTACAGATCGAGCAACTGACGCTGCGAGCGCCAACCGAAGGGGTGATCACGACCCTCACCCATCGCGCGGGGGAGGTCGTCGCGGCCGGTAGCGAAGTCCTCACGTTGGTCAGCTCTCGGCCGGGCGTGCTCACCGTAGAGCTCTCTGAAGGCATGGCAACTCGCGCCAAGCTCGGACAAGGCGTGACGGTCCGATCCAAGGAGCTGTTCGCCCGAGGCCTGCACGGGCGCCTGATCGAGCTTTCACCCGAAGTGGACGAGATGCTCGATCGGGCTCGCCCCTCACCCGGAATAGCGGCCTGGGGGCGGCGCGCGACCGTGCAACTCGACGGGGGCGGCGAAGTTCTGCCCGGTCAGGCATTCAGTGTCGCCCTCGATTGACGCGCCACCCTCGTTCCATCGGCAACGCAAATCGGGCCTGCTCCCGGCCTGCGCGGGCATGGTGGCCTGCGTCGCGCTGATTGTGCCGATTCGTGTGCCGCACGAGCTCTCCGAGCGCTTATCGCTGGAGCTGTCCGGCGCGGTCTGGTCGCCCGCGATGGCTCGCTATATTCTGGTCTCCGACGACACGAACGAAGATGGCGCGAAGCATGTGCCCTTGTTGTTCGCGCTGAGCGAAGGCGGCCAGCTCGACGCATCGCCAATCACGATCGAAGGCATCGATGAGCTGAACGATCCGGAATCCATCACTTCGGCGCCGGACGGCACGTTGTTCGTTGCGACCTCGCACTCGCTGAACAAAAAGGGGCACTCGCCGCAGAGCCGGCGCCGACTCCTGCACTTGGCGCTGGGCGCTGACCGCAAAGCCAAGATCATCGGCCAAGTCGACTTGACGACCGCGCGGTCGGCCGACGGCACCCTGCCCTGGGGGGGGGAGCGGCTCGATGTGGAGGGTTTGGCCTTTCGTGAAGGCACCCTGTACATTGGCCTCAAATCGCCGCTGCTCGCGGACGGACGGGCCACGATCTTACGTCTGCCGGAGGCGGTTTCCGTACTCGGCTCCGGCGTCATCCCTGTCGGCGCCGTTTCAGTTTGGGCGCGCGTGCGGCTGTGCGTGCCGCGGGGTGGGGCAGACGTGTGTGAGGGCATCGCGGATCTGGCATTTCTGGCCGATGGCAGCTTGCTCCTCGCCGCGAACGCGCCCAAGGGTATGCCCAGCGACGGAGGCGGTGGGCTGTGGAAGATCAGCGGCCCGGGCGCCGCACCGGCCCTGCTCAAACGCTTCGACGGTCTGAAACCCGAGGGCGTTGCCGTTGCGCCCGACCATGCCTCCGCGATCGTGGTCTTCGATACGGACGGCCAAGAGCCCCTTTGGATCAGGTGGCCGCTCTCGCCATGACACACCCTTCGCCGCGGTCGACGTGGTTGGCGATGACCCTCTTCCTCTGCGCCGGCAGTGCACGGGCGGAGGCTCAGCCGAGCGTGCTCATGGCCGATGAAAACGCGCTCGTCCGCTTCGCCTTCGAGCACAACCCCGACCTGCGCGCCGCGCAGTGGTCCCAAAGCATTGCCACCGCCGACGTAGAAAGCTCGTCCGCGTTGTCCAATCCCGTCGCGCGCGGGGAGTGGTTACACGTGCAATCGCCCGGCGAATACGGCTGGGGCGTTGGGCTCGAGTGGGCTCCGCCGCAGCCGGGGGTGTACGGCGCGCGCACCGCGGCAGCCCAGGCCGAGGTCGTTGCCGCCAAGCAGGATTTTCACGAACGCGCCGCGGATCTCGAGGCGGACGTGCGCAATGGCTACGCGCGCATCCAGGCCTTGGCACAGGAAATCGAGCTGGCGAACAAGTCGGTAGACACGCGGCGTCAAATCCAGCAGGCCGTGCAAGAGCGTCTCAAGCACGGCGCCGCGAACCGCATCGACGTGAGCTTGGCCGCTGTATCCATGGCGCGCGGCGAACAAGAGCGAGACCTCTTGCTGCTGACCCGCGATACGCAACGTACCGAGCTGGAGGCACTCGCGGGCTTGCCCGCGACCCAGATGCTCGATCCCGAGGCGGGCGCAGACGCCGTTGCGGTCCGCGGCGGGCATGCAGCCCAGCCGACTGACAGCGTCGGTCTCGAGCAGCGCGCGATCGCCGCCCGCCCGCTGCTGCGCGCGGACGCGGCACGCACGGAAGCGGCAGATCAGGTGCTATCCGCCGAGCGCGCCAAGCGTTATCCGTGGCTCGAGCTCCAAGGGCGTTACCGCCGGCACGACCAATCCACCTACCCAAACGACGTCACGGTCGGGGTGACCGTGACTCTGCCGATTTTCAGCCAAAATGCCGGCCCCATTGCCGCTGCCGAGGCGACGCGGCGGGAGCGAAGGGACGTTACGGCGGCCCATCGCGCCGGCATCGAGCGCGACGTTCGTGTGTTACGCCGCGAAAGCGAAGAACGTCGGCTGATCGCCGAGCACTACGCGCAAACGATCGCGCCGGTGCTGAACGAGCACGTTGCTTTGGTCAAGCAAGCATTGGTGGGGCTCGAGCTGGACGTGACTGCGCTTTTGGCCGCGGAGGATCAGGTCACGCGGGGCGGCATCGAGTACCTCGAGGCGCGGCTCGCGCAACGCCGGGCCGAGATCGCGCTGGCGCGTGCTATCGGCTCGTTTGGGCACCCGAGCGCGGCGAGTCAGCGGTGAGGCGCGAGTTTTCGATGGCCGCGCTTGCGGCGTCCGTGCTGCTGCCGGCCTGTTCTGACAAGCCCGACGAGCCAGGCGCAACGCCTGAATCGAGCGCCAAAGCGGGCAGCAGCCTCACTCTGCCCCTCGGCCTAGAGCTGGTCGCCGAGAGGAAGATGGCAAAGCTCTTTTCCGACAAGACCATCGCTCACTACGAGGCCAGCGGAGTGACTGCCTCGAGCGGGGCGCTGTACGTCGCATCCGACAACACCACGCGCATCGGGCGCATCGATACCTCGCTCGACGACGGCACGTTGGGCCCGGGTGACGGCAGTGACTCGCAGTACGAGGCCATCACCGCCACCGACGACGGGCGATTTTACGCCATGATCGAAACCGCAAGCGCTGACGATCCGCGCGCCAAAGTGGTCGAGCTGAGCTCGAGCCTCGCCATCGTGAGCGAGGCCTTTACCGACGTCAGCTTCAAGCACGTGAACAAAGGCTTCGAAGGCGTTGCGTGGTTGCGCGGCGCGGAAACCGAATACCTCCTCGCGCTGTGCGAAAACAACGACTGTAAGGACGACGACAGCGCGCCTGGCCAAGGGCGGCTCAAGCAGCTTTCGCTGGTCAATGGGGTTTGGGTGACGCAGAGCACCTTGAAATTGCCAAGCACTGTCGCCTTCCTGAACTTTTCCGATCTCGCGCTGACTCAGAACGCCAACGGCACGTTCACGCTCGCCGTGGTTTCTCACAAGACGTCCGCGTTGTGGTTGGGCACGCTCTCGGCGCCAGCGAGTGGCGCGGCTTGGGCCGTGACGGGTCCCGGAACGTTCTACGTCTTTCCACGCGCCGACGACGGCACCATTCGGTATTGTTCGGTCGAGGGCATCACGTTCCTAGGCCCCGGCGTGTTTGCCGTCGTCTCCGACAAAGCCGACGGCAGCACGGCCTGCCGCGACGAGGAAGAGTCGGTACACATCTTCCAGCCGCTGCGCTAATCGTTCGAGACCATCAACGCCCGAGGCATGAAATGCGCCCGCTCCTGACCGCCATCGTCCTGACTTTATCGACTCTCATGGGCTGTTCGAGCTCGAGCCCAAGCGCTCCCGCAAGTCCCACCAGCGTTGCGTTCAATGAGATCAATGCCGCGGGGGACGAGTGGCTCGAGCTGTACAACGCAGGGGACGCGGCCTTCGACCTCGGATCTTACGCCATCGCCGACACCGACAAGACGACGGGCGCGGCGCGCACCACCAAAGCGTTGCGCTTCCCCGCTGGCACCAACCTGTCGAAGCACGGCTTCGCGCTGATATTGATGGGCAAGAGCAAATCCACCCCCGGGCCGTATTCCGCCGATGCTTGCTTGCCCGGGGTCGCGGTAGGCTGTTTTTACGCTCTGTTCTCAATCAGTGAGGCGCGCGGCGAGGCGCTGCACCTGCTCGCGCCCGACAACTCAGAGCTTTCGCGCGCCACTTACCCGGCCGATCTCGCGTTCGAGGCCGGGGCTGGGCTGACCGCCTGCCGCATCCCCGATGGTACAGGCGACTTCACGACCTGCACTGCCACGCCGGGCGCTGCAAACAAGGCGGCACCATGAAGCGGCAGGGCTGACGAAGGCGCTCAAATAGCGGCCAATATATCGTTCAGCGTCTGGCTCGGGCAGAGCGCGGCCTTGACCTTGCTTTCATTCGGCTGGTAATAGCCGCCGATGTCGACCGGCTTGCCCTGAGCGAGCACGAGCTCGCGCACGATGCTTTCTTCCGCGGCTCTCAGCCGCGCGGCTACGGGCGCGAACACGGCTTGTAGCTCGCGGTCGCCGTGCTGCGCGGCCAGGGCCTCGGCCCAGTACAGAGCTAGATAAAAGTGACTGCCGCGGTTGTCGATGCCTCCCACCTTCCGTGAGGGCGACTTGTCGTTCTCGAGGAACTTCCCGTTGGCTGCGTCCAGCGTTTCGGCCAAAATTTTGGCCTTCGCGTGTTGAAGCGTGATGCCTAGGTGTTCGAAAGAGGCGGCCAGCGCGAAGAACTCTCCCAGTGAATCCCAACGCAAATAGCCTTCTTCGGTGAACTGCTCCACGTGCTTTGGCGCCGAGCCGCCGGCGCCCGTCTCGAACAAGCCGCCGCCTTTCATCAACGGCACGATGGACAGCATTTTCGCGCTCGTGCCGACCTCCAAGATCGGGAACAGATCAGTTAGATAGTCGCGCAACACGTTGCCCGTCACGGAAATCGTGTCGAGGCCGGCTTTGAGGCGCTCGAGCGTGAATTCGCAGGCCTTGGCCGGCGCGAGGATCCGAAGGTCGAGGCCGCGCGTGTCGTGCTCGGCCAGGTACTTGTCTACTTTGAGCAAGAGCTGCGCGTCGTGTGCGCGCCGCTGATCGAGCCAGAATACGGCCGGCGTCGCGCTCAGCCGGGCTCGGTTGACGGCGAGCTTTACCCAGTCTTCTACGGCCGCGTCCTTGGTCTGGCACGCTCGCCAAATATCTCCCGTGTCGACCGTGTGCTCGATCAACACATGGCCGCTGCTGTCGAGCACTCGCACGCGGCCCTTGGCCGGCATTTGGAACGTCTTGTTGTGCGATCCGTATTCTTCCGCGGCTTGAGCCATGAGTCCGACGTTCGGCACGGAACCCATCGTTGTCGGGTCGAACGCGCCGTGCTTTTTACAGAACTCGACCGTAGCTAGATACACTCCGGCGTAACTGCTGTCGGGGATGATACACAATGAGTCGCCAAGCTTGCCCTGTGAGTCGTACACTTTGCCGCCAGCGCGGATGAGCGCGGGCATGGAAGCATCCACAATCACGTCGCTCGGGACGTTGAGGTTGCTGATGCCGTTGTCGGAGTCCACGTACGACAAGCCTGGGCCGGCGGCGTATGCGGCTTGGATGTCGGCACGAATTGCCGCCTGCTGGGCCTCGGGCAGCTTCTGGATTTTACCGAGCAGGTCACCAAAGCCGTTGTTGAAATCAACGCCCAGCGTTTCGAACGTTGCCTGGTGCTTGTTCCACAAATCCTTGAAAAAAACCTGAACCGCGCAGCCGAAGAGGATTGGGTCCGAGACCTTCATCATCGTCGCCTTGAGGTGAAGCGAGAACAACAGCCCCTCTGTTTTGGCACGCGCAAGCTGGGCCTCGTAAAAGCTGAGCAGCGCGGCTCGCCGCATGACGGTCCCGTCGAGGATCTCACCGGCCTTGAGCGGGGTCTTTTCCTTCAAAACGAGAGTGCTGCCGTCAGGGCCTACGAATTCGATCCTGACATCCGTGGCGGCAGTGACGGTGACGGACTGCTCGTTCGAGAAGAAATCGTTCTCGCCCATCGTGCATACGGTCGTCTTGGAATCGGCGGCCCACTTACCCATGGAGTGGGGGTGCTTGCGGGCGTACTCCTTGACCGCCTTTGGCGCTCGGCGATCGGAATTGCCTTCGCGCAAGACCGGGTTCACGGCTGACCCCTTCACCTTGTCGTAGCGCGTCTTCGCGTCCTTCTCGGCGGCGGTCTTGGGCAGCTCGGGATAGTCTGGCACGCCGTAGCCGTGCGACTGCAGCTCGCTGATTGCCTCTTTCAACTGCGGCACCGAGGCGCTGATGTTCGGCAGTTTGATGATGTTCGCTTCTGGCGTCAGGGTCAGCGCGCCGAGCTCGGCCAGTGCATCGGGAACCCGCTGCGGGGGCGGAAGCAAGTCCGCGAACGCGGCCAGGATGCGCCCCGCGAGCGAGATGTCCCGTGTCTCCACGTTGATTCCCGAATGCTTCGTGAACGCCTGCACGACGGGCAGAAGAGAGTAGGTGGCGAGCGCAGGCGCCTCGTCGGTCTTCGTATAAATGATGGTGGGCGGTGCCGACATGGTGAAATTGGCCGGACTCTGCCACTTTACGTCGGCTTAGTCGAGGCCGCCGAAGCGCCCACGCGCGCAGCACGTTCAAGCGCCGCGCGGCGCCGCGCGACCTCTCCGGCGCGCCGCCGGGTCGTCCTTGCGAAACACGAATGCGAACAACACGAATGCGGCCCAAAGTAGCGCGAGCTGCTCGAGCATCACCGCGCCGCCATGCTTCTCGAACAGGAAGCTCGAAATGAACGGTCCGAGTAACATCCCGGCGGCGTAAAACGCATTGTAGATCGAGGTGCTGCGCTCGTATTCCGATGGGTGAGCGACCACGCCTTGTAGCGCGAGGCTGACCGGCGAAATGCTGGCCAGGCTCGCGCCTGCAATGAACACTGCCACGCACATCACCGCGTAAGAATTCAGGTACACGAAGCCGAGCACCATGGACGTGCCGATGACGCCCAAAATGCGCATCAAGAGCAAGTGGCCGTAGCGGTCTCCGAGCCGACCTGCGTAGTTGGAGAATAGCAGCATGCCGCCCGCGAAATAAGCGGGAATTATCACCGTCTGCGGCTGCGACACGCCTTTCCGCTCCATCAAGTACAGGGGCAAAAACAAGACCACGCTGGCCTGAAAGTAGCCATATGCGAACGTGCCGAAGCAAGAGGTCTTGATCCGCCACAGCAGCTTGAGCGCGGTGCTGTCCTTGGCGATTGCGGCCATCGGATGATCCTCGTGCAGCTCGGCGCGCGGATCGGGAGCGAGCCGCAACGACACGTAGACGCTCGTCACGATGGCGATCGAGCCGGCGAGAATGAAAGCAAACTCGACCGGCAGAAACTTGGTGCACGCGTAGGCCAAGATGGGCCCGCCGACGTAGCCGCAAGCGACGGCGATCGCGTACAAGCTGGTGACGAAGGCTTTGTTTTCCTTGCCGGACCGAGCCAACAGGATCGATTCAGAGCTCACCCACACCCCCACCGAACACGCGCCGTCGAAGAAGCGCAACGCGGCCAGCGCTAGGAAGCTGTGCGTGAACGGGAATGCGGTCACGGCCGCGGCGTACCCCGCTAGCGAAACTGCCAGCATGCGCTTGGCCGAAAATCGCCGCACGAGTGGGCCCATGGGCAAAGACAAGGCGACGATGCCGGCGGCGAACCAAGCTGCCAGCTGACCGATGGCGAGCTTGCTCACACCGTGCTTGGTAAGGAACGTTGCAATCACCGAGATGGCGGTGCCGTAGGCCATGCCGAGAGCGAGTGTGATGCGATAGATGCGCCACACGTTTTTGTCCGGCACGCGCTCGGCAAAGCTGCGTAAAAACGAGACCTGATGCAGGACGCCAACGGCGGGCTCGGCGTCTGTCTCGTTCGGCAATTCCATCTAATTCCGGGCCAGGGCCCTCCGTCCGCTTATACCAGTCGCGTCCAGGACTAGGATAGGGACCGAAATCGGTCGCGCGAACCGAGGCCACTAGGCAACCCACCTAATCAGCGGGTCGCCTAGCGGCGTCGTTCCCGCCACCGCGGCCGGGCGGGATCGGCCGCATCAGCGCCCGCGCCGAGTGCCGAGCTCCTACTGCCCGACACTCGGAGGCGAGTCTCTAAATTCACTCGGCGGCGATGGGTAGGGATTCTTCCCGCGGCTTAACGAATGGCAGCACCGTGCCGAGCTTCGCCCGCGCGCTGTCGAGCGCGCCCTTGGCCATGACAGGCCCCTGTTCCTTGGTGATCTCGTAGATCTCCTTACTGGCCTCACGCAGCAAGCCGGCCGCGTTCGTGGCCTTCTGGGGCGCGCTCGCCGCCGCCGCGCGCGCGACCGTGCTCACGCCGTCGAACAACGAGCGTGCGCCGCGCGCCATCAGCTCGAAGCGCGATTTACCGTAAACCTCGGCGACCTCATGGACGAGGTCCGCCGATGTCGAGGCGGCGTAGTGGCCGGACTTGTGTAGCGGGGAGCTGTACCTGGGGTTCGCCGCCAAGAAGCTTCGGAGCTTCTCGACAGTGAGCCCAGTGTCGGCGAGCGCTTTCTCGAATTCGGCCTGCGCTGCCTGGCGAGCTTTGAACAGGTACATCTGCACGCGGCTCTGAAAATTCACCGCGCCGTCGCCGCTGGTCTCCACCGCGCAGAAGATCGTACCCGGGAATTTTTCGTTGATCAGCGACTGAACGCCGTCACTCACGCCGGAGCTGGGCATGCAGCCGAAGGGCTTTACGCTGAGCGTCATCGTGGCCTTGCTCTTGACCACGTTGAGAATCAGCTTCCCGACCTCCATGTGGCCTTCGCCGCCGCGCAGGTCGTTGTTGTAATAGGGCGCCGCTACTTCGGCGACCGCGTCCATATCCGGCAGGTGGTATCCGTAAAAACCGCCCGCGTAGGCAAACGTTTGGAACGCCGTGCGTAGGGCAAGGTTGCCCGCCCAAAGCCCGATCTTGCGCTGAAAGACGCCGTACTCACCGGTCCCGCCCAGGCCGTACTTGCTCTTGTCCATGCCGCGCAACGTGGCGCGCGACGCGGTGTCGAAGCGAACTTCCCAGAGGTTGTACAGAATCCAAGCGGTGACGAATTGAATGTCAGCTTCGGCGCCCTCCTTCTCCACGAAGCGCTGAAGCTGATAATTGCCGTCGCCCTCGGTGGTCATCGCCCAGAACTCACCAATGATAGAGACCTTGGGTTTCGGTGTTGTGCGATCCACCTCGACGGTGCGGAAGACTTTCTTCGCGCGCATCAGCGCGGCAAGAATCGATTTTTTGTGCAAAAGCGCGTCGCGACAGATGTCTTTGGCCTGCGCGATGGCCGCATCCGTCGAGCCCGCTACTTTCTCGTACGGGCGCAGCCGGTAACCGATGCCATTGATCACGTCGCCCGCAATCAAAGATTTCAACAAGCCGATGAAGAAGGCTGGATTCAGCTCCAAGCCGCTGGCTTCGCCCGTGGCTTGGCTCAGGCCGCCCTGCTGCTGGAACAGCATCACGCGGAAGCCGTCGAAGCCCGCGTCGCGCAACGCCTTTCGGTACTCGGTCACGTACATTCCGAAGCGACACGGGCCACAGGCGCCCGCGGTTAGGAACACGTAGTTGTCGATCACTTCTTTGGTCGTCAGACCCTTCTTGTCCCTCAGGTGGATTAGGTACTGCACCAAGTTGCCGACAGTGAAATACGTGGGGTTGCACTGCGATTTGTTGCCAAATTCCTTGCCCACGCTGAGCGCGTCGTAGTTCGGCGGGTCGAGCGGGATGGTGTTGTAGCCGAGCGCCGAGAAAGCGCCGGAGACGAGGTAATCGTGGGCCATGGTCAGGCCGCCGATGAGCAGGGTGATCTTCCCCTTCTCCGACTTGGTGAACATCAGGTTCGCCATGTCCTCTACCCACTGCTGCTCCACGGCGATGCCGAGGCGCGCGCGCTCTTCGTCCTCGAACTTCTTGAGCTCTGCGTCGATGTCCAGCGCCTGTCCAGCGATCGGCAGGCTCTTCTTCTTGCTTGCCGAGTCGAAGCTAACTTGTTGGGTCATGGTTCTATCTCCGTGGGGTCTGGCTGTTCGCTCTAAAAAATTTCTTTTGAAATGCTCGACGTCGTTGGGTCTCAGGTAGGCCGCTGTTCACTCGGCCGCGGGCGCGGCCTCGCTGCTCGGTTGCGAGAGATCAATCGCAACGATCGAGCCGTCTGCCTGTTTTCTTCCCAAGCGAAACACGCCCTTCGGCGCTTCCACCTCGGCCGAGCGACGCGCTTCGTAGCCGCGCACGCGCTCCATGGTCTCGACGATCTGCTTTTCGATCGCCGGGTCTTGTTGCTTGGCAGCGGCCAATTGTGCTTGTTTCAGTCCCAAGAGCTCGAGCCGCTTCTTGTCGATCGAGAGGGCAAGGTCACGCTTCTTGCCTGCCAAATCCTCCAGCCGCTCCTGCGCCAAGCGCAACGAGTGAGCGTATGTCTTGACGCGGATCTTGATCGAGCCGCCCGGCTTGTTGGCGTCGATGTCGTGGAGGGCCGCCGAGGGCGTCTTCGAGGTTTGGATGATGTCGGCGATCAAACCGTAAGTCGGCGCGTCGTGACCGCATTTGAAGCTAGATAGATCGAGCACGGCGACGTTCGGGTGATGCGCCGCAAAGGCGGCCGCCCACACTTTCATCGCGCTATTGACCGAGTAGTTCTCTGGCCACACGTGGTTGATTTCTAGCGGACTCTTGATGACGCCTCGCTCGAGCTCGTCCTTGTAGTAGCGATCCAGGTACTCGCGGTCCTTGGGGATCGAGCGAATGCTCAAGATGGGGTAGCCCAAGACTTGGAACTCGTCGGGGATGCCGTGATTCAAGCCCGGGTCCGCGTGATACGGGCGATTGAGCACCAAAATCGCGATGCGATCCTCGGCCTCCACCGTCTCCAGGATGGCCCGGCCCTTGTCCTGCAGATCGAGGTCGAAAGCCTTCAGCGCCTTCCAAGCCTCGGCGCAGGCGTGGTCGTTTTCGTCCTCGGTAATCTCCAGGCGATCTTTCCAGGTCTCGAACATGCGCCGAGCGAGCAACGTGGGCTCCTCGAAAGAAAGCGCGGGGTCGAGGTACTCCATATTGCGCACGGCGAAGAAGTCGACCTCCTTCGTGAAGGCCGCTTTGGTCACGTCCGGCGTGCCGGCTACGATCGGGCACGAGGCGTTGTCTTGCGTGTCGACCACGAAGTTGTTCACGTGGGTGAGGATCGGGAAGAAGATGTACTTGAGCCCTTTGTTCCGCTCCGGCTCGTGCTTGTGGAAAAGCAAGTTGTGAATGTGCGACTGCACGACCTTGCTCGGGTAACAGGGGTCGATCGAACCGTACTTGCCGCCTTCCACCCAACTTTCTTCCGTCGTGGCGTCGCTCCACACCACGTTCGATTTGCCGAGACCGAGCGCCTCGAAGTAGGTCCGGAAGAACGGCCCCGTGCTGTACATGTTGAGCACGCGCGGCAAGCCGACCCGAATCTTCTTCCGGCGCTTGGCCGCGTCTTCGCTCGAGCGTTGAAAGGGGCGTGTGATCGTCTCGCGCTTCACGCGAAACAGTGACTTCGTCACCTTGACGTCCTCGATCGGTGTGCCGGCCGCGGGCTGAGGCGCCCATTCGTAGAAATGTACGAAGGCGCGCTCGCCCTCGTAGTTCACGATGTTTGGATAGGCCGCTGCCGTCTTTCGACGCTCTTCCATGAGCGAGAGCATCGCGTCTTTGCTTTCGACCGTGCCCTTCTCACAGGAAAATCCCGAAATGTAGCGCGTGGACGAACCGTCGGGGCGCGTGGTGTCGATGAACGTGCGCTTGCACTCGTTCGGACAGAAGTGGCACACCGTCTCTTCGTCGTTCTTGGTTTTGTATTCCAAGTTCAAGGCCGCATCCACGCCGATGAAGCGCGTCACTCCGCTGCGCTTGAAACGGCGCAGGGTCTCGATCGCGGCGCCGATGGCGCCCGCTTCACCCGTGTGCGGATGCACGAACACCTGACCGCCCGGCACGCGCTGCTTGATGTAATCCACTTGAGCCTTGACAGCGGCCAAGTTGTACTGCGTGCCGCCCTGCAGCACGAAGCGCGTGCCGAGCGAAGCCAAGCGCGGGATCTGCACGACGTACTGCCACACGTTCTTCGGCAGCACCTGCGCCAAGCCGGCCAGCAGCTCTTCTTTCTGGTAGCCCTCTTTCTGGAAGTTCACGCGATCGGAATCGAGGAACACTGCGCAGCCGTAGCTGAACTTGGGAGCCAGCTCGGCTTTGAACGCCGTCTCCGCGTACTCCGTAACGGGGATGCCGAATTGATCGGCCATGGCTTGCAAGAGCATGCCGTTGCCGGCGCTGCACGAGTTGGAGAGCTTGAAGTTCTGGATATCGCCGTTTTTCATGAACAGGACCTTGATGTCCTGTCCGCCGATGTCGCAGATCACGTCCACGTCCCCGAAGAAGTGAACCGCGCTCATCATGTGGGCGACGGTCTCGACGATGTTCACGTCGGCCATCACGCACTCTTCCAGCACGTCGGCGGCGTAACCCGTGGCCCCGAAGCCGATGCATTCGAGCGTCGCGCCCTGGCTCGTGACTTGGCCCTTGATGTTCGTCAAGAGCTCCTTCGTGTCTTGGATCGGGTTGCCCTTGGATAGCTGATACGCCTTACACAGCAGCTCACCGTCCTCGCCGATCAGAACCGCTTTGGACGAGGTCGAGCCGCCGTCCAAACCGATCACGCCGCGCACGTGCTGGCCGGCCGCGAAGCTGGCGGGCACGAACTTCGGGATCTTGTACATCGCCTTGAAGTCGGCCATCTCGCGCTCGTTGGCGGACAACGGGGGTCCCGCTTGCTCACCGAGCCGCGCGCGGCGACCGTTTTGAATGAAGTCGCGCAGGCCTTCGACGCCGTTGAAGCGCCCGGCCTCGCCACCTTCCGCGATACCGAACATCGCCGCGCCGAACGCCGCGTACAGCTCCGCGTTTTGAGGGACGAAAATTAGCTCCTCGATCGGCACGTCCTCGGGATAAACGAAGCCGCGGTCACGCCACGTCTCCGGGATGCGCTTGCGCCAGCAATCCTGCAGGAAGGGCAGATACGTATTGGGCCCGCCGAGCAGCAGTACCTTCGGCTTGAGGGTGTTGCCGCGTGTGAGGACGCTCAGATTCTGCAACACGATGGCGTCGGCCAGTGAATTGAGCACCTCGTCCTTGGGGATGCCCGTTTTGACCAGGTTCACGATGTCTGTTTCGGCGAACACGCCGCATTTTGCGGCCACGTGATGCAGCTTCTGATCGTTGAAGCGCAGGGACGTTGCAAACCCCGCCTCAGCGCCGACCTTGATCATGCACTTGTCGATCGTGGCCCCCGTACCGGACGCGCACTTGTCGTTCATGGACGTGCCGGCGGTCTTCGCGCCGGTCTGTGCGTCCTCCTTGAACATGATAATCTTGGCGTCCTGCCCGCCGAGCTCGATCACGCTCAGAACGTCGGGATGCTTGTACTCGACGGCCAAGGTGACGGCGTTCACCTCTTGGACGAACTTGGCTCCAGTTGGACCTGCAAGCGGACCCGAGCCGGACCCCGTAACGAACATCTTCCAGCCCTCGGCGGGATGATGCGGGAATGCCGCCAAGATCGTCTCGAGCAGCTCGAGCACCTTTTCTGGCTGCTTCGTGTGGTGCCGTTGATAGTCATTCCACAGGATGTCCTTGGTCACGGGATCGATCACGGCCGCTTTGACGGTCGTCGATCCCACATCCATCCCGATTACCAGCTCGCGGAGTCCGCTCATTCTGCTCTGCCCTCGGTGAGGAGTTGCCGAGCAAACGCCCGGCAAATACAACTGACGCGCGTGTCAGTCTATCCTCCGATGGGCTCCGAGATGCAAGAGCGCGATTGTTTCGGTTTCGACGCCGGGCGTGGACCGCCTCAATTGCTCGCCGCGAGGGGCGGCTCAGGGGCCGGCCGGCGCTCCGGCGTTTCGACCGGGGGTAGGGGATGCGCGGACCTTCGGCCGCGTTGCTCGATCGCTCGCCTGCCCTCGGCCGCAACCTCCAGAAAATCGTGACCTAGGGCCACCCCATACTGATCTGCAACGTCCACGCGGACCACCCACGGCCCGGGGGTGTCGCTCGGCGGAAGCATGGCATGGAGTGTGTCTCCCGTGCGCTCGAACGTCAGATCCACCGGCTCTGTTCCGAGCGTCACCGTCGGTATCATCTGGACGAACGCCGGGATATTGCGCCCCGCTGTCGCCCTGAGGCGAACGTCGATCGAGATCGGATCGCGCGGCCAGAGCGCGCGTTGCGGCCCGATGCGCACGTCCGCAAAAATGCCACGCGGCTCGAGCTCGGCAACGGCAGTCTCGAATGCGCCCGGCATGCGGAATCCGATGACGGTCTTTTGCCCCCGGTACAGCTTTACGGCTTGTGCCGCTGGGAAATATTTTCCGGCGCCCACATAGGTCATCTCCAGCCCTTCGGTATTCGTAAACCGGACCTGCTGGCCTACACCCAGAAAGATCGCCTGCTGGTCGCTATAGCCGCCCGGCGGCAAAACGACCCCAATCACCCGCAACGCGGCCTCTGTGCTCCAACGCCCTTCCAGGCCGCGCGCGTCCACGGCGCGCAACGTCAGCCCATACTGACCGGGCGTGACTGGGGTGAGCGGCGGCTGCCAGTCCGTGCGAGTCGTGCTGACTTGATCGATGAGCTTACCATCGCTCAGGCGCCGAACTCGCAAGTCATAACGCTCGGCGCCGGCCACGTTGCCCCAACGAAAGCCGTGCATTGCCACCGTCTCATTAGGCGAGAACCACATACGTTGTCCGCCTTCGAGGGTCGGGCTGCCGATGCCAGGCTTGACGGCGGCGTTCGGTTCCTCCGGGCTGAGCGTCGCGAGCGACCCTTCCGGTACGGTCTGCCAGTGATCGGCGAGCACGGTGCGCAGCTCGCCTCCTAGATTGACCGCGGTGGCTTCGTTTCCTTCCACGCGAAATGCTGCGTGCCCGGACGTAATGATTCCGCTCAGTTTGCCAAGATTAGCGAGCACCGCGCAGCGGCCCGTGGCCGGCAGCTCCACGTCCACGCGTCCGCTTTGCAGCGCGAGGCTCCAAGTCCAAGTGCGCGCGCCCGACGTGAGAGCCAATGCTTGTGGCACCGTGAAAACCCGCAACGTCGCGTGTGGAGCAACTAGCAAACGACCGCGGTTCGGGAGCTCGAACACGGCGCCCGCCGCCGACGCCGTAAACAATCCACCTGTACTGGTGCCGCCGCCGGAAACCACCGTGGGCTTGCGGGGTGCAGGCTCCGCCTTCGCGCCCGACCCCGAAACACACAACACCGCCCCAAGCACACACGTCACGCATCGCAGGCGAAGTCGCATTGGTCCCATGCAGGTCGCCAACGGCCTCGCGCGCGGCAACTTGAGCACTTTCGAGTGTCGCCCGCGAACTCTAGGTTCGATTGCGCTCGACGACTACACTCGAGCCCAGATGCCAACGCCACGCGCCAAGCAAAAGTCCGGGGCTGTCGCCAAGAATGCGCCCCGCGGCCACACGCGACGCGGTGAGCGGCGCCAACAAATCCTGAGCGTGGCCCGCGAGGTCTTCGCCAAGCGCGGCTATCACCAGACGACGATCGACGACATCGTCATACAAGCCGGCGTCGCGCGCGGTACATTTTACTTGTACTTCGAGGACAAGCGCGCCGTGTTCTCGGATCTCGTCGACCGTTTCGCCGGGCAACTGTCGATGGCCATCGTGCGCATCGTGACCGACAACCCCAACCGCTCGGTCATGGAGCAAGTACGCGAAAACATTCGCGCCATCATCGGCGCGTGCCTCGCTGAACGCGCCATGACCAAAATCCTGTTCACCGACGCTGTCGGCGTCGACCCCGCGTTCGATCGAAAGCTACAAACATTTTATGATAGCGTCGTCCAGCTTCTCACCGAAAGCTTGAAAGACGGCCAAGCCCTCGGCATCGTGGCCGATGGCGAGCCGCGCGTGCTCGCTTATCTCACCATCGGCGCACTAAAAGAACTTTTGTACCAAGCCGTGACGCTCGGCTTTGCCGAAGAAAGTGCGGACGTGCTGACCCAGCAAATGTTCACGTTCCTGAGCCGTGGGTATCTGCGCTTTGGTCGTCTGGTGGACGTCAAAGAAGCACGCAAGCCGCGCCGACGCTGAGCGTCGCACCCGCTCGCGATGTATCGCCGCGCTGCACGAAGTCAGCCAGAATCCAAGTCCAAGTAGGCCTGAACGAGCTGACCGAAAGCGAAGTCTTGCAGGTGGTCGTTCAGGAGGCGGTGGGACTCGAGCGGCCGGCCCTGGTATCGGCGAAGATTGGCGAGGGCTTTGTCGAGAGCGAGCAGGTGACGTCGCACAAGCTCCGCATCCAACCGGCCGGGGCTCATCGCAGAACAGGGCGGCCAAGGTCACCGCGGCGAAAGCGGTCACCGGCTGCTCGGGCAATTTTTGCGAGCTGCGGGACATAGTCACAATAGCGGGACAATGCCTGACCTTCTCGCGCGGTCGTGGCCTGTACGTCGCGCGCCAAGAGGCGCCGCCCGTCGCGCAGCACGCGGTGATAAAGTAAGGGAGGCGCCCGATTCAACACCACCAAGTCGACGCGGTTGTCAGCGAGCGCTCGCACCAAGTCCGCGGTGAGCTCCGCGTCGTAGCCAAAGGTGCCGGCTTCGACGTGCGCACGGTCGACGTAGACCGCGATGTCGATGTCGCTTGTGGGCGCGCATTTGTCCGCGCGCGCAGGATCCGAACAGGTAGGCCTCGAGCACTTCGTGACGACCAGTGAGGAGTGAGGTGATGCGCTCAGAAAGCGCGTCCACGCTCCGTGAGCACTCGCCTTGGGAGCCGCCATCGCAGTCACTCATCATCGTCGGGTTTACCACAGGACACCGTGCACCCGCAGACGCCCCGCGCGCGCGCGCAGACGACCTCGGTCGGGGCTCGAGCCCCATGTCGAAGGCGCGCGCGCCACGTTTCCGGGGCGCTCGGCCCCCCGCGGCGGGCGTCC
>CAHJWM010000055.1 GCA_903642325.1 Myxococcales bacterium | reverse complement strand
CCCGCCGCCGGCAGCGGCACTGCTGTCGCCAGCGGCCGAGCCAGCCGCCCCGGCGGCGGAGCCGCCACTCCCGCCGACCGAGCTTCCCCCCGAGCCAGCACCGCCCGCGCCACCGTTGGTGTTCGCGCCTGCGACCCCGGACGGGTTAGCGGGCGCGGCGTCACTACTGCAAGCGGGAAGTGTTGAAAAAACGAGCAAGGCAAACGGAAACTGCGCCCATACCGCGGCCGCCGCTGCGCTTCGATTGTTCATGGGGCGTGAATGTCCGCGGGCGCGCGAATTGTTCGCCGAATCGGCGGCGTGGTTCGAGACAATGGTTTGGAATCTGTTCGAAACCATCGCCATTTCTCGGCGAAGCTCGATTGCCGTCGATCCGCTTCGCATGAGCTGCGCCGAGCGCGGCTTGCGCGGAAGAGCTGCGCCGAGCGCGCCCCCACGGGTGCGCTTAGCGCAAGCTCCGAAATAGAAAAGTTGTCCAGCGCTTGCCGCTCCTGAAACGATTCGCGGATGGAACAGCAGCGCTGTGAAGTGTGCGAGTCGTTTCGTCCCCAACGTGTACTAACGGGCCGGGAGCTTCTCGAGATCTCGTTCGATCAACGCGCGGTCGTGCTTTGTCGCGGTCATGCCGGGATCGCTCGTAATTCGGGGGTGTCCTCGATCGAGGCGCTGCGCACGTTGTACGCAGAGAGCGCCGGCAAGCGCTCTTATGTTTCACGGCGCGCGAAAATGCCTGCCTCTTTGGCGCTCGCACCGCGCACTTCCGGGCGGCGTGCGGGCGATTGACGCGGGAGCCGGCGGGCGCCGCAGCTTCGCCGAGCCGACGCCCGCTCGTTTGGCATTTTTCGACCATGACGGAGCGGGCCACGTGGGCGAACCGCGGCCGCGTGAACCCGCCTTCACTTAGCCTTCAACTTACATGCGGTGGCCCGTAAACATTAGGAGCAGCAAAATCACGATCAGCACGCCGGCGGGGGACCAGCCTGCGTAGCCGAAACGGGAGTGCCCAAGGCCGCCACCGAGGAGGGCCAAGACCAGGATGATGAGGAGGATCGTAAACATTGCCGTGCCTTTGCTTGTGGGGCGCCGAGCGCCGCGTTCGGTTGACCGCAATGCAATTTGGCGGCCAAAGTTAGACAGCACATGGAGGCCACTTCCCCGGGAAATCGACTCGGTGCCTGTCGCAATCAGTCTCGGTGTGCGTTCCAGTTGACGTGGCCGCCGCGCACATGCGAACGCGGTCGCCCCCTGTATCGAGTCGAGGGCAGCTTGAGCAAGATCTCCAACTTGAACGAGTTTCGTAAGCAGAAGGCCAAACAGGCACGCCGGACGCAAGCGGAGACGAATCGCCGCATGCACGGGCGAACCAATACGGAACGCTCACGCGACGCGCTGCAAAAGGCGAAGCTCGAAACCAAGGCCAATGGTGCGAGGCTCGAAGCGGCGCCCGCTCTGGCCGAGGATCCGCCCAAGGTCGTCGACTAACGCCTCGTCGCACCCTGGCGCTCAGTCAATCCGGGCTCTGACGAGCTGCCGCGGGCGCAGAGCTCCGAGCCTTCCCGGAATGAGAGCCGTGAGCCCTCTTGGCTGCCCTTCACAATCGCATCATCGCCCGGATGCCTCCGTTCGATGCCGCACACCACGCTGCGCATCGAGCGCTTGGAGCGACGCTCGCTCACGAATTTGGGCCGGAAATGCCACGTCTGTTGGGCGCGAAGTGTTTTTCGTCACGCACCTCGCCCAGCCGTCGCGCTAGGGTCGAGCGATGGCAGAGCTTCTGGTCGAATCCGCAGACGGCACGGCGGTCTGCGCTGAGAGCTATGGGGACGGGCGTGCGCTAGTGGTCGTGTCGGGGGCTTTGTTCGGGGCGCACCTGTGGACGAACACCGTGCAAGCGCTCGCGCGCGATCGCTGCGTGTACGTCATCGATCGACGGGGCCGCGGCAAGAGTGGCGACCGCGCGCCCTACGCGCCGGAGCGCGAGGTCGAGGATATCCTCGCGCTGTTGCGGGCCATTCCCGGGCCGATTGACCTACTCGGGCATTCATCGGGGGCGCTGCTTTGTTTTCAGGTCGCCGCCCACCAGCCCGACAAGCTCGAACGGCTGGTCGCGTACGAGCCGCCGGTGTTTTTCGGCGAGGCCGATCGCATTGCCGCAGATTTGCCCGAGCGGCTGGACGCGCTTTTGGCGGCGGGGCAACGCGAGCTGGCGGTGGAGACTTTCTTACGCGAAGGTCCACGGGCGACGGACAGCGACCTGCAAGCGATGAAGAACGGCCCGGCTTGGAGTCAGATGGTGAGCGCGCTCGCGCACACGGTGCCCTATGATTCCCGCGTACAACGCGCGTTCTCGCTCGAACCGGCGGAGCTTGCGCGCGTGCGGGTGCCAACCCTGATGCTGATTGGTGGCACGAGCCCGCAGCGCATGATCGCCGGAGCGGAGGCCCTCGCCCAACGCTTGCCCGACGCGCGCGTATGCCGGCTCGCAGGTCAGCAGCACGTGGCCATGCTCACGGCTCCCGCCGCCTTCACTACCGCGGTCCATGAATTTCTGTCGCCACCCCGCTGAGCGCGCCGCACAGGAGCACCCCAAAAAAATCTTCAGCGCGATAATAATCGAACCGCGATGAACCGTTCCCTAGAGAATCGGATCGGGACGCACCCGGCACCGGCAATTGTCGCCGGAGGCCCTAGGCGACCAATACCTTTTGACGAGAGAGTGGCGAAACGCGCTCGTCGGGGGTGAGGATACCGCGGAAGTTGAGAGGATCGGCGGCGGACGCATGGAGGGGCTCGCCGGGGCCGCGACGCCGCACGGCACGCAGCAGGGTGATGGCTTCAGGCAGGGCATATTGCTCGCCATCGAAGCCCGCCACGAAGCGACCACCGCGTACATCACCGCGGGCTTCGAGGGTACGCAGCACCCGGAGCAAGTCACGCCAGGGCAGCGGCTGCTTCTCACGCGCCACCGTCTTTCGAAAAACGACGCCCGTGCGCTGCAGTAATTGCCGTGCGACGAACTCCGCCGGCGGCGCCTCGAGCTTTCCTGGCCGAAGCAGGCTCCAGCGGCCGGCCATTTTTACCGCCGAGCGGCGCTTGGACGGCGTGAGTAATAGCGATCGCAAACCGCCGAACGAATCACAGGTGACGAGCCCGCGCGCGATGAGCTCGGCCAAGCCTTCATCGAGCTCGTCCATATGAAGGTCGGAGGTGCGCTGCAAGCCTTGCGCGAACATGGCCCCGCGCGCGGCAAGCAAGCCATGGATCAACTCAGCCGCGTGGCCAAGCTCGGACGCCTGCGGAGCGTTCGACAGCCCGAGCCAAGATTCCAAGTGATCCCGTGGGACGAGACACACGGGCGTGCTGCGGATCGGCGCCGCGCCGCTGCCCCACAGGCGGCCCCACACGACCTCTCCCGATAGCGTGAGCTCGTCCAGCCATTCCCGCTTGTAACCGCGAACGCGCGCCGGCAGCACACTCGCCTCCCAAGCCAGCGCGGGCACTTCGAACGCGGCAAGCTTGCGGATCACTTCCAGCACGCCGCGCGGCCCGTCCAGCTGCTTGTCCGCATCCAAGTGCTGCCAGGCCGCTAAAAAGCGCAGAAATTCTAGACCAGTCACGGGCTCGATCTCTTTTCTCAGACCCTCCAGCGTATAACGGTGAATGCGCGCGAGCAGACGCCGGCTGCACCAACCTGCGCGGCCTTCGAAGCGGCCACGGAGCGCGAAGCCTTCGCTCTCCAGCTCGAGCAAAAGTGGATCATCACTGCAGATGGGGCCGAGCGCTTCCAGGCGGCCGCGCCATATTTCTTTTGGCTCGCGCGATGCCTCGAAGGCAAAGTAGCGATCACCCACGAGCTCTATGCGGCCGGCACGCGCGAGCTCTTGCATCCAATCCGACCAGGGCCGAGCTTCTGCTACCGTTGCATAGCCCATCCAAAGCAGCGCTTCATGGACCTCTTCGGCGGAGGTCGGCGCCGGCCATGCTTCTTCGCGCACGCGACGGATGGCGTCGGGATCGAGCGCGCCGAGCTCGTCCGCTGACTTTACGTCCAGCGTGCGGCGGCTGATCACCGCCTGCGTGCGCCGCTCTTCGAGCGGTGCGTCGTCCAAGAACGTGTACGGCTGAGCCGCTAAAATGCCATGCGCGAACACCGAGGGGGCCGGCGAATCGATCGCAACGCGCTCGATGCGGCCATCGCGTAAATCGCGTAGTACGGCCAAAAATCCCTCGATGTCCAGCGCCTCATTCAAACAGTCGAAGACCGTTTGACGGACGAGAGGGTGGTCCATGGGCACCTCGATGTCGCCGGGCGGCAAGGTTTCGCCACAGGCCACGGCCGCGGGAAAGCTCGCGGCCAGAAGATCGTCCGCGCGCATGCGCACGAGCGGGGGCGCGGTGCGCTTGCCCCCGCGCATGCGCTCGACGAGCAGGGCGCGCGATACGTTCCAACGCCAGCGCGTCTTGAACATGGGCGCGGCCAGGAGCGCTTGCACCAAGAGCGCCTGCGCCGTCTCTGGGCTCAAATAGTCGAACACTTCCGCGAGCGGAAAGCTGTGCTGGGGGCCGAGCGAAAGCACGATCGCTTCTTCATTGGCAGCGGCTTGCAACTCGAAGCCAAAGCCGCGGCAGAAGCGCTTGCGCAAGGCCAGACCCCACGCCCGATTGATGCGGCCGCCGAACGGTGCATGCAAGACCAACTGCATGCCGCCACTTTCATCGAAGAAGCGCTCCAAAACGACCCGCCGCTGGGTCGGCACGACGCCCAGCACACTCACCCCAGCTGAGACATATTCGGCGAGCTGAAGCGCCGCCGCCTCGCCGATCTCGCCGGCGATCAGCGGCTGATCGAGCAGGGCGTGCTCGCGCAGGCGCGAAATCTCGTTCGACAGCTCGCGCGTGCGCGCTGGCGCTTCACCGAGCCAGAAGGGGATCGTGGGGGGTGAGCCCTGCGCGTCTGCGACGCGCACCACGCCGCCGCTGACGCGCAGGATACGCCACGATGCCGTACCCAGTTGGAAGATGTCTCCACCGTTGGACTCGATCGCGAAATCCTCGTTCAGCGTGCCGACCAGTGTCCCTTCGGGGTCGAGGACGACCTGATAATCCGCGTTGTCGGCGATCGCCCCGCCCGAGGTGATTGCGGTCAAACGCGCCCGCCGAGTTGCCCGCAGCCGCTGCCCAACGCCGTCGCGGTGGAGGAGCGCCCAGCGGCCTTCGGTGTGCATCTTCACGACTTCGTCGAAGTCGCGGCGCGTGAGCTCACGGTACGGCCAGGCGCGCCGCAACATTTGAAACAACAACGCCTCGTCCCACGTCTCGGCGACGCAAGCGGCCACGATCTGTTGCGCCAAAATGTCGAGTGGCCGCCCGGGCTGCGGGGTGCGGTCGAGGTTCCCGGCGCGAATACTGCGGAGGAGCGCCGCCGCCTCCACCAGCTCGTCCAAAGTAAGGGGAAACACGCGGCCTTTTGGCGTGCGCCGCACGCCGTGACCGGCGCGGCCCACGCGCTGGAGCAGCGTCGCGATGGAGCGCGAAGCCCCGATCTGAAGCACGAGGTCGACATCCCCGATGTCGATACCGAGCTCGAGCGAGGCGGTCGCGACCAGCACTTTGAGCTCGCCTCTCTTGAGGCGTTGCTCCGCGTCATGGCGGCGAGGCGCGGCCAGACTTCCATGGTGGCAGGCGACTCCGGCTTGCCCGAGACGGGACCCAAGCCGCGCGGCCACGCGCTCTGCCATCTTGCGTGTATTGACGAACACCAACGTGGTCCGGTGCTCACGGATGAGCGTCGCGATTCGTTCGTAAATTTCGTCCCACACTTCATGTGAGCAAACCGCGGTCAGCGGCGACGGCGGCAGCTCGATGCCGAGATCGATCTCCCGCAGATGACCCGCGTCCACGAGCACGCAGTCGCGGCCCACACCCACCAGGAAGCGCGCCACTTCCTCGAGTGGCTTTTGGGTGGCGGACAAGCCGATGCGTTGCACGGAGCGGCCCGCGAGCGCGTCCAGGCGTTCGAGCGTGAGGGCCAGGTGGGAGCCGCGCTTATCACGCGCGAGGGCGTGGATCTCGTCCACGATCACCGTGCGTACGGAGCTCAGCATCTGCCGCCCGCCCTCGCTGGTTAGCAAGATGTAGGCCGATTCTGGCGTGGTGACCAAGATGTGGGGCGGGCGTTTGGTCATCGCCGCCCGGCTCTTGGCGGACGTATCGCCCGTGCGCACGCAAACGCGCACCTCCGGCAAGCTCGGGTCGAGCGCGCGAATCTCTGCTAGCGGCGCCTCCAGATTCTTTTGTATGTCGCTGGCGAGCGCCTTCAACGGCGAGATGTACAGCACCTGCGTGGTCGCTTCGAGCGCGACGCCACGTACCAGTAGCCCGTCGAGGGCACAGAGGAACGCGGCCAAGGTTTTGCCCGAGCCGGTGGGCGCGGCAATGAGCGTGTGCTTGCCGCCCCGGATCGCGGGCCAACCTTCGCGCTGTGGCGGCGTAGGCTCGCCCAGCCGCTCGCTGAACCAACGCTGAACGGCAACGTGAAATGCGGAAAGAGGCATGGTCTCGCTGAACCGCTCACGGACGGAGCGGCCCTTCAGAATTAGCTGAAGACACCGGCGCGCTCCAGGCGATTTTCAGCGGCGACACCCGCGGCGGAGGCGCCCGCGCCTGTCGCAACGCTCAGGCGGCGGTTCGCTGGCCAAAGGCCGTGGCTCCGCGCCCGCCTAACTGCCGAACGTGGCCATATCGGCCGGAAACGCGTGATCGGTGACCGGGCCCCAACCAAGTAGGCCATCGAGCATGGCGCAGCGACCCGGCTCGAGAGTGCGGTCGCACACGGCGAGCTCTTGCTGCAAAAAGGCCGTGCTGACCAGGTCTTGGCGAAAGGGCCGCAGTGATTGCGAAACGTAGTGATTGACGCCGGACAGGTTGGACTCGACCACCTCCGCGGAGTGGCACACGCCGCAGGTCGTCACTTGATCACTGAAGAGCACCCGCTCGAACGGAGCGGTCGGGGACAGCTCGGCAATGACCGGAAACTCGATCTCGGCTTTGAGAGAGCGGTAGTTCGGCCGCTGCTCGCCGAACTCGAGTAATGGCGCGCCGGAGCCAGCGGGCACGATCGACATCGTGTTCGGGTCGCGAAACAAGAAGATGCGCGGCGTACCTGGGCCTTGCGATGGTTGCGCGCTGAAGACGCTGTTGGTGGCGCTGATTTCGAGCGGCCGAGCGAGTGCCTCCAGAAAACACGGCAGCGTCACGGGCTTGGGCATGGCATTCAACATCGCGACCGTCTCAGCGATGCTGCGGGGCGCGTTGCTGACGCCAGTTGGCGGCGCGCAGCCCGGGTTGTGCGGGCGAGGCGCGGGCGCCGCCGCAGAGGGCGCAGGCGGCGCAGTAGACGGCGCGGGCGCGGCGGGCCCGAGCGTTCCGGCACCTTGCTGCGGATCCAATGCGCTGCTGTCTTGGGGCCCACCGCAAGACAGCGGCGCGAGCGCGACTAGGAAAGCGCACGGCGCGAGGCAGGGCAAAAGTCTAGCGACGGTTCGATGCATCGGAGCTTGCGGGGTACGGCTAAGGTTAGCTCGAAACGGGCGGTGTCAATGCCGCGCCCCCTGGCCGGGCGCGACGCTTTCTGCGGCCAGACGCGCCGGCCGGCGCCCGCGCCCTGTAAATTTCGGCTTTCAGTGCAGCCCCGCCCGGCGCGATCGCTGCAGGTCAGAAGTTACGCGTGCACAGGCCCACCAGCTCTGCGCTGTAGCTCCGCAGCACTTTGGGCCCGATGCCAGCGACACCGCGCAGGGCGGCCGTGCTTGCCGGGCGCGCCTCAGCGATGGCAACCAGCGCGCGATTAGTCAAGATGCGGAACGCGGGAACGCGTTTTTTTTTGGCCTCTAGCAGGCGCCATGCGCGCAGGCTTGCCACGAGCCCGGCGCTCGCGCCGCTAGCAGGGAGGACCACCGCCGGAATGCGCGACGAGCCGCGAGCGCGCCGTTTCCCCGGCTTACGACTGCGCTTGCCAGCCGCGGCGTTCACCTTGGGTGGAGGCCCAAGCGAAGGGACTGCGATGCAGGCATCAGGGGCGCAGACGTCGCAGAGACCGCAGGCCTGCCCGGAATCCGCTTCGTCACCAAAGTGCTCGACGAGGCCGACCATGCGGCATTGGCGGCCTTGGGCGAATTTGCCTACCCGCTCGAGCTGTTCGATACGCAGGGCACGCTGCGCGGCATACGGCGCACGCCACCCTTCGTCACCGCGCACGAGGTCGGCTTGCGGGACACCAAGCACGCCGCCGTGTATCCACAGTTTCTCGAGCGCTTTGTCGAAATCACTCTTTGCGATGCGCGTCTTCTTACGCAGCGCGTCCGGGCTGACGGGCGCGAGGGAGAGGGCCTTGAACAGCTTTTCAAGCAGCGCCTCGCTCGGGTAGTCGCGTTCCAAAAAGAACTCATGGGTTTTGCGATCGGCGAGGTGGTGCATGAGCACGGTGCGCGACGGTTTCCCGTCCCGACCGGCACGCCCGATCTCTTGATAGTAGGATTCGACGCTGCCCGGCAGGGCGAGGTGCAGCACGGTGCGGATGTCGGCCTTGTCCACGCCCATGCCGAAGGCGACGGTCGCGACCACCACGTCCAATCGCCCAGCGAGGAAGTCCGACTGCACCCGCTCGCGCGTTTCCGCCGTGAGCCCCGCGTGATACGGCTGCGCTCTAAACTTTGCGCCGAGCACCGAGGCCACGTGCTCGGCCGCTTTGCGCGTGGGCGCATACACGATCGCGGGCAAGCGATCCGCCGCGGACAGCCACTGAAGCGCGCGGCCCGGGCGATCTTTGGGCGGTACTTCCAATGCTTCGAGGGCCAGGTTGTGACGGCGAAAGCCATGAATGAACTGGCGCACCGAGCCCAAGCCGAGCTGCGCTACGATGTCTTCTTGCACGCGCGGCGTGGCGGTGGCCGTGAGCGCCACGACCGGCGCAGGCCGCAACATCGGCAAGCGTTGCCCCAGCAGACGGTAATCAGGCCGGAAATCATGGCCCCATTGCGAAATGCAGTGCGCTTCATCGATCGCTATCAAGCCGAGCGGCCGCCGCGCGAGGAGCTCGGTAAAGCCGGCCACGCCCAGGCGCTCGGGCGCGATGAACAGGTAATCGAGCGCGCCGGCCACGTAATCCGCACACACTTGCCGCGACTCGAGCCGAGTCCGACCCGAGTGAATGCGCTCGGCGCGGAGGCCGAGCGCGCGTAAGCGCGCGACCTGATCTTCCATCAAAGCGATGAGCGGGCTCACGACCAGGGTCGTTCCCCCGCGGGCCAGGCCTGGCAGCTGATAGCACAGCGACTTTCCCGCGCCCGTAGGCATGACGAGCAATACGTCCTCGCCGCTGGCCACCGCTTCACACACCGCCTGTTGATGCGGGCGGAAGGTGCTGAATCCAAAGCGCTCACGCAATAGGCTGGCAAGCTCACTGGGCGCCGCCGCGCTGGGCGTGCGTCGCGGTCCGCGCGGAGGTACGGAAAGCTCGCCAGCCATCGACGTGTTAGGCGAGGCGACGGGCGGCGCTTCAGAGCTCGAGCGCGCCGTTGGCCTGGGCGGCTTGCGCTCCGATTGACCGGCCAGTGGCGGCAACACCGGTGGCACGCGGCTCACCACCGCCGTCACGTATGCTTCAATTTGGTGCAAGAAATGCGGCAAAGCACCCCGACCCCGGGCAATTGCCTGAAGCCGGGCTTCCCAGGCGCCGGTCATGGCCGCGCTCTTTACTTCGGGGTCGACCACCGCGATCAGCCCGAGACCGCGCTCGGTCGCAATCAGCGCTTTACCCTCGCGCAGGACATAGCCGCGGGCGATCAGGGTCTCGATGATGCTCGCTCGTGTTGCCGGCGTGCCCAGGCCGCTGTCCTTCATCGCCTCCGACAGCTCTTTTTCATCCAAGGTTTTTCCGGCCGTCTCCATGGCCGTCAGCAATGAGGCGTCGTTCAAGCGCGGCGGCGGACGAGTGGTCTTGGGTATCGCTTTCGCGCCCAACACGCGCTGCGGCTGGCCGTCCCGAAGGCCCGCTGGCAGCACGCTATCCTCCTCGCTAGCCGCTACATTTCGCCTATTTTCAGACTTTTCTCGAGGCGGCTTCGGCTCCCCCAGATCGAGCACCTTCCAGCCCTGCTGCTGGACGGCAGTGCCCAGGCTGCGATATCGGTCGACCGGCTCGGCGCTGGCAAGCGGGTGGATCGCGGTGATGACCTCAGTCGCCGCCCACACGAAGTCGGCATGGTAAGCTTGCAACAGACGCCGACACACGAGCTCGTACACATGCCGCTCGTCGCTGCCGAGCGCGCAGCCAGCAGCCGATGCTCCCGTGGGGATGATGGCGTGATGATCCGTCACTTTCGCGTCGTCTACGAAACGGCGGGAGAGCGCGCGCTCACCGCTACCTTCCGCGAGCAACGCGAGATAGGGCGCGGCGATTGCCTTCACGATGGCCGGCAAGGCGCTGGCCTCGGCCGCCGACAGATGGCGGCTGTCGGTGCGCGGGTAACTCAGCAGTTTGTGTTTTTCGTACAGAGCCTGCGCGGCATCGAGCGTGCGCTGCGCCGACGAGCCGTAGAGGCGATTCATGTGCCGTTGCAGCTCGGTCAAGTCATACAAGAGCGGCGGAGGCAAGCGCTTGCTCCGCGACGTCACACGCTCGACCTGCGCTTGGCCCACGAGCGCGCGGGCCACGGCCTGCTCGGCCTGTTGCCCCGAAGCGGGCAACCGCTGCGGGTGCTCCGCCTTGCCCGGCTCGAACCAAGTGCCGCGGTACGATTCGCCGCTTCTCGGCGAGAAAGTGGCCACGACCTCCAAGTAATCCTCCGGCACGAAGTCGCGGATCTCGAGCTCACGTTCGACCAGCATGGCGAGCGTCGGAGTTTGAACTCGGCCGACCGACAGCGGAGCGTCGAGCGCAAGCCCATAGGCGCGCGACAAATTCATGCCCACGAGCCAGTCCGCTCGGCTACGGCCGAGGGCGGCGTCCGCTAGGTCGTCGTACTCCTTCGCTGGTCGCACGCGGCGCATGCCTTCGCGGATCGCGGCCTCCGTCAGCGACGAGATCCACAGCCGCGACACCGGGCGACGGCACTTGGCCGCCTCGTAAATCAGCCGGAAGATCAGCTCACCTTCCCGCCCCGCGTCCGTTGCGCAGATGACGGCCGTGACATCGGGGGCGTTGAGCACCTGGCGCACTACCTCGAACTGCGGGCGGGTCGCCTCGAAGATGGTGAGCGGCCAATGTTCGGGCAATAGTGGCAGATCCTCCCGCCGCCAACGCTTCCATTCCGGTCGAATGCCCTCGGGCTCAGCCAAGCCGACCAAATGACCGATTGCCCAAGTCACGACGTAGCCATTGCCGGTAAGCTTTCCGTCACCCCGTCGGGTAGCTCCGAGGGCACTCGCCAAGTCACGCCCGACGGACGGCTTCTCGGCAACGACAGCGATCGTCATGGTGTGGGTGTGTAGCTCAGTCTGATCCGCGGAGCGCTGCCACCCGTCACGAATATGTCAGTGCAGACTCTGCGCGAGCGCGCCGCGGCCAACCATATCTCGAGCAAATTCAAGCAGCCGCCCATGATAACGGCAACATTTAGCAATGCAATTCGTTTCGCCCGAGTGATCGCTTCTGGCGTGCGGCTGACACACAAACCGTGAACGACATGAGGATCAACCACCATGCATGAATCGCGGCCACGGGCGTCACGGCGCAGCGTGCTCGAAGCCCTGGGCAGCTTGAGCGCCGCGGCCCTGTTCGGATGCGGCTCTTCAACGATAGACGGCGCTGGCGCGAGCGGCGGAGGCGCTGGCGCGAGCGGCGCAGGCGCTGGCGCGAGCGGCGCAGGCGGAGGCGCAGGCGCGAGCGGCGGAGGCGCAAGTTCAGGCCGCGCAGGTAACGATGAGTCGAGCGCAGGCGAAGCTGGCGGGGGAATGGCAGGCAATGCCAGCCAGGCAAGCGAGGGCGGCGCGGCAAGCAGCGGTGACGGGGCTTGGGCCACGAGCGGAACATCGATCTTGTCCGGCAAGGATTACGGCAACCCATTCGCAGCCGGAGCCGGCCCGACGTGCAACGTATACAAGGCGGCGACCGCCGGTCCCTGCCATGCGACGAGCAGCCTGCTGACCCGCAAGGATGTGAGTGAGGGCTATCCGGGGCTTCCCATGCGCCTGGAGCTATTGGTGGTGGACGCGAGCTGCCGTCCCATACCCACTGCAACAGTCGAGATCTGGATGTGCGATACAGTCGGCATCTACTCGGGCGATATCGACGGCGACAACGACGCGTTCTGCACGGGCGGCAGCGCAGCGGCCGCCGCCGCCCTGTGGGGACGCGGCATTCAAACGGCGGGCAGCGACGGTCGCATCACGTTCGATGCCAATTTTCCGGGCTGGTATGCCAGCCGAGCCACGCACATCCATTTCAAAGTAACAGTTGGCGGAACGGCGTACATCACATCGCAGCTCTTCTTCGATGACGATTTCAAGTCTGCAATTTACGACACACAGCCTAACTACAAAGCCACTACCGGCGCAGGCTACGTGTCAAACAGCAATGATCAGGTGATCAAGGAATCGAACCTGGCGCTGGGGGAGGTGGCCGTCAGCACACAGCAACAAAGCGACGGCGCGCTCCTAGCCTGGAAGACCATCACCGTGAGCTCGTGACCCCTTATCCACGAGGTGACTGGGAGCGTTGCGCCAGGCTCCTTTTCGTTGGTTCATGGTCAAGCTCCACGCCGCGCGCCGGCTTAGCCTTCGGCGTCGAATCGGCGCCTGCGAAGAAGCGAGTCAGTCAGTTGGCCTGAGCCCGCGAAACCCTCACGCTTTGTAAGGGTATGGCGGCGGATTACTCTCCGCCTGGATCGCTGCCTCGGACGCCCAGCTTTTGGCCGGTCTTTTGCGCCGCATGGCCAGTGGCGTGGCCGGCCTTGTTCAGCGCCGCGCCAGTCTTTCGAGCAGCCCCGCTGAGGGCGTGCCCGGTAGCTTGCGCCGCGTTGTCCACACCCGCACCGGCACGTTGCATGGGGCCCTCAGCGGGGTGGTTTCGCCGACACGCGAACAAGAGCGGCAGCACCGCCAGGCAATGGGTCGTCTTCACGGAGTCGATCATGGGGCGGTCGGCGCCGCTGTCCACTCCTTTGCGCTCGGCGCGCCAAGTCGCTCGGAAGTCCGGCTAGCGCGCGTTCGAGGTTAGACAGCTTTGTGAAGGCAAGCGCGCCGGCAGGCTCATGAGCGAGCGAGGTCGGGCCGCGAGCCGAGTGCCTTCGAGGCTCGTGGAACGGTTTTCGCGAGTGCTGCTCGATTCTTCTTGAAGCGCGCGCCAAGCTTGGGCCACGACTTGCTGGAAATGGTCGAGTCGAGCGTGACATCCCAAGTAGTCGTCATCACCGGTGCTTCGGCAGGCGTCGGCCGAGCAACCGCGCTCGCCTTCGCGCGCCAAGGGGCAAGCGTTGCATTGATTGCGCGTGGCCTTGACGGGTTGGCGGGGGCGAAACGTGACGTCGAAGCCGCGGGCGGCCGAGCCCTCGTGTTTTCGATCGATGTCGCCGATGCGGCGGCGGTGGAGCGCGCGGCCGAAGAAACGGAGCGGGCATTCGGGGCGATCGACGTGTGGGTCAACAATGCCATGACGTCGGTGTTTTCGCCGTTTGTGGACATGACCATCGAGGAATTCGTGCGCGTCACGGCGGTCACGTACTTGGGGGTCGTGAATGGCACCATGGCTGCGCTGAAGCGCATGTCCAAGCGTAACCGCGGCACGATCGTGCAGGTGGGCTCGGCCCTCGCGTATCGCAGCATCCCACTGCAATCCGCGTACTGCGGTGCCAAGGCCGGCGTCCGCGGCTTCACTGACTCACTCCGCTGCGAGCTGCACCACGACAAGAGCCGAGTCACCCTCACCATGGTGCACTTGCCAGCGCTGAACACACCCCAGTTCGGCTGGGTCAAGAGCCGTCTACCGCGTAAGGCCCAGCCCGTGCCGCCCATCTTTCAGCCGGAGGTCGCGGCGCGCGCAATCCTGTACGCAGCGCGCTCCACGCGCCGCGAGCTGTACGTTGGCTTTCCTGCCTGGCTCGCCATCGTGGCGGGCGCAAAGCTGGCGCCCGGGTTGGCCGATCGCTACCTCGGCCGCACAGGATATGACGCGCAGCAGACCGACGAGCCCGTCACGGAGGGCGCCACGAACAACCTGTTTACTCCGGTCAGCGGCGATCACGGCTCACATGGCACCTTCGATACGCGTTCGCGAAGCACGAGCCTGGTCGCCGAGGCCGCAACGCACCGCGGGCTACTCGCCGCGGCCGTCGTGGGCAGTGTGGCGGCCGCACTGTTCTTGCTCAGGGCGAAACGCTCGCGTTAGCTGCTCCGCCGGCCACCCTGTTTGCGGGGGGCGTCGCCCGCTGTCACGGCGGTGGTCCTCCCGGCCGCTGCGAAGCGCGCCGACGCCGGGCGCGCGCGGCAGGGGCATCCAGAAACGCCGCGGGGCAACCTGGGACATCACATGGTGCGGGCCGCCCAACACGGCGCGGGTCTAGCTTTTAGTTCTTGACCCTGCCACGTGAAACCGGCACGCGTAAACTCGGTATCTCGGTGCTTGGCTTGATTTCCACAATACGTGTTCGCGCTCGCCGGCGCGCTGTCGCGGCGCGTTGGCTAAGCTTACTGCTCGTCGTTTTTTGGTCGAGCCAGGTGTTCGCCCATCCGAAGCGTGAGCATCAACACTATGGCGGTCCCCCCCCGCCGCGCGTCGGGCCGTCCCTCATGTACGTGCCGCGCGTGGTTTTATTTCCAGTTTGGCTAGTGAGTGAATACGTCCTGCGCCAGCCGGTCGGCGCGCTCACGCGCGCGGCCGAACGCAATAATTGGGTGGACGCCGTAATCCAATTCTTCACGTTCGGTCCCCGGCAGAACATCGAGCTGTACCCTTCGGCGCTGTTCGATTTCGGCTTGAAGCCGAGCGTCGGCTTCAATTTAGGTTGGAAGTACTTCCTCACCGATCCGAACACGCTCCGGGTGCACTTCGGAACCTGGGGGCCCGATTGGATAGCGGTGAAAGCGAGCGACGAGTACGCGCTCACCCCGCATCAAGTGATCGCCGCCCAAGCAAGCTTCGTACGTCGAAAAGACCTGCCATTTTATGGCATCGGCCCCCGTAGCCCGAGCGATCCGCGCTACCGCTATCAGGCGATGACGTCCGAATTTGCGCTCGGCTACCAAAACAACTTTTGGCGCTTGAGCGCGCTCACCGTGCGCGCGGGCATGCGGACACTGAGCTTCGGCAACGGCGGCTGTTGTGGGGAGCCCCATCTTTCGGATGCGGTCGCCAATGGCACGGTGCCGTCACCCCCCGGCTACCATCAGGGCTACATTGCCGAATTTCAGAGTCTATCAGTAGCAATCGACACGCGTCGAGCCGACCCTTATATCGGTACTGGCCTTCGCCTCGAAGCGCACGGAGAAGGCGTCGTTGCGCCGCCGCACAATGACGTCGCGCGGCGGGCGTGGGTGGGGTACGGCGGGCTCGCCGGAGTGACAATCGACTTGTGGAAACGCCGGGTGCTCGGGTTGAGTGTGGAAGCAGACTTCACCGATCCGCTGAAAGGAACGATCCCGTTCACCGATCAGGTTTCACTTGGCGGTGAACGCCCGATGCGCGGTTACCTGATGGGCCGGCTGATCGATCGCAGCGCGGCCGTGGCCACCGCCCAGTATGTCTGGCCGGTCTGGGTGTATCTGAATGGCGTCGTACAGGCCGACGTGGGCAACGTATTTGGTCCGCACCTCGATGGGTTTTCCGCGGATCTGTTCCGGCTGAGCACGGCGGTCGGCATCCGTTCGAACGGCTCACCCGATTCCGGTTTGGAGCTGCTGGTGGCCGGCGCGACGGATCCGTTCGAACAGGGTTTCCATTACTCGTCATTGCGCATCATAATTGGGTCGCACCATGGCATCTGAACGGTTCCGGCGCAGACTCTGGTGTCGGCTGGCGTGTGCGGCGGCGCTGGTCTCTTGTGCAGAAGATCCGCGCCGCTTCGCGCTGAGCCCGCCAGTGTTGCGCGATCAAGACCTCGATTTAGTGAAGATCGATTGTCCGGATACGGCGAAGAAAGCCGGAGCGGACGCCGAAGCCAAGGCTTGCATGCCCGAGCCGTACGAGTCCTCGTTCGCTTGGGACGCCGCGGACCACGTCATCTTCCGACCCATATCCAAGTTTTTTCAGGTCGATTCTTACGGGGAGGCCGAGAACGTCAACGCCTTCGACGAAGTGCCGGACTCCAGCTGGTTCACGAACCGCATCGGCTCGCAGCCCATGTCCCCGGAAGCGGTGGCCTCGGGCTATTGCTCCGAAGGGCCTCAGCTAAAGCCAGACGAGGCAGCGGACGCCAGCTGGCTCATCGACCATGGCAAGGACAACGGCGCCAACCCTGGTTTCCGCATCAAGGTCGACGGCACGAAATTCATGATCAAGACCGATGATGCGCAGGCCGAGCGCACCACCAGCGCGGCCGCGGTCGCGTCTCGGCTCTACTATGCCGCCGGTTGGTGGGCGCCTTGCGACAGCGTCATCTATTTCAAAAGATCGGTGCTCAAGCTGAAACCGGGGTTGACGGTCAAAGCCAACGTCGGACCCGTCCGCAAGTTCGATGAGAAACGGCTGAGCGAAATCTTGTCGGCGGGTGGCACACGCGGCGATCTTTACCGGGCCGTCGCCTCGCGCTGGCTTCCGGGCGAGGCGCTCGGACCATTCACCTACGAGGGAACCCGAGACGACGACCCGTCAGACACCATCGCGCACGAAAACAGGCGTGATCTGCGCGGCGCTCGCGTGATGGCGGCGTGGCTCAATCACTTCGATTCGCGCGAGCAAAACAGCATGTCGACTTGGATGGCGGAAAACCCCAAGGACCCACGGAGCGCGGGTTACGTGCGCCATTGGTACATCGACCTCGGCGACTGTTTCGGAAGCGAATGGAGTGAGGATGGCTTCTCGCGTCGCCTGGGTCACTCCTACTTGCTCGACTTCAACTACATCCTCGAAGACTTCATCACGCTCGGAGTGCAAGAGCGCCCCTGGGACCGAGCCTATAGAACGCCCGGCGCTACCAATTTCGGTTATTTCAGCGAGCGTGATTTCGACCCCGACCTGTGGCGCGGCTTGTATCCGAACCCGGCATTCTCGCGCATGACCGAGCGAGACGCGGCCTGGGCGACGCGCATCATATCCCGCTTCACGGCAGAAGACGTGCGCGCCGCGGTCAACGTGGCGAATCTGACCAAACCCGAGCACACCGAATATCTGTACCGCGTGCTGCGCGATCGTCAGCACACCATTCTCAAGCGTTATTTTTCGAAGCTGTCGCCGCTGGCCGATGTCCGTGTACTGGGCCGCCAGCTGTGCGCGACGGATTTGGCGCGCAAGACCGGGACGTTTCCGCGTGAGGCGTTTCACTATGCTGCGGACGTAGCGCGTGGCAAAGCGGACCCGGTGCCGTCTCGGAGCGTGCTCGTCGAAAACGACGACGCATGTTTGGATGTGCCACAAGCAACGCTCGCGGCCTCGCTCCCGGACAATGCCGTGCAGCGCTATGTAACCGTGCGCATGACGAACGGCATTGCGCCGGGCCCGCTTGAGGTGCACTTTTTCGACCTCGGCCCAAAGCGCGGCCTGCGGCTGGTGGGGATCGAGCGTCCGGGCTCGTAGGGCAAGTCCTCTCTTTCGGACCTGGCCGCGTCCTCGGCTACCCGCGCCTGGGCCCAAACCGGCGGGCAAAGCGGCTTTCTTGGCGATTGCGGAAGCGAAAGCGAGCCCGAGGGCCGGTGGTGCGATTAATTCTTGACCCTTCAGCTCGAAAACGGCACCCAATGGTCGAGTGTTATCCGCACGTAGCTTAATCTTCAAAATTAATCGTCGTCATCGGCTTTTTTTTTCATCTGGCTTGGCCATCGCCCTACTGGTCGTTGGGATCCTTCATTCGGCGACGGCATTTGGCGCTCCAAAGCGAGAATCCCAACGCTACGGCGGTCCACCCCCGCCAACGGTGGGGCCTGCATTACTGTGGGTGCCGCGCGTCATACTGTTCCCGCTTTGGCTGGTGAGCGAGTACGTGGTGCGCGAGCCGGTCGGGGCCTTGGTCCGCGCGGCCGAGCGCAACGAATGGCCGCAGCAGGTGATCAGCTTTTTCACGTTCGGTGAACGGCAGAACGTGGCGCTATTCCCATCTGCATTGTTCGATTTCGGATTGAAGCCGAGCGTTGGCTTCAACTTGACCTGGAAATACTTTCTCGCCGATCCGAACACGCTCGCCGTGCACTTTGGAACGTGGGGCCCGGATTGGGTCTCGGTTCACGCGAGCGACGACTACGCGCTCACGCCGCGGCAGGTGATCGCCGGGCAGGTCAGCTTCGTGCGGCGCAAAGACTTGCCGTTCTATGGCATCGGTCCGCGGAGCCCGAGCGATCCCCGGTATCGATACCAGGCAATGACGTCCGAGTTTGCGCTCGGCTATCAGAACGACTTTTGGCACCTGAGCGCGCTGAGCATTCGCGCCGGGGTGCGCACGCTGAGCTTTGGTGACGGCGGCTGCTGCGCGGAGCCCGCGCTGTTCGATGCCGTCTCGAACGGTACGGTGCCCTCGCCGCCGGGTTACGAACAGGGTTACACTGCGGCGTTTCAAGCGCTGTCCGTCGCGCTAGATACGCGCCAGGCCGATCCGTATGTCGGTACCGGCGTGCGCCTCGAAGCACACGGTGAGAGCGTCATCGCCCCGTCGAGCGACGCTGCGAAGCGCAGAGCGTGGGTCGCGTACGGCGGCGCAGCGGGGGTTGGGATAGACCTTTGGAAGCGCCGCGTGCTCGGCCTGGGCGTGGCCGCCGATTTCACCGATCCGTTGCGCGGAACGATCCCTTTCACCGATCAGGTTTCGCTCGGTGGCAGCCGGCCAATGCGCGGATTTTTGTTGGGGCGGCTGATCGATCGCAGCGCCATCGTGGCCACGGCTCAGTACACCTGGCCAGTCTGGGTTTACCTGAACGGCGTGCTTCAGGCCGACGTTGGCAACGTGTTCGGGCGTCATTTGGACGGCTTCGACCCCGACCTATTTCGGCTGAGCACAGCCATCGGTCTTCGCTCGAACGGCTCGCCAGAGTCTGGGCTGGAGCTCCTGGTGGCTGGCGGTACAGACCCCTTCGAGCAGGGCTTTCACTACTCTTCTTTGCGCATCGTAATTGGATCCCACCATGGCCTCTGAACGCAACACTTCCAGGTTTGCATGTTGGTTGACGAGCGCCGCGGCGCTCGTCGCGTGCGCGGGGGATCCGCGCCATTTTGCCCTGAGCCCGCCGGTCGTGCGGGATCAAGATCTGGACCCAGTAAGGGTCCAGTGCCCCGATACGCCTGCGAAGGAGGGCGTAGAGGCCGCGGCGTGCGTGCCCGAGCAATACGAGTCGTCGTTCTCGTGGGACGCGGCTGACAACGCCATCTTTCGGCCCGTCGCCAAGCTCTTTCAGGTCGATTCCTACGGCGAAGCAGAGAACGTGAACGCGTTCGACGAGGTCCCGGACTCGAGCTGGTTCACCAATCGCATCGGTGCCCACCCCATGACACCTGAAACGGTGGCTTCAGGTTACTGCTCGGAGGGCGCGGAGCTCAAGCCGGACCCAGCGGACGGAACCTGGGTCATCGATCACGGCAAAGACAACGGCGCTAACCCGGGCTTTCGCGTGAAAGTCGAGGGTACGAAATTCATGTTGAAGACCGACGACGCCCAGGCTGAGCGCGCCACGGGCGCCGCCGCCATCGCCACCCGCTTTTACTATGCGGCCGGATGGTGGGCTCCGTGCGACAGCGTCGTTTACTTCAAAAAATCGGCACTTACATTGAAGCCGGGCCTGACGATCAAGGCCAATGTCGGCCCCGCGAAGAAGTTCGACGAAAAGCTGCTCGACAAGATCCTTTCAGCCACGGGTCGTCGCGGGGAGCTGTATCGAGCCGTGGCTTCGCGCTGGCTGCCCGGCGAACCGCTCGGACCGTTTCAGTATGAGGGCACGCGCGGCGACGATCCGTCGGACACCATCAAACACGAGAACCGTCGAGATCTGCGAGGCGCGCGTGTGCTCGGCGCTTGGCTCAACCACTTCGATTCACGCGAACAAAACAGCATGGCGACGTGGATGCCGACCAATGAAAAGGACCCGCGCAGCCCGGGCTACGTGCGCCATTGGTACATCGACCTCGGCGATTGTTTCGGAAGCGAGTGGGACGTCGACGGTTTCTCGCGTCGTCTCGGCCATTCCTATTTGTTGGATTTCAATTACATCCTCGAAGACTTCGCCACATTGGGCGTGCAAGCGCGGCCGTGGGATCACGCGGCGCGTACGCCGGGCGCGGAGAATTTCGGTTATTTCAGCGCGCGTGATTTCGACCCGGACCTGTGGCGCGGCGAGTACCCAAACCCTGCCTACTCGCGCATGACCGAGCGCGACGCGGCCTGGGCAACGCGCATCATCGCGCGCTTCACGGAAGAGGACGTGCGGGCGGCCGTAGGCGTCGGTAACTTCACGAAGCCCGAGCACACCGAATTTCTGGTCAACGTCTTGCTCGAGCGTCAGCGCATCATCTTGAGGCGTTATTTCTCGAAGCTCTCGCCATTGGCGGACGTTCGCGTGGAGGGAAGAACGATGTGTGCCACCGATCTTTCGCGCAGCACCGGCACCTTTCCAACGAAAGCGTTTCACTACGCGTCCGACGTGACTCGCGGCACGTCCGATCCGAGCGCCGTGCGCGCTCTGGTGCATCCGGACGGTGAGGTGTGCGTCGAGCTGCCACGCGCGGAGCACGCGGCATCGCTGCCCGACAACGCCATCGAGCGCTACACCACGGTGGGGGTGACCAACGGCGTCGCGCCAGGTCCACTCTTGACCCATTTTTACGACCTGGGCGAGCGCGGCTTGATTCTCGCCGGCATCGAGCGACCCGAATAACAGCGTCGCGCGAGGCAGGAGCATCTACCGTGTGCTCATGACCAGGCTCTCCAAGCGCGGGCTGGTCTTGGGCCTCTGGCTGACCTGCTCTCGCTTGCTGAGCGAGCCGGCGGCGCACGCGGAAGCGGCTCCTGGCGCAAAGCCAACGAGCGCTTCGCGGCGGATCGTTCCGCCGCACCTTCGGTCCGGCGCGGACGTCACCTACCCGCCCGCCGCGACCGGAGACGCGGTCGTGGTCTTGAAGTTGTCGATCAACGCCGACGGCACCGTGCGCGACGCGCGAACGACGACGAACAGATCTCGTTTTTCGGACGCGGCGGTGCGGGCGGCGTCGAGCTGGACGTTCGAGCCCGCCTCGCGCGGCGCCACACCGGTGGCATCCGTGATCCATTTCCAAGTGCGCTTCGTCGCCCCCCGCATTCATCCAGAGCCGGAGCTCGACACCCCCCGGGCCTCGCCACCGACCGGAGCTCAACCAGCGCCGGCTGTATCGACCACGATCGAAATCCAGGTCCTTGGCACGAAGTTGGCGCCCGCGGTCTCGTCGTTCAGTAGGGCCGAGGTTCGACAACTTCCAGGTGCATTCGGCGACCCGTTCCGGGCCATCGAAGCGCTGCCGGGGGTCACGCCGATCGTATCGGGGCTGCCGTTCTTTTACGTGCGCGGCGCGCCACCAGGAAATGTCGGCTACTTCCTGGATGGCGTGCGGGTGCCGTACCTTTACCACGTTGGGTTAGGACCCTCGATCGTACATCCGGGAATGGTGGAGCGCGTCGACCTCTATCCGGGCGGATACCCCGCGCGCTTCGGCCGCTTCGCGGGCGGAATCGTGTCCGGTGAAGTCAGCGAGCCTCGCCCCGAGCTGCACGGCGAGGCCAACCTCAGGTTGATCGACGCGGGCGCCCTCGCCGAGACGGGCTTTGCGGGCGGTCGCGGAACGGTGCTCTTGGGTGGCCGCTATTCGTACACGGCTGCGCTCGTTTCATTGTTGGCGCCAAATGTGACGCTCGCGTATCACGACTATCAAGCGAGAATCACGTACGAGATCACGCCTCAGGACCGCGTCACGGCGTTCAGCTTCGGCTCGTACGATCTAGTCGGGCAGACCAAGAATCATATCCTGGACGTCGTCTTCGGCTCCGAGTTTTATCGCCTCGACCTCCGCTATGACCACCGCTTTGGCGGTTCGAGCACGCTGCGGACCGACGTTATTTTGGGCTGGGATCAAACACGCATCGCGGATCAACGGAACTCGCGAGACAAAATGATCGGCCTGCGGAGCGAGCTACACCACATGCTCGGGGAGCACGCGCTACTGCGTGCGGGGATGGACGCGACCCTCGACGGCTACACCGCGGACAACCGAACCTATGAAGACCCAGAAGACACGGATACGCTCCGCTTCAACGCGATGTTCCCGCCACGCACGGATGTCGCGCTCGGCGTATTCGCCGACCTGGTCTGGAGCCCAACCGCGCGTGTCGAAGTGACGCCAGGCGCGCGCATCGACCTGTTCGGCTCCGGCGGCGCAACCGCACTGAGCGTCGACCCGAGGGTCTCGGCACGCTTCGAGATCACCAATAAACTACGCATCGTGCACGCTTACGGGCTCGCGCATCAGCCACCTTCGTTCGTGGTTCCCGTACCGGGGCTTGCACCCGGCAAGCTGCGCGGTGGCCTACAAAGCAGCTGGCAAACCAGCGCCGGTGTGGAAGTCGACCTGCCCGCGGACACGACTGCGACCGCGAGCGTCTTTCACAACGCGTTTTTCAACATGAGCGACGCCATCAGCTTGCGTCGAGTCGTAGACGAGGCCATCGACGCGCGCAGCACAGGACGCGCATTGGGCTTCGAGCTCTTCGTGCACCGACGCTTGACCAAACGGCTGGGCGGCTACCTTTCGTACACCTTGTCGCGTTCGACGCGGACCATTGACGGTTACACCTTTCCGAGCTCGGTTGACCGCACCCATGTGGCCAGCGCAGCCGTTGCGTATGACCTCGGCCGCCACTGGCGAGCTGGCTCGCGAGTGGTGTTTTATACTGGCGCTCCGAAAAGCCCCGATGGGAGCGACTTGCTCCGAGCGCCCCTGAGCGACCCTGCACGCGACCCGCCATTTTATAGACTCGACCTGCGACTGGAAAAGCGCTGGCAAATTCGACCTAGGGCGTGGCTCTCTTTCGTGTTCGAAGTGTTGAATGCAACGCTCAGCAAAGAGACCTTCGGCTCGACGTCGATCGGCCCAGTTACAATCCCAAGCGTCGGCTTGGAGGCGGGCTTTTGAGACTGCGGCGCGGTCGCGTCAGTGGGCTCCAGTTGCGTGCCGGCGTTGACCAAGATGATCTGAGCTTCATGCGGACGGCACGCGCGGACCCTTATGCGCGGCTCAGCGGAGTCAGCCTGTACGTTCGCAATCACGCCTAGAAACGCGAGACGGTAACACCTCATCCGAAAATTTTAGGCTCGATGTCTTCGAACAGCTCGCCCATTTCGTCGAGCTGCGCCGGAGAAAGCGTCTCCCTCAAGGCAGGAAATACGGTCGTGTCTCACGCGCGGCATGCTCTTCATACATGAGCGCGAACGCATCTGAGCTGCGCGGAAGCGGCTCGGCCGCAGCCCCAACACTTTTCCGAGTCACTGCCAAAGATGTAAATCGGAGATTCCACGCCCGCGCTGGTGCTGTGCGAAGAGCGTGTCGATCTCGCAGGCTGCGGCCCTGCCCGCCGCCTTCACCGCCGGAACAAGTACGCTTCTTCGATTTGATTCTCGTGATACTTTTCGCCGAACGTGTGCGTGAGCTGGGCCGCGTTGCGAAGCGTGTCGAGTGGAACCAAGGCGGCGTTGGCGCGCAGGCTCGAAGCCGACGGCCGATACACGACCAGGATCGGCATTCCGGGACACGTCCGCGTCTGTAACCCGCGGCACGTTTGGGCTTGGTCGGTTCTGTGGGCCTCGGGCTTCTTTCCCGCCGCGGTCAGCTGCGCGTTAGGTACCTGCCACACCAGAAAATGCCGCTCGCGTTGCCCATTGCAACGCATGGGGTATCTGGGGCGACGAAATAAGTGAATCAAAAGTGCGGCCGCTCATACTTACTCAGACACGAGTATCCGGGGTCAGCAGAAGCCGTACCTTTGAGGACACAGGAAGAGCGGGCCCGGCCGTCGGAAGTCGATCGCAAGTGCCTTTCGTGCCTGGGAGGTTGCTCCGCGGGTACTCACTCCGACAGCGAACTAACTCCGACAGCGAACGAATTGCCACAGCGATGAGCCCACACGCACGAACCTAAACGGAGCCTGCGATCAAAATGCGCCTATCTTCTCTTTGCGCCTGTATCTGCCTGCTTGGCCCGACTGGTTGCAGCAGCTCTGCTGCCCCAAACACCGTAACTGGGAACGGCAGCCCCACGGCGGTCGGCGGCGGAGCTGGTGGAGCGCAGGGCACCGGCGGAGGGAGCAGACCCCCTGACCTCCAGGTGTCTCCCAGCCTCGGTAGCGCGGGCTCTGCGCAGACCGCGTGTGGCTCTGGCCCTGGCAGTAATACGACTACGATCGAGGGTTACGTTTACGACCCCGCCGGAAAGAACCCCTTATACAATATTTCGGTCTATGTGCTGGATCCGGAGTCACCCCTTCCTAATCTAGACACCGTTCCGCTTGCCTGCGGGTGTAGCCAGCTTTTACCCAACAAGGTCCTTGCAATCGGGGCTCCGACCGACGTGAGCGGCCACTTCGAAATCCCGTGCGCGCCAAGCGGTCCCGTCAGCCTCGTGGTCCAGACCGGAAAGTGGCGCCGGCAATATGACGGGATCACGGTGGCCGCCAATCAGGCAAACAAGGTGCCCAACATGCGTCTGCCGGCGAATTCCGCCGAGGGGTCGCTACCCAACATCGCGATCGCCACGGGGGCGTCGGATTCACTCGAATGCCTGCCATTGCGTCTCGGCGTCTCCGCAAGTGAGTACGTCGCCGGCTCGGCCGCGGGCGGCCACATTCATATCTACACAGGCTTTCGAGGCGCGGCAATGGCGCAAGGCCCGGTCGAAGCGTACTCAAGTCTTTGGGACCAGCAGGCGCATCTGAACGAGCACGATGTGGTTCTTCTTTCGTGCGAGGGCCGGGAGACCACCGGGGGAACACCCGGAGCGCCGATGACCGCCGCGTTTCAGACCTATTTGATGAACTACGCCAACTCCGGCGGGCGCGTCTTCGCATCCCATTATCAGTACGCGTGGTTCAACACGGGCCCGTTCGCGACCGGCGCGAACAACCTCGCCACTTGGACCACAGGGATGCAGACCATCGACGATACCCAGTCCTTTCCCAGCGTCATCAACACGACCCTTGCCGGAGGCGCGGCGTTTCCGGAGGGCTCGGCGCTTTCACAGTGGCTAGGCATGGTCGGGGCGCTCACTTCCAATCAGCTGCCGATCTGGTTCGCTCGCAATAATGTTCAGGCCCTTGCGCAGCCACCAGCCACCGAGTGGATCCACATCGCGCCGGACGCTTCGCAAGCGCCCTCGGCGACTCAATATTTTTCAGTGGATACGCCGGTCGGCGCGGGCGCGGGAGCCGTCTGCGGTCGCGTCGTATACAGCGACCTGCACGTGAGCGGTGGACCGGGTACGAATGCGCCAGGCGTGGCCCCCGACTATCCAGTCGTGGCGAACCAAATGGGAGCGCGTGCGCGAACCCAAAGCGGTATCGTACCATCGCAATGCGCTGATCACCCGCTCACGCCGCAAGAAGAGGCGCTCGAGTTCATGCTGTTCGACCTTTCCTCGTGCCTCGTGCCGATTGGCCAGACCCCCACGGTCGTCAAGTAACGTAGCGGGCAAGCGCAACGAATTCGACGCGCTCGCCCCTCACACAGCCTCAACACGGCACTGCGTGAAGCGAATTTTTAGCGGGTAGCGGAGCCCATTGTTGAGCTCGCCGGGGCACACGTCAGCCTCGGGCGCACTTTGCACATCCTACGCAAGCTCAAAAGGCCGATGCGCGTGGTCAAATGTCGGCGTACCGTGAAAGCGGGCGCGCTGATTCCGATCGAAACCTACGCGGTCGTTTCATCCCTCCCCCTGCCCGTCAGATGTCGAACGTCAGGGCGAGCGCGAGGCTCGCCGCCAGTACTACGAGCGGAGTGAGCCACAGCCCCACCTTGACCAGCTGCGCTAGCGAGACAGCGGTGCCCTTCCTTCGGGCGGATGTCAGCACCAAGAGCGTTGCCAGGGATCCAAAGGGAAGATATTTGGCCCAAGATCGGCTCCCAAGAGAGCCCCGAATTGGGCCGCCGCATCGGACTTGGAAGCCAGCAGTGCGCTCTTGGCTACCAGCGCCGTAGGCAAATTATTGAGCAGGTTCGATGCGGCGCCGGTCATTGAAGCGCTGATCAAAATTTTGGCGACTCGCTGATGCGGGAGGCGGCTGACCCAGTGCATCGCCAAGGCCGCCGCGCCGGCATGCTCGACCCCCCTCACGACGATGAAGAGGCCTATCACGAACGGGAAAATGCTCCACGAGACGGCCCGCACGGAGGCGCGCTCGATTCGCCCGTATCCAAGGCCGACAACCGTCAAGACCAGCGCCCCGGCGAAACCCACGACGTAAGGCTCGAGGCCAGCAAACGGCGCCACGAAGTAACCGACCAGCACGGCGGCGAGCACGGCCAAGGACGCCCTAAAGTAGCCGCGGTGCTGGACCACGTCAGACACCCCTGGCAGCTGTTCGAGGTCGAAACCTTGCGCGAGCTCTGCGCCAAACCGCCAGCGGAGGAGCCAGAACGTGACCAGCAGCGCAACGACTTGCGGGCAAAGCATGAGCCGCGCAAAGCGAGCGAAGCTCAGATGGAAGGCATTCGCAAAAATTAGGTTCGTGAGATTACTCACCGGAAGCAGGAGCGAGCCCATGTTGGCGACGAAAGCGCACGCCATCAGAAATGGAGCCGGCGCGGCGCGGAGGCGGCTCACCAAAACTAGGACGATCGGCGTCAAGAGGACGGCGGTCGTGTCGAGGGAAAGCGTGGCGGTGGTGATGGCCCCAAGCAGAAATACGTTGCGGAAGAGCGCCCGCGCATCTCCTCGCGACAGCCGCGCCGCCAAGATTGCCGCCCACTCGAAGAAGCCACTCTTTTCCAAGAGCGCCGATAACATCAGCAGGGCCAGCAGGAATAACAGCGCGCTCTTGGCGCTCATGACCACGCCAAGCGCGTCGCGCGGCGTCACCAATCCGAGCCCAACCATCAAGGCGGAGCCGAGCACGGTCCAGCACGCTTCGTGCGTAGCCCCGCGGCTTCCAGAAAACCAGCAGCATCGTAAGCACGAAAATCAGCAGTGTGAGCGCGTCGCGAGCCGGCATGTTTGCTGCACGATTAGTGCGGGCGTGGGCATACCATCAGAGCGTGTGTGTGGTCCGCGCACAAGAGCTCCGCCTCGCCGTACACAGCACCATAAGCGATGTCGCAGGGAACTGCAGGGCACCGTTGCAACATGGCGCCCCGCGCCGCAGCCCCTTGCGTCGCAGCCGAATAAAGCATGAGTCATGGCAACGCCGCGGGCGAACGCGCTCTGTTCACGAAGCGTCGCGCACGCGCAGACGCGCGCACACGCAGAAGATACGCTGTTATTAATCGAGATGACTGGCAATTCATGCCGGCTTCGCGACAGCGCAGCGCTGTTTGAATTTTTATGCGACAGGTGACACACTCTGCGTTGGGGCAGGTTAAGCGCACGTCGAGCGCGGCCGGTCTGCGGGTGAAGGCGAGCTTCGCTGATGCGCAAGGAATAAGTGATGAACAGGACGGCAAGACTCGACAGCGACAGCGACAGCGGAGCTGGGGCCCGGCTAGCGCTCGAAGCCGCCGAAGATACGGTTCGCGAGCAAACCGTGCAGCTCGCCGATGCCTCGGTGGCTCTTGGAGAAAGTGAGGATCGCTTCCTGCGGCTCATGCACGGCGTGAAGGACTATGCGTTGTACACGCTGGATACGTCGGGAAACGTCGCAAGCTGGAATGCGGGCGCGGAGTTGATCGAAGGCTACCGAGCCGAGGAGATCGTCGGCAAACACCTGTCTACGTTCTTCCAGGTTTCCGGCGACGGCCGCGCCCAACGTAACCTGGAAGTCGCCGAACGTACGGGCCGCGTCGAAGAGGAAGGCTGGCGCGTTCGCAAGGACGGCTCCAAGTTTTGGGCAAGCGTGGTGCTGTCGGCAGTCAAAGATCCGGCCGGAATGCTGATCGGCTTCGCGATGATCACCCGCGACTTGACGGAACGAAAGAACCTCGAGGAGCAGCTCCAGCAGGCGAAGAAGCTAGAGGCCATCGGCAGCGTAGCGGCGAGCGTTGCTCATGATTTCAACAATCTCTTGTCCGTCATTCTGAGTTACAGCGAGCTGCTCGAGTTCGATCTCGAAGAAGGAGATCCAAGGCGCGCGGACCTGCAAGAGATCAAGACGGCCGGGGTGCTCGCGGGCACCCTGACGCGGCGCTTGTTGGCTTTCGGCCGCCAGCAGGTGATCCAGCCCGAGGTCGTGGACCTATGCTCGACCGTTTCCGGAATGCGCGCCATGTTGAAACGCTTAGTTGGGGTTGGCGTCGAGCTTTCGACGATCTTTCCCGACACTTGCGGCAAGGTGTTGGTCGACCCCGGCCAGATCGAGCAGGTGATGATCAACCTTGCGGTGAACGCTCGCGACGCCATGCCCGACGGTGGGACAGTCACGATCGCGGCCGAAGAGGTGGCGCTGGACGAGGCCTACGCCCGCGAGCACGCGGGCGTAACCGCTGGACCACACGTGCTGATCACGGTGACAGACACCGGTACTGGCATGGACGCGGCCACCCAAGAGCGGATGTTCCAGCCGTTTTTTACGACCAAGCCCCTGGGAAAAGGCACTGGGCTCGGGCTGGCGACGGTTGCCGGGATTGTAAAGCAGAGCGGCGGAGCCGTCGGAGTCTCCAGTGAGCTCGCACACGGAACGACGGTTAAAGTCTACCTACCGCTGATCGATCGAAATGCGCGCGTAGGCCCATCGGCCCCGCCACCGGACATCGAGCGGCTAGAGGGCCACGAAACCATCCTGTTGGTCGAGGACGACGAACAAGTTCGAGTCCTTGCTCGCACCATTCTGCGCAAATACGGCTACAACGTGCTCGATGCCCAGAGCGGCGGCGACGCGCTCCTGCTTTGTGAACAGTACGCTTCCAAAATCGACCTCTTGTTGACGGACGTGGTGATGCGCCGGATGAGTGGCCGAGAGCTTGCGGAGCGGTTGCTTCGAGTACGGCCGGAGATGAAGGTGCTCTACATGTCGGGCTACACGGACGACGCAGCCGTGCGCGACGGCATCTTTTATTCGACTATCGCCTTTATACAGAAGCCCATCACGCCGCAGAGTTTGGCGCGAAAGGTGAGAGACGCGCTCGATCCGACTCCACCCGGCGTAACCGAGCTCGCGACGGCGGCGAGCGGGGCTGCGGCCCAACCGCAGCTCGCCTAGGATGCGCTGAGCCGATCAAGCGTGAGGCGCGGCGCGCGACGTGATAGGTGTCACGCGTGGGCAGCAGCGATGCCAAGAGTCGACTGCCGCAGCGTCTGCTGAAACGAGCCGCAGAGAGTCTGCGTCTTCCACTGCGAGACGCGGCCGAATGCTGGCACGCCGGTCGGCTGAGCGTGCGCGCGGCCGATGGCGCGGAGCCGCGCGTCCTAGCGCTCGAAGCGTTGGTGTTCGAGGACGATCACCTGCTGCTGGATGGCAGGCCAATCGATACAACGTGCACGCCCGTCTATGCCTTACTCAACAAGCCCAAGCACGTGACCTGCACCGCGCGCGATCCAAACGGCAAAAGTGACCTGTCACCGTACCTCCGTGCCCTGCCCGCGGGCTGCTTTCCAGTGGGTCGACTGGACCGTGACACCACTGGCCTTCTCCTATTCACGAACGACGGCGATCTTGCGAGCGCGGTGTTGCGCCCCGATCATGCGACCGACAAACGCTATTGGCTATGGCTCGACGAATGCCTCTCGGACGACGACCCGCGCCTTGCCACGTTGGTCGATGGCGTGCTGCACAACGGGGAGCTGCTCAGTGCACGGAGCGCGCACATTTTGGCGCGCAACGCCCACTGTACCGAGCTCGAGCTCACGCTGACTCAAGGCAGGAAGCGCCAGATCCGACACATGTGTTTTGCGCTCGGCTTGCACCTCGTTCACCTTCATCGCCGCGGCATTGGCCCGCTGCACGACGGCGGCCTCGCCCTCGGTGACTGGCGGCTACTCGGCGAACCCGAGGTCGAGCCGCTGTGGGCTGCGGTTGGCGGTCGCGCGGGGCTGCGCGCGCGCAAAGTGCGGGCGCTTTTTCGTTATGCCGCGGAAACGCGCAGCGCTGGGGCGCCGCATGTTCGGCTCGAGCAATGGCTGGCACGTGAGCCGTGCGGAACGACGGTGGCAAGCGATGGCTGACCGCCGTGCGAATGACCGAGGCCGGCGACTGCGCCGCCTTGCTGCGGAAGGCTCACGGCGAGCAGGCGCGCGTGCGGTGATGCGGCGCGCTGGATAGGGGGCCGGACTGCCGCCGGCTCGGGCAGGCTTCGAGCCAAACTGCAATCTGAGCTCCGCGTCCCTCTGGTGGAGCGGCGTGAGGCCGGCCACGACGCCGAAGGCTGCGTGCGCTCGGTCCCGCTCGGTGACCATGCATCAACACCCAATCGCTGATCGATGGAAGACGGACATCGCCAGTTGATGGCAAGGACTGCCCGGCCCGGCCCCGGCGGCGAACCGCCAGGCAGGAATTGCGGCGCCCCGCGAAGCGCGTCCGTCCAGCCCTGTTGGCTAAACGTACAGACTCGCGCCTTAACAAAACTTCGCGGAACTCTCACGCAACCCGCGGCGTAGCCAGAGCACATTACCAGCGAACCAAGATGGCACACCAAACCGACCCCTCACTCACGCACTACATCAGCGCAGCGCATAACTATCCTGAGCTGTCACGCGAAGACGAGCATGCGCTAACGACGCGCTGGCTGACGGAACGGAACGAAGGCGCGCGTGAAAATCTCGTCCGTGCCCACCTTCGCTATGTCATATCGATCGCGTTCAAATATCACCGTTACGGTTTGCCCCTGTCCGAGCTGGTTGCCGAGGGCAACTTCGGCCTCGTGCATGCATTGCAGAAGTTCGATAACGACCGGGGCACGCGCTTCGTGACGTATGCCTCGTACTGGATTCGCGCGTACATTCTGAATCACGTGATCCGGTCGTGGAGCATGGTGGGAGGCTCGAGCGCGCTCCGTTCAAAAATGTTCTTCAAGATTCGGCGTGAGCGCGTGCGCATCGCGAATTTGGTGGGTGATGGCGAGCAGGCGGATGCGCTGCTCGCGCAGGCGCTCGATCTGCCAGCCGCCAAGGTCGCCGCCATGGTCCGCTCGCTGGAGGCGCGCGATGTATCGCTCGACGCCCCTGTTTACAGCGATTCGTCTACGACGCTCGCCGACACGCTGATCGCCGGTGAGCCCAATCAGGAGGACGGTCTGATGAGCTCGGAGGTGAACGGCTACGCCCGCGACGCGGTCAGCCGCGCGCTCACGGGATTGGATCCGCGCGAGCGCTACATCGTCGAGCATCGGCTGATGGCTGACAGTGAGGACGAGCTTTCCCTCGCCGACATCGGTCGCAGGTTAGGTGTCTCGCGTGAACGCGCGCGCCAGCTCGAAGCGCGGGCCAAAAAGAAGCTGAAGACGAGCATTACGCAACTTTCGCAAGGCGGCAGCTGGCTCGCCGTGAACGCCGCTTGAGTGCCGTGTTTCTGCTCGCGATCCGTCAGCTGGCAGACGGATGCAGCCTCGTATGAGGCAGGCTCGTCAGCACGAGGATAGCGCAGGAGCCCGCGAGAATCGCCGCGATCAGCGCCGTCAGGTGCATGCCTTGGATGAAGGCTTGCCGCGCGTGCAGGAGCAGCGACTCGGCGCTAGCTCGCGGTAGTTGCTCGGCCGCGGTGAGGGCGGCGCTCAGCGTGTCGCGCGCGGCTTCGGCGGCGCCCGCGGGCACGCCCGCGGGCACGCC
>CAHJWM010000054.1 GCA_903642325.1 Myxococcales bacterium | reverse complement strand
CGCGTCGGCGCTGGCACCCTGGGCGAGCCTGGGCTCGGCGCTGCCTGGCGCGCCGTGCGCGCCGCGGTCGCACGCTGCCAGTAGCAACCAAGCCCAAGCCAGTCGTCTCAAAATCCCCAATGATATTCTGCGCGCAATAGGGGAGTGAGGGCCTCACTCGCGATGAGGCCCGAGAGCTGAACATCGGCACGGAGCGAAGCACCCAGGCCAAAATTGCGAGTCATGGCGTAGTCCAAACCGAGCACCAGCGCGCCGATCACGTCGTCTCGGCGAAATGGCTCACCTGCGGGCAGTGCGCCCGCGATGTGCTGATAGCCAAGGAGCACCGCTCCATAAGGGATCCACTGCAGCACGTCCAACTTGTAGGAGAGCCCGGCGACGGCGGAGTACGGCGCGGCGTGCTCAGTGCCGTTGGCCGACGAAGCTCTGTCGTAGCCATGATACGATGTCAGAAGCTCGAGCTTTAAATCGAACACGTCGGAGATCCCGTAGCCCGCATGCAAGCCCAGGGCGGGCCCGGCGGAGTAGTAGCGCCGGTAGGCGCTGAGCCCGACGCCGCCGCCGACGTGCCATTCGCGCTCGAAGGCATGCGCGCGCGTTGACCAAAAGAGCGCGGCCGAAAGACAGATTGCTGCGACTGAGAGAGCTTGCCCGCGCGCCATGAACCGGGGCGAGTGTAGCTCGAGACCGCGGCGCGTCAGAGCATATTTACCGGATCTACGTCGATCGCCATACGCACTAGGCGGTGCACGCTGGCGCGCGCGACGGCGAGCAGCGCGTCGCGCAGCGGTTTACGCTCGACGGCGCGCAAGACGAAGCGAAAGCGGTAGCGGTTGCGCAGACGAGCGAGCGGAGCCGGCGTAGGCCCCAGCACTTCTACCAAGGCGGGCGCCGCGTTTCTCGCGATGATGGCAATCCGTTCACATTCGGCGAGGGCTCGCGCTTCTTCCAGCGCGTCGAAGCGGATCAGCGCCAGCCTCGAAAATGGTGGAAAACGCAGCTCTTCGCGGTCACCCAGCTCCTGCTCGATGAAGCCCGGCACGTCATGGCGGAGCGCGTAGGCAATGGCCGGGTGCTTCGGTTGGCGTGTCTGAATCAACACCCGCCCGGGAGTATCACCGCGCCCCGCACGCCCGGCCACTTGCACGAGCAGATGAAAGGTTCGCTCGCTGGCGCGAAAGTCGGGCATCGATAGCGCCGAGTCGGCATTGAGCACACCCACGAGCGTCACGTTCGGTAAATCGTGACCCTTGGTGACCATCTGCGTGCCGACCAAAATATCGATGCCTCCGGCGCGCATGCGATCGAGCACGGCCTCGCTCTTGGCGCCTGCCGCCACGTCCCGATCCAGCCGTGCGATCCGGGCCGCGGGCAACACCTGCTGCAAAGTACTCTCGATGCGTTCGGTTCCCGATCCTTCTTCGACCAGACGCATGGCCTTGCACTCCGTGCATTGCTCCGGAAGAGCCGTGCTGTAGTCGCAGTAATGGCATTGCAGCGAAACTCCGCGCGAGCGGTGCAACGTGAGTGAGACCGAGCAATTGGGACAACGCACCAGGTGGCCACATGAACCGCAAATCAAGCTTGGTGAGAAACCTCGTCTATTTAGAAATAGGATCGCCTGCTGCCGGCGCTTCAGGGTTTCCTGCAGCGCCCGAAACAGGGTCAAACTGAGCAGTCGGTCGCCCCCGGGGCCCGGACCTATCTGCCTGAGGTCTACGATCTCCACATTGGGAAGCACGGCCGTGGCGTGGGCACGCGCCGGTAATTTCAAAATCTCGAGCCGCCCGCTCCGTGCCAGCGCGACGCTGGCCAAGGAAGGAGTCGCAGAGCCCAGCACGCACACTGCGCCCGCGCGGTGCGCGCGAAGCAAGGCCATGTCACGGGCGTGGTAGCGCACGCCCTCTTCCTGCTTGAAGGATCCGTCGTGCTCTTCATCGACGCAGATCAGGCCTAGGTCGTGCACGGGCGCGAACAGCGCCGAACGGGCCCCCACCGCGACCTTCAGCTCGGCGCGCCGCAACGCGCGCCACATGGCGTGACGATTGCTGTCTGTCAGCCCGCTGTGCAGGACGGCGATGCGGTCGCCCAAACGCGCCCGAAAGCGCGTAACGAGCTGCGGGGTAAGCGCGATCTCGGGCACGAGCACGATGGCGCCGCGGCCAAGCTGAAGCGCGCGCTCGACCGCGCGCAAGTAGACTTCGGTCTTGCCCGAGGCGGTCACGCCGTCCAGGAGAAAGCTCTGCTTTTCGCGCGCTTCCAAAGCGAAAATAAGGCGCGCGACCGCTTCGGCTTGCGGCGGGGTGAGCTCAGGAGGAATGTCGCGTACGACCTTCGCAAAAAAAGGATCGGGGCGCTCTTCGACGCGCTCGAGTGTCACGAGCCCCAGCCCTTGCAGCCGCTTCACGATGCTGCGGGCACTGCGCCAGGTCTTACCGAGCTCTGGAATGGTTACGGGGCCGTGCGCCAGCAGATGCGAACGCAGCGCGCGCGCCTGCTCGCTGAGCTTTTCAGAGACAGTGATGGTGGGCACCGCGCTCACGTTGAGCACCATGCGGCCGAGGGCATTCTTCACGGCGAACGCCTCGCGCTTGGCCAGCGCCTCGGCCGCCGTCCGTTCGACCGCCGGCAGAGCCAGCTCGATCACGGCGCCGATGGGCGCAACGTAATAGCGCGCCAGTTCCTGCAGAAAACCGAGCAGCTCGTCCTCCAACACAGGCTCGGGATCCACGACTGCGAGCAGTGGCTTCAACTTGGAGCGCGGGAGATCAGGCGCCTCCGTGCCGACGTCAATCACCACACCGAGTACGCGGCGACTCTTGCCAAATCCGACGAGCACGCGGGCGCCGCGCCGCACATCGCCCGCGACTTCCGGGGGAACGATATAACTGAACGCCTGCCCGAGCGGGACCGGGATCGCGACGCGCGCATACTGGACGATGGCTTCGGACGCGCTCACGACCCCAACTCAGCGATGCATACCGAAGAAATACGCCATCAGCGCCACGCCAGCGGCGAGCGCCAACGCCAAGATCCACGTCGGGCCCCGAACCCGTGACACGGACCGACGGCCACTCCGCACCATGGACTTCAACGAAGATGGCGGAGGCTCCATCCGCGGAAAGTGCACCGATTCTCGCGCGCCGCCCGGAGACTCAGGAGGTGGAGGCAAGTGCGACCGACCGGTGCGATGCTCGTCTGAGGGATCTGACACGCACCGCGAGCGTCCCCTGCGCATTCCACCTGGTCAACCACTTTTCGGGTGAAGCCCACGCTCGAACCGACGCGAATGCGTCAGGGTCGTCCGCGCGCGGAAGGGGGCGCTCGATTCCCAGCAACGCACCTCGGAGCTCGATGAATGCCTCCGCGGCCGCAGCCACGACGCTGCCGTCGAGCAATAACGAGCTCCCGCGCGACGCGACGCACATGAAAGTTAATGAACGCGGCTCCCAACCACAGGATGGGACGCACGTTAGCGCCGGTGTCCAACATGCAAAGCTCTCACGGCCGGGCGATCGCCGCTTTCGAACGACCGCGCAAACATCGGGAGTGACAGGAGCCAACTCCAGACGATTCGAATATCGATCAGCGCTCGAGGGAGAGACCGCGCGCCGTTGGCTGCCCTTGGTGGGCTTTTGCGTGGTGGAGTCGCGCTAGCGAAGACTGGGTCTCACCTGTTTTCTAATCTTCTTCAAAAAGGTTTGAGTACACGAGCCATGGCTGGACTCATGCTCGATGATTTCTTGCGTCAGGCGAGCTTTGGTTTCGTTCGCGCAACTCGAGTTGTCGCGGATTTCGCTGGCTAGGCGAGCGCCTTCGGTCGTGGAAGGCCAGGTCTGCCTCTCGACCGCTGCGGTCTTGTTCGTGCCGCGGTGATGCGAAGCCTTGGTTTTCGTTACGTCTCGGAACAGGCCGGTATCCGTCGAACGCTTGCCCGAGCCGTGACAGCCTGGGCAGGTCGTCGTAAGCCCGAAAGAGTTGCCGATTCGGCCGTCGCCCCCGCAGATCCCGCAATTATCACTCGGCAACTAGAACGCTCATTCCTCGAGCGGTGCGCTTGGTCATGAAAACAGCATAGCACGGCAGCGAGATGCAGAGGCCGGCTTGGATCGTCGTGCTCGTGCGCGGTGCGTCACGGTCGGAGTGCGGCGCGGGTGCGTGCGTCGCCAAAGCACGGCCGCATCGGGCCATAGCCGTCGGAGTGCAAGCGCCGGCCCTCGTCGCTCCCGTGCCCGGCGAGCGTGTTGCATCAGCAGCCAAGGTTCGGGTCGCTCCGGGCAGAGCGGTTCTTGCGCCGTGTTTTGCAAACTTTCAAGATGCGCGTGGCATGGCCAGGCACAGAACCAGTCGAGCTCCTGCCGTGGTTGGCTCGCTCGCGCTCACTCTAATTTTCGCCTGCGGCTCCACATCGTCGCCCCCCGGTCTTTCTGCGGGTGGGGCGCCCACTGGAACTTCGGGCACCACCGGAGCCGCAGGCATCGGCGGTGAAGCGCCGGGCCCGGCTGGTAGTGGCGGACAAGCTAGCGCCGGCAGTCCTGCGGGCGCGGGCAGTGCTGGGAGCAGCGCGGGTGACACCGCCGTCGGCGGCAGCCGCGCGGGCAGCGGCGGTAGCGCAGGGTACGCAGGTACGCCGCAAGGTGGCACGGCCGGCGACGGAGCGGCGACAGCTGGCTCCGGTCCCGTCGGGTTCTGGGGCCCGAATGGCCCGAAGAAGCAATGGTCGTGTCCGCCCGGTCCATTCCCGGCTCAGGTCAAAGGTCCGGCGACGGACATCTGCACCGCGCCCTTCACATACAACTACGGTTACAACGAAGGCCCGACTTGGATAGCGAGCCAGAATGCCTTCTTGTTCTATGTGCAAGCTCGCGCTCCCCCAAAACCCAGGCACATGGAAATGCACCCCTATCCTTGGGCTATGGCTCGAAAGCTTCGAAAGTCTCGACCCGCCCAAGGTGCGCACCTCGCTGCGCTCCGGCAGCGTGCTGGCCTCACTCAGACCGAGCTCGGACGCCTCGTCGGCCAGAAGCAGCAGATCATCGCTTTCTGGGAGCAGACCGACAAACCACCGCGCTCCGACGTACTGCCAAAGCTCGCCAAGGTGCTCGGCGTCACTGTCGAGGCGCTTCTCTCGCCTTCTGCTTCGGCATCGCCGCTCTCGCCTCGCGGCGGTGGACCAATCGGGAAAGTCCGCAAGCTCTTCGATGAGGTCTCCAAGCTCCCGCGTCGTCAGCAGGACAGGATCGTCGAGTTCCTCGCCCCCATCGTTGAAGAGTTCAAACGCAAGACTGGCTGATGCCCGCTATCGCTCGCCCACCAGGATTTCCAGCGGAAAAGCTGCTTGTCGTTACCGAAACCGACATCGACAACTGCACCCCGCTCGTGCTCGGTGTCTTCCTTTCGCACGACGCGCTGCTCGCCGGTGTGGCTGCGCTGCTCGTCGAAAGACAATTCTCCTTCAGCGTGAGTGACGACCCCGAAGACGATGGCTACGTCACCTTCGACGCCGATGAGCACCAACTCGAGCTAAAATCGCTCTCCGAGCTTGATGAGCCCGCTGACGATCTTGATCGCAATGCGACATCCGAGATTCTCATCGTGGCGCCGGACGGCTCGCTTCAAGACACCGGCTTTTACGTGTGGGACAGCGAGCAGAAATGGGCTGCTTATGCCCCTCTAAAGCTTTATTGGTGCACCACTCCAGACGCCAACGAAGACTGGTTCATCGTGGCACATACGCTGACAAGCAGCGCTCCACCACGCTCACGCAGAAGGCTACGATGATGACGACGCGAGTGCGGAGTTCATCATCACTCTGCCCGACGAGCAGCAAGCCCGCGGAGATGACCTGCTCGGTTGGCCCGACCACGACGTGCTCCGCGCCTGCGGCGCCACGTTCGTTCGAGAAGAAACGCCCCGCGTCGTCGAGCTCGGTGGTCGCACCTTCTCGGAGGGCATGCTTGAGCACGAAATCCGCAAGGTCGATGACGATCACTTCGAAGCCGCCAATCAAGGGCGGCCCAACCGCACCCGCCGATCGACCCCGTCTTAAAAACCGTTGCGACCGTGCACTTTTCGACGCGGCGCTGCGGCTAACTGAGCGTCGAGACGGTGGCCAGCTCGATCACTGTTCGTCTTGTGCGCATGGCGTCGCTTCACGATTCGCACTCCGCGTCACTGGCGCTCCGCCAGCCCGCCCGAGTCGGTCGGCTCGGCGCTGCGCATAATGGCCATTATGCGCAGCGGCCCGCGTGCCGGGGCTACTCGCTCAAGCAGCAACAATCCAGCGCTACGCCCCGGCCCGCAGGCTCCCCGAGCCGACCTAAACATAACGACCATTATGTTTCCTCGGGCGGGCAGGCTCCGCTCTCACCATGCTCGGCGCAGCTCGGCTTCCAGCACTCGGCGGCGCGCACCGTGTCGCCGGCACGCACTGCGCGGTGCGAAGACGACTGCAAAACGCAATGCGCCGGCGACACCGTGCTCATCACCGCGATGTCGCTCACAGTGCAACGCGAGGCGCTAGCACGGCGCTCCGCGACACTGAGCCCCGCCCGCCCCGGAGGGCGCGGTCCGGCCGCCGGTAGCCACGCCCTACCGGCGGCCTCAGTGCGACGTGGCCCCCGACGGATTCAATTCCCAATCATCCGACGCTGATATCGCTCGGCACAGCAATTCCCAAAGCATTCAACTTACCTAACGAGGTTCGGATCTCGTCCTCCAAGTGCTTGTGCCCGAAATAGGAGCCATCCTCTTTCCTCACCTTTTGATCCTGTTCGAAATAGTCCAGGTCATGCGCCAACTCCCGCATCACATCAAAAATAGCCTCTGAAACTTCAGGCGGGCGCCCCGCCCAGATCATTGCCTGGAAGCGGGCGACCGCCGCCTTTCGACTCATCGGCTCAAGCAAGGCACTGACGAGTAGAGTCACCGCTTGGTCAACTACGGTAGCCACGATCACGGCCCCCACGGAATGACTACCTGAGGTCCGCCCGAAATGAGCGGAACAAATCTCGGCGCGATTAGATCGCTTCCCCGAATTACCGTTGTGATCTTCCCGGTCAATGGGTTCGTACCAACCAGAAGGTCCTTTCCGCTCGCAAATCCCTCACGGAGCACGTAGTTGATCGTTCCGTTCTTCGGGTCGATGAATGGAGTTCCCTTCTCGAGCGCGACCCTCACCATCGACTCATTTACGCCGCGCTCAGCCATGCGTTCAGCAGTATGGACTCCAATGTTCAGGTCGGATTTCGCGAGCGCGCCAGCACCAGCCTCTGCCCCCTCTGCGGCGGCGGCTTCAACCCCGTCCGCCGCGGCCGAACACTGGTTTTCCGCCGCCTCAGCCACGACCGCGGTAGTCGCCGCCGCGCCAGAGTCCACCACGATTGCCCCCGCCCCCGACGCCGCGCCAAGGCCGAGCGCATCGAGCGAGCCCAATCCCAGTAACTCCCCGGCAAGTCCCCCCGTCGCGAGCGTCAGCGCGGCGCCAGACACCGCCTCTGCGCCCGCTTGCAAATTGTCCGCATTGCGCAGAAACCACTCCTCCGCGTCACGCCCACTCGGATCTCGCCACCGATACGGATTCTGCCCCGGCCACGACCACAGCGTGCCAGTCCGCGTTAGATAACCAAACTCATCCGGTTGCAAAAACGTCGCCAAATCAGGCGACCAAACGCGCGCTTTGAAATCATACAATCCGGGCCCCACATCCAAGAACCAGTGGCTCTGCCAACGCAGCGGCTGCTCATAGCGCTGACCCGCAACCGTGGGGTACGGCGTGGTCGTGTCCGTCGTGTTGAGGTGCCCAAAGGCCGTGTAGCGATAGCCGCCAAAGTCGCTCGCGAGCGCTGGCCCGGAGAGCGGTTTGCCACCGCGCAGGCGGCGTACGTTGCCCAACGTGTCCACTTCGAAGTACACCGACGACCCAATCGTGGCGTCGTACATCCATAGAGCTTGATCCACGCCTTCGTACAGGATGCGGCGTCGGACGGCGGGGGGGATGTTGAGGCCGGGGCCGTTGGTGACCGCGACTAGGTTCGCGCCGTCGTAGGAGTAATATTCGCCCGTGGTGCCGGTCGAGAGGCGCACCACGCGGCGCGACTGCGCGTCGTAGCTGTAGGACTCGGTGGTGGCGGCTTGCGTCAGTCCGGTGAGCCAGGCGCGTTTGTTGAAGGTGAGGGTGCTGCCGTCGAGGCCGGTGACTTGCCCGGCGGGGTCGAGCGTCACGGCTTGCCCGCTGTGGGTCGCGGGAATGCCGCCGCTGGCGGTGCCGCCTCCGCTCAAAAGTGGGCGCTTGTCGTCCACGGAAGTGGCGATGTTCTTGCTCAGCGCGCCGAGCGCGTTGTAGCTGTATTCCTCATCTAACGTGCGCGGGCCGCCGGTGGGGGTGCGCCAGACTTGGGTCACGCGGTCGAGCGCGTCGTACGAGATTTCGCTCTTGCCTTCTGGGTCAGTGAGCTCGCTCGGGTTGCCTACGGCGTTGTATTGCGCGGTGTAGCAACGAGCCACGGCGGGAGCGGGGTAGCCGTCGTAGCAGCGAGACAGGAGCCGGCCCACGCGATCGTAGCTTTGCGTGCGGAAGTGCCCATCTGGGTAATCGAGGCGCGTGTTGCGGCCAACGGGGTCGTACGAGAGCGCAAAGGTGCCTTCAGCTTGCGGCGTGGGTTGCCCGGTATCGAAAGAGAGAGCAAGCGTTTTGAGCAGACCGCGTGCGTCGTACGCCAAGGCCTGCGTGCCCGAGCCGTTCGTGAGCGTAGTGATCCGGCCGGTGGTTGGGTCGTAATTGTAGCTCGCAGCGGGGCCGGGGAACGATTCGGTTGTCGTGCCATCCAGCCCTTGGAAGGTAGTAGCTACGGCGGTGGCTCGGCCGGCGTTGTCGCGCGTGTATGTGTAATTGGCGGTGACGGCGGTCCAACCCGTGTCCGAGGTAACGTCGAGGTCGGCATTGTAGTTATTGAATTCGTACTCGTAGTGACCAATGTAATCTGACTCGGTATCTTGGAATAGAGATGTCCAATCGTAATTGTTGATGTAGGAGAAAAGCTGTTCCCGATACTGCGATGCCGTCGTCGTGGTCGGCAGAATTTGCGATCCGGAAAAGGGCAAGCCCACGCGGTCGCCGCGGTTGGCCAGGCGTTGGTTACTGTCGTAATTTCGGCCCAGGCTGAAGGCGAACGTGGCATCGCGGTAGAATTCGACCCGCGCCGGGAAGCTCGCCAGAGGGTAGAAGTTTTTGCCGACTTGGTATTGCCCGTCCGTCAGCGTCGCATCCAAGTCGGTTGTTGCGGCTTGTCCGTCCGGGCTCCCCGCGTACACGGAAGGCCCATTCATGGCGCCACTCATCGGCACGGGGTAAGCGAACACGCCCAAGCGACCAAGCGGGTCGGTGATGCTCTTTTGACGCCCCAGTTGGTCGTAGCTGAATCGTGTTTCGTGTCCGAGCGCGTCTTTGGTCGACGCGACGTCGCGTGTCGCGTTGTACGAGAAGCTCCGCGTGGCACTTTGCGGATCGGTTGCGGTCTGCAGCAAGCCATCCGCGTTGTAGGCGTAAGTCCACTGCGCGTCCGTGGGCAGGTCGGGCGTGTGCAGTGAAGTGAGTAGCTCGCCGTTCGGGCAGCCGCATGCGCCTTGGCCATAACCGAGCGTCGTCGCATTGCCCAACGCGTCGACGATCTTGGTGAGCCGATTTCCTGCGTCGTGCGTGTACGTCAGCGACGTAGTTGCGTCGCTGCGGCTGGCGACATTGCCTGCAGCGTCGTACGTCCAGCCGTTCGTGCCCGTAATATCGCTGCTGGCGCTGACGTTTCCGGTCGCAGCGTCGTAGCTGAACGCGGTCAGCACCTGATGGCTAGTGATCGTGTTCGGTTGACCGTCTCCGTTCCAGGTGAACGTGGTCTGTCGACCGGTCGGTCCGGCTTGCGTGGCATCGGCCACCCGCACGATATGACCTTTAGCGTCATCCGGCTCGAGCACCACGCCGTACATCGTCGCGGTGGTGTCGGGCAGGGGGAAGGGGAATTGCTCCCGCGCTTGGACCGGCGTGATGCGAATCGGAATCGAGCTCGGCAGAGCCCCGGGCGGGATTTCGACCGTCACCAAGTTGCGCGAATCCGAGGCACTGCCGCCTTCGGGCCCGATCATGGTCAGTGCTGAGTCGCTCGGGATCATGACCAATGTGCCCAGGTTTTTCGCATCACCCGGCCGCAAGTAAACCTCACGCTCCACCCGCAGGAAGCCCTCTGCGGTGATGCGAACGAGCGCATGCAGAGGCGGCGTGTGCGCTGGCACCACTTCCGGAAAGCCAGTCAAACGCGCCCGAAATGAGCCATCGCTCGCGGCGACCACGGTTAAATCGCTGCGCGCGGCTCCACTCACCGGCACTTCGAGCACGCTCACCGCGTAGCCGGAAACCGCGGCCCCGTCCGCCGAATGCACGATGCCGAGGAGCGAGGCGCGAGTTTCGTAGCGTCCCCCGCCCAGATTTGGCAGCCGATCGCAACCAGGCTGCGCCGCGTGGCTGACGCCCTGCTTTACGTCGCACGTATCGGTGGTGCACACGTCGCCATCGTCGACGACGAGCGGCGTGCCGGCCGCGCACGCGCCCTCGGCATTGCAGCTTTCGGCGCCATTGCACACGTTTTCGTCCGCGCAGGCGGTGCCCGCTGCTAGCGGCATGTGCACGGGCCCGCTCGAAGGATCACACCAATCCATGGTGCATGGGTTGCCGTCGTCGACGGTTGCGTTCGTGCACGTGCCGCTCACCCCGGCATCACCCGGCGCGCCGGCATCCCCCCCCGGAGTTACGCCCGGCGCGCCGGCATCACCCCCGGGAGTTACGCCCGGCGCGCCAGCCTCGGCGCTGCCCGCGTCGCTCATGGGGGCGTTCGGCCCACTGGAGCAGCCCAGCGGGAGGGCCCACACGGAAACTCCGAGTACGAACAACCTCAGCACGCAAAGCTTCATTCGGTGTGTCCCCGACTTGCCCCATAGCGACGCACGGCCAGACACTCGCCCGGTCAGCCGCTCCAGAGGCTACATTTCGCTCCCTACCTCGGCCTCCCCAGGGCCGCAGCAAAATTCAAATTTTCTTAGAGCGCGTGCTCTAGCGCGCTCGTTGGGGGCGAACGCGACCCCGCCGCGCACCTCCGAACGCGCGTGGTGCCCGCCGGCGCACGCCGCGAAGCACGGTCAGCCAGAAGGCGCACGCGCAAGGGCGCACGCACTGGTATGGAATGTCTGATCGCTTTCGGCCGTGTTGGAGTCCGGCCCCCCAGCCCTCATTGTCCTAGTTCGTGTCGGCGTCGCCCTGCTGCCGGGGCAAGGCGCGTGCACACCGATTTTACCGGCCAAGCGCAAGCCAGGGCACTCGAGAAAATCGCAAAGCGCATCGTGGATAGCGATTTTCAGCAGCGAGTACTCGATGAAGCGGCAGAATGCCGAAGGCAAGCGCTGGCCGTTCCAAACCTCGAGCTGGCTACTGACAGACTTGGTCGCAGGCGGCGGGGGTGGCAGTGGCGGAGTTTTTGAACTCGCTACAGCTGAGCGACTTTTCTTGGCTCAGGCATTCGCTGGCTTTGTCCGAGTTATACTTTTTCCCCGAGTCGCACTTGAGTTGTTCTGCGCCGCAATCTTCTCCTTCGAGCTTCGTGCGACAGTCGGTTTCGTTGTTCCCCACCGCGGTAGAAGCGGCGGCGAGCTCGTCGTCCGAGTAGCAGCCGTAAAATTTCGAGCACAGCTCTTTCACGAGCGCCTTGCACGCCGAAGCCGGATCCGCGGTCGAATCCCCGTCATCCGACCCGCCGCAGCCACCGATGATCAAAAGCGCGAGCAACGATCCACCAACCAAAGCAACTCTCATAGGTCCTCCGATGAAAGCCCAACTATACGAGAACGGGGGCCACGGTCGCAAGGCTCTTCCGCCGAGTCTGATTCACGTTCGATGTGTCTGTGTGGGCTCTTATCTTCCACGAACGTGCACGCACGCTCAGAACATCTTCATGCTCCGCGTTGACCGCTTAAAATCGCCCAATTCCTCGCGCTTTGTCCCGCCACAGCGCGCTCCCGAGCTCGTTCAATCCGTCGCTCGCCCAGTGCGCGGCGAAGGCGTCGCGTAACACGAGCTCGGCTTCTTTACCGCGCGGGGAGAAGCCCCATTCGGCTTCTTGAGACAGGTCGTCAGGGTCTGCGTAGACGCGCCACACGAAGAAGCCGGCGAACCAAGGCTCTTCGATGAAGGCCGAGAGCAGCGCGCGATAGGCTTCGGCCTGAGCCGGCTGATCGGCGACCACGTGGCTCATGGTGTCTGGCCATTCCCAGGGGCGGACCGCGGGGTTTGCTCGCGTGGTGTAGCCAAGCTCATTGAAAAAGATTGGTTTGTGCCAGGCTTCGGCAAACTTCGCGAGCCGGTCGCGAACGAGACGGCCGCCCGCGCGCAACTGTTCCGCGGTCGCGCCGTCTTTTTCTGCGAGTGGGAAGAACGCATTCAAGCCGATCATATCCAAGTCGCCCAAGATCACCGTGTCTTCGATGTCGTCCCAGTTGCCCGCGTAGGTCAGGAGCCCTGGGTACGTTCGACGCACAGCGTGTAAAATGGGCGCGAAGGTTTTGGCGTGGGTGCTGGTGAGCCAGCTCCTCAGCTCGACGCCAACCGCCAGCATGTCGGCCCGCGAATCGCGCGCGACCTCCGCCCAAGTCAGCAAAAAAGCCCGATAATTAGCGGTCCATTCCGCCCAGGCCGCTTCCGAGCCGGGGTCGAGCTCGCCACGCCAGCCCCCGGTCTCCACCCACAAGTGAGGTACGATCAGCACGCGCAGGCCAAGGGCGTGGGCTTGGCCCACCGCGCGCAGCACCGCGCGGCGATTGTCCGCAAACGGAGCTTCGAAGCTGAGCGAGATGCCCGTGCTTTTCAAATCGTAAACGCGCCCGAAGGGCGTCAAGCTCACCCAGGTGGCGCCCAGACTCTTGGCTTCCCGCAGTGTCCGCACGAAGGCGTCGCTGCCGTAGCCGCGTTCGGGGTGGAGCGCGCTCTCGATCGGGCCGATGGTGAGCCCGCGAATCGCGCCGTGGCCGGCCTGTCGCCATGCGTCGGCGCCGGCTGCCAGCAGCGCGGGCTCCGGCGCGGGCCGCGACCGCATCGCCGCTCGCGACTCGCGATGCTCGGAACAGAGAGCGCCCACCCCAAAGAAAATCCAAGCGCACAAGCACAGTCGGCGATGCGCGCGCCGCACGTGCGTGCATGCTTCGCGCCGCGTCGCGGGCCGTGCCTTGCGGAGTGATCCGTCAGCCATACAGCTTTTGATACAGTGCGCGCAGCGTACGCTCGTCGATGCTCTCCAGATCCCGGACGACGAGGTCGGCTCCCGCCACGTAGAGCTCCGCTTCCGAATAGCTGTGCGAGACGGCGACGCACGGTAAGCCCGCCGCCTTTGCCGCCTCGATACCCGCGAGTGAATCTTCGATCACGAGCGCGCGCTCTGCGTCGGCGGCCGGAATGTGTTTCGACAACGCGGCGATTCCCAACGTGTATCCGTGCGGATCAGGTTTGGAAGCGCGCGTGTCCTCGGCGGCGATCACACTCACGATCACGTCCGTGACGCCGAGCGCGCTGAGCCCGAGCACGATTTCATCACGCAAAGCGCCCGACACGATCGCGACGGGGCCCACGGCGGCCCGCCGGCGAATCAGCTCACCTGCGCCGGCAAATAACGGCAAAGACGCCTCTGCGCGCGCGCGGTAGAGCGGGCGCTTGGCCTCGACCAAGCCGGCGATTTGCGCGGCGTCGGCCGGCCTGCCCGCGTCCAATAAGATCGCGCTGAAGGCGCCCACGTCGTCGAAGCCGAGATACTTCTGCCAATAATCGGCTTCCGTGAGTGCGATCCCGAGTGGTAGCAGCGCATCCTGGAATGCGGCCAGGTGGACGGTCTCGTCGTTGGCGAGCACGCCGTTGTAGTCGAACAACGTGGCCGGGAAAGTCGTAGCCGAGCTTGGAGTTTTGCCGCCGGCGTGCGCCGGGAGAGCGGTGGGATTGGCAGGAATCACGGCAAATTCACCACAATCAGATTCGCTGGTCCGCGTTGCGTGCGGTTGCATTGGCGGGCCGGCTGTGTCAGGTTCCGCGGCCGTAAAGGACCGAATGAGTCGTAACACATGAGTAAGGGCGATCTTCTCGAAATGGAGGGTGTCATTCAGGACGCTCTCGGCGGCGGCCAGTACAACATCAAGGTCGATCAAGGCGGCGCCATCGTTCGCGCTCAGCTCTCGGGTCGGATGCGGCGCCATCACATTCGAGTGCTTCCCGGAGATCGCGTGCGCGTGGCCGTATCTCCCTATGACCTGTCGCACGGCTTGATCGTCTACCGCGGCAAGTGAAGCTACCGCGAGCGGCCTCGGCGCTTTGCCTGCTGCCGCTGCTCGCCTGCTCGCGCCCGCCCGACACGACCGACCAAGAGCGCCCGAGCTCTTCTGCCAAGGGGCTAAACGATGCGAGCGCGCCCCTGACCGTCGGTGAGGGGCCGCCTGCATTGCTCTATTTGCCTGACGGTGGCGATACCGTGCAGTACGGCGTAGCGCCGTCCTTTTTGCCGGGCCTGCCGCCGACGAGCCAGCGCTGTCCCATCGAGATGGTCGACGTCCGCGGACGCTTCTGCATCGACCGCTACGAGGTGACGCTCGTCGATCAGAGGCAGGGTCGGCGGCTATCGCCGTTTTATCATCCGACGCGCGCGCAAACCGCGGCGTCGTTCAGAGAGTGGTCGCGCGCCGCGCTGGGTCAACGTTTTCCGGTGCCACCGCCGGCCGACTTCCAACTGTCCGAGGACTTCGAGCCGCGCGCCGAATCGCGCGCCGACGTGACACCGAGCGGCTACCTGAGCGGCAACTTGGCCGAGATCGCCTGCCTTCATGCGGGCAAGCGGCTGTGCACCGAGAACGAATGGGTGCTCGCCTGCCGCGGCGAATCCGCGCGCAAGTTTCCGTACGGAACGCAGTACGAAGAAGGCGTGTGCAACGTGTTCCGGGAAGCGCACCCCGGGCAAATCCTGCACGGCGACATGTCCATCGGTCACTTGGACCCGCGCTTGAACTTGGTCGAAGGCGCGGCGGGGCCGCTCTTGCGAAAGACGGGCGCGACCACTGCCTGCCGCAGCACTTGGGGGGGCGACGGCGCGTACGACATGGTCGGCAACTTGGACGAATGGGTCACGGCCGATCGCGGCGCGTTCCTGGGCGGATTTTACGCGCGCAGCACGCGCGAGGGCTGCGACGCCAAAGTGAGCAGCCATCCGCGCGCTTATTTCGATTACAGCTTGGGTACGCGCTGCTGCAGATGATCCGGGCGCTTCATGCAGCCCGATCATCCGCGCTAGACGTCGGCGGCCCCAGGGCCGACAATGCCTAAATGTAGGCTTCTGTATGACATGTCGGTACGCTTCGTTTCCGATGACGCCTCTTCCGAAAGCATCCCGGATTTGCGGACTTTTCTGCGTCGGCCCGCGCGCCGTGCGCCTGGCCCTGACTTTAACCTTGGCTCTGGTGCTCGGCGGCTGCGGCAATGCCGTCCAGCGCAAGCTCGAAGGGCGCTGGCTCGGCGAAAGCGTCGAAAATTTCGACACGAAAGACATGGCCGTCGCGACCGGTTGGGCGCGCGGGTTGAGCCTCGAGTTCTCGGGCGCGCGCCTTACGGTTGCCGTACCCGCCGAGGAGCCGCGCAGCGGCAAGTACACAGTCGCCAGCGTTCACGACAACGACGTAGAGCTCGCTGTCACGCGCAGCGATGGCGCCGTCGACACCGCGAGCTTCAAGCTCGACGAGGAGAGCCGCCTGCGCTTCATGATCGGCGATCATCGAGCGGTCGTGTTGCGCCGCGAGCAGTGAAGCGCGCGCCGACGGTCTTGCCGCTTGGAGCCTCGAAGCACTGAGCTCGCTATGAGGCGCGGACTAGCTTTGACATTTGGGGGGTCGCCCCGAAGTGGCTCGCATGCGCCAGTGCGTTGCGGATGAAGGTCACGCGCGGCGTCAGCGCGTCAATTCGAGGATGCGCGTGAAGCTCACGCCTTCGATGGAACGGGTGAAGACCAGCTTTCGAAGGCCGATCACTGCGCAGTCTTCGACTGTCGGCCCCAGGGGCGGACTGAAGGTGACCGTTCGTACGGAGCCATCCGGCGCCACACTGAGGCTCATGCCGGTGCTCACGCTGACCCGGTTGCTTGCCGATTGGGTCTTGCCGCGGAAGCAGCCGTTCAGGAGCTCAATCGCCGAGGTCACGCCGTTTTCTATATCGGAGATGCAAGGCTGCAGCGGTGGCTGCCCGGCCGCTTTCTCGAGCGTGGACGGCGTATGCGCGCTTCCAACGCGCGCGCCGTTCAGGGCGGCGCGCGCGCCCAACGCCGAATGAGAGGAAAGCCGAGGGGTGGGAAGCCGCGCGCCGTCCGAGGGCATGATCTCTCGGCGCGATTGGCCGCGCGTGTCTCGCAGGATGACGGAGGCGTTGCCCTCGATGCTACCGCTTCGACCGTCCAGCCCGAAGTTGCCGCGCGAATCACGGCGCAGCAGGAACGACGGGTCCGAGTGGGCCTGAGTGGGCTCGACGGCTACGGTGCCTTCGCTCACTTGCACGAGCACGCGCTCGCCGCTGCGTTCGACGCGGAATGCAGTGCCATGCACGGCGACTCGAGTGTTGCCGGCTTCGACGGCAAACGTTTCGGGCTTGCTGCTTGGTACGACGATAGCCGATAGCGCGCCGCTCTCGAGCCGCAGCGTGAGGTCCTCGCCTGAATTGGCCACGACCGCGGTGGCATGCGGCTCGAGCGTCCAGCGCGCGCGGCCCGCGTGTTCGATGACGACGTTCTGGTTGCCTGCAGTCACGTGCGTGCCGAGCGCCAGCTTGTTCCCATCGAGTGGCCCGCTCGCCACACGCGCCATGAGCGACTTGCTGGGAGCGGCCCCCAATCGGGCCGGGACAGGGCGGCGTCGCACGACGATGAGCGCTAGCGCTCCCGTCGCGACCAGGACCATCGCCGGCACACGCAAACCACGGAAAACGCGCTCACGGATGGACGGCGGCTTGGCATACGGCTCACGCATGAGCCGTGCCTCGAGCCGCTGCCAGTCGAGCTTGGGTGCCGACTCCGCGCGCAGCTCCGACACCAGGCGATCGAGGGCTTCTTCGGGTTCGTGCTCGCCGTTCACGTCGACTCCGTCTCGCCTAGGGGCCCCGCACCTGCCTCTGCCATCATTTCCTTGGCGACCACCTTCAAAGCCGGCTCTTCACGTAGCATTTCCAGTAGCTCACGCCGGGCGTAGAACAGCCGCGTGCGGACGGTGAGCACGGGCGCGCTCACCACTTTCGCGACCTCCGCAGGCGATAGCCCTTCGAGCTCGTGCAGCACGAACACTGCGCGCTTCTTGTCGCTCAGCCGATCGAGCAGGCGGTAAAACGCAGCCACGCGGCGACCGCGCGCCACCTGATCGTCCGGCAAGTCCCGGGCGTCGTTGCCGACCCCTTCATCGGGCATTTCCTGAAGAACGGGGCGGCTTTTGGCGGCACGCCGTTGCATCAAGACCACGTTGACCGTCACCCGGTAAAGCCACGTAGAAAAGCGTGACTGCCCGCGAAAGTCCTTGATACTGCGATAGACCTGCAAGAAAACGTCCTGCACCAAGTCTTCCAAATCACCGGGACGACCGGTCATGCGCAGTACGAGGCGCGCGACGTCGGCGCGATGATTGCGGAACACCTCGCGGAACGCCAAGCCGTCTCCCGCTTTGCAGCGTTCGATCAGTTCCGTGAGCTCTGTCACGGCTGCTAGCTTAGCCCTTACCGGACGCTCTTGCCGACGATCCGGGTCGAGATTCGTCAACCACGAAGCTTGACCGATGTAAAGCGCGGCGACCACGACCAGTCAGATGCGCCACACTCGCATCTTTTTCATTTCGCTCGTCGCCCGCTGTTGCTGTCGACCGGCCGCGGTGACCGCGCCTCCGCTTGTGGGGAAACGACCTCAGAATAGGGCTTTGAGATCGACCGCCGTCTTCTTTTTCGTCACGAGCACGGCATTCAGCGCGCGCAGTAGGCGCGTTTTCGCCGGCCCCGATACGGGCTTGCCGACGCTCACGGCTTCGACCAAGCGCGGCGTGACGGCGCGACCGGTGCGCGGCTTGGCCGGCTTCTCGCCCTCGGCCGGTTTGGTGCCGGCCTTTTTGGCCGCGCGCTTCTGCAAGCGCAGCTTCCGATCCTCGGGTCGCAACCGCTCGAGCTCGGCGGAAGCGATGAGGATGCGACGCGGGTCAATCTGATTGTCCTGAAGGAACTGAGCGAACTTGGTGGCCATTTAGGGCGCGCAGCCTAGCTCGAAGCGCGGCCACCGTCCAGCCACGAGCCCGAGCTCCGGGTTTTGCGAAAAAGCTGCCCGTACACCCTTTTTCCGGCGGGGCGGGTGCCCAGCAGCTTGAAAAGTCCCGCCGCGCGCGCCGTGCCGCGCCAATGATAAGGTGCGGAGGTGCGCGATGGTCAACATCAGCGTGTGAAGCGCGCGGCCGCATCCGTGGCCCCGCGCTTACGGCAGCGGCCTTGCGTGGGCTTGGTGCTCGGCTCGGGCCTGGGGGAGTTCGCCGATGACCTCGCGGAGCTCGTGCGCATTCCCTACGCGGAGATCCCGGACATGCCCCGTCCGCTGGTCATCGGCCACGCCGGCAATCTCTGCTCGGGGATCGTGTCCGGTGTGCCGGTCGTGTGCCTCCAAGGCCGTTCTCATCTTTACGAAGGACACAGCCAAGAGAGCGTGGTCTTTGGCGCGCGGCTGCTGGCGGAGCTGGGCTGCACAGTGGTGCTTCTCAGCAATGCGGCAGGCGGCATTCACGTGAGCTTCGAGGCCGGCGATCTGATGCTGCTCACCGACCATCTGAACCTGATGGGGGACAATCCGCTACGCGGACCCAATTACGCCGACGGCCCTCGTTTTCCCGATCTCGGTCAGGCGTACGATCTCGAGCTTCTTGCTTTCGCGCGCGAGGCCGCGCGCGCTTCGGGCGTGACGCTGCGCGAGGGCGTGTACGCGGCGATGCTCGGGCCGAGCTATGAAACACCCGCGGAAATTCGGATGTTGCGCACTCTAGGGGCGGACGCGGTGGGCATGAGCACGGTTCCGGAGGTGATCGCGCTGCGGCAAATGGCGGTACGGGTGGGCGCGATCAGTTGCATCACTAATTTGGCTGCGGGCCTATCCAGTCAGCCGCTCAATCACGCTGACGTAGAGGCGACCGCGCGCCGAAGCCGGAACGCCTTTGGTCGAGTGCTGTCACGCTGGGTCGCTTTGGCTGGTACGGTGGGTGCTTGAGCACGCTGTCATCCGAACAGCACGCACTGATCGACGCAGCGCGCGCCGTTCGCGAACACGCTTACGCTCCGTATTCGTCCTTTCGCGTCGGCTCGGCCCTGCGCGCGGGCAACGGCCAGCTGTTCATGGGGTGCAACGTGGAAAATGCCAGCTACGGCGCCACCATCTGCGCCGAGCGGTCCGCGATTTTGGCCATGGTCGCCGCGGGCCAAAGCTCCATAATATCTCTCGCAGTGTTCACGGACGCAGAAACGCTGGCCATGCCCTGCGGCTCATGTCGCCAAGTCATGTCCGAGTTCCAGCATGACGCGCTCGTGATCGTCGCCAATCCGCGTCAGCACCGGGTGCTGCCATTCGCCGAGCTCTTTCCGGAGCCATTCCGGCTCTCCAGATGACCAAGCCGCGCCCCTTACCGCACGACCGCGTGGTCCCGGGCGAGCCGCCCGAGCTGATTGTGTACGACCGACTGCAGCCATGCCCGTACCTTCCCGACCGCGTCGCGCGCATGCCGCTGCGCATCCCCGCGCGCCTCTTGCATCGCAGCGAGCTCGAGCAACGCTTGGAGACTGGCGATCGCCGGCAGGGCATTTTCTTGTACCGAACCTCATGCCCGGGCTGCCGCGCCTGCGAGCCGATTCGCATCGACGTCGCGAGCTTCACCGCCAATCGCTCGCAGCGGCGTGCGCTCGAGCGCGGCAGTTCACGCATCACGGTAGAGGTGGGCGACCCCATCGCGGACGCTACGCGCGTGGAGCTCTACAATCGACATAAAGAGCTGCGCGGCCTGTCGAGTGACCGCGACGGCATCGATCTTGAGGGCTATCGAGAGTTCCTGGTCGTGAGCTGCTGCGAAAGCTTCGAGCTGCGCTACAGAGTCGGCGGCCAATTGATTGGCGTGGCGCTCGTCGACCGCAGCGAGGACGCGCTATCCGCGGTCTACTGCTACTACGACCCTGCGTACGAGAAGCTCAGCGTCGGTACTTTTTCCGTGTTGAAACAGATCGAGCTCTGTAGAGCTTGGGGCCTTCGTTATTTGTACCTCGGCCTGTACATTTCCGATTCCGAGCGCATGCGTTACAAAGCCCATTTTCTGCCGCACCAGCGGCGGATCGACGGTCAATGGCAGACCTTCGAGCGCCGGTTTTGAGAAAGTGCCTCAGGAGGCGATTGCGGCGCTCGCGGGCGTATCCGGTCTGCGCGCGGCGGGGATCAACGCTAGGGCGCTGCACAGCGCGAGGCCGGCAAGCAGTGGAAACATCACCGGCCAGCCGAAGCGCGTGCTGAGCGCCGGCAGCGTGAGGCCCTCCAATATGCCCCCAAGGGAGCCAACCCCGTTCACCAAGCCGGTAGCGGTGGCGGCCGCCGCCGCTCCACCCACGTCCTGAGCCGCCGCGCCCGAAAGCAGCGCGTCCGGACCGAATAAGGCCGCGCCGACCAAAGCCAACGCCGTGATCGTGAACAGCGGCCCGTGCTCGCGGAACCTCGCGCAAGCGAGCAGGGCCAGCGTCAATGCCAGCAAGCTCACGATCGACAGCGATGCACGCGACACCCGGCGCATGCGATCCGATAAGACGCCCAGCAGGATCACGCCCGCGATGCCGCCCGCCTCGAAAGCATTCGATACGTAAGCGGCGCGATCGACCGCGTAGCCGAGCGTGCCGGCCAGATAGTACGGCAGCCAAAAGAGCAGCGCGTAGCGCACGTACTTGATAAAAAAATAGCTGACCCCGAACGCCCACAGCACTGGACTACGGAGCGCAGCGCGTTGCGCGCGGCGGGCCTCGAGCTGGTCGCTCTCGGGCGATCGATCGCCGAGCGTTGGGTCGCGCGCAATCCGCCGGCTCTTCAGGAAAACCAAAATCAACGCCGCGACACCCAGCATCCACAGCGAGGGACCGAAGAAGGCCCAGCGCCAGCCGTGATGGCGCAACAAGTAGGCGGCGAAGTCACTGGCCACGATGCTGCCCACCTGGTAGCAGGTGCACCAGAAGGCCATGACCGTGCCGCGATTCCGCGGGCTGGTCCACTCGGCCATCGCGCGAGTGGTGCCCGGCCAACCTGTCGATTGCGCAAGGCCGTTCACGAAGAACAGAGCGCCAAAAGCCACGGCCCCGCTGGTGCTGCCAAACGCGGCGCAGCACGCGGCCGACACGCCTAGCCCATAGCCGATCAAACGCCGCGCGCCGACGCGGTCCCCAAGATAACCGCTGAAAAATAGGCCGATTGCATAAGCGGCGAGGTACAGCGTATCGACCACACCGAGCGCCCTTTCGCTCAACCCGAGCGCATGGCGCAACGTCGACTTCACGACACTGAAACCCTTGCGCCCGAAGTAGTAGCTCGCGTACGCGAGCCAGGTCAGCCCCCAGGCGGAATAACGGTCCGCTCCGCGCTCGTTCATCGGGCGCTCATTGAACACGAAAGGGCCGAGCTAAGCGAGGTCGTTCAGTCCAGCGAGCGGTTTTCGGTCTCTTCGATCTGGGCGAGCGCGGCGCCGAGCGCGGCTTTGGCGCGCTCGAGTGAGCTGCGATCTTCGGACCACTTCGCTTGCGCCCGGCTCACCCGAGCCGCCTCTGCGCTGAGTGAGCTCTGCAGTGCGCTCAAGTCGTCTTGGGCTGCGGCGAGCGCGGCCTCTCCTTGCGCAAGCTTTGCTTCATCGTCACTGATCGTGCTCTTGGCCGTGGCCAGCTCGGATTTGGCACTGTGCAGTTGGCTTTCTAAGCTTTGGATGCTCGAGGCATGGGCGGTGAGCGTGGCGCGAACCTCGCTGAGCTCTTCGCTGGTTGTCAGCAAATTGGCTTCCAAGTCCTCGAACGCACGATCCTTGGCAGTGATTGAATCGTGGGCCGCCGCGAGCTCTTGGGTGCGCGCGTTCACCTCCGCCTCGGCCGCGCTCTGTTTTTCCGTGAATTGCGCGCGCGCTGCCTCGTGGGTCGTGATCAAGTCTCCAATCACGGCGGCGTGTCGGGCATCGCGCAGGGCCTCGCTCTGCTCCTTCTCCCCGCGCAGCTGCTCCAGCGCTCCTTCATGGGCCTGACCGAGCTCCTCCTCGCGGTCGGCGAGGAAACGGCGCGCCGCGACTTCGGCGTCGGTCATGTCCTGCGTGTGCTCCGCGCGCAGGCGATTCATGGCGTCTTCGTTGGCGCGGTGCAGCGAGGCGAGCCTGCTGTCATGCTCGCGTTTGAGCTCGGTTTCGCGCGCCCGGATGGCGATCTGTTGCGCGCTGGCGGCCGCTTCCTGCTGCCCCAACAGCGCCTCTGCGTGCTGGGTTTCCGCAGCGGCGCGGGCGTGGTTCGCCGATTGCTCGGCAAGCGCGCGGCCCTCCTCTTGGGCGGCCGAAATGGCCGCCGCTCGCGATTCGGCGGCTTGTGCGAGCTCAGCCTGATGATCGCCGATGAGCGCCGCGTGATGCGCCTCGTGGGCGCTCAGGTCCGCTTCGTGCTGGGCGCGTGCTTCTCCCAACTCGGCGACCCTGGCGTCCAGATCCGCCTTGTTTTTCTCGGCTTTCCGCTTGAAATCGTCGGCGCGTTTGTTGGCCTGATCTTTGTCGCTCTTGGCGGCATCCGTCGCCCGCTGTAGGTCGACGGCCTGCTTTTCGAGCTCGGCAATGCGGTCGTGTAGGTCGGCTTTCTCGCGCTCCAAAGCGATCGCGCTCTCGCGCAGTCCGATCAGTTCTTTGTCTTTGTGCGACAGCTGATCGCGCGTCTCGAGGGTCTCCTTGTCTTTTTTATTCAGCTGCTCGCGCAAATCCAAAAATTCGCGTGCGGTACCGGCGCCCCTCGCGGGGCCGGCGGCTTTGGCTTTGACGTCGTCCAGCTCGCGCTGCAGGCGCTGCACCTCGCTGTCCTTGGCTCCGCCCCTTTTCAGCGCGTCCTCCAGCTCGGCGTTCTCGGCATGCGCGGCGCGCGCTTCGTCCTCGAGCTCCTTGATCCGCGCGCGCAGGCGTTCGGCCTCTTCGCGGTAGCGGCTGGTATCGCCGAGATCCACCGCGCGCGGCAGGTTGGATGGGCGCGGCGAAGGAATGCGCGCCGAGGAGCGGGCAACCGGCGCCGGCGCGGGAATGTAGGGCGGTTCGATACCAGCGAGCGAGACTGGAGCTTCGGACAGCTCGGCTTCGTCGACCTCGGAGATTTCCGTCTCGCTCGGCTGCGTGATTCGCCCTGGCTCGAGGCTGGGCCGCGAAAAATCCTCGGTGCTCGTCGGGTCAGCGCTCTCTGCGGTCGACTCCGGAAGGCTCTCTCTCGAAACGTCCGGGTCAGTGCGCTCGAGCTCGGTTGACTCGGTTGGCTCTGAGTCAGCTGGCTCGGTTTCCTCTAGGGCGAGCTCGCTGTCCAGCGGCGCGCTCGGCGGCGCCGGGACCTCCAGCGCACCAAATGCTTGGTCAGCGAAATCATTCACGTCCTCGTCGACCATGTTTTCGCGAAGCAAAGGCGCCGGTTCGATCGTGTCTTCGACCAGCTCGTCCTCGTCGATCTCGATGTCATCATCGAGCACGATCGCCTCGTCGAAGCTCTCGGATTCTGGGTCCGCGTCCGCGGGAAGGCCTACGCTTACGAACGGTTGAATCCGCAGCAACAGATCGTCGAAGCTGATCGGCTTATGCACGTAATCTTCGGCTCGGGTGCGCAGCCGCCGATGCTGCTCGAACGTCTCCTCGGTGGAATCCGAGCTCATGATGATCAGAGGCACGTCTTTGAGCGCCGGGTCGCGCTTCAACTTGTTACACACCGAAAACCCGTTCATGCGCGGCAGCTCGATCGAAAGCAGAATCAAATCGGGCGGTTCACGAGACGCCGCTTGCAGGCCGATGTTCGCGTCGTCGACCACGGTGGTCGGGCAGCCGAGCCTGGCAAAACCGCTCTTCAACTGTTCGGCAAACCCAGCGTCACTTTCGAAAACCAGGATCTTGGTGGGCATCAGCGGTCGCTCGTTGGGAGGGCGCCCTGGCGGGTTGCTCGGGCGCGGAAACGAGAAAGCGCACGATAACGAGCGCTTCGGAGAGGGTCAAACCACATCGGCCGCGGGTGCTCGCGGCCCCTCCTAAAGCGAATGCCCTACCCCGGACGGCCTAAAAGCCGGGCCTTCGACTTTGGCGTCGTCCGTCGTGAAACGCACCCCGGGTTCGGCCGGAGACTGCTCAAGCCTTACGGCTGGATTTTTCCGCGTGACCACTCTGTTGCGCGCGGTCGGCCAGGGTCCGGACGACTTCGCGTAGGCCCAGGCCGCGCGCGCGCAGGCCAACCAACACGTGGAACAGCAGGTCGGCTGATTCGCTGAGGACGCGCTGATCGCTTTCATTGGCCAGCGCTTCCACGAGCTCGCCCGCTTCTTCCCTAATTTTGCCGCCGATTTTCGTGATTCCGCCGTCGAGCAGGCTGCGGGTGTAGCTTTTGTCTGCCGTGCTCGCTTGCCGCTCCTCGATCGTGCGCTCGAGCTCGCCCAGAAATGGGGTCATTTCGTAGGGCTCTTCGTGCAGTGTTCCGTCGGCGGCGATGCGCTGAAAGAAGCAGCTCGGACGACCCGTGTGGCACGAGGGCCCCGCGGGCTCGACCAACAGCAGTAACGTGTCGGCATCGCAGTCGGCGGTCACCGAGTGCACGCGCAGCACATTTCCGCTGCTCTCGCCCTTCAGCCACAGCTTGCCCCGCGAGCGGCTGAAAAACGTGGCCTGCCCCGTGGCTAAGGTCTGTGCCAGCGATTCTTGGCTCATCCAAGCCACCATTCGGATCTGGCCGTCGAAGCGGTCTTGAGCGACTGCTGGGATCAATCCCTGTTCGTTGAGCTGAAGTTGCATTCTGCGCAGGTGGCTCCTGTACCGACACGAGCGCACGTTTTGACGCGCCGCCCACCGCTACCTAGCATTGGTTCGCCCGTCATCGCCTGCGTCGACGATTGCAGGCAATGCGGACGCTTGGGGGCGAGGGGCCCCGCAAACGCTTCGGAATGGGTCCGCACGCCCCGAAAGTAGAAGTTAAGTTATCAATATTCATGACGTTTATAGGTGGCGCAGTTCCTGCTTCGACAACCGCTAGGAGACGCGCGATTTTCGCGTCGAATCGTTAGGAAAACCTCGCATGCCTCATCCGCTGTTCGACCCTTGCCACTCGGGCTCGTGGGCATTGCTCGCCTCGGCGGCGCTGCTCAGCGCCTGTTCGAGCACCGCTTCGGATACCGAAAACGGGAACGTGTCGAGGATCGTGTACGCGGTCCGCCAGCACACAGCGGTCGCAGCGGATGGCACGGTCAGCATCGACGTGGCGGGCGGCATGGGCCAAGTCATGGATTACGGGCGCTACGAGCCCGGCGGGCGGCTCGAGATATACGATCTGAAGTCGCGTGAGGTTCAGGCCAACCTCATCGAAGACTATCCAACCGCGGACGTGTCGAGCGTGGATACGAGCTTCGATGGCACCAAGGTCGTGTTCACGATGAAAGCAGACGCGCACGACACTTACCACGTGTATTGGGCAGGCGTTGACCGCGGCGCGGATGGCAAGTTTGCCGTCACCAAGCTCACCTTTGGGCCCTATGACGATCAAAACGCGATCTTCTCGCCCGGCGGTCGCATCGTCTTTACCACTAATCAAGCCTACACGGCCATGGGCACGCGCGCGGACGAATACAATCACGCGCGCGCCGTCACGCAGCTGGCGACCATTACGCTTACGGGGGGCGATGCGGATCGCAAGCTCTGCTCTCAAAATCTCTCCCACGTCGTGACGCTATTTTCGATGCATGACGGCCGCGTCGGCTTCTCCCGCTGGGAGCACTTGGAGAACGTGAACGACGTGAAGCTCTTCGCGATGAACCCGGACTGCACGCAAATCGTCGCGCTCAGCGGTCAGCACGGCAAACCCGGGAACTCGATGGTGCAAGTCAGCGAGAGTCCCACCGACAATGTGTTTTACGGAATCGTCACGAACCGAGAAAACACGATTCAAGCGGGGGCTCTGGTGAAGCTCGACGCGCGCTCGGCGAATCCGGAAAATGTCGGACAGTTCGACGAAGAGAAGAGCGAGGAAGAAGCCTACACCGTGCTGACGCCCTCCGTGCCGCGCGGGGACGAGCCGTCACCGGTGGGGCGCTATCGTTCGCCGACCAGCTTGCCGGATGGCCGCGTGCTCGTGTCATGGGCGGACGGCGCAGTGAACCAGTCGAACGAGCTCAGTCTCACCCCGCCAGACTACGGGCTGTACCTCTACGACGCGGCCAACCGCGTCAATGACCTAGTGATCAACCACGAGGGCAGCTGGGAGCTTTATGCGCACGCGATAAGCTCGCGCTCAGAGCCGCCGATCATCCCGTCGCGGCAGACTTCGTCCGATGCCTCGCTGCCCACGCGCTTCGGCTCCGAGAACATACACGAGACGTCGCTCGCGTTGCGGCATGGGGACGCCGTATCCGGGGCCGAGTTCACGACCAGTACGCCGACCGATCAAGCGCTGCTCAAAGCCACTCGCGTGCGCATCATCGAAGGGTTTTCCACCGAGGGCTCGCCCAATCACACCATGTTCGGTCTGACCATGGCGGAAGGCGCTGCGATTCTGGGCGAAGCCAAGATCGAAGCGGACGGCTCTTGGCTCGCCGATCTGCCGCCGTACGTGCCCATCCATCTGCAACCGATCGACGAGTTCGATCTCTCGATACGCAGTCAGACGACCTGGATCCAAGGCATGCCGGGTGAGAGCCGTGTCTGCGGCGGATGCCACGAGGATCGTAATAAGGCGAATTTGCCGAATGCCGGCACCGGACAGGCGACCATCGCGGCCGGGCGACACGCGGAAAATTTCATGCTGCCCATCGACAAGCGTACGGAGTACCCCTGGGCGAATGCCACGAACGCGGACAACCCGAACCAGATCCAGGCGCTGCTCACCGCCAAGTGCGTCTCCTGCCACAACGGCACGACGAACGGCGACAAGGCTCAGCAATTTTACACCGTGACGATGAGCGACGCGGTCTCGAGCACGACCACCAATTACAAGATCGCTCGCATGGATCTGAGCGATACGCCGATCACCGTGTACTACGACAAGCGCATTGCCACCTGGCCCGCCTCGTACGTCTCGCTCTTCTATCCGGCGGTGATGGCGATGAACATGGCGAAAGGCTCCAAGGTCACCTCTGGCACCGTGCCGCCCAAATGGGCTATCCCGAGCGATGCGCGGAACAGCTTGTTGATCGAGAAGCTGAACGTGACTTCTGCACTGGACGGCAAGACCTACGCTTGGCCGCTCGGTAAAGCCTTCAGCAACGCCGACGTGGCCGGTGCGACGCGCACCGACCACGCGAAGCTCGCCGGGCTCACGCGGGACGAGCTGGTGAAGCTCATCCGCAGCATCGACTTGGGAGGTCAGTATTACGCCCGCCAGAACTCGGACTTCAAAGCGTTCGTCGACGCCGATCCGGTCGCGGGCACCGGCAACAACTACTGAGGTTGAAGAAGATGATGACCGATAAAATTCGTCGCTTTTCGAGCGTCTCCCTCGGCTTGGCGGCGACGGCGTTGGTGTCGGTGTCGAGCGCCGCGGACGCCCCCGACCTCACGCACCCTGGTCGCTCGAGCGTGTATCGAAACTTGAGCACGAGCTCGCTCGAGGCCGTGAGTACCCCGGATTCGATCTTGGCCTTGGTCGAGGCCCCCGACAGCTCCGCGCCGACGGCAATCTGGGCCATGCTCGAGCACGGCGAGCGGGTGGAGTGTCTGAGCTGCATTCCGTACGTCTCGAAGCTGCTCTATGCGTCTAGCCCGAAGACGCGCGAGATCAGCGCGTGGTGGCTCCGGCGGCGCATCTTCGGTGTCTTCGGCAAGGGCGAGGCATACGAGCAGACGGTCGACGCAGTCAGCGATCAGTCGAAGTCGGAGCTCACGCGCGCGTATGCGGCCAGCGCCCTGGGCGAGTTCTTGGAGGGAGCCGGCATCGCTCCGGTAGCTACGGCGCTAGTAAAAGACCGTTCCCCGATGGTGCGTCTAGCCGCCGCCAATGCCCTCGTTCGCCTGAACGACCAGGGGCCGAATGCCGAGCTCGCAAGCGCGCTGACGGACGGTGACGAGGAAGTGCGGTTGGCCGCGCTCAGCGGCGTGACCCAGATCAACGTGTTCAGCAACGTGGATGCGGTAGTCGGCATGATCAGTGACGCCTCGCCTCTGGTGCGGCGGCGCGCGGCCCAAACCTTGGGCGCGCTTCGGAGCGCGGATTCCGTCATGGGTTTGATGGCTCTCACCTCTGCCGACACCGAGCCCGATGCGGGCGTACGTTCCGCGGCGGTGTGGGCCCTCGGGCAGATTGGTGACCCAGCGGCGCGCGAAGCCGCCCTGGCTGCGCAAACCGACGTCGATTCGGGGGTGAGGGACGCGGCAACAGTGGCTCTGATTCGGCTCTGAGCTTGCGAAGCGCAAGCGCGTCGAAGACACGGCAGAGCTCGCTCGGGAAGCCGGCGCGCCGACGCCGATAGTTTTTGCGCGGAGCGCGTTGTGGCTTAAAGTTGAAGTCGTGATCCGCGCGCGCAAAGCCATGTTCCAGATCGGCCAAGCAGGCTCGATTGGGGCGCTGGCTCTCGGTTTGGCGATCACCAGCGGCGCCTGCAGGCGTGACGAAGACTCGGCCCGGAGTACTTACTACGAGCGCAAGATAGGCGTCGTGCTCCAGCAATCGTGTGCCCAGAGCCCTACCAAGTCTGGCTGCCATGTGGCCGCAGACGACCGCGGCAATGCGCTCGGAAATCTGAACGTGACGAGCTACGAATCATTGACCAAGCGCAAGGATCTGCTCTTGCGCTATGGCCCCTACGGGCTGCCGGCCCTGCTACTCAAAGTCGCCAAGCCCTATCCGATCGCGATCACGACTTGGCAGAGCGCCAAACCCACGCTGATCACGACCGACATTGCGCACGTCGGCGGCCAGCTGCTCGATCTGACGAGCCCCTCATTTACTTTGTTGGACACTTGGATCTCCAACGGTTTTGCCGTCAATAACGCGCCTTTAGCCGATCCCGTGCTCGAGCAAACTCCGTGCTCGAACGTGCTCGGCACCGACCCTGAATTCGAGCCGAACGCGGATTCGACGGCTCCCGACTTCAAAACTTTCACGGCCACCGTGAACCCCGTCATCGGCAAACGCTGCGCTGCGGGAAACTGTCACGGGTCCGCCGCCAATTCCCTCTATCTCACCTGCGGTACCACTCCAGAGGCCACACGCTGGAACTACTTTGCGATTAGAGATTACGTTTCGGTCGACACGGGCACGAGTGAAATTTTGCGGCGAGCGCTCTCTCCATCCGTGGGCGGGGTGTATCACGAGGGGGGTACAGTCTTCGGTTCCACGAACGACGCAGACTACAAGTCGCTCGTAGCCTGGGCGACCGAGAAGGGCGGCCCCACCGATCGAGCCGTGCCGGGCAAAGACGATGGCTTGTTGTTCTTCGCCAACCGGGTGCAACCGATGCTCGTCAAACGCGGCTGTATGATGCTCAACTGCCACTCGGGCACGATGTTTCACGACTACCGGCTACGCGGCGGCAGCGGCGGCCACTTCGGGCTACCGGCCACACGCAAGAACTACGCTTTTACACTGGAGCAATTGGCGCTCGAGTCAGACGACTTGAATGCCAGCCGCCTGGTTCGGAAAAACCTTCCGCCAGTCGCGGAGTACGGCGGGTTACTGCACCGCGGCGGGCCCCTCTTCACCGAGCAGCACGAATGTACGGAAAAGGAGCTGGCCGCCGCCGCCGACAGCAGCGCGGAGCTCGACGATCAGGCTCCCTATTGTGTGATCAAGGCCTGGTTTCAGAAGGAACGAGCCGCGCGCTTTCCGACGCCACCGACCTTGACCGGCCTCGTCTTCGTACGCCGTCCGCCAGCGCCGTTGCCGGATACACCACAGAGCTTCGAAACTTACGCGCCGGGCGCGGAGGTCATGCAGATTGCGGCCTCGCTCGACGCGACGGGCCACGTGACCGTTGGTGACGAAGCAAGCTTGTCTGCTGTGTGCAACCTGCCCGTAGCGAGCACGGACGCGCGCCGGCCCGCCGTTTCCTGGGATGCGGCGAAAATTGCGTTTTCCGCCCGCTCCTCGGCCAAGACGGCATTTCGCGTGTACGTGCTCGAAAACGGCAAGTGCGCGGTCGAGCCCACGATCGACGCCCAACCGAGCCCCGATGACGGCGCCTTCACCGACAACGGTGAGCTCGTGCACAACTTCGATCCTGCCTTTGCCCCGGATGGCAGCATCGTATTCGCGTCTACCCGCGGCAACACCAAGAACGCAGGAGCTTTCGCGTACCACGGGCCGCAGCGCACGCCCGCCGATCCGTCGCGACTCAACGCAAACTTATACGTGCTGCAGCGAGGTGCGGTGCGTCAGCTCACGTTCCTGCTCAATCAAGAGTTGTCACCGGCCTTCATGCGCGACGGTCGGCTCATTTTCGTAACCGAAAAGCGCGCACCTGGGTTTTATCAGCTCGCCGGTCGGCGCATGAACTTGGACGGTGGGGACTATCATCCCTTGTTCGGTCAGCGCGACACGATTGGCTTCGATCAATTGACGGACGTGGTCGAGCTCGCGGACAAAAACTTCGCGGCCATCTTGAGTGACCAGGGCGCGGCCCACGGCGCCGGCACCTTGGCCATCATCAATCGCAGTGTCGGCGTCGACCAACTGAGCACCACGGCCGCGGATTACGCGCAGAATCCCGCCGCCATCAGCTGGCCGAACCCCAGCTTTTTTCAGCATTCGCTGCGCCTGCTCGACCCCGCGGCCACCGGCAAGCTCGCCGGTACGCAAGGTGCCTATCGTAGCCCGTCGCCTCTACCGACTCAGAATTTGCTCGCAAGCTATGCCGCCAACGTGGTGTCTCTCGCGGAGTTTCAGGGCAACTTCGATATCGTAGAGGTCGACACTAATACCGGTGCGCGGACCCCACTGGTCAGCGGCCCGAACGACGAGCTCTGGCCAGTCGCGCTCGCCCCGCGCTACAATTTGCGCCAATTCGCGTCGCGTCTGGACGAGCCCAACGGCGCGACGCAAGTGTTCGACGACGCCGAGCACGCCCAGCGGGCCCAAATCACGATCTTGGACGCGCCGCTGCTGTCGAGCTTGGTCTTCCAAAACACGCGCACCGGCCGCACCGTGCCCCCGAATGCTGGCTTCTCCTTGTCCTTCTGGGAGGACTTACCGCCGGAGACCGGTGTCATCGGCTTCGCTTCTGCCAGCGCCGGCTCTGTGTTCACCGACGATTACGGCAAAGTGTACGTTCGTCGCGCGCTGCTCGGCTCGCCCACTCTCTACGATGATGGCTCAGCCAGCGTGACCATCCGCGGGGGCATGCCGCTCGTGCTCCAGACACGCGTGCAGCTCGCCGCGGACGCGGCCGTGACAGACCATTTTCAACGAGAAGAAATGCAGTTTTACCCAGGCGAGATCGTACGCCAAGGCTTCCCGAGACCGCTCTTCAACGGACTGTGCGCCGGCTGCCACGGCTCGTTGAGCGGCTACGAAGCGGATATCTCCCCCAATCCCGATATCCTGACGCAAGCCTCACGCGTGGCAGCCCATGACTTCCCACCCACCGATCTGACGGGTAAGCCGAGCGCGTCGGTGGGTCCGACTGCGCCGTAGGTTTGCCTTAGCGCAAGCACCCCTCGAACGGCCCTCGCGCGCGACCCAGCGTAAACGTTAGGGCCGAGAGGTTGAAGCCGGACGTCCTCCAAGAACGAGCAACGCTGCTACTCGATCACGACCGTCTTCGTGACGGTGACGCGGTCGCCGTCGAAGGCGGGTATCTGCGCTCGCCGCATCGTGCTCGCGATGCAGCCGCCGGTAGCCGTGCCGGCAAACGGAGGGCCTTGAATGGTGGCTGTCGTCACCCGGCCGGATTCGGCGAAGGTGATCGTGAGCGTGGCAGTGCCGGAGGGGTCGCCTTCTTTGCGGCACGCCGAGGCCTCGGCCGCCGCAGACCTGAGCGCGCCGATGGCGGCGCCGCGATCGAATTCGGTGCCGGGCGTGGCGGGCTCGGCGGCTGAACGTCCTTCCGTCGCCGGGGGAGCGACATCGGAAGCGGTAGCGTCGTCGGGTTTGGCCGGCGCCACTTCTGGCCCGTTCGTCGGTTCTCCACCGGTCGTGATTTTGGGAGGGGGTATCATCTTCACGGCGCTGCCTGACCCAGCATTCACCGCGGGCGTCGGGCCCCGAGGCGCGGCGCTCGCAGCTTCGGGCACGGCGCTGCTCGTAGCCGCGGCGAGCGGCGCGTCGACGAGCGGTGCTGCGCTGGCGATACCGGCGGCGGTCCGTGG